>JAJDBU010000010.1 GCA_029261195.1 Nitrospirota bacterium | reverse complement strand
CAAGGGGGCTAAAAGTGCTCTTTTTTCTGCTAATTTGTCTTCACCTTTTGGGTGAGTCATTTTCAGAGAGTTTTTTGTCTTCATCCCTCATAATATCAATACCTTACAGACTCTGGCCAACTTTTAACTGATTTTTTTAGGTTTAAGGGATTTGATCTGCTTGTCTTGGGTTTTGTCGATGCCCTCAAGAGTCGCAATCTTCCGGTGTCGTTCATTTTCTTTCCAGCTTGCCTGGATAGGGTCTAAAGGCTGACAGCTTTTTGGCCATTTTCGCATATTAAGCGGGAAGCCAGCGCTTAAATGATGCAGATTTCTATTGAAATCTGACCGAAATGATGGAGGGTTCGGGCTAAGCGTTCCGGCACGAGATTGGCCTGATGATTTGGGTAGAGAGGATTCTGTGTCTTGTTTTGACGACAGTCAGGGAAAGAAAGAGGTGTTCTTTGTATCAAGGCTGACCCCATGGCAGGGGGAGACTACCGCTACACCTGAAGCCCACTCAATAAAATAGACATCTTTTCATTTTATCGGTGCTGAAGGATTTAGGTATTAGTGAAACAGAGTAGAGAATAATGTGATACCGCCTGCCATAAGAGCGACGACAATAAATATTAAAAGTGTGTTTACAGAATACTTAGTCAGTAAATATAGGTTCCTATTTGTCTGCTTGAGCGCTTTGCTCTTCTCAAGAATCGGAGCAAGACTGGAAAATACAAGGTTAGCAAGACCTCGTCTGTCCCCCTCCATATTTGGAACGACTGTAAAACGCATCAGAAATTTATAGATAAAATTAATCAGGAGGCCGAGACTATTCATAGGCCTTTCAACATCGCACATTAAAATGAGTCTGGGTTGATCCGAATCGTTACGGACAAAGTGTAGATAGGTTTCGTCAAACATAAAAGCTTCCCCGTCTCGCCATGAATATTTTTCCCCATCGACATTGATGTAACAATCGTCTGAATTCGGGGTGGCTAAACCGAGATGATATCTCAGGGAGGCTGCCGCAGGGTCAAGGTGGCGAGTGAGTTGGGACTTGGGCTTCATTACGGTAAACATGGCCCCATTCACCGATGGAATATTTTTTAGCACTTCCACCGTTTTCGGGCACAAGCGCATGGCAGAACGATGGGTGTAACCACCGTACCACTTAAGGTAAAATTTGCTCCATCCATACTTGTAGAATGTACGAAAACCTATATCGTAATAAGCGCTTCCCCCCGGTTTTGTCGTTGTTTCAAAATACCCTTTTTCATGCAAAGCAAGGACTTCTTTTCTAATCACCTTCCAATTTGCTTGAATCTCCGAAAGCTCTCCGAAGTCTTGCATATTCATGACCGAGCATCGTGCCCGCTGCTTCGTAAACAGATAAAGTACGCAATTTAAGGGTGTAAAAATCGGCCACCCTTTTCTAAAGTATTCTGCAAAATCGGCATAACGTTCATGCCCTCGAAAGCGATAAACATAGCTTATCGATCCGACAATAAGAGTGATGAGGACAAACATGCTTACGGCAACAGACATCGTGATTTTAGAGTAACTCCTATCCGTTATTGAGGGTGATCAAAAGTGCTTTATAAGTGGTAAATTTATATGCCCATAAAAAAAATGTGTCAAGTCCCATGTTCATGCTTATATTAGTCTGTTTTACAGTCCTGCATTGATCAAGTGAGGTTGGTTCAAGTGGCTGAAGCACAGTATCTAGCGATTGAAGACATTTACATAAAGTTGCTCATCTGCTATATTTCTAGTGTTCATTGTTTAGCCCTCCAAGTTAAGAAATGAACGGATTTTGCTCCCCTTCAATTCCACTTGGAGGGGAGCTTTTTTGATTCCTCGGTGTTTCAAACAAGTCAGCATATTTCTGTGAAATGTGATCGCTCAACGCCATTATTTTTATTCAAGCGCAGCCCGATCAAGAATCGCCCGTAGCGCATTTGCTCTTGAGCATAAGGCTGCGCTGTCCTTTGCAATCAAAGTGACATGTCCCATTTTTCTGCGTTTCTTGATCGTCTCTTTTCGATAGTCATAAACCTTTGCGCCTGGAATCGATAGAAGCTGATGAAAATATTCAGGTTGCCGTAGCGCTGTAATTTCAGAGCCCAAGATATTGATCATGATTGCCGGATTGAGAAGAGTCGGCGATAAAAGCGGCAGGCCACAAAGCACTCTGACCTGTAGTTCATACTGTGAAAAATCGCAAGCATCCAGGCTGTAATGGCCTGAATTATGTGGGCGCGGCGCGATTTCGTTCACCAGCAAAGTTCCATCTTCCAGCAAAAAAAATTCAATGCAAAAAACGCCTACTCCCTTTAAAGCGGATACAATCTTCTTGGAAAGGTCCACAGCCTTGAGAGAAAGCATCGGGTCGATATTGGCGGGGACCTGACAGCTTCTTAAGATACCTGCTTCATGAATATTTTCCGTTACCGGATAGTGTATCACCTGGCCCTGCTCATTTCGTGCAACGACGACGGAAAGTTCTTTTTGGAAAGGAACGTACTTCTCTAAGATCCACCCCTGAGGGCATCGCTTTGGCGTGGCCGTCCAAAGTGCGATGTCCGCAGTTTTTGTCAGTGTGAACTGCCCTAGGCCATCATAGCCTGCTGTTGCTGTTTTGCAAATTAGGGGAAAACCAAGCTCATTGGCCGCATCACGCAAATCTACCTGTTCCAGAATCTGACGGTAAGGACTGACGGGAAACTGATGTAAGACAAGAAAGCCTTTTTCCAAAATTCGATTTTGAAGCAGACACAAGACCTCGCTCCCCGGCCGGACCGGTCTTTTAGCCTCTATTTTTTTGAGCAGGGCGACCGGGATATTTTCCCACTCAAATGATATCGCTTCATTTTCCTCGATAAAATTTTCACAGGCCTGTTCATCATTAAAATCGGCATTGCTAAAGCGGTCTGCCCACAGGCGAGCGGGGGCTTCCGGATGATTGTCCCAGGCGCTGACCTGAAGTCCAAGTCGTTTGGCGGCGATCGTAAAAAAGGTGCCCAACTGGCCGCCACCTAAAATCCCGACCTTACGAAAGCTTGAACTCATTGAACTCACAATTAATTTCCTTCAAGCACGGAGCGGGTCAACTCTGCGCGATATGCAAGCAAGCGTTTTCTGATTTCTGGATATTTTAGAGACAGGATGGCCGTTGCCAATAAGGCCGCATTTTGCGCCCCCCCGATTGCAACCGTCGCGACAGGAATGCCACGCGGCATCTGAACGATGGAAAGCAGGGAGTCGAGCCCTTGAAGGTTTTTTGTCGGAATCGGCACCCCGATCACCGGCAGGTGGGTCTTGGCCGCAACCATACCGGGCAGGTGGGCTGCGCCTCCGGCGCCCGCGATAATCACTTCCACACCACGGCTTTCAGCCGATTCGGCGTATGAGAAGAGATAATCGGGTGTACGATGGGCGGAGACAACCTTCAATTCATTAGAGATTTCGAGCGAATTGAGCATTTCGGCCGCAAGTTCCAGAATCGGAAAATCGCTCTTGCTGCCCCCGATAATGCCGACGAACGGTGTTTTATTAGCTTCTACAGTAGGCATCGCTAGCTTCTCTCCTTTAGAAAGATGATTTTTCCTTGATCGTACCTATTACGTACTCGGGGCGACATGCGAGGCTTAATTATCACCCCCCCTTAAGAATGTCAACAGATCTCTCAGGGCAGAGCTTATTGAAAAATAGGCTTCAATAGCAATCGGGCGATCGACACTGAAATACTTTTTGAAATGCCTAAAAAAGGAGAGAAAAGCGCTTTAGAATCTACTTTTGCAGATAAACTGCTCAACTGAATACTAGAGATGATTTTTTTAAATTTGACCTTTCAATAAAGAATTTACTACCCTGCTCGGAATGCTTCGACAATCATCCACTCTAAGAAATCGATCCCTTCCCCTTTTTACTCTCTTCATCGTAATGATTCTTAGTGCATTGCCGGCAAGCGGAAAACCTTCAGCAGGGGCACCCTGCGCCTCTACAATTGCTTCCTACAAGGGTGTTCCCGCCCGATCCAACGGCACATATCCTTATGGCAGTTGTCAGGGGAATTCCGTCTACGGTCTACAATATCAGTGTGTTGAATATGTCCGACGCTTCTATCACCGTGTCAAGGGCATTGAAACACGCGACGGGATGACGGGAAAACTTTGGGCTGGAGACGCGAAGAACTATTTTAAAACGGCAGAGGCTAAGGGCCTCAATGCCTTCAAAAATGGCGGATCGACTGCGCCACTCCCCGATGATATTATCGTTTTTAAAGGTGGGCCTTACGGCCATGTTGCAATCATCACCTCAGTCGCAAATGACCACATAGAGGTCATTGAACAGAACTTTTCTCAACACGGCACCGGTATACTGCCTTACGATTCCGCCACACACACCGTTACCGGCCCGAAAGTTCCCGGCGGAAAGCTCGTCCCGGAAGGCTGGCTTCGTCCAAAGTCCAGCACCTAAAAAGCCGCCCCACAGATTTTTTGCGGGACGGCTTTAGGGTTTACAGACGAACCTACTTGATTCAAGGTCGAAAAACATCCATCACCCGATTCTCTCCATCCAAAGCCAATATGATGGGTCTGCCGGATTCGATGCCATTTAATTTTGTCGCGGCAGCATCTTTCAGGGCAAAAGCCTGCATTTCGCCATCATTCGTTTTGATCGCGATCCACATGTGTGGGCCGTTGAAGAGATGAACCTTTCCGCTGACTTCGTTTCCAAAGAAACCACCCTTACCACCCGATTCAGTGATGTCAATGATGGTATTGCCATAATCCAGGATGAGTGAAACCTCATCCCCTTCTTTCGGCATGGCAAATCCTTCCTGTTTCCATTCACTGAGCCCAAAGGTCCGCAGGGTGCGTTCTTCAGTACTCAAAAAAACCATGTCACCCATCACAGCCCAAACCGAGCTGGCGATGCTTCGATGTGATGTGAGATTCCGTTCCAACAGATAAGGGTAGCTTTCTGCACGGGCGGATGAGAAAACCGGCATCAAAAGAAGCATCACTACCATGAGAAATATCTTATATCCTTTCATTTTATTCCTCCTTTTTCGTCCTGAAATACCGCTACAAAAGCAGCGTTTCAAGTACTGGTGTTCTAATCAGAAATAAACGACGACTGACTTTTTATGCATAGGCACCACCCCCTTAGTGTCGCTTTTCCATTTTATTTAGTCGCTGACATTGATATTTATTCTCAGAATAGGAGCTTCGCTTGAGCAAAGTCAAGGACGTGGAACCCTCGTCTTTTTTGGCGTACCGGAGGACTGCTCGAAGCACTCACAGCCTTTGAGGCGAAAGGGGCTTTGGATAAAAAAAAGGATGGATGGATTGGTTGATTATTTTATTTTGTGTGTTTGAATTCAGGCTCCTGCATTCAGCAATGAGATGGGGAGGGACGCTTTGTTAAGACCGCGTATCTTGATAGGCGACGACAGAGTCTTTTACCGAACGGTCCGCACGCCAGCCCCCGATGAGGTAGATCGTTTCATTAATAACGACCACACCCATTGCGGCACGCCTATGTGGCATCTCTGGAAGCTCCGACCAGTTTTTTTCGGACAAGTTGCAGACCGCAGCATGTAAGCCGATACCGACCCCTTCTCGAAATCCGCCGAAGCTGTAAAGGCAGCCATTAAGCAGACAGGTGCCCTGACCAGCAGAAGACCAGGGAAGGGAAACAGTACTCCGAGACCATGTTCCGTGTTGGGGGTCAAAAATCTCGATCAAGTCGTATTCGTTAAAACCTTCCGGGGTGAAGGCGACACCTCCCATGACCCAAATTTTGTTGTCAATGCTCACGGCAGAAGAAGCAAAACGGGGTGTCGGCATTAGAGGGATTTCTTCCCATTGCTCAGATTTTCCATCCCAGCGTTGAGAAAAGGCGAAAGCCGGATCGGTTTGCGGGCCTCCTTCTGTGGCATCGGGATGGTGTCCTCCTATGATATAGATCTGACCGTCAAGGACAGCACAGGCGGGGTAATCATGAGGTTGGAGTAGGGCAGGTTTTTCTTCCCAGCGGTCTTCTAAGGGATAATAGGCCTCTACCGTTGTGAGAAACTTGAACTTCCCATCCGGCTTTTTGAAACCGCCGCCCATCACATAAATCACATCCCCCAGCACGGCCGCCATCGCACCGGAACGAGTCGTCGGCATTGAACAAACAGGAGACCACTGGTTTAAGGTAGGGTCGTAAACTTCAGAGGTATTCAGACTAAGAAAATTCGGGCCACCGCCACCGAAGGCATAGATCTTCCCTTCGAATGCCGCCACCGCCGGATGCGAGCGCGCCGTCGACATGGACTGTAAGATGTTCCAGGAACCGGATGCTGTCGGAAGACTCATAGTGTCAATTTTCCTAACTTAACTTGTCATGGCCCCTTCAGAGGCCGATGAGACATGGCGGGCGTATTTTGCCATCACACCACTTTTATAACGTGGAATCGGTTCCTTCCATTCTGACAAACGCGCCTGAAATTCGGCATCGCTCAATGCAACGCTCAAGTTTCGTTTGTCGATATCGAAGGTAATAAGATCGCCGTCTTTGAGTGCGGCGATTGGCCCGCGAACGGCGGCTTCCGGTGAAACATGTCCGGCCATCAGTCCGCGAGTGGCCCCGGAAAAACGGCCATCCGTCATCAAGGCCACTGAATCACCCAGTCCCGCTCCGACGATTGCAGCCGTGACACCCAGCATCTCCCGCATTCCAGGCCCACCTTTCGGGCCTTCATAACGAATCACAATCACATCGCCCGCCTCAATACTGTTTGATTGTACCGCAGCAAAGGCATCTTCTTCGCAGTTAAAGACTTTCGCCGGACCCTGGTGATACATGCGCTCATGGCCTGCAACCTTGATGACACAGCCTTCAGGTGCCAGATTCCCTTTTAAAATCACCAGTCCCCCGGTCGCCTTTTTGGGGTTTGAAAGCGGTCGGATGACATCCTGTCCCGGTGTTTCTTTCGCTGTTTCCGCTTCCGCACCAATCGTCTTACCGCTGACCGTCATGACATTTGGATGGAGCACACCGGCATCAAGCAAACGTTTCGCAATCAGACGGATACCACCTGCCCGGTGCATGTCGGAGGCGACATATTTCCCCCCCGGTTTCAGATCGGCAAGCAGGGGGGTCTTTTCGCTGATCCGGTCGAAGTCGTCAATATTGAGGGGGATATCCATTTCCCGTGCTACGGCGAGAAGATGAAGCACGGCGTTGGTCGATCCACCCGTGACGGCAACGGCGGCGATGGCATTTTCGATAGATTCTCTGGTGATAATCTGGTCGGGCCGGAGGTCATTTTTCAAAAGCGTCATGACCAATTTGCCGGCATCAAAGGCCACCTGATCTTTTTCGGCATCCATTGCCGGCACGTCTCCGCTGCCCATGTAGGAAATACCCAGGACTTCAAAAGCGGTCGCCATGGTATTGGCGGTAAACTGACCTCCGCAGGCGCCCGGCCCCGGACAGGCATTATCTTCCAGAACAGCCAGATCGTCCATCGACATCTTCCCCTTTGCAACCGAACCCACGGCCTCAAAGACATCCTGAATCGTCACATCGTGGCCTTTAAATTGGCCCGGCGCAATGGAACCGCCGTAAAGCATGAGTGAAGGCAGATTAAGTCGGGCCAGGGCCATGACCGCACCGGGGATGGTTTTGTCGCATCCTGAAAGGGCGATGACGCCGTCGAAAAAATGTCCGCGTGCCACCAACTCAATCGAGTCGGCCACGATCTCACGGCTGATGAGAGAGGTCTTCATGCCCTCTGTGCCCATCGTAATACCATCTGAAATGGCAATCGTATTGTACTCAATCGGGGTGCCACCTGCTGCGCGAATCCCCTCTTTCACCTTCGCAGAAAGCCTGCGAAGGTGGTAGTTGCAGGGCATCGTTTCGATCCAGGTATTGGCCACGCCGATGATGGGTTTGGTCAGGTCTTCATTCGACAGGCCGATCCCTTTCAGCATGGCACGGGCAGGGGCACGATCGGGTCCATCCAGGATAATCCGGCTCTGTTTTCTGGGGTCACAGTCCATTGTTGTTACGCTCCTTCTGCAAATATATTTATCTTAAGAGGCTTGTTCTAGCTGCACTAAATTTTCTTTTGTCACCAAGTCTTCATGACAGGCCGTCTTATGTTTCAGGTCTAAATCTTCAATCATTTTCAGGTCATCATCCGTATTTCGGCCCGAAGTCGTGAGATAGTTCCCGACCAGGGTATGGCTTGCCCCGGCGCTAAACATCCAGGATTGAAGGTCGCGCAGATGGATCTCCCGCCCACCCGCCGTCATGATGTCTTTTGAAGGCAGCATCAGGCGAAACAAGGCAATGATTTTTAATATTTCCATCGGACGGAGCGGAGTCATGTCTTCAAGGGGTGTGTCTTTTATCGCATTTAAGAAATTGAGCGGCACCACATCGACGTCCAGTTCCTGAAGGGCCACGGCGAGTTCGACCCGTTGGTCCAGGTTTTCTCCCATGCCGAAAATACCACCGGAGCAGACTCCCATGCCTGCGCTTTTGCAGTATTCTATCGTCTTCAGGCGATCATCATAAGAATGGGTGTCGCAAACCTTCGGGAAAAAGGAACGCGCCGTTTCGAGATTGTGATTGTAGTAAGCAAGGCCCGCGTCTTTGAGTTTAAAGGCAATGGCCTCTGTGTCAATGATGCCGAGCGAGGCGTCGGTTCGAAGGTGTCCGGCGGCCGCAAGATCTCGAATCCGCTCAAGAATGGCCTCAAGCTCCGGCCCTTCCCGCAAGCCCCACCAGGCTGCAACCAGGCCAAAGGCCTCTGCATTATTGTCCGCCGCCGTCTTTGCCGCATCAAGTATCGCAGTCGAATCAAGAAGGGGGTAGGTTTCAATTGGTGTCCCATGATAAGCGGATTGTGAACAGAAACTACAGTTTTCCGAACAGTCGCCCGACTTGGTGTTCACAATCGAACAAAGGCTGATCTGATCTCCAAAATAATGAAGCCGAACCCGATTGGCCGATGAGATGAGGTCCAGAATATCGGGACCCTCGGCTCTGATCAGACGGCAACCCTCTCCGTAAGAGAGCCGTTCTCCCCTGATCGCCTTTTCTTCCATTTCCCGGATAAATGACCGCATTATGATTTTCCTTTACCTCTTTAATCTATGAGAAAAACGTCGAAAGTCTAGCATAGGGGAATATTGAAATCTATGAGGCAGCCTCCCGCAAGACCCCCAGGAAAAAGGCCCCGTAAGCGGTCAGTTTTTTCGGGCCTACCCCGCTGACTTGCAACAGTGCATCCTCCGTCAGAGGTTTTAAAGAGGCCATCTGCATTAAGACTGCGTCGCTGAAAACAAGATAGGCAGGAATGCCCCGTTCATCGGCGAGCCGTCTACGCAGCTTTTTCAAACGATCCAGCAATTCTTCTGAAAATTCAAGCTCCAGGGCGTCGGAGTGAGGGGCCTGAACGGCAGGGGGGCTGACGCGTTTCGAGCGCTTGCGGCTTTCTTTTACCGGACTCAACTCCTCCAGGATATCCTTGCCGGAACAGAAATCACAAGCCGTTTCACAAGGGGGGATGACCTCGGCAAAATGGGCCACCAATGCCTGCTGGCGACAAGCTGTGCGCTCCGCCAGATTAAACATCGCCCGCGTCTCCGCATGAATACGTTCTTTCAGGTTCAAATCTTCCAGATCGCTCAAAAACCGCTCGTAGCTCATGACCTCTGACCAGGAATAAAAAAGGACGCAATCGCTGCCCACGCCATCCCGACCGGCACGGCCAATTTCCTGATAATAGCCATCAACGCTTTTTGGCATATCACGATGGATGATGTAGCGAACATTTGATTTATCAATGCCCATGCCAAAAGCCACGGTTGCAACGATGACCTCGATATCATCTCTTTGAAAGGCCTCCTGAGCCTGCGCCCGGCGCTCATGCGACAGCCCGGCATGATAGGGCATGACCTGAATATCCTGATTGGCCAGATAAGTCGCCATCTGTTCCACGGCTTTCCGGCTGAGGCAATAAATGATGCCCGACTGCCCCCGACGCGACTGTACCAGTCTAAGGATGTCCTGTTTCGTATTCCGACCGTTCCCCTTTTTATAGACATGGAGTCGAAGATTTTTCCGGTAGAAGGAGCCTCTGTAACGGAAGGGCGTGGTCATGCCCATCTGCTGAACAATATCATCGATGACCTTATCGGTCGCCGTGGCCGTCAAGGCGAGTACCGGAATATGCCCGAAATGAGACTTCAAGCCGGAGAGGTTACGATAAGAAGGCCGAAAATCGTGCCCCCACTGACTAATGCAATGGGCTTCATCAATGGCGATGAGATTGATCTCGCATCGCGAAAAAATATCGAAAAGGCTGCCGTCAAGGCCTTCGGGCGCAACATAGACCAGATCATATTTGTCCGCCATAAAACCCCTGATCCGACTCCGTCGCTCATCGGCTTCAAGCGATGAGTTTAAGTAGGTTGCGTGTATGCCGAGTTCAGTCAGCCCGTCCACCTGATCTTTCATAAGAGAAATCAGGGGAGAGATGACCAGGGTCGTGCCTTCCAGAATTTTGGCAGGAATCTGATAGGTGAGTGATTTTCCAGCCCCGGTCGGCATCACTCCGACGCTATCCCGACCGGAAAGAACAGCCTGAATGATCTCCTCCTGACCGGCCCGAAATTGATCGTAGCCGAAGATCGTTTCCAGCGCCTCTTTAGGGGAGCCTTGTTGACGTGAGCCTTCTGCCAATCTGCGAAGCCATTTCAGGAGAGAGTGGGAAAACAGATCGGGCGATGCGCGATAAATTTCCCTTAAGTTTTCGATACGCACCCAATAGTCCGCATCACGCGATGCGGGTTCCTGTTGTGCGGCAATCATCGCAAGGGCTTCCACCTCTTTCATGAGGCTTTCTTTTGACCAAGTTTCCAACATCGGCGTGGAGTTTAAAAGAGAAGAGGCGGACAATACAAGGGGCGGTTTCAGGAAGTCAGTGCGCACTTTTCTTAATTTAAGCAAGCTCCGGCGTGCTGTGGCCAGGCTTCGGCTCAGGCTGAACTGTTTAAAACGCTAAATTCGCGCTTGACATGGTTCGATATCAAAGGTATATTATGTCCGACTAAATTAATCGGCGATAAAATAGATCGCCATAAATATTATGCTGAAGTTAACAAAGAAAACAGATTATGCCTTGATGGCCATCAACTATATGGCCTACCGGAAAGAAGGCTTTCTTGCGAATACGCGGAATATCTCGGAGACCTACCATATTCCGCTTGAGCAACTTGCGAAGATTTTGCAGACCCTTTCCAAGAACGGCATCATTGTCAGCCACAACGGTCCGAAGGGGGGCTATACTTTAGGGGTCGATCCGGAACAGTTCACATTGGGTGAGGTGATTCGAGCGATTGAGGGTCCGATTCAAATGATCCGTTGCATTGAAGGGGAGAGCTCCTGCTCTCAGACAGAGCAATGTACCATTCGGACACCGCTGATTAAGATTGAACAGCAGCTTGTGGACTTTTTGGACAACATCACTATTGATACGATCTGCAATGAGAATGAGGCGATCGATCAAAAGAAGGCGATCCGGGGATTATCTAATATTTCGCCTTAAACGATAAGGAGATAGGAAAATAAATATGAAACTGCCGATTTTTTTGGACAACCATTCAACTACACCCGTTGACCCGCGTGTCATGGAAGTAATGCTGCCTTATTTTACGGAAACTTTCGGGAATGCGGCGAGCCGGAACCATTCCTTCGGTTGGGAGGGGGAAAAGGGAGTGGCGACATCGAGAGAACAGATCGCCCAATTGATTCACTGTCACCCGAAGGAAATCATTTTCACGAGTGGCGCCACGGAATCGAACAACCTCGCCCTGAAGGGCGCTGCCGAGATGTACCGGGAAAAAGGTAACCACATTATTACGGCAGTGACGGAACATAAGGCGATTCTTGACACGGCAAAGCACCTTGAGAAAGAGGGTGCAGTTGTGACTTATTTAACGGTTGATCGGGATGGATTAATCGATCTTGAGGCGCTCAAGGCAGCCATCACGGACAAGACGATCCTGATCTCCATCATGCATGCCAACAACGAGGTCGGGGTAATTCAGCCGATTGCGGAAATCGGCCGGATTGCAAAAGAAAATGGTATCCTCTTTCATTGTGATGCGACACAGGGCGTCGGCAAACTTCCGGTGGATGTGGATGCGATGGGCATCGACATCATGTCTTTTTCGGCGCACAAGATCTATGGACCCAAGGGTGTCGGCGGGCTTTATGTCCGGAAAAAGAACCCGCGAGTTCGCCTCGCTCCGATCTTTGACGGCGGCGGACATGAACGCGGTATGCGCTCCGGTACTCTCAATGTGCCCGGCATCGTCGGTCTGGGCATGGCCTGTGAAATCGCAGGGAAAGAGATGCTCGAAGAAGCGGCCCGAATGAAGCGAATGCGGCTTAAACTCCAGGACCATCTCATGAAGGAATTGGATGAAGTCTATCTCAACGGCCATCCGGAAAAACGACTTCCGCAAAACCTGAACCTGAGCTTTGCTTATGTGGAGGGGGAGTCGCTTTTGATGGGTTTAAAAGAGATCGCCCTGTCCTCCGGTTCGGCCTGTACGACCGCAAGCCTGGAGCCATCGTATGTACTGCGCGCATTGGGTGTGGGGGATGACTTGGCCCATTCTTCGATTCGTTTCGGACTCGGACGCTTTACCACCGATGAAGAGATTGACTACGTTGGGGAGCGGGTTGTTGAAACAGTGAACAGACTACGAGAAATGTCGCCCCTTTACGAAATGGCAAAAGAGGGAATTGATCTAAACACCGTGAAATGGACGGCACATTAAAGGAGGATAACAATATGTCTTACAGTGATAAAGTCATTGATCATTACAGCAACCCGAGAAATGTCGGCAGCTTCGACAAGAAAGACAATGAAGTCGGAACCGGAATTGTCGGCGCACCAGAGTGCGGCGATGTAATGAAACTACAGCTGAAAATCTCATCCGGCGTCATCGAAGATGCAAAATTCAAGACCTTCGGCTGCGGCAGCGCCATTGCGAGTTCTTCACTTGCAACGGAATGGGTCAAAGGTAAAACAATTGATGAGGCTTTTAAAATCAAGAACACTGAAATCGTGAGTGAGTTGAATCTGCCACCGGTCAAGATCCATTGTTCAGTCTTGGCGGAAGATGCGATTAAGGCGGCGATCTCCGATTACAAAAAGAAAAATGAAAAGGAATAGCTGATGAGTGAAACGGCAACAACGACAGAAACGCATGTTGAGACAGAACAAAGCATTCATTTGAGTCCTGCCGCAGTTAAAGCGGTTAAAGGCATCATCGAGAAAAAAAATCTGGGCGCTGCGGCCTTACGTCTGGGTGTCGAAGGCGGAGGCTGTTCGGGATTAAGCTATCAACTCAACTTTGACACGGAAATCACAGCCCATGACAACAGCTATGAATTTGACGGACTTCGGGTCCTCGTCGATAAAAAAAGCGCCATTTATTTGGCTGGTGTCACGCTCGATTATAGTGAAGCGCTGGTTGGCGGAGGTTTTAAGTTTATCAATCCGAATGCAACACAGAGCTGCGGCTGTGGAGAATCGTTCTCGACTTGAGAACGTTTTGAGTGCTTCTTGAGTACTTCATGAGGAATTCCATGAACATCGTTCCGGAAAAATCCGGCCTTAAATCCGGCCTTGATGAGGGGCTTTCTTTTTTTAATAAAGAGGAAACCAAGCGCCCTTGCTGGAGCTGTGAAAGTGAGGTAGAAGATCTCTACAACTGTTCTCATTGCACAGCGCTTCAGCAATTCCTGAAAGATACAGACTATTTCACACTCTTTGAACTGGGCTATCTGCTTACGATTGATCTGGATGTGCTTGAAAAGCAGTATTACGTTTTAAGTCGCAAATTCCATCCCGATTATTATCAGAAGACTTCAGAAGAAGAGCAAATGATCAGCCTTGAAAACACGGCCCACCTGACCCGGGCTTATCGCACATTAAAAGACCCTAAAAAAAGGATGGCTTATCTTATTCAGCTTACGGGGCAGGAAGGGGATGTTCCTGCCGCTGCACCTGCCGAACTATTTGAAGAAATCCTTGAAATTCAGGAGCATCTCGAAGCCCTCGAAGCCGCCAGTTCGGATGAACAAGCCCAGTGGATGACGGCCCTCGAAGCAGACCTTGAAGCAATGGAAGGCCATCGCGATGCAGCGGGCGAAAAATTGAAGGCACTTTCATTCGAGTGGGATGGACTGGAAGTCTTTAGAATAGATCACAGCTACAGTAATCAGCAGCGAAACTGTCTCAAGGAAATGCAACGGATCCTTTCACACGACAGCTACCTGGATCGCATTGTTGAAGAGATTCGCGAAGCACTGGACGAGGTAGGATAAAGATGAGGAAGAGTCATGCACGATAAAAAGTCCCACATCGTCGGAATAGATTTAGGCACGACCAACAGTCTCATCGCCTACATGGACGGCACAGCGCCCCGCATCATTCGAGATGCCTCTGGACGTGCGGCTCTCCCCTCGATTGTTTCTTTTGATGAAAGCGGAGATACGTCAAAGGTCCTTGTTGGAGAAAAGGCGAAAGAAAAGCTGGTTTCTTGCCCCGAAAGAACAATCTATTCGGTCAAACGCTTCATGGGCAAAGGGCGGGAAGATCTAGAAGAAGACCTCCAGTTAATCCCCTTTACCCTGGTTGGAGAAGAAAAAGAGGCCATTCGCATCGCGATCGGAGAAAAGCGCTATACCCCTCCTGAAATCTCGGCTTTTGTGCTTCGTGAGCTGAAAAGTCGAGCCGAAGCTGCCCTTCAAGCGCCCGTCTCGAAAGCAGTGATTACCGTGCCCGCCTATTTTAACGACAGCCAGCGACAGGCGACAAAAGATGCCGGACGACTTGCCGGTTTGGAAGTCTTAAGAATCGTCAACGAACCCACCGCCGCATCGCTTGCCTACGGTCTACAAAAGGAAAAAGAAGGCATTATCGCGATTTATGATCTTGGCGGCGGTACTTTTGATATCTCGATTTTAAAGATCAGGAATGGGATCTTTGAAGTGCTTTCAACCAACGGAGATACCCACCTTGGCGGGGACGATTTCGATCAAGCGCTGGTGCGGATGGTCCGGGATGAGGTACTCGAGCAACACAAGGTCAACCTCAATCAAATTCCGGAATTGTTGCAACAAGCACGACTGATCTCTGAAGATATCAAATGTCAGCTATCGACAAAAACATCCGCAACTTTCGTCCTGGCGCTACCGAAGGGCTTAGGCGCTTACCGGCGGGAGATCCAGAAAAAGGAATTTGAAGCACTGATTCAGGGGCTCGTCAAACGAACCCTCTCTTCCTGCAAACGGGCACTTGCCGATGCAGGCTTGAAGGTAGACGACGTGAAAGAGGTTGTCCTGGTCGGCGGGTCAACCCGCATCCCCTTGGTCAAGGAGAGCGTGGCCGCCCTGTTCAAACAAACACCCCACAGCGAACTGGATCCGGATGAGGTTGTTGCGATGGGAGCCGCCATCCAGGCCGATATTCTCTCTGGCGGACTAAGTGACTTGCTTTTGCTTGATGTCACCCCGCTTTCTCTCGGCATTGAAACGATGGGCGGCGTCGTCAGCCGACTCATCCCTCGAAATGCAACCATCCCGACCAGCGCCAAGGAGAGCTTTTCGACCTTTGTTGACGGGCAGCAATCTGTGTCCATCCACGTTGTTCAGGGCGAGCGGGAGATGGTGACGGACTGCCGTTCGCTCGCAAAATTCAACCTGACAGGGATCGATCCCATGCCGGCGGGCATGCCACGGATCGAGGTGAATTTTTTAATCGATGCAAACGGTATTTTAAACGTCACAGCCAAAGACCTGCGGAGCGGTCGCGCCCAGTCCATCGAAGTGAAACCCACTTATGGACTGAGCGATGAAGAAACCGAAGACATGATTGCGACCTCCATGGAGCATGCCAAAGAAGACATGGAGAAACGGATTCTGGTTGAATTGAAGAATGAAGCCGAAACCGTTCTCCGGCATTCAGAAAAAGCCTTGAAACAAGGGACAGATCTGCTCGACGATGAGGAGAAACACAAGATCGAAACGGCCATAGCGGACTTAAAAACCGCCCTGTCCAATCAACAAGGGAAAGCCATTCGAGAGGGGCTCAACCGACTGGATGAAAGCACACAAAAGCTCGCAGGAGACTTGATGTCCCGTTCCGTCAAAGAAGCCCTTCAAGATAAACGACTCACAGACGTAGAAGGCTAAAGGATGCCGAAAGTCACATTTTTAGCAAGCGACCCGAATGACAATGTCACGGTCGAAGCAGAAGCAGGAGATACGATCCTGGATGTCGCCTTCGATCATGACATTGATTTGGAACACAACTGCGGCGGGAGCTGTGCCTGCACCACTTGCCACGTCATCGTTAAGGAGGGGATGGATCATCTCTCCGAAATGGAAGAAGAGGAGGAAGACCGCCTCGACATGGCCGAGGGTTTAACCCTCACCTCCCGCCTTGCCTGCCAGGCAGAGATTAAAGGGGACTGTGCCGTCGAAATCCCCAGCCCCCTACAAGCCTTCCGACGGGCAACGCAGCATTAAACCGAATTGAAATGGGAGAGAAATTCAATGCGTTTAGAATGGCGAGATTCGGAAGAAATCGGTATCAGGCTCTTTGAAAAATATCCCGACACCGACCCTCTCACCCTGAGGTTTACCGACCTGCATCAGCGAGTTACTGATCTCAGCGAATTTGAAGATGACCCGAAAGACTCCAATGAAGGCATCCTTGAGGCCATTCAAATGGCCTGGCACGAGGAATATCAGGATGCGGCGGATTGAATCCGGCATCACCCTCATCCCTTTTCACATATAGAGAATTAAAGAAGGGAAAATTGAATTTGAAGATTTGGTCCAAGGTGGCAAGCGAATGAACCACCTTGGACCGGGTGGTTCTGAAGTCGCACCACATCGAGCGTAGCGACAAGCCACGATTGATGTGGTTACTTCAAAACCTCCTTATCCGGCGCAAGAATAAGGAAACCCCCTTCTAAATCTTTAAAACTCAGCCTGCGCTTACTTTATCCCTCTGACGTATCCAGCTTCCTCTTTCTTTTTATTCGCTTTAGTTTTTAAATAATTACGCCACTTGGGCGTCATCCACATGATCATACCTGTGAAAATCGCAATCAGGAGAGGAAGCCCCGGAATGATGGTCAGTACCTTTTTAAATCCAAAAAAATTGAGTTGGTGGAGATCCATAATCAAAAAGTGAAACCGGCGCACCTTTAAATTCTTCTTTTTTATGTGAGGTTAAGAGAGGCATCCTCTCTTTCCGTTGGTTTTATTTCCTTTCGCAAGGCAAACCAGGCGATCACCGCGACGGTCGTCGATAACGCAATCCACGACACCCCGTCCCAGAACCCGTCGGCAAGCAGCGCGGAGATCAAACCGATCCCGTTCAAAACCGCCAGCGCGAGCGGCGCGCCGTAGATGCGCTCAAGGCTTAAACTCGCGCTCATGATGTACCCCCCTTCCCGGTGGCCGCCTCTGTTTCCAGGCTGGATGCAAGGGCGCAGAATCCCTTTTCCTCCCGCTCAATCAGATTAAAACGCGCCTCAATCGGCGTCTTTCGCCGCACCCACCACAGATAGAGCCCGCTGCCAAGCACGACAATGGTGATCAGATCGAGCACGGCCCACAGAACTTTAAGCGGCATGCCGCCGTAATCGCCGAAATGGAGCGGCTGGGAAACCTTTAACGCGGTCACGTACCAGGGCATGTCGCGTTTAGCGGTTAATTCTCCCGTCTCTACATCAATCAGCACCGGCTTCATCAGCCGCAAAGTAAACGGCGTGGTGCCGCGCATAAACACCCCATAGTGGTGGTTCCCCGCGAGCACCTGGCCAGGGAAGGACACAAAGGCGGGCTGCAGGGTCGGCTCGGCGGCGCGCGCCGTTTTCACGGCGAGATCCAGCGAAGCAAATGTGGTGGGAACGGGCTTGCCCCGCCAGGGTGCAGTCATCGCCGCAAGTTCGGTGGCGTTCCAATAGATGAACGTCGGCCGGGCCAGGGCATTGACCACGCCGGTGCAACCGACCACCAGCACCCAGCCGACGGTGACGATGCCGAGCAGGTTGTGCAGGTCGAGCCATTTCAGACGCGGCGCTCGCTCGCGCCGCACGGCGCCGAACGGCAGCTTGCGCATGTATGGGCCGTATACGACCACGCCGGAAACGATTGAGGCGACAAACAGCAATCCCATGACGCCGAGGAACAATGTTCCGGGCAGCCCCGCGAACAGTTCGACGTGCAGCTTGTCCACCACATGCATCACGCCTTCTTGCGGGTTGCGGCTGAGCAGCAGTTCGCCCGTGCGCGCATCAAACCAGAATAAGAAGGAGGAATCAATCGCGTCCGGTGTCAAGCCCATCGACACCACCCATGCGCCGGGCGTGTCGCGCGGTTGAAACACGGCTCGGACGAACTCGTCTGGCCGCTGCGCTTTCGCGACTTCGACCATGCGATCCATATTTGCAGAATACCCGGGCATTTCCGGAGGATAGGGTCTATCGCCAAGCAAGCGCTCGATATCATGGGCGAAAATCATCGGCAGCCCGGTCAGGCAGAGCAACAACACAAAGGCCGTGCAGACCAGGCTGGTCCATTTGTGGACCAGATACCAGGTTTTGAAAGTGCCTGAGGTCAGCATGGCAGATTCCCTCCATTCAAAATTCGGCGGCCCGCAAGGGGGTTCTTTACTGCCTTGGCGGTAAACAGCTTCTTCAGCAAGATTACAAAACTCCGGCAAGCAAGCACCGGAAGAGAATACTTTATCTTCATTCTTTTTATCTCCTTTCAGTGAAAAAACACGCTAAAATGATTTGGATACACCGCCATAAACGGTCTGATCGACACCGGGGATGATCCCGCCCCCGAATCGCCAGAGTTTATATTTTTCGTCGAAGAGGTTCCGGACGCCGGCAAAGAGTTCAAGCCCCGCGTCTTCATGATGATAAGCCAGGCGGGCATCCCAAACCGTATAGGCCTCAAGTTCCCCCTTGCTTCCGCTGGCATTTTCTTTAACGGTATTCTCCTCATCCGAGAAGCGTTCACCGACGTAGCGAAACGAGATGCCTGTTGAAACAAATTGCGAGGCATTGATTTCATGCTTGTAGTCAATGCCCCCGTTCACGGTGAGATCCGGAGCAAGCGGCGTATCCTTTCCATCAAAGGGACCTTTCGTAAATTCGGCCTTCATGACGGTCCAGTTCAGATAGGTGGAAAGCCCCTTTGCCGAACGGGATAATTCCCCGAAATCGACTACTAGCGATCCTTCCAGACCGTAATGTTGCGAATCGTTGAAATTATCATTAACACCCCCTATACGATCGATCTGATCATCGTAGGTCAACAGAAAGAGGGTGCTTTCGACCGCCAGCCAATCGGCGGGGGTGGAACGGATTCCGAGTTCGTAAGTCATACCAATTTCGGGGTCGATATTATCCCGTACCACGCCGGTCACCGTATCGATTGCCTCCGCCCCCGATCCAAACTGGGGGAGTGACGCCGTTCGCCAGATCCCCCCATGCAGGATGGTCTCCCGGGTGAGGTCATAGGTCATTCCGACACCCGGCAGCACCGTCAGGTAGGTTTCTCTCCCCACAGTGCCCCCCTTCGGCCCCTTGTCGACAATATCTTGGAGGTTTGAATTAGTCAGGTTATTATCCCGCGACATGCGAACCGCTTCGATCCGGATACCAGGGGTCACCTTCCAACGATCTGTCACCTCAAAGGCATTCTGGACATACCAGGCCACTGCAACTGCTTCCAGTTCGCTGGTACTGAAGGTGATGCCATGCCGCGATGTCAGGTTATCGTTTTCCGCCCGGTTTTCATTTTCACGTTCCGCCGAGAGGCGAATCCCGGTAATCAGATCGTTCGGGATGTCAAACAGCTTGTGCGCCAAGGTGTACTGGGGTTCGATACCGAGGACATTGAAACGCCGCTTAAATGCACTCAGCGTTCTTTTAGGAATGATGTTATTCGGATCGGTTTTATCTCCAAAAAACTTGCTGTCTCCCTCGATATGCCAGAATCGTTCAAACATGTTCATATAGAGGAGTAGGCGGAAGCTGCTGTTCGCGGTCAACTGAGTGTTTATTGTTGCATCAAAACTGATCCGCTGGCCGATGAAAAAGTCATTCGGACTCTTTGTTAAACTGACGCTCTCGTTAAATTGTGTCGGAGACATCCCGCGAGGCGTTTCGCTGTCTTCATCGTAGTAATTCAAATGAAGCGTGACATCCGAGCTTGTTCCGACATTATAGATCCACTTCGTTGAAAAATCGTTGGTCTCAAATGCGCTGTTATCCCGGAAGCCATCTCCCTGACGGCGGGAGAAATCGATGAAGCCTGCGACATCTTCCCATCTTCCCCCATAGGAAAATTCCCCAACCCAAAGGGAATCGTCTCCAAAAGTTTGTCGTGTCCAGAACTCCGGTTTATCCGGAGGATCCTTCGTAATATAGTTCACGACACCGCCTACTGCATTTGGGCCATAGAGAATTGAAGAGCCTCCCTTTATGACCTCGATTCGTTGGATTCTTTGAATCGGAACATTATAGTAGGCTCCAGGGTCGGCATAAGGGCCCGGGTTAAAGGGAATGCCGTCAATCAAGAGAACCACCCCGCCACGGCTTCGGCTTGGATCGAGACCTCGGATACCGATGCTCGGTTTTAAACCTGCGGGATCTTCATCATAGGCATTGAGACCGGGCAACCTTTTTAGTAGGTCGATACTGTGAAGCGGTTTCCAATCCTCAATATCCTGTTCCGTGACGATATCAACGGTTCCATGAAAATCCCTAAGTTCCTCCTTGATTCCTGTCGGCGTCACCGTGATTTCTTCAAGTTCAAGTTTATTCGCGACCTTCCCGCCTTTTTTCTCTTCGGCCCAGGCGGGTTGATACGAAAATCCCATGTAAAGACTGAAACCCAACAACAAGAACAAGCCCGTTTTGTAACAACATCTGTTCACCGTCATGATCATTTTTCCCTTTCCTCTGTCTGTTGTATCACCACAAAAAAAGGCCCGGAGCATTGTTTCATTGCTCTGGGCCTTTAGGTTCTGGATGGTGCTGACCGCTAGACTTAACTTATATTGAGAACAATTCTCAATATCGTATTGCGAGCGCAATATACAACAGCGTTTTAAGCTTGTCAAGAAGTGTCTAAAAAATCAGAAAGAACGACAAGGTCATTAGGAACAGGAATGAAAGGGCATTGCCTTGAGGAAGGATTTGTTCGAGAATACGGTGTAGGTTTTATCGGTCAAAAGCGCTCATCCCACCTTGACGGACACAATTACATACAATAATATCGTCGAATATTATTTTGTGCCCAAATGAAAGGACAAGCCTTTCTCTTTCCGAATGGTGAGACCGATTTTAACTCAACCCGAACGCATCCACATGATTGCGATTTGCGGCACAGGTATGGCCGCGCTTGCCGGTCTCTTGAAAAAATCCGGTCACCATATCAGCGGTTCTGATAAGGCGGTTTATCCGCCGATGAGCACCCTGCTTGAGGCGGAAGGCATTGTCTGCAAGTCGGGTTTCAAAGCCGAGCATATTGCTCCCGATACCGATCGGGTCATCATCGGAAACGCTGTTTCAAGAGATAATACAGAAGTCATCGAAACCCTGCGTCGGGGGCTTCCCTATCTTTCTATGGCCGCTGCTCTTGAGCAATTCTTTCTTACAGACAAACAGTCTCTTGTGGTTGCGGGCACACATGGTAAAACGACGACCTCCTCTTTGCTGGCCTCTGTACTCAGTTCCGCTGCTTACGACCCCGGGTTTTTGATCGGAGGCTGGATCAAGAATTTTGACAGCAATCACCGTGTCGGCAAGGGGCCGTACTTTGTTGTGGAAGGGGATGAGTACGATACGGCTTTTTTCGATAAAGGGCCGAAATTTCTTCACTATCGCCCTAAACATGCCATTTTGACCGGCATCGAATTCGATCATGCCGATATCTTCTCCGACATTGAGGTGATCAAAAACCTCTTTAGACAATTTGTCGAACTCATCCCTCCTGAAGGACATCTGCTGCTTGCCGCCGGTTCACCGGAAGCAGACTCTGTTGTGCGCAATCTCCCCTGCTCGGTGGAACGCTACGGATCGTCTTTAGACAAAAAGATTCATCGGTCGAATTGTGACTGGTATGCCGATGCAGTGAAGTCCATTGACGAGGTTCTGGGGTTTGATGTGTGGTATCGCAATAAAAAACTGGGCAATATCGCTAGCCCCTTGTGCGGTCGACATAATCTCATGAATGCACTTTCGGTCATCGCCTTGTGCCACCACATCGGATTAAGCTGGGTACAAATCAAAGATGGCCTGCAATCCTTTCAAGGGGTGAAACGGAGGCAGGAACTCGTCGGTGTTGTCGATGATATCCTGGTGATGGATGATTTCGCCCACCACCCGACAGCAATCTCTGAAACATTGGCAGGTCTTAAAGTGCGCTACCCTTCTCGCAGACTCTGGGTGGTCTTTGAACCACGCTCTGCAACAAGCAAGCGAAAGGTCTTTCAAAAGGCCTTTGTCTCTGCCTTTGAAGCAGCCGATCAGATTGTACTGGCGGGGCTGCATGCCCCTGAAAAAATTAAGCCTGAAGATCGGCTTGACTTGGAACAACTTGTTTTTGATATCAACGCTCAAGACAAAACAGCGCGCTTCATCCCTTCCACTGATCAGATCGTTAAGGCACTGATAACAGCGCTTCAGCCGGGCGACCTGGTTTGCATCATGTCTTGCGGGGGTTTCGACGGTATCCATCAAAAATTACTGGCTCAATTAGAGATTTTTCGCGACCCCGAATCACCGATCTACGAATCACCGATCTAATGGACGATTGCATTTCTCAAAAAATGTCTGAAGGGGTGGTCTCCGGTGTTTTCCCGGGAGCTGTTCTACTCGTTGCCCGACAAGGAAACATCGTTTATCACAAACCCTTCGGCTTGCAGGACCTCGAATTGCGTCGTTCTGAGGTCGCCTGCAATACCTTGTTTGACATTGCCTCGCTCACAAAACCCCTGGCGACGGCGGCTGCAATTGTCCTCCTGATTCAAGAGGGAAGCCTGAACCTGGATGACCCTGTTTCAAGGCATATCCCCTCCTATGCTTCTGGCGGCAAGGCAGGGATTCGCCTGTTCCATCTTTTGAATCACTGTGCAGGTCTGCCCGACTGGCGACCCTATTACAAGTCTATCGCGAAACGGGATGAAGCAGACAGAGGATTTTTAGGCTCTCCGGAAGCAAAGCATCTAGTCTATCAGATGGCCCGAAACGAAGCGCTCATTTCCTCTCCCGGGGAACTTAGCCTTTACAGCGACATCGGATTTATCGTTTTGGGCGAGGTGATCGAGCTTGTGTCCGGTATGTCGCTCAATCAATTCTGCGAAACACAGATTTTTTCACTCCTGCATGATGATCGCCCCTTCTTTTCCCCACTCAACGATCCTGCTTTCGACCGTCTGAATCAGTCCATTGCAGCGACGGAACATCTTTCGTGGCGCGGCGGTTTCATACGAGGCATCGTCCATGATGACAATGCCTATGCGATGGGAGGGCTTGCAGGGCATGCGGGACTCTTTTCGACGGCTATGGGCGTTTATCAACTTGTTCAGCTTTGGCGTAAATCGCTCAAGGAAGAGGGGCCCTTTGACCCAAAAATTGCAAATCATTTTCTGAGTCGGAAAAAAGGCTCAGGGTTTCCGAAGGAGAGCTCCTGGGGCTTGGGCTGGGATACGCCATCCTCCTTGAACTCGTCTTCCGGTCAGTTCTTTTCGGAAAGCAGTTTTGGACACCTCGGTTACACCGGCACTTCAATCTGGGTGGACCAGGAAAAAGATCTCACAGTGATTCTTTTGACAAACCGCGTTCACCCAAGCCATGAAAACAGGAAGATCAAGATCTTTCGACCAGAGCTACATAATGTTGTTTTTAAGGAGATTCTCGGTGAATCGCTTCATAAAGCCTAAACGCCTCGTGGAAGGGGGGCAGGTTGCTGTAGTCGCACCTGCCGGTCGTGTCGATCATGATCTGATTCAAAGCGGCGTTGCTCGATTAGAAGCGCTCGGACTGAAGGTGATTCCGGGACGACACCTCAATAAAGCGCATCGCTACTTTGCAGGAAGTGATCGGGAGCGAGCCGAGGATTTTCAAGCGGCCTTTACGAACAAGGAAATCGACGCGGTTTTCTGCGCCCGTGGTGGCGTTGGCGCTGCCCGGATCATCCCCTTTTTAGACAAAAAGACGCTTTCGCAATCGAACAAAATTTTCGTCGGCTCCAGTGATATCACCAGCCTGCTCATCTATCTCATGCAATCCTTGTCCTGGATCACCTTTCATGGCCCGATGGTCGCCACCCACTTTAGCAAGGAGATTCAGCCTTCGCTGGAGAGTCATCTTTTTCGCCTACTTGCGGGGGACTTACTTGAGATGGAATTTGAAGGGCTTAAGGTTCTCCGCTCGGGCACAGCAGAAGGAATCTTGACAGGTGGCTGTCTGACCCTGCTTTGTACCACAATCGGCACGCCTTACGAGATTGAAACCGCAGGGCGCATCCTCTTCATTGAAGATGTGAATGAAGCGCCCTTTCGTATTGACCGAATGCTGTCCTATTTAAAAGCGCTCGGAAAATTTAAGCGTGTCCGTGGGGTCATCTTTGGTCAGATGCCGCAATGCCATCCGGAAATGTTGCCGGAAATTATCCTCGATATCTTCGATGAGTCCTCAATCCCGATACTGTTTTCTTTCCCTTCTGGACATGGCGATGCGACCGTCACTCTCCCGTTTGGGGCAAATATTCGCCTGGATACTGACTTAAGACATGTGAAGATGCTTGAGTCGTCAGTTTTATAAAATGTGAGGCTTACCTAATGTGAGGCTTACCTAATGATGACGAATGGACGCTTTCTATGGTAAAGTACTTCGGTTAAAGAGCTAAAATTACTCTACATGCGTGACCATGCAGGTCAATTGGAAACGACTCAGATGATTCAGATACCTAAAAAAATAATCGATACGATGATTAAACATGCGAAAGCTGAAAGCCCGAACGAGTGCTGTGGTCTTCTAGCGGGAACGGGGGAATCGGTCAAGGAAATCTACAAAATCCAAAATATTCCGGTAGCGGATCCCTCTGCTCTTGATTTAAAGGTCCCGACCGATCGGCGGTTTCGCTATGTGATGGACCCGAAAGAACAGATTGGCGCCTTCAAAAAAATGCGTAAAAACGGCACTGAAATGCTTGCGATTTACCATTCTCACCCGGAATCCCCCGCCTACCCCTCTGCGACAGATGTCCGTCTCGCTTTTTATCCGGACACGCACTACCTGATCATTTCTCTGGAAATAAAAGAAACGCCAGTCGTACGGGCCTTCCTGATCGCTGATGAAAAAATCACTGAGGATAAGATTAGTTCGTAGAACTAATCTTAAACTTGAAAGTCATCAAGTATTTGCCTGCTAGATCAATAGCTTAGGACGACCTACCTTTACCGTCTTCAGGCCGAAGACAGAGTAGTCACCCTTTACAATTTTCTGTTTTGCCTCAAAACTTCAGGAAAACCCCTTTTTTGAAACTACCTTTATTTAATCATAGGCATTTTTTTATTACGGCGTTTCAAAGAAGAGTTTCAGGGCGTATTCGCTGTTGCTATCCAGGGTAAATTGATAGGCGCCCTGGCCATCGGTGGTGGTTTGTATCCCCATGCCCAAGACCTCGACTTTGACATTGCCGACCGGAACGCCGGGTGCGGGACCGACAGGATCAAAGGCTGCCCCTGCAACTGAAATCTGGAAGGGAGCGACAGTGGCGGTCAGGATTTTTGTAAAAACAACGGCGCCTGCAATGGTGTCGATGAGACTGTTGCCGGCCCCCCCGCTGCTGACACGCGTCATTGTCAATCCGGGAGAAACGTTGAGGATGACAAAGCTGCCGTCTGCCGAAGTGCCGGATGTGCCGCTTCCAGGATAAAGCGTGGTGCCGCTGACTGTGCCGTTCAGGTCTCGTACCTCTACAGACATTCCGCTGGCTGGCGTTTCTGTTCCAAGCAGGGTCTCAATGCCGGAGCCCACTGAGAGCAGGTCGTGAAGACCATCCTGGTTGGCATCGAGCGCGAGCATGTCATTCGGGGCGGTAATAGTGAGCGCTTCCGCCCTCGACTGGGTAAATCGACCATCACCGTCTCCAAAAAAAACAATGGCCTCGTTTGTTGATTGTAGTGCAATCGCCAAATCCACCCGGTTGTCACCGTTAAAATCGCCCCAGGTGAGTGCTGAGGGATTACCTGAAAGCACAAGGTCTGGAACCAACACATCGTTTGCGTCGGTGAGGGGAAGAAACTTCCCGCTTACATCACTGGTCAAAATTGTGACCGTCCTGGAAACTTGATTGATGACTGCCAGATCGCTTTGTCCATCGGCGTTCAGATCGACGGATACCAGTGAGGCAGGCTTGTCTCCAACAGGCACTGTATCGGTCGTCGGGAAGCCTCCGGCGGTATTGCCGAGCAAAACCGTCAGGGTGTTACTGTCTTTGTTGGCGACGGCCAGGTCGATACGCTTGTCTTTATTAAAGTCTCCGGTGATCAGATCCGAGGGGTTTGCTCCGACGATATGGGAGTCGATATTTTGGGTGGTGGCATCCAGTTTCGGTGAGAAGCTGCCCTCTCCGTTTCCAGTGTAAACCAGTATACGATTATCTCCTCGATAGGCCAGGGCAATGTCGAGATCGGCATCGGCATTAAATAGTCCAACGGCGACGGCACTGGGATCAGCGAAGGTATTTCCAATGTTGTCACTTGCGGAAACCGGCAGGGCTTGCAGAGTAAATCCTGATTTTTTGTCTCCCAATAAAACAGAAAAAGAGATGACGTCACCCGCCGTGTTTGCGCTGACAAAATTCGAGACGACGAGGTCGGCGATGCCGTCGCCGTTAAAATCACCTGTTGCGATGTCTGTTGGATTTGTGCCGACGGTATAACTTTGATCAATGACAAAACCCCCGTCTCCAGAGTCATTTCCAAAAAACAGCGTCACGCTATCGGGTCCCGTACACTGTGTGACCGCCACATCAATGATGGTGTCCTGATTGAAAAAACCGAGTGTGCTTTTATGGGGGCCGGGGTCCGTGCAGGGGGTGGTGGAGATCTTCGCCGAAAAACCATGCGCAAGGCTTGTTCCGACAACGATGCCCTTGCTGTTGTCAATCTGAACACCGGCTGTGCCTGCGATTAATTTTATTTGCGAATGAGAGATTGCATACAGGTCGGAGGGCGTGAGGGCCGTGACTAAGCCGGTGTTTGGAAAGACATTATAGGTGTCGTAGAAATTGTTCTGTTCGGCTTTGATCACAAAACGTCCGTTTGATTCAAGGCTACCGCTGTAGTTTCCAGAGACATCGACGCTCAGCCTGCCGGCTGGGTCCGTCGTGCGACCCAGCACACTCAAGGTGGTTTGGGGGACCAATGACTTGTCAAGATCCCGGACACCGCCCGAGACGGAAATCTCTGCGGGGATAACTTTCGACATCGGAAAGGCGACAAAAGTCACGCCGTCGGCAAAAATACGGGCAATCATGTTACCTGAATCATCACCCGAAGTAATTGCAAGATTCACCAGCCCGGGAGGAAGATCCATGCTCTGAAAAACACCGTCAGTGCTGTTAATGGTCTGCAAAAGCTTTCCTCTAAGGTCAGTGATCTGAAGCTGCACATCAGTGGCGGGGCGACCGCTGGCCAGATGAGTTAGATTGCCATAGATCTTCCCCAAACCGGAAGCCGGGCTTAGGGCGGTACTGACACTGAATAGGTCCTGTGTCGTTGCGTTTTTGTTGATGAAGGCTGCTTGGTAAGTATCGGGAAGGCCGGTTTTTGTGACTTTGAGACGATAGAGGCTTCCGCCCTCTAAGGGGAAGGAGTTCTTTGCAGCGCTGTTTTTTCTGATTGCATAGCTACCGCCGACACCACTGATTGCATCAAGGGGAAAGGCAAAAGTTTTTGATGTACCGGCATCGTCGTATTGATAGTTCTTCTCTGTAATGCCCAGGATGGTGATTCGTGCGCCTGCCACTGCCGTCTTATTTTCATCGAGAATGCTTCCTGAGAGTTCTTGAGACTGGGCAGTTCCGGAAACGGAAAAATCTTGTACGAGGACGACCCCCTTGAATACATTAGAAATACCGCCGCCGCTTGAGATGTCTTCGTTGCCGGGTGTCCCGGTTGAAACAGTTGATTTAAAGCGGACATCAACCTCACCCGGAGGCAGGTTATAGATAAAATAAAAACCGTCGGTGCCGGTTTGATTGCCGTCAGCCGGATTGACGCAGTTCGGTCGAAGCGTATCAATCCCGCTTAGCGGGTCGGGCTTGGCCGGACTGTAGAGTAATACGGCCCCCCCGCCTCCTGTTGTCAGCAAATCTTGCCCCGCTGCATTGGTGACAGTAAATTTGGCACAGTGTTGAGAGGTGCCGTTTCCAAACCGGGCTCGCCCGGTCAGCACAGCCCTGTTGGCGTCGATTGCAATTCTGGCAGGGGCGATAATTTTATTAATATAGCTGTTTGAGAATAGCGTTAAATTTAAGGTGACATCGGGTAGTGCGTCTGTTGACTGAAAGGGAGAGGTATTGAGGGCATGATAGCTCGTCCAATGTCCGCTCTTTGCGATTTTGATCAAGTGGTTTCCGCTGGTTCCTACGGGGTTAAGGGTGTACTGACCTACAGAATCGGTCTTTGTACTCAGGCTGGTTTCAGAGCTGCCAAGTAAGGTGACCGCAGCATTTTCAATGAATATCACTTGATCTGTGGTCTCTGCCTCTGTGGCTTGTCCATCGACCAGAACGGTGGAGATCGGAATCGGGACGACCGCTACCTTTCCCACCGACACTCTGCCGTCAAAGACCTTGATCCGTGCATTACCTCGTCCTCCTCTGAAGGCCCATAAATAGACCTCTCCCGGAGGGAGATTAAAGAGGGTAAAGGTCCCCGAAGGTGAGGTGCCTTTATTGTTTGAGAAATCGGGTACACCGCCCAGGCTGTTATAAAACAAGCTGCCCTTGATACAGATATTGTCAAGGACAATGGTTTCAGTATCCTGTATCGGGCACTTTGTACCATCAGGTAGAAGCAGGTCGTTACCGACGAAGCGTCCTTCCGCCCGAATGGCCAGTAGGTTTCCTCCGCTATCTGTGGCCTTGAGCGCCACATCTTTGACGGCTGCACCATTTGCATGGATCAGACCTGTGACCACCCCGGTCCCCGGCAGAATTTCTTCCTGGGCCGAAGAGAGCATCGTGAGCAGAACAGCCTGAGAGATGGCCGTCAGGTTACCACCGGGATTCGCACGAGTAATCGGGCCTGCACCGGTTTTAAAGTTAAAGATAAAGGTCTCCAGGAAAGGGACGGTCCGAGTGGCCGCGTTGGTGTCCACTGAGCTGGCGCCGGGAAATTCTTGCTGATTACAAGAAGCCATCATCATAAGCATCACCATCAAAAGGAAGACAATATAGCGATTTAGTTTTTTTATCATGATCGTCATCACTTAAAAGCTGTAGGTAATTTCCCAGAAAATTCGGTCGTTGTTGTCGAAAAAACCCGCAAAGTTGAATTCTCCGGGCAAGCCAGTTCCAATTTTTCCTTCAAAAACATCCACTCCGAATGAAAAGCGGAGACGGTCGGAGAGGTTGTAATCGGATCGAGGTCGTATGAGCATGTCTTTGTTGTTGATGAAATAGATCGCAAGCAGGTTGAGGGTCCAGATATTGTGCAGGAGTTCTTTCCGTAAAAAGAGGGCTGCGACGGTATCGATACGATCAACCATGATGCGATCATCGTAGTCAATGATGTATTGCTGAATGAGGGCCGGAGAAACATCTATTCCTAAAAAGTGCGTATCGATTCCGATGGCATACTTTGCATAATCGCTCTGAAGTTCTCCTGCTACTGTGTTTATCCCTTCTCCGAGTCGTGCACCGAAGTGCTTCCCATCGACATAGGCCGCTTCTGCGTTAAAAATAAGGTTTGGCAAGGTGATTGAAAAGGTTGTGCCGTAGATATTTAATCGAGTGAAATCGGGTTTAAAATTCACTTCCGGGTTGGCAGCAAAAAGACCCAAACCTTCAATGGTTCGAAAGGATGCCGGGAAGTCATCCCAGGTGGAAAAATAACTTAAGGATAGTTCGAAGCCGGTAAAGACATGCTTGTAGCGAAAGGCATATTCCGCGTTGTCCAGATGATGTGGAAAGTCCTGCCATGCGTCTTTGGGTTTCACCAGTCCGGGTAGTTCTCGAAACTGCTCCCATTGCGTTCTCCTGGGTGCGGGGCGATGACCTCGATGCTCCGGAATAAACAGGGTTTCAAGGCTGTCCCGGCCAAAGTAGAAGTCTGTCTTGAGCATGAAGAGAGGGATGTAGCGATCATCAATGTCCCTTAAAATCAGCTCATAAAAATCGAGCGGATTGATCTCGTCGGTCACACGAGCCCCTTCGACAACCCCCCAGCGCACAATTTGTTTTCCGATACGGATATCAATATGGTCAATACCCGCATCGAGATAAAGCTCTTTCAGCTCGCAGCGGTTTTGTACAATCTCGACATCCCGGACGTTTTCAGACCTGATCGCCGCAACGGCCGCATCATCAAGATTGCCTCCGAGAATCTGTTCCGGCCCTTTTCTCGGATGGATGACACTGACGCTTTCAATGTCATAGACATGGTCATAAAAACAGCGGCCACGTCCTGATAGGCTCATCCCACCTGGTAATCGATAGCGGTTTTCCAATTGAAGGATGGAACGGACTTTGGTAAATGCGGCCGGTCTCACAATTCTAAAGGCCGTTTCATTTCTAAAGTAGCCGCCCCAGCTCATGTGTTCTTTGAAATGCTCAAGCATTCGGTTGATGACAGGATTAAGTTTGGGCGTGACAGGAGATGCCAATTGCTCCGCATTGAAATGCTTTCTTTCGATCTCAATCCGTTTTTTCTCGGGCGCTTCGGCATTGATCGTTGATAAAATGTCCTGAATATCGTGTTTTTCATTCAGCTCGTTGTCATTTCCAAGTTCAAGCCCAGGTTCAAGCCCAAAGTCGGGTTCGGCAGCAAGCAGAGACGCAGACGAAAATAATACGATGAGCAAGAGGGTGGCATTTTGTGCGATGAAGCGTCCAGGGCCGGGCCGTCCAGACCTGTTTTGGAAGAAAGTTGTTTTTAATAAAAATAGGCGCATGATTAAAAGGACCATGAAATACTGGCGCTGATAAGGCCTTGAGAATAGTCGCCGAGGGAGGCGGCCTGACCGGATATCTGTTGTTCCTGTGTGACCGCCTGACCAGCGAGTTGTTCCTCGATTGTGGCGCCACCTGCAAGGAGGTTGGAGTCGTTGTGCCTTTCCACGAAGCTCGCATTGAGAATCACCGTTTCCTCAAGGCGATAAGAGAGCCCCAGGCTTGCGGTCTGAGTTAGGTTTTCTCTACGCTTTTTTCCGAAAGAATCGATATTGGAAAAACGGGTACTGTTGACCTCGTAAGAAAGGGAGGCCCTGAGTTTCTCACTTAGTGGCCATGTGTAGGAAAACCCGAGGTCGTGTGAGCCGGAGGCCTGGTCGTTCAGGTTTGCATCGTTATCGAAAAATCGGTACCAAAGGGTACTTCTATATTTGTCCGTGTCTTTTCGAGCGCTTAGGCGCAACATGGATCGTTTCGCATTAAAGCGTTTGGACGAAGGCGAAATAAAGCTGTCGAAGCTCAAGTCTAAGGCGGCGGAGTAGTCCTTTTTTGAGAACCACGCCAAATTCAAAGCAGTAATATGATCGAAGCCGGTCGGCCCGCCTTCTGCGAGTCCGAACTGAAAGTTGTAGCCGGCGGAATAAGAAAAAGGACGCCGTGCTCCCTTGGCGGCAATAGAGAGCGACTGCTGGCTGAAGAGGATGTTCGATTCAAAAAAGAAGAGGGTGTCACTTGAAAACCCGACTGGAATCTGGAGTCGCCGGTTTTTTTTGAGCAGGTAGCTGAGGCCGATTCCGGCGCTTGAACGGAGGTCCGGCTGTGGATTGGATGAGCGTGTCGGATTGCTGTCGTAGCTGAGCAGGGTTTGATTGAGGGAGACATTCAGGCGCTTTTCGAGGGGTTTTAAACGCCCTTTTACCCAGTCGGTTTCCCGGTTGTTCCGTCCTTTCGATAAGGTAAGATTTGTCTGGTAATGTATAATGGCCGCTTCAATTTCTCCGTCTACTTCGCTGATAAAACCGAGACGCTGGTGGGCGAGGGTGTTCTTGTCATCAACCTCAAGAATGGCCTGATACAGGGATAAGGCTGACTTATAATCGAACAGGCTTTCATAGGCCGTAGCGGCCCAATAAAGAGAGGCGGTATGGCCGGGGAAAAGTCGGAAGACTTTTTCATACCAGCGGATGGCTGTGCGGTAGTCTTGTTTCTCATGGTGTCGACGGGCTCGCTTGAGGTATCTATTGGCTGCTTTAATGTCTTTTTGTTTTTTAATGGCAAGGTTGAGCCCTTGCTCTGCCTTCTTTTTCAGGGTCTCTGAACTGATTTTTGCCTCCAGGGCCTTGTTAAAGTGAATAGCTGCATCAGACCACTGCCCTGCATTTTCGTAGAGCTTGGCAATCCCCCAATCATGTTTCGCCTGCTCTGGTTCAAAAAGCCGTGCAGCGCTCAGTTCATTAAAAGCCTTGATCGGCAAGTTCGCCCTTTGGTAGTACCCGGCTAAAGCGCTTCGTATACGGGGATCGTCCGGCGCCAATGTGCGCGCTTCTTTGAGTATTTCGATGGCGGAGAGGGGATCGCCTTCTTCTGCGACTTGCATGGCTCTTGTCATTAAGGGTGTCGTTTGTTCTTCGATTACTTTGATAAGACCTTCTAATCGTACCTTGTTTTCTGCGCCTCCCTGGATTTCTTTCCATCGTTTGAGGCTCTGGTAGAAAAAACCACTGGTTTCATCGCGTTTTGCGAGATAGCTTTGTGCTGCAAGGTGGCCGGGTGAAAGTTCAATGGCTGCCTGCATTGCCTGCGTCGCGAGGCCGGGGCGTTTTTTCCGTTCATACAAAAGACCTAATTGATATCTAATTTCTGCATCTTCCCGATTAAAAAAACTGGCTTGCTTATAATATTGAATGGCAAGATCAAGTTTGAACTCGATCAAAGCGGCATTTCCGCTTTGCATCGCTTCATCTGCGGCAAGACCTGACTGGACTTGTGCCTCATTGACACGGGTGATCATTGTCTTAAGCGCCTTACCTTCAGGGGCGCTTTGGTCATCAAGGGAGGTTAAGGCCTCCTCATAATGTTTCCTTGCCCGTGAGTAGAAACGTGTGAGTTCGTAGACCTGCGCTAAACGTTCGTGTGCCTCTCTGTATTCCGGATTGACCGCGATTGCCTTCTCAAAGAAAGGGATGGCTTGGTCAAACTTTTTTTCCTGCGCTGAGAGAATGCCAAGATTAAAATACGCAAGCGCGTGATCGGGATTGGTCTGAATGAGGGCCTTAAAGGTTGTGGCCGCATCACCGCTCTTTTTGTCTTTGATCTGCTGCAGAGCCTTATCCATCAAACGATGACTCACGATTCGGTCTTCCAGGCTGTCGAGTTGTACTTCGAATGTCTGAGCTGAAAGACCCTCCTGATCGTCAAGAAAAAAAAGAGCGCTCTCGACGGCCTCTCGCGCGTGCTCAAGTTGTCCTGTAGCCAGATACAATTCGATGAGTCGGCTTCTTGCCTCACTTAAGTTCGGTTTAAGGCGGAGCGCCGTTTTAAAATGTTTGATGGATTCCTTAAATTTGCCTTCAATGCCTAAAGAGACGGCCAAAAAGTGGTGGGCCTCTGCAATATCGGTCTCGATTAAAAGCACATCCTGAAGGATCACCTTTGCTTCAAGGTGTTTCCCTCCGCGGAGTAATCGAATGCTTTGACGAATTTGTTCCTGATTTTTTAGACGGGTGATGCCTTGCGATATGTTTTCCGCTATCTCATCGTCTTTATTTTTCACAAGGCGGGAGGCAGTATTGAGTGCCTTGATCGCTTCTTTTAATTTCCCCTGCTGCTCATAGGCCTCTGCCATGCGAAGGAAGGCAGGCAAGAAGTCAGGATCAATGCGAGTGGCCTGCTTTAAATACTTCAGGGCCTGGTCGAGTTGGTTTTTTGAAAGAGAGAGGACACCGAGGTGATAAAAAGCCCCTGCATGTTTAGGCGCAATCTGTAGCACTGAAAGAAAAGAGCTCTCTGCCGAACTGAAATCTTTTTCAGTCAGAGCCTTTAATCCTTCGTTAAAGATTTTTCCTGCACTGTTTTTCGCCTCGACCTTGTGACTCAAAACGGGGCTGAAGAGCATCAGGGCTAAGAGGATTAAACAGAGAAGATAATGCTGATTTTCCACGACGAAAATGTCGCGGTTTTTAAATAAAAACGGCACCCGTTCCCTCCTCAAAATGTTTTTGAGCGCGTGCCACACTCCGATTGTTCCTGCTCAAATGTGCTTGGGGCAGACGAGAGCAGGCCAACAGTATTTAAGTTATCACAGGATTGTCGGTTGTCAAGAAAGGGCGAAATATATACAGAATTTTGTAGGAGAACCCCACATTATTTAATTATACCAGGGAAAGTTTTTTTCGGGGGAGCAAGTAACGAAAAACAGGAAAGCCATTCAAGGGCTTACTACTTACCGTAATGGCAGGTTTGGATCGGGGTTGAGATCGCAGGAAGCGAAACGGCCTTTGTCGTATTGTTCTGCCCCGGCCATGGCAATCATTGCGGCATTGTCTGTGCAATATTGCGGGGAAGGGATATAGACCGGGAAACCACGTTTATCGCCTTCCTCTTTCATCCGCTTTCTTAGAAGTGAATTTGCCGCAACCCCTCCGGAGAGGATGATGGCGACGGCCTTTTCTTTTGCAAGCGCCTGGAATGTTTTTTCCACGAGGCTCTCTACGATGGCGGATTGGTAAGCGGCGGCAATGTCGGCCTGAAATTGAGCTGATTTCAAGCAAGTCGGATCCAAGTTGAGTAGCTTTTGCCTCAGGGAGGTTTTCAGACCGCTAAAACTAAAATCGCAGTGCAGCTTTGAACGATAAGGCCGGGGAAAATTAAATCGGTCGATGTTGCCCTTAAGGGCGAGCCGATCAATGACCTGCCCTCCCGGGTAGCCGAAGCCGAGCATTCTCGCTCCCTTATCAAAGGCTTCGCCTGCCGCATCATCAATTGTTTTTCCAACCAGGCGATAATCGCCTCGCCGTGCCATCGCATAGAGGTTTGTGTGGCCACCTGAAACCACTAAAGCCACTGCGGGAAATGGAATATCGGCGTGTTCAATAAAAGCGGCATTGATGTGGCCTGCTAAATGGTGAACCGCGAGGAGGGGAATGCCAAGTGCGTAGGAAAGTGATTTTGCAAAGGAAACCCCGACAAGCAGGGCTCCGACAAGACCAGGTCCGGCAGTGACGGCAATGGCATCTATCGCTTCAAGAGGGACACCCGATTTTTCAAGCGTCTCTTTCAAGAGAGGGCCGATGACTTCAATGTGCCGTCGACAAGCCAGTTCGGGCACAACACCGCCATATTTTTTATGCAGATCAATCTGAGATGAAATGAGATCGGAAAGAAGCGTTTTCCCGTCTTTTAAGACGGCAAGGGCGGTCTCATCGCAGGAGCTTTCGATGGCGAGCATAATCACGGTGGAGCAACTTATCAAAGCCGCTTGCTTCGATGCAACGCAAATTTGAATTTAAAGAAAGCCCTACTAAGCTTTCTTCAAGAGAACTCTGTTCCGGTCGGCCGGTCGGAGGAGATTTTTTCCTGAGTGGCAAGGTCTGACATGCCTTCCGGCCTGATGTAGGGGATGGAGACTGATCGGGTGCTTCCCGATCGGAAAATCAGAGCGGCGATGCACCAGAAAATTACCACATTGAGCAGAACCATGCTCATCGAATAAGACATCGGAGGGGTTGCGGCCCAGGGCGTGGTATCCCGCATCACTTCTGTAATATGCCAGTCAAGTCGGACGGAAGAGCGAATATAGCCCATTAAGACCATTGTAGTTGAAATGAAGACAGCCAGAGAAAAGAGGGCGACTGAACCGCCTGTCGGTAGTTTGCCCCACTGTATCGGCCCGAGCAGTTTGGAGCGCCTTAACATGGCTAGATTGAGAATCATCCCCCCCCCCAAGGCGCCCATCGTAGCGGCGAACTGAGGAAAGGCGAGTTTCACACGAAGCGCTGCCGGAATGAAAAAACCGTAAACCCCGATAAAGATTACATAGGCCTCTGTTCCGGCAAAAAGTAGGATCATCGCCCGGTTTCCCCAGCGGGACCACGAAACGGTGATCTGTTTATTGCAACGCTGAAAAATGATGTAGCAGATCCCGAAACTTAAGATCATCGTATTGATCGCGGTATTTTTCGCCGCCATCGTACCGTAATAACCGACGATGGGGTGCTGCGTTCCTCCCATCGCCTTAAACTCGCCACTGGTGGCAGGAATTGTGTGAGGCGTCGCCCAAATCATGAAGGCGACGGCAAGCACCATCATCATATATTTCACCAGATGCCGGTAACGGTGCGTGCCGTGCATTCGTGCTGTGCCCTGCCAGAGATAGTAGCTGACGGTCATAAAAATAAGTCCAATCAACATGGCCTGCATGATAAAGGGCCAGCTCAGTTGCCCTCCCATGAGCGTGACGCCCATGCGCTGACGGTAGATAAAAATCGCTTTGGCAAACCAGTAACCGGCAAAGGGAAGGATGAACAGGTTCACGATGGCGATCATAATGGAGACATGGCCCATCCAATCGTAGTGGGCCTTTTTTTCGGGATCGCGCGTCGTCATCATTTTAAAGGCGGCATAGGCTGCGATGACCGCACCGCTGAACATGATGCTTGCGAGAATGCGATGGATGTTGAGCGGATTCCAAAGGGCGGTGTTGACGGCGTTCCAGATGTTACCGAGGTAATGCCCTTCTGCATCAATGCCGGAGGGAGACATCATAAAGGCCATCAAGGCGTTAGCCAGATAGATAATGACCAGACCGTTAAAGACGGTTGCCCCGCCCAGAATGAGATGCTTCCGTTTTTGGCTTCCCTCCTGCCAGCGCCTCCAGGTGAGCGTGTAGGCATAGAGGAGCACATTCTCCATAAAAAAGGCGATGCCGTACCAGTACATCACCGGCTTGAATACGGTCGACATATATTTAAAAAAGTCTGCGTAAAGAAAGACAAAGGCGGCCAGAAGAAAGAAACCGAAAATAATGGTCAAAGGATAAAAGGGGAGAGCAATCCGCATGAATTCGCCTGCAAGTGCATCGTATTTTTTAGATCCAGTCGGATTGGCTTTCCGGCGAAAAAAGCTGAAAAGCTCCAGCATCCAGGCCATCATCGGTACACCGATGATGAAACTGCCTAAGAAAAAGTGCTGTTGGATGAAGATCCAGAGGATGGAGCGATTATCTGAGACAAAGCTTTCTCCGTAGCTTTCGGGATATTTCATCTTCGGCGCCGGAGGACCCGAAATAGGCCCATCGATACGGAGGTAGATGTCCTCTGAAATTTTTCCTGGAGTGTTTGATTGAGTGTCAGTATGAATTTCAGGCGAAGGTGAATTTTCCCCATAGACCGGCAGGGACGTTAAAAAGAGGGACAGAGAAAAGAAAAGAAAAAAAGAAAAGAACCGCCCTGAGAATGGGACAGTGCCACGATGTCGCCGGATCATGAAAAAACCATTAAAAGTGACGTGTTCTACTGGTGAACAATCGGGGATCATACCGAGGCATGGGACAGACTGTCAAGCATTGTACCGCAGTCATAAATCTTTTAATTTTCGCTAAATGCCCAACTCCGTGCCCGATATTTTCTCTCAAAAAAGCGCATCAAACAAGAGGTCAACGGCCTTGTCGGCGGCTTTGTCCCTCAGCTTGTCGGCTGCGGCATCCACCAAGACCCCGCCAAGTGTCGTAGGCTCATCGTCACCACTCCGACCCGATGCCGACCGGCTTTTTACGGAATCGATGTTCTCCTGCATGGCATCAAGCTGTTGTTTCTGCTGATCTGCCATTTGTTTGATTTTTGCATCCATAATACGCTGCTGTTCGAGCATGGCGATGCGTTGTTTGTAGATTACATCCACTCGCTTGCCTTTGTAATATTTACACTCTTCCGGCTCTCCTTTGTGAAAGCAGATGCCCATGCCGTCGGGTTTGCCTGCGGCAATCGGGCCGTCATACATCGGCGCGTTGTTATAACTGAGCAAGCCGGTCACGCGCACCCCTTTATTGAAAGTACCTTCAAATTTCAGTTGACCATTCAGGTGCAACGCAACGCCTTTTCCATGTGCCAAATTGTTTACACAGGTTTTGGATGAATAGAGCCATTTCCCTTCTTTGAGCTTGCAGACCTGATTTTTCCTTAAGGTAGCCATGCGTACCTGCATTTTTAGCGCGGCCCCTTCTCTCAATATTTTTTTTGCCTCATTGATTCCAGATAGGTCTGTTGCGGTTTTCAAGTATTCCTGGCAGGATACCGTGTCATTGGCCTGAAGGCACCGCGTCTTTCGTGCGGACAATTCCTTCCGAAGCCGTTTAGCCTTTTCTTCTGCTCTTTGTCCTGCCCGTTTCTTTTCTTTCTGATTTCTGGCGATATTTGTCACTATTGGCGATTGCGCCAATAGATTATAAACGTCTCGTGCAGCCTTCCCCCCTAAATTGTAGTTCTCATGCTTGGCATGGAGGCCGAGTTGTTGCCCAAAACCTATTTGGGATTTCATCGAAACTTTTGAAATACCAATATCAGTATTCCCCCTATGGCCATGATGAACAATTTTACTTGTCGCAAGTGGATCTGCCCAAACAGATATTCCATCACGATCAAGATCAACACTAACTGAAAACTCGGCATCACCAGAAGTGATTACATTCCAAGTGGGAGCATAAGCTTTAAAATAGGCTTTAAACCCCTTGAAAAAGTGTGATGACAGTTCTACCATTGATTCTGGATATGAAAGAGGATGCCTTGTATTCAGCAAGAGTGAAGTATCGACTTCCCTCAAATTGTGACTTGATGGCGCCAAACTTTCAGGCATATAAAGGGGATGAAGAGATGCCCCACACCCAGATAATAAGATCAGGACTCCGCCTAATATTATTAATTTCATGTTTATGGGTACATTGAATCGAATCTTCATTGTTTTCCTTCCAGAGAGTAGAGGGGGCAAGAGGATCACCTTAACAGCTAAACAAATCATATGGATTCCGGTTAAAAAATTACTGGAATGACTTTAAGATTTGACAAGGCTGGTCAGCTGCTAATTTGTCGTCTGGGTGAGGGGCTCTAATGCGGCTATCTTTCGGGCAATCAGGACCTTGTTTGGATGGTTTGTTTCGAGTTCTTTGTAGAGTGCGTAAGCTGCTTTAGGCTGGTTTTCCATTTGCAGACAATCGGCGGCATTCAGCTTCGCATAAGGGCTCTTTTCATCATTCGGATAGTCTGTATAGAGCACCCTGTAGACAGAAATCGCCTCTTTACATGCCCCGACACCAAAGTAGCTTCCGCCTTTTCGGTAAAGGGCTTCGGCAGCCCAGTGGCTCGCAGGATCTCTCTTGACAAGTAGATCCCACTCTATCCGGGCCTGTGCCAAGTCACCTAAAGCGGCATAGAGTTCTCCAACTTTGTAACGGCTCGACAGCACTTCTTCCTGATCCGGACTCACTTCAATGATGCCCTCGTAGATCACGATCGCATCACTTAACTGATCCAGCTTCTTTTCATAGATTTCAGCCAGATGCCTTCGGGCTTCCAAACCACGCTCCACCAGACCCGCGATCGATTTTTCTAATTGGACAACCTTTTTAAATGCGATTTCTGCCGCTTTTGCATCGTTCATGTACAAGAATGAAACGATACCGATTCCGTAGTGTGCCTCAGAAAGGACTCTATTTTCAGGATATTGTTCGACAACCTGTTCAAAATTACGAATCGCTCCGAGGTAATCCTCATGCTGCCACTTATTTTCAGCGACCTCCATCAAGTCGTTTGCCATCCAGTCTTCACGCGCTGAAATGCCCCAGCCGATGAATAGTACACAAGCAGCGATAAGCCCCAGGAGGCTGAGGACCTTAAAACCTGTTCGTAGCTTTTGTAACAAATTATTCTCCGCTTAATCCTCATCACCTGCTTCGTTTTCTCCCGCTTCGAGTCGGTCTCCCTTGTCAACCAACCTTGCGACACAAACCAGTTTATCTCCCTCAGCCATATCGATGAGAGTCACCCCCTGGGTGTTGCGACCGATAACACGGATATCTGCCATTCTGAGTCGAACAATTTTTCCATTTTCGGTGATCATCATCACTTCATCTTCTTGATCGACCTGGAAGGCATCAATGACTTCTCCATTTCTTATACTGGTCTGAATGGTAATCACCCCTTTGCCGCCACGATGGGCACGCCGGTATTCGGAGAGTTCCGTCCGTTTACCAAAACCCATTGCCGTCGCCGTCAAAATCGATGTCCGTTGATCGGGAGCCAGGGTCTCCATGCTGATCACCTCGTCACCCCGCCGCAGTCGAATCCCGATCACGCCGGTGGCAATCCGCCCCATTGCGCGCACATCTTCCTCTGAAAAGCGGATGGCAAAGCCGTGTCGTGTCCCTAACAGGATGTCGTGATTGCCTGCTGTGAGACGGACAGAGATTAATCGATCTCCCTCTGCCAGGTTGATTGAGCGAATGCCGCCCACTCTGGGGTGACTATAGGCACTCAAGGCCGTCTTTTTAATCGTGCCATTTTTGGTTGCCATAACGGCAAAGCGCCCCTCGTCAAACTGATCAACGGATAAAATCGCCGTGATTTTTTCGGTCTGGGCAAGCTGGAGCAGGTTGACGATGGCCTTTCCCTTGGAAGTCCGACTCGCTTCCGGCACCTGGTAGACCTTCAACCAGTAGACCTGTCCTGTATCAGTAAAAAAGAGTAGATAATCGTGGGTCGATGCGATGAAGAGATGGCGCACCAGGTCCTCCTCTTTCAGACCGGCCCCGACCTTTCCCTTGCCGCCCCTTCGCTGGCTCCGGTAATTCGAGGACGGACTTCGCTTGATATAACCGCTCCGAGAAACCGTAATCACCATTTCTTCCTGGGCGATCAGGTCTTCAATCTTTAGCTCACCGGTGTCCGGAACAATTTCTGTGCGGCGGGCATCGGCATACTTTTCCCTGATCTCCTTCAAATCGGACTTAATCACCCTGCGGATGAGCTCATCGTCTGCAAGCAGTGTTTTTAATGCAGCAATCTTTTCCAGAATGGCATTGAGTTCCGCAATGAGTTTTTCACGTTCCAGGCCGGTGAGGCGCTGGAGTCTCATTTCCAGAATGGCCTGAGCCTGGATGAGCGAAAGCTCAAATTGACTGATCAAACCCTGCTTCGCGATGTCGGGTGAGGCCGAGCCCCGGATTAAAGCAATCACGGCGTCGAGGTGATCCAGTGCAACCTTCAAGCCCTCCAGTACATGGGCGCGGGCCTCGGCCTGACGGAGTTCATAACGGCTACGCCTGACGATGACTTCCCGCCTGAAATCCAGAAAGTGCTGGAGAATCTGCTTAAGGTTCATCACTTTCGGCTGGTTCTTGACGAGGGCCAACATGATGACACCGAAGGAGTTCTGCATCTGGGTGTGTTTGTAAAGCTGGTTTAGAATGACGGTGCCAATCTCTCCCTTCTTCAGTTCGATGACGATCCGCATCCCGTCCCGGTCAGATTCATCTCGCAGTTCAGAGATCCCTTCGAGTTTCTTGGCCCGGACCAGGCCACCGATCTTTTCAAGAAGACGCGCCTTGTTGACCTGATACGGAAGTTCGGTCACGACAATGGTCTCGCGTTCCGTTCTCGGATGGACCTCGATCACCGCGCGGGCTCGAAGTACGAGAATGCCCCGACCGGTTCTGAAGGCATTGTCGATGCCTTCCCTGCCATAGAGAAAAGCGGCGGTCGGAAAGTCCGGACCCTTGATGTGTTCCATGAGCCCTTCAATCGGGAGTTCACGATCATTTAAGAGGGCAATGAGACCGTCGCAGAGTTCTCCCAGATTGTGAGGAGGAATATTGGTCGCCATGCCGACGGCAATACCTGTGGAGCCGTTCATCAGCAGATTGGGAATCCGGGAGGGCATGACAAGCGGTTCCATCACCGTTTCGTCAAAGTTCGGCGTGAAATCGACCGTATCCATGTCGATGTCGGCCAGGATTTCCTCGGCCACCTTCGTCAGGCGAGCCTCGGTATAACGATAGGCGGCAGCCCGATCCCCATCGACGGAACCGAAGTTTCCCTGCCCGTCAACGAGGGTGTAACGCAGATTGAAGTCTTGCGCCATGCGAACCATTGTGTCGTAAATCGCCGTATCGCCGTGAGGGTGGTATTTTTTGAGGACTTCGCCAACGACACCGGCCGATTTTGAATAGCGCCGGTTGGAAAGCAGGCCTTCCCGGAACATCGCATAAAGGATCCGTCGATGTACGGGTTTCAGACCATCCCGGACATCGGGAAGGGCACGCCCAACAATGACGCTCATCGCGTAATCGATGTAGGCCGCCTTCATTTCTGTTTCCAGGTTTACAGTTGTTCTGTGTTCGAGATCCGGCATTTAAGCTCCGTAATCGTTAGTTTTCCCTTGAATGGGGGGAAAAAGTGATAATTGATGAATTAAATATCGAGATTTTTTACGTCTGAAGCATGGTCTTCGATAAATTTTCTTCTCGGTTCGACCGCATCGCCCATCAGAACTGAAAAGATTTCGTCTGTCTCATAGGCATTTTCCAGGGTGACCTTCAGCAAAGTTCGCTTTTCAGGATCCATCGTTGTTTCCCAAAGCTGGTCGGGGTTCATCTCGCCCAGCCCTTTATAGCGCTGAATCGACAAACCCTTTTTGGCCCGCTTCAGGACATGTTCGATGATTTCGGCGGCAGTGTGGTATTCATGTTCACCCTCTCCATCCGTCAATTGGTAAGGTTCCTCACCCAAACCGATATTTAAAGGAGAAAGCTTTTTGAGTTCCTTGAATTCAGGGGAGCCGATCAAGGCCTCATCGAACTGAAAATCCAGGTAAGCACCATGTTTCTGAAGATGGCAGTTAACTTGTAGAGAAGCATGTTCTTCGTCCTGGGCAATGTCGAATGTGATTGTATCAGTCGGGTGTAAGTCTCTCCATTCCGCTGTTACTTTTTCAAAGAGACGATTAAGCGCATCCCGGTCCCGCAGCAATTCTTTGTCAAGATGTGCTGTTTGCGTAATGCCTCGAAGGAGCTCGTCATCAATACCTTTCCTCGAAAAATGCTGAATGATCGCCTCATAGGCAATCAATTTTTTTAACAGGGATTTGAAGCGGGCTCCACCGGCCTTTGTTTCCTCAGGTCTGAGCGTGAGTGACATTTCATCTCCCGCAAGGCCGATCAAATGATCCTGCATCGACGCTTCGTCCTTGACATAACGCTCTTTTTTCCCTTTTTTGACACGAAAGAGGGGAGGCTGTGCAATGTAGATATAGCCCTTTTCGATTAAAGCGGCCATCTGCCGGTAAAAAAAGGTGAGTAAGAGGGTACGAATGTGAGCCCCATCGACATCGGCATCGGTCATGATGATAATGCGGTGGTAGCGGGTCTTGTCGATATTAAAATCTTCGCTCCCGATTCCAGTGCCTAAGGCTGTGATCAGGATTCGAATTTCTTCCGAAGAAATCATTTTGTCGAAACGGGCCCGCTCGACATTCAGGATTTTTCCTTTTAAGGGCAGAATGGCCTGAAAACGCCGGTCCCGTCCCTGCTTGGCCGATCCTCCGGCTGAATCTCCCTCTACCAGGTAGATTTCGCTCAAGGCCGGATCTTTTTGAGAACAATCCGCCAGTTTTCCCGGAAGGGTTCCGCCATCCAGAATACTTTTACGGCGGATGAGTTCTCTAGCTTTCCTCGCCGCATCCCGTGCCCGTGAGGCATTAATCGCTTTTTCGATAATCCGTTTTGCAACAGCGGGGTGTTCTTCAAAATATTCTGCAAGTGCATTATTGACGGCGGCTTCAACAATACCTTTCACCTCGGAGTTTCCAAGCTTAGTCTTGGTTTGTCCCTCAAACTGAGGTTCCGGAATTTTAACAGATATGACCGCCGTCAGTCCTTCTCGCACATCATCGCCGGATAAGGATTCCCCTGTTTTCAAGATTTTGTTGGCTAGACCATAGGCATTACAGGTTCGGGTAAGGGCTCCCTTTAAGCCGGCAAGGTGGGTTCCGCCTTCTCGGGTGTTAATGTTGTTGGCAAATGAAAAGATATGTTCTGTAAAACTGTCATTATATTGCATCGCCAACTCAAGCATGACAGTATTTTTTTCCCGTTCGACGTAGATGGGTTTGTGAAGCGGGCTTTTATTTTCATTCAACATCTCGACAAAAGAGACAATCCCTCCCTCGTAAGCTAGGAGCTGTTTCTTTTCACCCTGCTCTTCTTCAATCGTAATGTTCAGGCCGCGATTGAGGAAGGCGAGTTCCCTGAGTCGCTCACTGAGCCGATCATATGAATAGATGACCTCATTAAAAATCCCGGTATCTGCCTTAAACCGGATCTTTGTTCCCCGTTTTTTTGTTTTTCCTGTGACAGAGAGCGGACCACAGGGCTTGCCGTATTCGTAGCGCTGCTGATAAACAATCCCGGCTTGTTTAATCTCCAATTCCAACCATTCTGAAAGCGCATTGACAACGGAAATACCGACGCCGTGCAAGCCCCCTGAAACCTTATAAGTTTCATTGTCAAACTTTCCCCCGGCATGGAGATAGGTCAGTGCAACTTCAGCCGCAGAGATTTTTTTAGTGGGATGAAGATCAGTCGGAATGCCACGACCATCGTCGATAACTGTAATCGACTGATCAATATGAATGATGACACCAATATCATTGCAATATCCCGCCATGGCTTCGTCAACAGAGTTATCCACCACTTCGTAAACGAGGTGGTGGAGACCTTCCAGACCGGTACTTCCGATATACATGGCAGGGCGCTTACGTACCCCTTCAAGGCCCTCCAGGATCTTGATCTTTCCTGCGTCATAATTGTCTGTTTTTTTCTCGGGTAATTCTTTTTCGGTCGACATGGTTTCCTTTGAGTAGTTAGTTTTGTCTGTAAGGATTAAACCTGAAAGATTAAACGATCATTAAACACGCATGGGCATGATAACGGAGAGAAAACCTTCTGATTTTTCTTTGATTAAACAAGGGGAGTCCGCCTGCTTGAATTCCAGTACCGCTTCTTCTTTTGTAATCGCAGAAAGGGCATCTAAGAGGTAGCGGGCATTAAATCCGGTAACAAAACCTTCTCCCTCAAATGAGGCTTCAATCTCTTCCTGTGCTTCACCCATCTCAGGATTACTTGCACTTAAAATAATCCGTCCTGCTTCGAGGCTGAACTTCACCGCACTTGTCTTTTCTCTGGCCAAGACGGAAACCCTTCGAAGCGCCCCTTCCAAATCACTCTTTTGCATTGAAACATGTTTGTCATTTCCAACAGGGATGGCTTTTTGATAATTTGGAAAGTCCCCTTCGACCAAGCGAGAAGTAATCAAAACACTTCCCCAACGATAGACCAAGAGATTATCTCCGATGGAGAGATTCGGGTTTCCCTCTACATCGCCTTCATCCAGGGCTTTTTTGATCTCCAATATCGCCTTTTTAGGAACAATTATTCCTTCTTCGTTAAAAGAATTCGGCCCACTCACTTCACCTTCCGTAATGGCCAAACGGTGTCCATCGGTTGCAATTAAACGAATCAGGCCATTACGTTCCGAATTCTTTTCTATTTGGATGAGCAATCCGTTCAGGATATACTGCGCTGCATTTTCTCCCGCCGCAAAAAGCGTCCGTCTTATTAAACTGGAAAAAAGAGTCGCATTTATTTCTATACTCGTTTCACTATTGATCGGCGGGACGACGGGAAATTCTTCAGGAGGCAGACCAACGATTCTAAAACGGCTCTTCCCCGATTCAATCACAATCCAATAATTGGTGTCAGATTGTATACTGACCGGTCCTTCTTGAAATTCTCTTACAATTTCATGGAGTTTTCTTGCTGAAACCGTAATACTGCCAGCTTCAATGACTTCTGCCGGAAAATGACCTTGTATGCCGACCTCAAGGTCGGTTGCAAAAAAGGAGACACTCTGATCCTGAGTATTCATCAAAATATGTGTCAGAATAGGCATTGTATTCTTTTTTTCTACAACACCATGAACACGTTGTATCCCGGCTAGAAGATCTTTTCTGTCTATTTTAATTTTCATCGTTAACTTTCATTATGATCCTCATCTCAGGACGAGTAATGATATCTATGCCTCCCTCAAGCGCTTGGCCAAATCTTCCAGGGTCGCCTTCAAGTTATAGTCTTCATTTTTTAATTTATCAATCTGTTTGTAGGCATGAATCACTGTAGAGTGGTCTTTTCCACCAAAGGCCTTTCCAATCTCTGGAAAAGACTGTGAAGTCAGTTGCCTGGACAAATACATGCCAATCTGTCTGGGTGTGACCAGATTTTTTGTTCTTTTTTTCGATTTTAACTCACTCACTTTAATCTGAAATCGCTCTGTGACTGCCTTGATAATCTCTTCAATCGTAATATTTTTTTTACGTTCCTGAATGGTATCACTCAAGACCCTTTTTGCCATTTCAACAGTTATTTTTTGATCAGTCAAAGAGCTAAAAGCACCTAAGCGGATTAACGAGCCTTCCAATACCCTGACATTTGTTTTGATGTTACTTGCTAAAAAAAGGCAAACATCATTGGGAAGCGATATATTTTCAATTTCCGCTTTACGACGAAGAATCACAATTTTTGTCTCAAGATCGGGGGGCTGAATATCCGCAATCAAACCCATTTCAAATCGTGATCGGAGCCGCTCTTCAATATCGGATATTTCTTTCACTGAACGGTCGCTTGAAATGACCACCTGCTTACTCGATTCATAGAGTGTATTGAAAGTATGAAAAAATTCTTCCTGAGTCCGCTCTTTCCCGGAAATAAACTGAATATCATCAATTAAAAGTGCATCAACATTACGATACCTGTTGCGAAATTCTGCCATTTTATCGTAACGAATAGAATTAATGACATCATTTGTAAATTTTTCTGCAGAAAGGTAGGTAATACGAATGCTCTTATTATCCGTATAGAGATAATTTCCTATAGCGCTTAACAAATGTGTTTTCCCAAGTCCGACACCGCCATAAAGAAATAAAGGGTTATAAGTTACACCAGGACGCTCTGCCACTTTAAGAGATGCAGCATGTGCAAACTGATTACTTGTACCCACAACAAAACTATCAAATTGGTAGCGTGGGTTGAGATTATAACCCGATTGTTTTTTTTGTTTCTCTTTTTTAATAATTTCTATTTTGTCTGATATATCCTCTCTCGAAACATATTTAACCTTTATGTTTTCTTGGGACAATTCTTTCTTTAATCCATCAATAATCATCGAGTGATAATGATCTGTAATCCATTCCCCGAAAAATCGGTTTGGAACTGAGACTTCGATTTCTTTTTCTCCTATAGAGTGAAGAAAAGTCGGCTTAAGCCAAGAATCAAAAGCCTGCTCTTTAATGACAGACTTAATTTGAAGTAAGACCCTTTCCCATATTAAATCTAATCTCATATAAGAAACCTAAAAGTTATTCACAGCATTATAAACAACTGTGGATTATTTTTTTATTATTTTTTCAAAAGTTTAGATTCAATAAATGGAATTAGAAACAATCTCATCAGGTGGGAATTACTCTTAGCTGTGGAATTATACGCAAAGGACTGAGGACAATCAATATGAATAGAATAATCGCTTAGTTTATCCACATTACTATCACCATAAAAAAATGTTATCTTTAAATGAGTTATGAATTTTTTTCATATAAAAACCCTTGCACTACTACTACTTACTTTAATAAAAAGTTTTTATAAAAATAATTAGGGCTTGCTGAAAAAGTCAGGCCCGCTTACCCCTCAGAAGGAGCACAGCGATTTCGTGAGAAAAATTTCTCACGTTTTTCTGATCTGATCCTTCACTCATGTCACTCGCAAGCTCATAAGCGGCATCTTTTGTCCTAT
>JAJDBU010000009.1 GCA_029261195.1 Nitrospirota bacterium | reverse complement strand
TTGCTTTAGAAATAAGTGATAATGAAGCTGCAAGGCGCTTAACCCGAGCAAGAGATCTGCTCTTTAAAAAAATAGATGAACAGGAGGCCGCTTAAGACATTCACCCCGCTGTTCAGACTCATTTCTCCATTGGAATAGACTAATAGGAGGGGCCTTACGATGTTTCTTGACGACGACCGATGCTCTTCGCCGGACTGCCAGCAACAATGTCATAGTCTGGAACATCTTTTGTGACAATTGATCCCGCACCGACAACAGCCCCTTTGCCGATTTTTTTCACACCCGGAAGAATCACGACGTTTGCGCCGATCCAGGCATCCTGACCGATAGACAGTGCATTAAGCAGGATTTCCTGGTTCTTTTTCAAGGCCCTTGTTTTAACGGAATGTTTGTGGGTTTCGATGAGAACATATTGGGAGATCCAGACATCGTCCTCAATCGTAACGCCTCCCGAATAGTCAATTTCGACATGATGATTGATGCCGACGTGCTTGCCCAGTTTCAAGTATCCGCTTTTTAAGTGATGGGGTCGCGTAAAGAGGCTGTCGTGAACAACAAGGGTTTCGTGGCCTATTTCAAAAAAAAGTCGGTAAACGGACATCCGTAAGGCAGACAAACCCGGCGCGTCAAAAAACTTTCCAGAGACCAGCATTTGCAAACCCCGTCTGATGTATTCGGATTCAAACAAATAATTACCTGAGTTTTTTGTTGTATTCCATATCGAACCACATGGCAAAAAACAGGGATTGCAGGCCGGAGATGATGAGAAAAGCGGAAAAGAGGGCGCTGGTTGCGGTCACTTCAGAGCCGCTTAATCGCAATATCGCGAGGTAAAGTCCCAGCAGAGTCCCTGTGGGCGTCAGAAAAATGCCTAACAAATAAAAAAAGATCAGGGGGTGAAAATCCCGAATGATATATTTTTCGACCATCCGCCGCACAAAGCCTTTCAAGAGCAACCAGGAGATCTTCGGAATGACGCTTAAGAGACGTATGCCCGATTTTTCTCCGATGTTGTAAACGGGACGAATGGAGACATCTCTAACGGAAAAGTTACAGATATTCAACTTGATCAGAATGTCATTCGGCATCCCGTAGCGTTCATAGATCGTATCTAACTTTAAAGTCCGGAGAGCTGTTAGGGAAATGGCGGTATAGCCGGTTTGGGAATCGGCGATATGCCAATATCCGGATGCAATTTTTGTCAGCAGGGAGAGCATCGAATTGCCCAGATAGCGGTAATGCGGGATCATATCCCATGATTCGCCACGAAACAGTCGGTTGCCTTTGACATAGTCGGTTTCCTCGTCCACGACGGGAGAGACGATACGTTCGAGATCGTCGGGGTCCATTTGCGCATCCCCGGCCATGACGGCGGCAACATCAATTTTCTCGTCTCGGGCTTTTTTGTATCCGGTAACAATTGCGCCTCCGACGCCTTTGTTGTGGCTGTGTTGAAGCAGTACAACGCGTTCCGGGTCTTTTTCAACATAAAGATTGACGATCTCAGTGGTAAGATCCTGACTACAGTCATCCACAACAAAAATACGGTCAACGTATGCAGGAATGCCTTCTATGGTTTGGGCGATTAATTTTTCTTCATTATACGCCGGAATGACAACAGCGATTTGTTTGTTTTTTAACAAGCCGGCTTCCCTTCGTGAGACTAGATGTCTTTTTTAAAGCGGTTCATAATATTTTGAATTTCCCTGAAATTCGGGTTGCTTTGATAGACCTTTTGGTAATATGAGAGGGCTTGGTCCATCTTGCCTTGCCCTTCTTTAATTTCCCCGAGAGCATAGTTTGATACCAGGTCGACTTTATTCATCCTAAGCGCAGTTTCAAAATATTCTTCGGCCTTTTTCAGATCCTTATTAAATAAATAAATTGAACCTAAGTCCCGGTGAACCTCGCTGTCGTTATTATTTTTTGAAAGTGCATGGAGTAACATCTGCTCTGCTTTATCTGGATGATTTAAATTGAGATGGGTGGCAGCAATCATTTTTAACGACCAAAGCTCATCCTGAATCATCGTATTGGCCACTTCAAAATAGGCCAGCGCAAGACCAAAATACCGTAAGTCAAAATAGTATAATCCCCGACCATTTAAAATATTCCAGTAGAATGTTCTTTCTTCATAATCCAGGAAATCGGCGTGGGGAGCAACTTGCTCAAAAAACTTTTTTTGTGAGCGTTCATTTATTTCAGCATCAATTTCAAGCTCTGTTGCTGCAACCTTGAATAAGAAGCCTTCAGGAGTCAGTTTGCGTGCAACAAGACGGCTGCCTCTGAGTCCGGGTTCCCAATAAATTGGATGAGCCGCAATATTTTTTTCAATGATTTTCGGACCGAGTCGTCCTGGGCTTGTTTTAGGAATGACGACATTCGGATGCCCTTCCTGCGTAATCGTCGTATAGATGCTCGGCTCAAGAATATCGGCGATACTCATCAGTGTCACATCCGGACGCATTCCGGAAACCTGCTGGGTATAATTCATGCCGAAAACAGTATTCTCCATGAAGATAATGGAGTTAGGTGGGACATCGTTAATCACTGATTGATAGATATCACCGGCACCCCAATAGTCATGCTTTAAGTTATCAAAAATATGAGACGAAAAAAGGGAAAACAACTGAATCCCCAAGAGACAAAATATAACGGTATTATACGATGGGTGATAGTCATACTTCGCCTGCCACTCAGAGGTAAGATTCCTTATAAAATAAAGTCCAATGGATAGAAAAAAGGTCAATATGAGGAAGCTTGGCATATAGGCCGAGTGCCATCGCCAATATCGAATAAAAAAGATAAACGGGGGGAGGGCAAAAACACCTAATACAACAAGTAGTTTCGTCTCTTTTTTCGATATAAGGTAGCAACATCCAAGACCAGTGATGAATAAACCCAGCCATGAAAAGTTTTCTACCAGTAAATCCAGAAAATGGCTCAGTTGCCCAATAATAGGTGCAGGCAGGCTAAAGTGGAAACTCGCATCTTTTCTGTCTGTAATGTGGACTAAAAAATTAGAGAATGTTTCCGGGTTTCCCCAATCATACAATGGGTTTTGTATCGATCGGACAGGCAAATAAAGGTAGATTGAAAACCCTAATAGAAAGAAGAAAAATAAAAGGGAATAGGTTTTAATCATATTTAATGAAAAGCGTTTTATCCAGATAAAGTAGACCAGAAAGAACAAACACGGAAGATACAAGATTAAGATTGCATGTGCCCCGAGGCCCAGCCCGAAAAGAAACGCCAAAGTAAAAAAAAGAGCAAAAATTTGTTTGTTAGGATGTGTCTCATATTTTAAGAGAAGATGAGTCTTGAGGAGGATTAAAACAAAAAGAAGCGTGAAGAAATTTTGGAGGGTATAAACCTCTGTTGCATTTGAGTTTTCCCATAGGGCATTTGAAAATGAAAAAACAAGAGTTGAGGAAAGAGCAATGATGCGGGACGGCGCCACGCCAACGGCTGACTTTCCATTTTCAAACAGTCTATGCAAAAGAAAACGGAGGCACAGGTAAAGTAACACTGAAATGCCCCCCCCGAAAACCGCCGAAACCAGGGTGGTTTTAAATGCGATGCTTCCGATGGGAATATAGGTGAATAGCTTAACGACTAAGGCATAAAAGGGAGATCCCGCAGGATGGGCGATATCCAGCAGGAATCCGATCGTTTGAAACTCCGGCGTATCTCTCCAATAGGTTAGGGGAAGGCTTGTAAAAAGGTAGAGGGAAAAGGTAAGAAAAAAAATAAGAGGTGGAAAAAAACCAGTGATTTTTTTAGAAATCAAAGGGCTCTCAAGCGCACAAAAAAAGGTGGGCGGATCAGGTGATCCGCCCACCTTGTGATGAAGTCTTACTTGGTAAATTTAGTCTTATCGACGTCCGTCAAAACTTTGGACTGATTAATCGTCCAAACATCTCCGACAACACGACCCGAAGCACCTGTTGCTGATGCAGTAAATGTAGTATTTGCTAAAGCAGAAAGTGTGTAGCCATATCGGGTCGCTCCTGCCGTTGCAAATCCGATATTGGCGAGGGTTGCACCCGTATAACCCGTGTTGTTTTCAGCAGCATATGCCGTCATATTTGTGAAGACTGCGCCCAGGTTGACCTTGGCTTCCGCTTGCTGTGATTTCGCCTGATAATTTAAAAAGTTTGGAATCGCAATTGCGGCTAAAATTCCAATAATTGCGACGACAATCATCAGTTCAATCAGTGTAAAACCTTTTTGATTCTTCATTTTTTTGATCATTCTTTTCTCTCCTCTATGTAGTTCGCTGTTTTTAATGTCTCGTTTCTTCTTTTTGATATACATTATTTATGCCACGCGTTGTCTTCAAGTAAAAGTTGTTTGTTTTCAATGCCTTGCCATAAACACACTATAATGCACCATTATTCTCTCACAAAAAAAGAGCCGACTCTTGTCTGCACTGACAATTTTTGTTCAAGTTTATTAGACCTGCTATCCGTCAAATCGGTCCTCGTCCACATCAAAAGGCATCTTTTGAACTTCACTCACTTGCCATTTGTCCCCGATGACCCTACCAGAGATGCCCTCCGCCGTCGCTGTGAAACCATCCGTCGTTGAAACGAGGCTATATGAATAATGCGCATTTTCAGGTGGATTAAAGCCAATATCTAGCAAAGAGGATACCCGTGAGAAACCATCAAGCGCTGTTCCATTTTCCAGCGATAAAGGCTCGAAGCTCATCATTTTGACATAAATCTCGGCGAGGCTTGATTTTGCTTCTGTCTGTTCCGAGCGGGCAACAGAACTGGAATAATTCGGGACGGCAATCGCAACAAGAATAAGCACGATGGAAAGCATGATCACAAGTTCGATCAAAGTAAATCCTTTTGCGTCTCTCATTTTCATTTCAGGTGTACTACAAGCAGGCCTCTATAGAGGCTCTATTTCAGGATCAGCGAAGGGATACCGTTTATGCGTTTCGGTATGCCTTTGGTTTCGGGTGTGCCGAAACCGGCCGCCTTGAAACGGGCGATGAGATCGTCATTTTCAGGATTCAGCGCCAATGAACGTTCCCATGCTTTTCTAGCCAGTTCGCTCTGGTTACTCCGGAGATGAACTTCCCCCAAATGTTCATGAATAGTCGGGTCATCTGGAATACTCAAAACGGCCTTTTGAAGTAGATCAAGGGCATCCTGAAGCATCCCTTTTTTGTAATATGCCCACGCTAAACTATCGATAAAGTATCCGTCATTCGGACGAATTACAAGTGCCCGTCTGATCAGGTCGACTGCCTGATCAAGCTCTATTCCCTTGTCTGCATAGGTGTAACCCAGGTAATTCAAGGCATTTGCATGTTTTGCATCTAACTCGATTGTTTTTCTCATGGCCTGAACCATTTCATCAAACTGGTTCAATTTATCAAGGGCCGCCCCGAGATGAAAATGCAGGTTGGGTAAAGAGGGTTTTACTTCAATACCGTCTAAAAAACTGTCGACCGCATCTTCATAGCGCTCTGCATCATGAAGGACCAAACCCGTAAAAAGGTAGGATTCCGCTCGCTTCGGGTCGATCTCTTTTGCAAATTTTCCCTGAACAAGGGCATCCGAAATATTTTTCAGACGATAAAAATAAAGGTAACCCAATCGAATTCTCACATCGTAAGCGTCCGGATTAAGCTCCAGGATGGATTGATAAGCAGCGACGGCCTGATCCAGTTCATTGTTTTCTTCATAGAGCGTTGCCAGGTAGATCTGCAGACGACGGTCTTCAGGCGTTGCTTTTAATACCGGCAACAAGACTTTTATTGCCTCTCCAAAGTCCTTTTTCTGAACCAGAACATGGGCCTTTTGAAGCGGAATATCAAGGTTTGACGGATTCTCAGCCGAAAGCAGGTCAAGAAGGTTGATGGCTTCATCCAAAGATCTGGTGCGAATCAATAACTGGATTAAACGTGTAATCGCCTGCTGATTCCTCGGGTTGATCCGCTTGAGAACATTTTTATAAACCTTGATTGCTTCTTGTTCCTTTTTCTGACGTTCCAGAATCGCTGCGATGGAAAGGTGGGCCGGTTCAAAATAGGGGTTTAAGATAAGCGCCTGCCGAAAATAGTCGATACCCTCTTCCAGTTTCCCTCTTTCTACTACAAGCCGACCGAGATAATAATAGGCCATCGGAGTCGGCTCCCCCGAGTTTAGACCTTTTTTGACCATTTTTTCAGCGGTCTTAAAGTCGCGTTTGTCGGCGTAAACCCCGGCGATCTTTAAATAGGCCTCTTTGTTTTCGGGAGCAAGTTGAATCGATTGTTCATAAAAATAAAGACCCTTTTGAGCATTACCCGACGCTATGTGCAGATCTCCGACCAAGAGGAAAACTTCTCCGTTTCGGGGATACAACCTTCGCGCTGTCTCGGCGTAAAGCAGGGCATCTTTTTTGTGCCCTAGACGACTATGCAGTACCGCAATGCGCTTCAAAAGAAACACGGACTTTGGATCGTGTTTTAAGGCTGTCAGGTATTCGGCCAAAGCAAGCCGATCACTTTCCTGGGCTGTGCCGACTGCTCGCTCTTCCTCAAATTGCAGACCACGCATGACATGGAAGTAGGCCATTGGACTGGGAACAGCTTGATCTTCTTGGCGGGCATGCTCTTGAGTCGGTATCTCGCTCGTCTGCTGTCCGGCGGCGCTGACCGCTTCTTTTTGTATTGTCGTACAGGAGACGAGAAGGCCGAGTAAGGAGAAAGGCAATAAGTAGCGAATAAAGGACATGGCATCGCGAGGAGGAGACTTCGAGAGGCATTCAATCGGACTTTTAAACATGTTTAGGAAGGTCTCACTTATTAATGAGAGACTTTCTCATTGGTTTTTTCTTGCGGGTGATCGCCCGGCGTCACATCAATTTCATCCGGCTCAGAAACGCCTTTTTTAAATCCCCGAATGGCTTTACCGAGCCCCGCGCCGATTTCGGGCAATTTTCCTGCGCCAAAGATCACAAGAATGATCACAAGCAGTATCAGCATTTCCGGCATTCCAATTCCGAACATCAGGATCTCCCAAAAAATAAAGACTGATTTGGAATGAGTTTGCCGTGGCTTTCAATGAGGGCTTTCATCAAAAAATTATAGGGTGAATACGAATGAAAGTCAAATCAAAGCAGCCATTTACGAGGCCCTGCTGAAGGAAGTAATGCGTATTCACTCTTGCCGAAAACGCCTAGGATGGTCACTGGAGAGGTCTTCAAATCGGGTGTATTTTGAAATAAAGGCCATCGGGATATCTCCGATTGGCCCGTTCCTCTGTTTGCCAATGATGATTTCTGCGACCCCTCTTCTTCCGCAGATGCACTCGCCGTCATATGCACACTTGCAGGGATCATACACCTCTTCACGATAGATAAAGAGCACCACATCGGCATCCTGCTCAATCGCCCCGGATTCTCTCAGGTCGGCAAGGATGGGGCGTTTCTTCTTTTCGGGTCGGGATTCCACTGCCCGTGAAAGCTGAGACAGTGCGATAACAGGAATTTTCAGTTCCTTCGCCAGTCCTTTAAGTGAACGGGAGATGTCGGAAATCTCCTGTTCCCGGCTGTTGACATCCGCCCTGCCCCGCATGAGTTGCAGGTAGTCCACAATGATCAGACTTAAGTTGTGTTCCGCTTTCAGACGGCGGGCCTTTGCCCGCATTTCAAGGATGGTCATGGCAGGCGTGTCATCAATAAAAATGGGCGCCTCGTTCAGTTTACCGGCGGCCCGAATCAACTGTTCCCAATTATTATTGCCCGGCCGACCGAGAAATCCGGTACGGAGTTTATGCGCATCGACGCGCGCTTCTGAGCAGAGCATCCGAAGCACAAGCTGCTCCTTGGACATTTCAAGGCTGAAAATGCCCACCGTTCCACCATTTTGAATGGCGACATTCTGGGCCATGCCAATGGCAAATGCCGTTTTTCCCATTGAAGGACGTCCTGCAACAATAATCAAATCCGAGGGCTGCAAACCGGAGGTCATCTTGTCCAGGTCTTTATAGTAGGACGGAAGGCCGGTCAGTTTCTGGTCCGCCAGTTTTTCAATGATCTCAAAACTTTTTTTAAGCAGATCTTTCATCGGAGAGAAGGAGGTCCGCATCGTCTTATCAGAAATCGCAAAGATGCTTCGTTCCGCCTGATCGAGCAAGTCCTCGACCTTCCCGTCATTTTCGTAGCCTTTGGTGACGATGTCGGTTGCAATACTGATGAGATCCCGCGAAACAGCTTTCTCATGAATGATCTTTGCGTGTTGCAGGACATTTGCCGCTGTGGCGACACTATTCAAGAGGTCGGCGAGATAGGTCGCACCACCCACCGCCTCCAAGTGATTACTCGCTCGAAGTCGATCCGAGAGGGTAATGAGGTCGATCGCTTCATTCACCTCATTCAGATCAACCATCGCGCTATAGATTTTTCGATGGACACCCTTGTAGAAGTCATCAACACTGAGCGTGTCGAGCACCCGGGTCATAGCCATATTATCCAGTAGAATGGCAGCGAGCACGGCCTGTTCCGCATCAATATTCTGAGGCGGTAATTTTAGAATGGATTGTTCGACAGTAGGCATGAGAGTCTATTTCCAGGGATTAGGTGCGGAGCCAGGCCAAAATGTCTTGTTGATCTTGCGTTCGGATTTCACCGTTATCAGAGTCAATCACTTGAGGCAGGTTTCCCCCCTTTTCTTCGGGAACAACAAGAATCTTTTTGATCTTCTGTTTCCGAGCCTCTTCACGATAAGACCCTATATCAACTATTTTTTCTGCATTTTTCCGAATCACCCGAAAGCCAGCTTCACGTAATTCGGCACTGAGCGCCATCGCCCTCACCCTTTCTTTTTGTGTATGGAGAAGGAGAAAATCGACACGGGATTGTCCGTTTTCAGGTGGGGTCGCGTGATGAGCAAGGGCAATTTGAATCTGTTCGATAGAGAGGGCAAAACCGGTCGAGGGAGAGGGCGCACCAAAGCAGGCCAGCAGATTATCATATCTTCCGCCGCCGCCCAATTCCGACCCAACCCCGTCACACAAGACTTCAAAGATCGTCCCGGTGTAATAATCGAAACCTCGGACTTCGCCCAAATCGACCAGGAGATGGTCTTCGTAACCGGCCGCTTTCAGGATCGCATAAACCTCTCGTAGACGCTTCAAGCCCGCAATGCAGTCCGGGTGTCGGCTGAGCGATTCGGCCTTTTGAAAGACTTCTTCGCCACCCAGCAGATCAATCAAGGCAAGCACTTGTTCCTGTACCTTTTGATCGACCTGTTCTTCGTTGAGAAGTCTTTCTAACTGAGAGGCCTCCTTTTTAGAGACACAGTGCAGAATCTTTTGAGAAAACAAAGGCGAAGCGGAAAAAGGGCTGAGAATCCCTTGTGTAAATGCCATTTGCCCGATAATAATGCGAAAGCCTTTTAAACCGAGACGGAGTAGAATCTCAATGGTCAGGGCGATCATCTCCGCATCGGCCTCTGCATCGGAAGGGCCAATCAGCTCTCCGCCGATCTGAAATATCTCCCGTTCACGCCCGGCATGCTCCTCTTCATGACGAAAGACATTAGCCGAATAACACAGTCGAAGCGGTCTGGGTTCACCCTCCAGCAGGGTTGCCGCAATCCGGGCGATCTGAGGTGTGACGTCAGGCCGCAGGAGCATAATCCGGCCCGTTGCCCGATCTATAAATTTGTAGGCGTTATCAAGATGTTCCGTGCCCAGCCCTCGGGCAACTACATCCAAATATTCAAAGATGGGCGGGATGACCTCTTGATAAGCCCAGCGGTCAAAAGAGGATAAGATTTCCCGCTCTATCATCCGGCGGCGATAAGTGCCTTCCGGCAAGAGGGTGGCTACCCCCTTCGGGATCATGGTAAGGACTTTCGTAGAGAATGACATCGGATAAAACCCGCCAGATGATTGAAGGAAAAGAGCTGTAAGACGATCCGTCTTACAGCTCTTGAATGGACTTTTATTTCCTTAAAGCGCTACATCTTGACCTGTTTGACGGACCTGAGGTGGGGAAGCGCCCTCATTTTCTCAAGAACTTCTGAACCGAGAATGGAATCGACACTGATGACCGAAATTGCCTTGCCACCCGCCTTTTCTCTACCCAACTGCATTCTGGAAATGTTGACATGGTGTTCCGAGAGAAATTGTCCCAGCATCCCGATGACTCCCGGCTGATCTTCACTTATGATGTAGAGCATATTTCCAAAAGGAATGACTTCGAGAGACATTCCGTCCACTTTGACCAGACGAGGCTCTGTTTTGTTAAAGATCGCTCCGACTACGGTACGTTCCGTCTCTCCGGATTTTACCTTGATCGAAAGTAAACTGGAGAAATCCCCCGCATCAGATCGCTTGCCTTCAACGATTTGAATCCCTCGTTCTTTTGCGATTCCCGGAGCATTGACTGAGTTGACCGGCTCCTCCAAAATCGGACTCAACAGTCCCTTCAAGGCCGAGATTTTGATCGGTGCCGTGTCAATATCGGCGGCCTCACCAACGTAAGTAATGGTAATCTCTTCAATTCCGCTCTCATTGGTCTGGCCAATGAAGGATCCGACTTTTTCAGCCAGATCAATATAGGGCTGCAATTTAGGAAGTAGGTCAGAGGGAACAGAGGGTAGGTTCACCGCAAAACGCGCTACATCGCGGACTAGAAAATCAACCGTCTGTTCGGCAATCGCCAAGGCAACATTCTCCTGTGCTTCCTTCGTTGCCGCACCGAGGTGGGGTGTACAAATGAAGTTTTCCAATGTGAGCAAGGGGTGGGTGGGATCGACCGGTTCTTTCTCGAAAACGTCAAATGCAGCACCAGCGACCTTTCCGGCTTTTAGGGCCTCATAAAGAGCGCCCTCATCGACGATGCCGCCACGGGCACAATTGATGATGCGTACGCCTGCCTTCATTTTTTCAATTGAGGCCGCATTGATCATATGCTTGGTATCCGCAGTCAGCGGGGCATGAATGGTAATGATATCCGATCGAGATAAAAGGCCTTCAAGATCGACCACTTCGACGCCGAGCGCCTTGGCTTTTTCCGGGGAAAGGAAGGCATCGTAGGCCAAAACATTCATCATCATCCCTTGTGCGATTTTGGCCACATGGCTCCCGATCGCACCCACTCCGATAATCCCAAGGGTCTTGTTAAAAAGTTCGATGCCCATGAACTTTTTCTTTTCCCACTTCCCCGACTTTGTCGAGGCATCGGCCTGAGGGACACGCCTCGCCATCGAAATCAACAAGGCAAAGGCATGTTCCGCCGTCGTCACAGTGTTGCCGCCCGGGGTGTTCATAACCACAATGCCCCGTTTGGTCGCAGCCGGAATATCCACATTGTCGAGGCCGGAACCGGCACGACCGATGATCTTGAGATTCTTGGCCGCCGCAACCACTTCCTGGGTCACTTTAGTCGCGCTTCGGATAATGAGACCGTCATAATCCGGGATAACTTCCAGCAGTTCCGCCGGTTTAAGACCGACATTGACATCGACCTTCAGGCCGCCTTTTTTTAGTATCTCAACACCCTTTGCAGCAAGGGCATCGCTGACTAGTACCCGCATACTACCTCCAGTTAATTATTTTTTTAAGAGAATTTCCTGAGCGATACCGACGCCGGTTCCCAGTTTAAGGGGAAAGCCCATCGCCTTTAAGACCATCTCAATCGCCGCGACCGCAGTGATGGTGTCGAAGGTATCAAGGTAGCCCATGTTGGAGATTCTAAAGACCTTGCCTTTCAGGTGATCCTGCCCCCCTGCTGCCGTAATACCGTATTTGACTCGGAGATCTTTGTAGATCGCCTGACCGTCATAACCTTCCGGCACCGAAATCGCTGTCACGGAAACCGCAGGAGACTGCTTCGGAAAAGAAGCCAGGCCGATGCCCGTCATCGCTTCTCTCAGCGCCTTTGCCATCAGGGCTCGCCTGGCATAGATGTTTTCCCGGCCTTCTGTTTTCATCATTTTCAAGGACTGCTCCAGACCCACAATCAGAGAAACGGCGGCAGTGTAAGCCGTCTGATTTTTCTTAATGGCAGCATGTTCCTTTTTGAAATCAAAATAAAACTTGGCGTTATTCACCTTGTCGGCGCGTGCCCAGCCTTTTTCAGACACGGCAACAAAGGCCAGCCCCGGAGGCAGGGCCAAGGCCTTTTGCGAGCCGCTCACCACGACATCCAGTCCCCAGGCATCGGTCTGCACATCAAAGACACCCAGTGCCGAAATCGCATCCACCACCATCAGACAGTCGGGATAAGACTTGACCACTTCGGCCACTTCGCGGATCGGATGGGCAACACCCGTAGAGGTCTCAGAAGCCTGCGTGAAAACGGCTTTAATAGTAGGATCTTTTTTCAACGCTGTGGCAACATCATCCGGATTGACCGCACAACCCCACTCGACCGTGATTTCTTCCGTCAAGACACCGTAGCTTTTGCAGATCTTGCCCCAGCGTTCTCCGAACTTTCCACCGTTGACAAAAAGAGCCTTGTCTCCCGGATTTAAAAAGTTTGAGACGGACCCTTCCATGCCACCGGTTCCGGTTGAAGCAATGATTAAGACCTCATTTTCAGTCTGGAACAACCATTTCAGATCTTCTCTCACCCTTTTGATCAGTTCGCCAAACTCCGGAGCGCGATGATGGAGGATGGGCTGCGCCATTGACAAAAGGACTTCCGGGGAAATTGCCGTCGGACCGGGGGCCAGTAGGTATTTCTTCACGATAGGTTTCTCCTTAATTGAGTGTTGAGTCGTATGACTTCAAAAGTCATGAAAAGCGAGCGAAACTAGCATAGCCTCTCAAAAATTGTCAAGAGAATCGCATCAAACACGAAAAAAGGTTTCACGTGTGAAACACTATTGCGATATTTTCAGGTTTCATCTAAACTGACCCCCTTTTCGGCAATATGAATTTGTCGCAAACAAAGGTCTCAAAATGAGAATAGAAAGGTTTTTAGGATGACACAGCCCACCCTTGACCTGGAAACACTGGTCTTCAAAGACGGCCTGATTCCGGCCATCATCCAGGATCATCAAAACAAGTCCGTCTTGATGCTGGCCTACATGAACAACAAATCACTTCGGCTCAGCCTTGAAACTGGCGAAACCCATTTCTGGAGCCGTTCCCGGAAGCAGCTCTGGCGCAAGGGGGAGACTTCGGGACATATTCAGAAGATCAAAAACATCCATGTCGATTGTGATCAGGACAGCCTTTTGATCGCGGTAGAACAAGTCGTCGCCGCCTGCCACACGGGTGCGAGAACTTGTTTTTTCCGGCGCATGACTTCAGAAGGGCATCTCATTGATCGAACAGAAGACTCTGAAAAAATGTTTTCTGGCGTTTCTAATAATCAAGGCACGGTACTGGAAAGGCTTGCCGAAACCATTCAGGAAAGAAAAGACGCGCACTCTGAAAAGTCCTACACCTCCCAACTAATGCAGGGAGGGATAGACCGCATTCTCAAAAAGGTCGGGGAAGAGGCGGGGGAATTCATTATCGGGGTGAAAAACGAGGATAGAAAAGAAATCGTCCATGAAACCGCTGACCTCATTTATCACCTGTTCGTAAGCCTGGGCTACCTGAACATCCCGTTTACCGAGGTCGAGGCGGAACTTTCAAAGAGAACAGGCCTTTCCGGACTGGAAGAAAAAGCATCCCGGAAAACATAGCGCCATCCCACTATTCATATGATAAAAGGAGAACAGGTATGCCAAAGCCGCATTCGGAGGCCGAATGCCTCTTCTGCAAGATTATTCAGAAAAAGATTCCAAGCAAGGTCGTCTATGAGGATGAGGTCGCCCTCGCTTTCGAAGACATCAGTCCACAGGCGCCAACCCACCTGCTCATCATTCCCAAAATACATATTGCCCGCCTGGCCGACATCGAACAACAAGACGAAGTAACGGTGTCACATCTCTTTTCCGTGATTAGAACGCTGGCCAAACAATATGCACTTTTAGAGGCAGGATTCCGAACCGTGATTAACTCCGGAGAGTCGGCAGGACAAACCGTCTTTCACCTGCATATTCACCTCATGGGAGGAAGGCGCTTCCACTGGCCACCGGGCTGAGCGACGCATTCTGCGGACAAATTGAAAAGAGTTCGGTATGCTTTTATGAAAATGCCGGAATCTGGCTTAGACTTGGGTCAACCAGTCGCGATGACTAGGGGTCTTTCCTCGAACAATATTAAAAAATGATTTTTGTAACTGCTTTGTGATCGGCCCCGGCACACCAGAACCAATCATTCGACCATCCACTTCTCGAATCGGCGTAACTTCTGCTGCCGTTCCAGTGAAAAAGGCTTCATCCGCCAGATAGAGGTCATCCCGGGTAAAGCGTTCTTCAGAAATTTTAATGTTGTTCTCTTCCGCCAATTGAAGGATGGTTTCACGGGTAATGCCTTCCAGAATGGATGAACTCATCGGCGTTGTCTTCAAGACACCTTTTCTAACGATGAAGATATTTTCTCCCGGGCCTTCCGCGATAAAACCCGCTGTATCCAGCAGAACAGCTTCATCAAAACCGGCCTCTTTGGCTTCTCGTTTCGCAAGCTGGGAATTGACATAATAACCGGAGACTTTTGCACGGGTTAAACTGATATTGACATGATGTCGGGCAAATGAAGAAACCGTCACCCGTATCCCACTTCGGAGACCCTCCTCCCCCAAGTAGGTTCCCCACGGCCAAACTGCAATAGAAAGCTGTATTTTAGCATCTTTGACGTAGAGGCCCATTTCCCCATAACCGATGTAGGCGAGCGGTCGAATATAACCCTCTTCGAGTTTGTTGACACGAACCGTCTCAACAATCGCGTCACTGACCTCTTTAGGTGAAAACGGGATTTCCATTTGAACGACTTTCGCAGATCGGAATAAACGTTCAGTATGCTCTTCCAAGCGGAAGATTGCCGTGCCCTCGTCCCCTTTATAACAACGGATGCCTTCAAAAACACCCAAACCATAATGAAGCGAATGGGTGAGGACGTGAATCTTTGCCTCTTCCCAGGGAACTAACTGACCATCCATCCAAATAAACGACGTCGCTTGAATCACTTGCTCTCCTTATTTTTTTACGCCAAGAACCTTTTTCTTTCGGCCCGGCTTGAGTTTCTTTAGATTCTTGTTTTTGGACAGCGCTGTACCACGTGCCCCGCCCCGCATACCGGTCAACAACCAATCGGTTGTGACACGTCCGATTTCTGCGATACGTACTAATAGATCCGGCGACGGGATACGGCCCCGTTCGTATCGGCTGATATAGTTTTGCTTCTTCACGCCAAGCACTTCGGCAAACTCCGTTTGAGTCTGTTTTCCCCTGACGGCACGGATTCTTTCGCCCACTTGATTCGGAGAGACCTTTTCCATTCTCACTCCCTTCCATTTTGTTGATTTGGTGATTATTCAGGCCGAAAATTACCTTTTCAGCCCACGATAGTATACCTTCCATCTATCTCTGAAAAGTATAGTTCATAAGGCAATAAAAGGCAAGAGTCGGTCCGGTTTTTAGTCAATAAAAGACTAGGCCTTTCCGGTTTATTCTCATTCTATATATTTAAATTCATACAATTTTTCAAAGGTTTATACTAAATAAGAATTTTGAGTTCTTCTTTTATTCGCCTCCGTGCAGTAAGTCGTCAAGAGTAAGCGAACACCCCTTTTCCGCAGCAGCAGAAGCCCGCCCTAAAAAGACAAAACTCTGTGCGGCCCGTCTCCCCAGATCCTCTGTTAAAATGGCGGAAACAGAATGGATGTTGGCCAAATCAAAGTGAGCCAAAACACCGACTTCGCCTTCCGAAACGGGTGAAAGTGTCTCGGGTGAAAGAATCTCGGTTCGGAGTTGCGGTGGCGCGGCATAGCAACGCGGTGTGCTTTGGCCCGCAATGCGATCATAAAACTGAGAGCTCATTTCAGACATACCGTATTCATTAATACAGTATTCCGGGGTGATTCCGAGTAGATCCTCTGCCATCTCGTAAAGCCAGTCTTTTGAAACCTCCCTCGATATTCCTTTGAAACCTCCCGTATCCATCAGGCGGCTTTGTGAAGGTAATCGGAGACTGATTTTCTTGCTCTGGCAACCATCAAAAAAATGAACAAAAGAAAAAGAGCTGCCCAATAGGGCGACCGGTTCATTTGTTGCGTTTAAATCATTGATCAAGGACTCCGATTGCAGCAGGTTATTTTTGATGTAATACCGGCTCTCTTCCGTACCAAAGTGCTTCTTGACGACGGCCATCATATGTGACAGAGAAGCATGAGGTGCCTCATCTGGTGGCGGGGTCAAAATCATCATGCGCATCCTACCGTAATCGGGTAACACATGCCGCTTAAAATGGGAGAGGATGGCCACCTCGGCAATCTCGTCGTCATAGAGATAATGCCGACTTTTTTCCTGTCGGGTCGTCCCACTTGAATGGAATACCCTGCACGCCTTATCTTTTGATTTGCAAATCACATCGGCCCATTTGAAGGCCGTTACCGGTAAGGGGGGGATTGCTTTCCAAGACACTATGGAAACAGGGGAAATATTTTTAGAGTTGCAGAATTGGCGATAACAAGAATTGTGGCCATACTGATAACGGAAAAGTTGAAGCGCTAGATCATTGAATTCGACATCGCAGTGCTGATCGGGCGGTCTTGCGATTAAGCGGAGTAATTCATTTTTCATTATATTTGGATACAACAAGGACGAATTTCAAGTCAAGGAGATGTCTCTTATTGGCTTCCTCATCAGCGGTGTAGAGCTGACTGCAAGTGGATATTCAAGAACTTGAGGGGGAGAACAAATTTGCCGTGTGACACTTGTAAATTCGCATTGCCTTCATTTTTTTTTTATGGTAGTGTGCCCCCCAAGCGCCTGTAGCTCAATTGGATAGAGCGCCGGCCTCCGAAGCCGGAGGTTAGGGGTTCAATTCCCTTCAGGCGCAAAGAAATTTTTCGTGGGTCGTTAGCTCAGTTGGTAGAGCAGCTGACTCTTAATCAGCGGGTCCACGGTTCGATCCCGTGACGACCCACCACTTTCCCGCTGTAAAATCAGTTAATTAACAAATTCAGCAGTCTGCCTGTTTTCTCGACTGTGATAAAATTCAGATAAGAGCTTTCCCTCTTATCGAAAACATCCACCCCATCCCTCAAACTCTCCGGGAAATACAGAACGTTTCTTTTTGTAAAGGGCTAGAAAAAACAACGTCAAGCCCTTGTTTTTGTTTGATATTCTTATCACGCTCACATGCTAGTTCCTAACCTGCGTATTTCGGATCAAGTTTACCACCCGTTTCGGTTCAAGCTTACCAGTGATTTCGGTTTAAATTTACCACCTGTTTCGGAGCAAAATTACCACCCACTGTAGCAGCGGGTCGGCGAAGTTAGACGCTGGATAACCGA
>JAJDBU010000077.1 GCA_029261195.1 Nitrospirota bacterium | reverse complement strand
GCTTTTTCTTCCTTTTTTCTCTACGATTTTCATGTGGCCTCCGTGCTTAGGTTTGTCTGTTTTGCGGCTTCGCAGTTTGCTAAACCAACAATACTGACTCGGAGGTCATTTCTCAATTTCAACTAAGTTTAGGACTTTTTCGGGGCAGGCGCGGGTTCATAGGCGCCGATAGTGAACCGCTTAAAGAATCAAAGGAGTTCCAGCCAGTACAGGAGAACAAAAACTGTCATTAAGACGTTCAGCACCAAGCCTATAATAATGAACATATCGAATAGCGGAGAATTTTTATGAGAATAGTATTCCGCATCTTCGTGTTTTTCAGGCAGTTTCATATAAGACCTCATTGATCATTTAACGAGGATGCAATCTATCATAAATGTTTACAAAAAGGAACGGTTTTTGGCAGGGGAAAAGGGGTAAAATTTTCTTGACTTGGTTTTTATTTTGGTCTATAGTCCCGAAATTCGAGACTGGAAAAGTCACGAAAATGAGACAAAATAGGAGGAATTGAGATGGGAGAATCGGAAAAAAAAGGAGCAACCTGGGGCAAATGGGTGTTCTACGCGTCCGCCGTGTTTTTTTTCTGGGTGAGTTGGTACTCAATGGCAGCACATTCGCCTGGGTTTATTCACTAAGAATGCAGCGCCTGTAACAAGTGATTGCCTCAAATGCAAGTTGATTGAGGCGATTGGAGCGTAATCAAGTGTCAAGAAAAAGTGGGAGCGAAGAAAATGTCAGATAATAATGAAGAAACAGGAAAAGCCGGGATGGGGGCGAAAATTGTCTTCGCTGCAATCTGTACTGCGGCCCTGACCTTTTACTATTTTGTCGCCTTAAACTGGGTGCTCATGGGGCCGGCCCAAAACCTGGCTTACCCCTATAAATAGTGACGAATGCCTTATGCGCCACTTGTGCTGGTGTTTGGGGGAACAAAATAGCGTTAAAATGCAGAGTTGAAGAGATTAAGCTTTAAAATGAAATTAAAAATGAAATTGAGTGCCATCCTATTTGAGGGGGTTTTGAAATGTCAGTAATTCAAGGAGAGAAAAAGAAAAAAGTAGGAGTGTTGCTGTTGCTCAGCATGCTTGGGCTCCTGATTCTCCTTCCATTTGCAGTAACGACAACATTTGCAAGTGGTGAGGAGGAAGCCGTTGCCGAAGAAGGTGATGGCGAGCCTAAGATGGGCAAAGACGTTTTCTACAAAGAAGAAGGGCAATTCGGGCCAATTTCCAGCAGGCCTGCCCCTGAACTGGTTTATCCGGATGACTATGGGACCTACGGCGACTATCAAAGTCGAACCATTCTCTGGATTGCAAACCAGCAGCACCTTTATTTCGGGAGCTTTGTTCTGGCCGTTCCGATGTTTGTGTGGGTTATGGAGCTCATCGGGATACTGAAATACGGTAAAGATCCAAAAGAAGGAAAGAAGTTTGATGACCTTGCCCATGAAATGATGAAGATCAGTTTGACCGCATACTCGGTCACCGCGATCTTGGGCGGAATTCTTATTTTTACTTTCTTGGCGCTTTATCCCGGTTTCTTCGGGTATCTGGCCAGTATTTTTAGACCCGTCATGCATCTCTATGCCCTGCTCTTCATTTTGGAGAGTGGTGTTCTTTATGTTTACTATTACGGTTGGGATGCTTTTAATGATGGAAACGGAGATTGGAAGTGGACCCATCTGGGTCTATGTACTCTCTTAAACGCTGTCGGTATCGTACTCATGGTGATGGCCAATACCTGGGTGAGTTTCATGATGTCACCTGCCGGTGTCGATGAGGCAGGACATTTTCTCGGCGATATCTGGAAGGTGATGCACAATCCCTTGATGGTGCCGATTGTGATTCACCGTATTTTGGGTAACATGTCCTTCGGTGGAGGTGTCGTTGCCGCCTACGCCGCATTTAGATTCCTTTCTGCAACCAATCAGGCGGAAAAAGCCCATTACGATTGGATGAGCTATATTGCCAGCTTTATGGCCGTGATGTTCCTGATCCCGCTTCCTTTTGCGGGTTACTGGCTCATGAGGGAAATCTACGGTTACCGTCAGCAGATGGGAATTACCCTCATGGGGGGTCTTCTCGCCTGGGTGTTCATCATGCAGGCCACGATGATTGCAACCCTCTTCATTACGGTGAACTACTACCTGATGCAGGCCATGGGTCGTATTCCGGGGTCGGAGCGTTATCACGGCGCTTTTAAATTTATTCTGGCGATTCTCGTCATCTCAACGATTTCCTGGCTCACGCCGCATACCCTTGTGATGACCCCGGCTGAATTGAAAGCCATGGGAGGCGCGCAGCATCCGATTGTTGGGAACTACGGGGTGATGTCAGCGAAGAACACCGCGATCAATACGATGATTACCACAACAGTCGCGACCTTCCTGATTTATCAGCGATCGAACTTTAACCTGAAAGTGCCCTGGGCCTGGAAGGGTAATATCTTCCTCGTCTGCCTCTTTGCCTTGGCAGAGCTGAACATTCTCTTCCTGGGGATCTATGGTTACTTCATTCCAGCTAACGTTCGAATCGGACTTTCCGTGCCTCAGGTGGCCTCAACCTTAACTTGTCTCTTTGTTGGCAGCACAATCAACGCAAAAATGTTGAAAGGGGCAGAACCGATCGGTGAGATTCGATGGGGACAAATGTCAAGGCGAGGGGCCTATGCGCTCTTCATGCTGGCCGTCGCTTTTACCTGGACGATGGCGGTGATGGGCTATCTCAGATCCTCAGTCCGTCTTCATTGGCATGTCAATGAGATCCTTCGTGATAACTCCCCTTGGGCGTTTACGAATCCATTGGGTTATGCGGGGAACATTAACTCATTGAACGTGTTGTTGTTCTGGACAATGCTGCTCTTTGTTTTCTGGCTGGCTTCGCTTTATGCGACGAAATCACCTTTGGCTAGGGAAGCGGAAGCACGAGGTGAAGTTGTGGCGGCAAGCCACTGAGCAATTCTTTGCAAGTGGGGCGAATCGGTAAAGATTCGCCCCACTTAAATTAAGAGGAGATAGGAGAGAGTTAATGCGTAGACAATTTGTTAATGGAAGCGTGATTTTAAAGGTTGCTCTTTGGTATTGCGCAATTTTAGGCGGTTTCGCAGGCTACACCAACTGGTTGCCGCAGATTAGAGGGGATGCCCCCGAAGCGGCAGTGGCAGTCGATGTTTCGAATGTTACACCCGAAATGCTTCAGGAAATGGGCGAATCAATCATTTATGGTTCACATGATCCGCTCGGCATGTTGCAAAGAGGGGAAGGCCCGATTGGAAAAGGGCAGTGTCCGCTTTGTCATCGTTTCTTCATGGAGCAGAAAGCGGATCGTTGCCCGAATTTGATCGCTTTGCCAAACCCTGAAACGGGTGATGAAGGTCTTAAGGTGACTGAGGAACAGCGTTCACATGACCGGGTCAAAGATCCTCGTTATAAGGAAGCGATGGAACGCATGGCCGATGGAGAAGAGAACTCCGGTATTGTTCCGCACGCCGAAACAGGGGGTCAGTACTTGATTGAATCGGAATACTGTCCGAATTGTTTCGTTGTGATGGGCTTCGGTTTGAAAGGGACCAACGATACGGTGAGTCCGATGCCTATCATTAATAAGCCACCGATTCAGCTGGTCGATACGGAAATTGTGGCTGTCGTTTCATACCTTCAAATGAGGGATGATCCGGGTAAATTTACAGCGATTGAGGATTGGGAAGCTTACTGGGGCAAGACCCTGGGTGAAGGCGAAGAAGAAATCAAAGAAGAAGCGCCTGCAGCCCCTGGCCCGAAAGTTGCTCTCGGTTCGGAAACACCGGAGGAAATTGTAACAAAAATGACCTGTTATGCATGTCATAAAATCCCCGGAATCGAAGTTGCAAAAACCGGGATGGTCGGTCCTTTGCTCATTGAAGGCAGTAGCGCACCCCATCGAATCGCTTCCGCAGAATATAAAGCGAGAGTGAAAGAAGGCTTGGCCAGTGCGACCACGCCACGTGAATACATCATTGAGTCCATCATCAGTCCGGGTGCCTTCGTTGTGCCAGGTTTCGCCGACGATATGTTGAAGGACTTCAAGCATAAATTCACTGTTTCAGGTTTGGATGTCCTGGTGGATCACCTCTTGGCACAGACGGAAGAGACTGCAATAGCTGAAGGTCTGGATAGGTTGCCGAACGAGAAAGAAGGATCGCTTGTTAAACCTGCCGAGGCAAAAATTGATAACGGTGAGAAGACTGTAAAGAAAAGCATAGAAGAATTTGGTGATGAGCAAGACGCTCACCTCTCTATCGCCGGACTTGAGAATGCTCACGCGAAATCATTTAATTAAGAAAGGGAGGCAGACCAATCATGATCAAGATTAGAAACAAGACACTGTTCGCCCAAATCATGGCGATCATCCTCGCTGTGCCCATGCTCGCATGGGCCGGTGGGGGGGGTGCTACCGGATTTATTGATGCCGGGACCTTTGCCCTGGTCATCGAAGTGGGCTTGGCGCTCGGGGCCATCATTCTGGCGACAGTTGTCAAAAAAATGGGCATGCCATTGCCTAAACTGGTGCAGGCGCCCATATTGTGGGCCGTTTGTTATATCGCCTTTAGGGTGATTTTGCAGCCGCCGATCCCCTTTTCATTGCTCGCGATGTACATGGGTGTCTGTACCGTCTGTATCCTTTTGTATTGCTCATTGACAACAGAGTCGTGGGAGGAGTTTTCAAATCCAATCGCGAAGATGTTGCGGGCCAATTCGGGCGGGGCGAAAATGTCCCGCTACGCAACATTTGTCATCCTGCCGGGCCTCATTGCCTTCCAGACTTATGACATGATGTTGCCGAAGTTTGGAGAGCCGATCGAATTGAGAACGGTGCATCCTGCCCCCCCGGCCAGCATCAATACCCACAAAAAGGTGATCAACCTCCAGACGGCAGAAAATCCTTTCCGCATCGGAGACGATGGGAACTACCTGAAGGTAGGTGATGAAAGTAAATATTTTGGTGGCAACGCCTGGACGGGTGATGTGCCGGTCTTCTTGCAGAAGGTTCAAGAAGGCGGACAAGTCTTCTTCGGGACGGCGGGTTGTTTCTTCTGTCACGGGGATAACCTGGATGGTCTGGGGCCGTTCTCCTTTGCATTCAACCCCATTCCAGCCAACTTTGCAGACTCGGGTACGATTGCTCAGTTGCAAGAGTCCTTCGTATTCTGGCGAGTGGCGAAGGGTGGTCCGGATCTCTCTCGTGAGGCTTTCCCCTGGGCATCTGCAATGCCGCCTTGGGAAAAGCATTTGACCACGCCTGAGATCTGGAAGGTGATTATTTTCGAATACTGGCATACAGGATTCTTCCCTAGAACATGGGGTTAAGTTGTGTTGCCGGATCGGTCAAACGATCCCATTGGAAATAAGGGAGAATGCAAAATATGAAGGGAATTAAAATGAAAGATCAAGCCAGAAAAGCAATAAAAGGCGGAGCGCTTGCGATCGCCCTAAGCGGCTTGGTGTTGGGTTTTGGTGGTGTCGCAGATGCCCAGGTCTATAAAGTCGGGCCTGCGGCGGAGATTCCATCACCCGGGACCTATAAACCGAATGTCGATAGTGGTGCAGACATTGCGGCCGGAAAAGGGGTTTATTTCCGGAAGTGTGTCTGGTGTCACGGGCCGGACGGGGCTGGAGACGGTCCTTCGGCCATTCGTTTGGTCACCAAACCAAGAAACTTTAATGCCGGTACTTTTAAGATTCGGCACACCGGAAGTGGTGAACTTCCGACAGATGAAGATCTCCGGAACACCGTTCGACACGGGCTTCCGGGTTCAGTGATGCCGAATTGGGCCGGCATTCTTTCAGAAGATGAAATCCGTCAAGTGGTCTCCTTCATTAAGAAGGAACTTGTGAAGGATCGTGAATTCGACGATCCCGATGAAGAAATCACTGTCATTGACTACGGCACCCAGATTCCGACTTCTCCCGAAAGTATTGAAATCGGGAAAGACATTTTCTTCAACAAGGCGAAATGTGTCGAGTGTCATGGTGTCGAAGGTCGCGGCAACGGTAACTTGTCGCAGCGAGGCGATTGGGGCTTCCCGATCTTCCCTGCCAACCTCCAGAAACCCTGGAACATTCGTGGCAGTCGGAGAGATCCTTACAATCCCCGTAATATATTCCGTGAAGTTTCGACCGGTTTGAACGGTACGCCGATGCCTTCCTTCCACGACGAATTGAGCGTTGAAGAGAGATGGCATGTTGCGAACTTTGTAATCTCCCTGACCGCCGTAAAGCGACCGATGGATCCAGGAAACGGCAAACCTGCAATTGGTTTTGTTATTAAGTCCAAGTTCATGGAAGACGGCGTGCTTCCAGGGGATCCGGGAGATCCGAAATGGGATATCCTGGTGCCTCAGTATGTCGGACTGGCGAGTCAGATCATTCAGCCGCCGAGACATTTCATCCGCACGGTGGATGATATCCGTGTCCGTTCACTGTTTAGCGCAGAAGCCGTTCAGATCCTCTTTGAGTGGGACGACAGAACGGAAAGTCATCGGGATGAAAATGCCGAGGCAAAGTACGATTTTAAACGTCTTGCCTCTGTGGCCTTCCCTGCGATTAATACGACGCAGTACACCCATGAAAATGACAATGCCCGTGGTCCTCTCAAAGATGTGAACCCGGAACCTGTGGGTGTCTACAACGATGCGATCGCGGTTCAGTTCCCCCAGAAGTGGGAAGAACTCTCCCCGCCTCAAAAACCCTACTTCATCCATGGCGACGAGAAAAACGGCGTTGACATCTGGAAGTGGGAAGCCGACGGCACAGCGAAAGCATATGAGGCCCACGGTATTAGCACCCTTGAAGAAAGGGAAGATCAAGATGTCAAGGTCGTTTACGCAAAGTGGACGGACGGTCGTTGGCAGGTCATCCTTCAGAGAGCGCTTCTGACGGACGATAAAGAAAAAGCGGCCCAGCTCGTTGCGGGTAACAACATCCCGATGACCTTTTTCGCCTGGGATGGTGATGCCGGTGAGGTTGATGGTCGGATGGCGCTTTCCACCTTCTATTATCTGATGATGGAACCGCCGATTCCTAACACCGTGTACGTCGTACCGCCGATTGTCTTTGTTGTGATGATGGGTTGTTTACAGTGGGCGCGTAAAGCCTCGATCCAGTACCGAAAGGATCATTACACCGATGGTGACGAGGCCTAATACTTCGTAAACCATCAAGAAGCAAAATATATGAGGGGTGGATACCGTCGAGTGGTGTCCGCCCCTTTTTTGTTATTGGCTTATAATAGATTTACCGTATTGAATGCAGAGTGCGAGACCGGTATAATTCCACCAGTTTATTAAAATCACAAATCCTGATAATCACTCGTTAAAACATAAATAGCAGAGGAGATCGACATGGGTCGTATTAATTATCAATTTACATCGGAATCAGTCACCGAAGGGCATCCCGACAAAATCGCAGACCAAATATCAGATGCTGTACTCGACGCAATTATTGCCAACGACCCGGACTGTCGGGTTGCATGTGAAGCCCTGGTCACGACCGGTATCGCCTTTGTTGCCGGAGAAATCACGACATCCTGCTATGTTGAAATTCCAGATATCGTTCGGGAAACCATCAAAGGCATCGGTTATACCCGTGCAAAATACGGATATGACTATGAAACCTGCGGCGTGATGACCTCCATCCATAACCAGTCGCCGGATATTGCTATGGGTGTTGACCCTGGAGGTGCGGGCGACCAGGGTTTGATGTTTGGTTACGCGACCAACGAAACAGAAGAACTGATGCCCCTGCCCATTATGCTGGCCCATAAAATCACGAGGCAATTGGCGAAAGTGCGGCGAGAGGGCATCCTGCCCTACCTGCGTCCGGATGGGAAGGCGCAAGTCACAGTCGAATACCGGGATCGTAAACCGATTCGGGTCTCAACCGTCGTGGTTTCAACGCAGCATAGTGCCAGTATTTCATTAAAAGATCTGCGCGAAGACATCATCGAAAAAGTCATTACTCCCGTGATCCCCGCCAAATACATTGATCAGGAAACAATCATTTATCATATCAATCCCACCGGACGCTTTGTGGTGGGTGGTCCCCAGGGAGATGCCGGTTTAACGGGTCGGAAAATTATTGTCGATACCTACGGTGGTGTTGGTAGTCACGGGGGCGGCGCTTTTTCCGGAAAAGACCCTTCTAAAGTCGATCGTTCCGCTTCGTATATGGCCCGCTATATTGCCAAGAATCTCGTCGCCGCTGAATTAGCCGACGAATGCGAAGTGCAGTTAGCTTATGCTATTGGCGTGGTCGATCCGGTTTCGATTTTAATCGACATGAAAGGGACTGGAAAACTCCCTCAGGAGAAGATGGTTAAACTTGTGAGAGATCATTTCCCGATGACACCAAAAGGCATTATTGATCATCTTCGCCTGAAAAGGCCGATTTACAAAAAGACAGCCGCCTATGGACACTTCGGACGAAATGACCCGGACTTCACCTGGGAAAACACTGACATCAGTAAAATCCTACGCACAGAATCCGGTCTTTAAAGTATTTTCATGAGGCTCTAATTCCTTAGGCTTGTCTAAGTATTTTACAAAAATAATGAAGGAGAAAATGATGGGAAACACCAGCACATTCACTGACTATAAAGTTCACGATATGGCTTTATCCGACTGGGGGCATAAAGAAATTGCGCTTGCAGAAGCCGAAATGCCGGGACTGATGTCTTTGCAGCGAAAATACGGGGCAGAGAAACCCTTAAGTGGCGCGCGTATTATGGGATCACTGCACATGACGATTCAAACCGCAGTCTTGATCAAAACACTCACTGCCCTAGGTGCCGACGTGCGTTGGGCGAGTTGCAACATTTTTTCGACTCAAGACCACGCTGCCGCCGCCATTGCAGACCTGGGTGTGCCGGTCTTCGCCTGGAAGGGTGAAACTTTAAAGGAGTATTGGTGGTGTACCAAAAAAGCATTACTCTGGCCGGACGGAGAAGGCCCCAACCTGATTGTCGATGATGGTGGTGACGCAACCATGATGATTCATGCCGGAGTGGAGGGCGAAGGTGATCAGAGTATTTTTGATATTAAAAGAGAAGCCGAAGACGAGCAGGAACTTTTCATCTCCCTGCGCGAGTCCTACCAGGAAGACAGCAATCGCTGGCAACGCATGGCAAAGGGGATACGAGGTGTTTCGGAAGAAACGACAACGGGTGTGCATCGCCTTTACCACATGAAAGAGGAAGGGAAACTCTTGTTCCCGGCTTTTAATGTGAATGACTCGGTCACCAAGTCCAAGTTTGACAACCTCTACGGTTGCCGGGAATCTCTTGCGGACGGCATTAAGCGGGCGACTGATATCATGTTGGCCGGTAAAGTCGTCGTGGTCTGCGGATACGGCGATGTGGGTAAGGGCTGTGCCCATTCCATGAAGACTTACGGTGCCAGAGTTATTATTACCGAAATCGACCCCATCTGCGCCTTGCAGGCCGCAATGGAAGGCTATGAGGTGAAGACAATTGAGGAGGCCCTGTCTGAGGGCAACATTTATGTGACAACGACCGGCAACCTGGATGTCATTACCGCCGAACACATGCTTAAAATGCGAGACAAAGCAATCGTCTGTAACATCGGTCACTTTGATAATGAGATTCAGGTGGGACAGATGTCAAAGCTACCGGGTGTGACTCGGGTCAACATTAAACCCCAGGTGGATGAGTACCACTTTCCTGACGGCCATTCGATTATCGTACTAGCTGAGGGTCGGTTGGTCAATCTGGGCTGTGCGACCGGCCACCCGTCCTTTGTCATGAGCAATTCTTTTACCAACCAAACCCTGGCCCAGCTGGCTTTGTGGGAAAAGAAATACGAATGCGATGTCTATCGCCTGCCGAAAATATTAGACGAAGAAGTTGCGAGACTGCATCTTGAAAATGTCGGCGTTAAATTAACAAAGTTGTCACCGGAGCAGGCAAAGTATATCGGTGTCCCACTTGAAGGGCCATATAAACCGGAGCATTACCGTTATTAAACTGATTCCAATCAGAAATATTAACTGGGTTTAAAGATGCCTTGGTTTAAAAAAGAAACTCACCTCTTGCCAGACCCTCGGAAAGTCAAATTTCCAGAGGGCCTTTGGGTCAAGTGCAATAATTGCCGGGGGATTATTTATCGGAAAGAATTGATCCGATCCGCGAAGGTCTGCCCGAAGTGTGATTACCATTTCCCAATATCGGTCAACGAGCGACTTGCGATGGTAGCCGACGAGGGAAGTTTTTCGGAATGGGAAACCGCCATTACGCCGCTAGATCCACTAAAATTTAAGGATGGGCAGCGCTATACAGATCGTTTAAAGAGAAACAAAGAAAAAACCGGTTACCCTGACGCGCTAGTTTTGGGTGAGGGGAAGATTGCCGGGCGCCCGGTTGTGTTGGCAGTTCAAAATTTTAGTTTTATGGCAGGGAGTATGGGTTCCGTAGTCGGAGAAAAACTGGCCAGGGGAATTGAACGCGCAAAAGAGAAAAAGCTCCCGCTCATCTTGTTTTGTGCTTCGGGTGGGGCCCGGATGCAAGAAGGCGTACTTTCCCTGATGCAAATGGCTAAAACAAGTGCGGCGATTGCCCGATTTCAGGCCGAACGAGGTCTTTTAATTTCGATATTAACCGATCCGACATTCGGAGGAGTCACAGCAAGTTTTGCCATGCTGGGTGACATCATCATGGCGGAACCGAAATCACTCATTGGTTTTGCAGGTCCCCGCGTGATTCAACAAACGATTAAAGAAAAATTGCCAAAGGGCTTTCAACGCGCAGAATTTCTATTGGAGCACGGGATGATTGATATGGTCGTTGCAAGATCTGCCATGCGTGCTACCCTTATACAGCTTCTCTCTTTTTTTTAATGCTTATCCAGCTTCATAGGTGGCACAGGATTTCGGGCCTTCCCAGAGCTTAACCTCTTTAACGGGTAGTCCCTTCGACACTGCATAGTCGAAGACCATCCTGGAAATTACCTCGGCAGTGGGGTTTTCCCTAATGACATGGTGTCGCTCACCTAAGTGTTCAAGCATGGGAATAACAGGGTCCCCTTTACAGAGGATCATGTTGTGATCAAGTACCTGGTTTACCCAAGATTGTACAATCTCTTTAATCTCTTCAAAATCCCTCACCATACCGAGACGATCAAGTGTATCGGCATAAAGTGTGATCTCGAGTTTGCCATTGTGACCGTGCAAATGGCGGCACATCCCTTTATGGTTTAAGAGTCGATGTCCGTAACAAAAATGAATCTCCCGGGTGACTGTATACATCGATATTAAATCCTCGGATTAGGGGCACACAAATAATAGCCGATTCGGCATAGACAAACTTCAGAGCTTATTGTGGACTAAAAAAAGGGTACTCAGAAGTGAGTTGATTGAAGTGTTGCCGGGGTTTTGTGACGGCAATAAGGACAAGTGGTCCAATCTGTTTGCATTAGTTTTCCGCAGGAACTGCAAACATAGGGTGAGTCGGCTCCACAGAAAGGACAAACCAAAAAATCGACTCGAATCGAGTGCTGACACTGAGGACAGCAACTCTTGAAGACCTCATCTTTTTCGACAACTCGCGCGACCTCTTCCATTGACGTAATGCCGGATTGTACTTTTTCGAGGCCGTCTTCTTCCATAGAAGTCATGCCGATAGCGGCACTGGCCGATCGAATTTCTTGATCGGTTGCACCGGATGCAATCAACTCTCTGATTTTAGGAGAAATAGGAAGCACCTCAAATACACCGATTCGGCCGTTAAAGCCGCTATAATCGCAGTGCGAACAGCCGTCGTTTACTTTCTCTGCGGGAGATAAGGTATCGAGAGTCTCTTGTGCTGAAGGGCCTGGGCACTTTAAACATAATTTTCGGACAAGTCGCTGAGCAATCACGCCAATCAGAGAAGAAGAAACCAGGTAGGGGGGGATGCCGATGTCTACCAGGCGTGTGATTGTTGAAGGTGCATCATTTGTGTGTAAGGTCGAAAGCACAAGATGGCCTGTCATCGCAGCACGAAAAGCGACTTGCGCTGTCTCCTTATCTCGAATTTCACCCACAAAAATAATATTGGGGTCCTGGCGTAAAATTGAGCGAAGCGCAGCAGAAAAGCTTAGCCCAATATCAGGATTAATCTGGGTTTGGTTGATCCCTTCCATCGTATACTCAACCGGATCTTCAACCGTTGTCAGGTTATTGGTGACCGCTTTGAGTTCTTGGATAATCGCGTAGAGGGTTGTCGTTTTTCCACTTCCGGTGGGGCCCGTCACCAAAATCATGCCCTTCCGCTTCGTTATCATTTTTTGTACAATCTTGAGATTACTTTGGTTGAGTCCGACATGCTCAAGATCGCTGAGGGTCTTTGATTGATCCAATATTCGAAGGACGACTTTTTCGCCGTGGTTTGTCGGGAGCGTTGAAACCCGAAGGTCGACCTCCCTTCCTTCCGCGACAACCCGAACTGCCCCGTCTTGTGGCAGTCTCCGCTCAGAAATATCGAGTGTCGCCAGGATTTTCATTCGAGAGGTTAAAGGGTTCTGTACCCATTTTGGAAGACGCATGTCTTCTTTCAAGAGACCATCAATGCGATATCTCACACGAAATTCATTTTTGGAGGGTTCAATGTGGATGTCACTGGCTCGCATTTTAATGGCCTTGCTCAAGATCAGGTTGCCGAGCTGAATCACTGGTGCAAGACGGCTACGTTCTTCGAGAGATTTGGTCTCGGTTTGCTGTAGATTGGTTTCCGCCAAATCGGGTATGACCTGGATGGATCCGTCTTCAAAGTCTTTGGCAGAGGCTTGAACAATCTCTTCGACGGAGGAGGTGTCGAATTGATAACTCTGTTCGATCGTATCAAGAATATTTTTCCGCGTCGCGATGACAGGGTGAATGGCGATACCGGCAAAAAAACGAAGATCGTTGAGGGATTCGTAGTTGAAGGGATCGACCATTGCAACAGTCAATTCCTTGTGCCTCGCTTCAATCGGAACGGCAAGGTGTCGGCGGGCAAGCCCTTCTGGAATCATCAAGAAGAGATCCGGATCGATCATCATTGTCGTCGGGGAGACATATTGAAAGCCATTCAAGGAGGCGAGCGATTGGGCGATCAATTCTTCGGACACCAGTTTAAGCTGGCTCAAGACTTCTCCCAAGCGTAGGCCGCTTTTTCTCTGTTCTTCCAATGCCCGGTGAAGCTGACCTTTAGAGACATGTCCGTACTGGGTTAAATATTCCCCCAATCGGCGCTGTTTATTCTTTTTAAGCGGAGTTTGATTCACTTTAGTGCCCCATACAAAGGCGTGGGCTGATTTAGCAATCTAACAAGTTGGATATTTTATAACCCTTCGACCTGAGAGTCAAATTCATCTAGAAAAGGGATTGCCTGGCTTGATGTGTTAGGGAGTGAGTGGGCACTCTTATTAGAGTGGATCGAATAATGGACTCAAAACAACGCGGATATAATTTACAAATTACAACACAGTGGAAGAAGCAAGAAAAGATAGGCTGATGACATTGAAATGTTCTATAACAGCAAGCGGGGGCAATCGCACCTGGGTGATTTAACTCTAATGGCGTTTGAGGAGGATCCTCTTTTTAAAAAATACGGCCAGAAAAAGTGCCTGCTCTGATCTAAGTAGAATTAAGACCGGAAGCTAATTTGCGAACAGGGTTGCCGCCCACATCACGATTAACATAGAGGACAAGCCGATCATTGTGACCAATAATCCGAGTTTTCGATCTTTGCTCATTCCAAGATCCTTCTATTTTGTTGATTATCCTTAATCCTGAAAACTGCATAAATTGTGCCAATTTAGATGGATTTAAGGACACCACTGAAGACATAAATTATTCCTATTAATACAGATACTTAGGGCCTGATAGACATTATGTCGGGTTTTGCGTCGTACACGATCAATCGCTAGGGTATGAAGATTTCTACATTTTATGGAATGTCAGTGTCGCTAATTGTCAGTTTATCGTTGGAGTGGGTATTGATTGAAATAGCAGTCTTACAGGTTTACCGAAAAAGATTAGATGGCCTAATCAGGGCTTGCCTTTATTCATGGCTGCCAGTGGCGGGTCAACGGTGAATCCTTTCAATGGAGCAGCCCCGTTTCCGTACATTGCTGCAAACTCTTCTGCCGGTAGCGCTTTACTGAAGTAATAACCTTGTACCGAATCGCAGCCCTGGGCGCTTAAAAATTCCAACTCATTTTTTGTTTCGATCCCTTCCGCAATGACCTTGATTTTTAAGCCGTGTGCCATGGTGATCATTGCCTTGGTCAGGTTCTGATTTGTCCGATCAAGTTGGACCTCGTGGACGAATGATTTATCGATCTTAAGCAGGTCAATCGGAAAGCGTGAAAGGTAGCTCAGCGACGAATAGCCTGTTCCAAAGTCATCAATAGAAAGGTGGATCCCCATCTCTTTGAACTTCAAAAGCTTGCGAACCGCTTCTCTATCACCATCCATCAGCAGACTTTCTGTCAGTTCAAGGGTTAAAAGATTCGGATCCAGACCGCTCTTGTCCAGGGCATCCACGAGGGTTTTTGTAAAGGATTTGTAATTGAACTGTCGGGTCGACATATTGACCGCCATGTAGATCTTAAGCCCATATTGTTCCTGCCAGGCTTTGAGCTGCTGACATGCTGTGATCAATACCCACTCACCAATCTGAACGATCAGTTCAGACTGCTCGGCAATCGGAATAAATTTTTCCGGATAAAGAAGACCCCGTTGCGGATGATGCCATCGGAGCAGAGACTCCGTCCCGACCAACTGTTTGCTTTGGAGATCGATGATCGGTTGATAATACACCTCCAATTCATCGCGTTCCAGGGCCTTCCTTAAATCCCATTCAAGGGTTGCATGCTCGCGGGAAATCGCTGTCATTGAGCGATTAAAGAACTTGTGTGTGTTTCGACCCGCATCTTTTGCCTGATACATGGCCATGTCCGAATTCTTAAACAGTGTTGAAACATCCCCGCCGTCATCAGGAAATATTGTGATACCAATGCTGGCGCTGACAAATGCGTCGTGCGTTTTCAATTGGAAAGGAACGGCAGACCGCTTGATCATCTCTTTGGCAACCACTTTTGCATCCTCTTTTCCAGTGATATTCGGCAAAAGGATCAGAAATTCGTCTCCTCCGGAACGAGCAACGCAATCGTCCTCTTTGACGCAGTCCTGCAAGCGTTTAGCGGCCTCCTGTAACAAGTAGTCTCCCATGGAGTGGCCGAAGGTGTCGTTGACATGCTTAAAGCGATCAAGATCGATAAACATTAAGGCCAGCGGTTTTTTATTGCGTAGTGAGTGTTTCATCGCCTGTGACAGACGTTCGGAAAAAAGTAATCGGTTTGCAAGACCGGTGAGTTGGTCGTAATGGGCCCGGTAATAGATATCTTCTTCATTGAGCTTCTGTCGTGTGATGTCATTAAACAATCCGGTGTATCTGATCACCTTGCCTTCATTGTCTTTTATAGAGGTAATTGTAAGCCATTCCGGAAAGATCTCCCCGTTTTTACGGCGCTCCCAGATTTCACCGCTCCACTTCCCCTTTGCATTAATCACACTCCACATTTCCTTATAAAAGGCCTCGTCATGTCGCTTGGACTGGAGGATTCTTGGATTCTTTCCGAGCACCTCTTCGGCGGTATAACCGGTAATCTCCGTAAATGCGGGGTTAATGGCGATGATCTTTCTGTCGGCGTCAGTCACTGTAATTCCCTCTGCGGCGGTTTCAAAGACGGTGGCTGCCAGACGCAAGTTCTCTTCCGCACGCTTACGTTCAGTAATGTCATGGTAAAGGTAGAGAATGTAGGCTTTGCCTTGAATCGTCAGGGCACGGCTGCTTTCCAGGATATCCAGGATCCGCCCATCTTTTGTTCGATGTTTTGTTTCATAGGTACAGCTCTCTCCACTGCTGAGCTTGTCCCTGTGTTTTTTCGCAGTGGATTGAGATTCCGCAACAACAAAGTCGGCGATTTTCAGCGATTGAAATTCCTCTCGTGAGTAGGCAAGGGTCTCAATCGCCTTATCGTTAAATTCGACTAATGCTCCGGTCTCTGCGTCGGATAAAACAATCGCGTCTGTTCCCTGTTCAAAAATAATACGGAAGCGTTTTTCAGTTTCTCGTCGCACCTCTTCTATCAGTTTAATCTTTTCAATGACCCTCTGGGCATATGTGCCGAAGCAAATCATCGTCACAATGATAAAAAGCCTCATCCAGATTTCGTTGAAATCTGGTTGCAGCAGGCGAGCGAGATAAGGCTCGTTTATAAAAAGGGTATCGATCCAGGACTCAACAAACCAGAATAAAACGCCGACAATGACAGCAAGACTGATCAAGTTCACTTCGACCGGCTTTTGTTTTTTAGCCTTCATTCTGTGTCTTCGCCTGAGTGGTTTATTTGTGTCTGTTCACAGTGTAGGTAATTTATTGCTTCTCAAGCAAGTTGAGGGGGCAGCCGACTCCCAAGCCCTGGGTAAAGAGGGACATGTGCAATAAAGAATAATTCATGCTTGACATTGTCAGTTTGTTTGTATAAATTGAGAATCGTTATCAATATCATAATAAAAAACACGAAGGAGAAACAAAGGGTATGGAAAGTGTGATTGGGGTTCTAGAAGGCAGGAATGAATCAGAAAAGGTCGAAGTGCATTTGACGCAGTCCGGAAGCGCTGAAGAAAGATTGGATCTCCGGCTTCTCTCATGGGGCGAAGGGATTGGTTGGTATCCTCAGAAAACGATAACCCTTCACTGTGGGGAAATCGATGCCCTGCAAACCATTCTGAAACGGGCAAAAGCCTTGATCCAGACAAATAATCGGCAAGTATCGAATGCCCGGGGAGAACTTGTGCCCTTCCCTCTTCGCCCTAAAAAAACGCAGGCGCTCAAGAGAAGGGCACTAAAACAAGCTTGAGAGATTAAAAACAGACTCTAGGCCTGTTTGAATCTCACTTCCTTTACAGCGTCGGGAACTTGCAATGTCAATTTGTTCAATATTTTCTGGAGTTCCAGTTTATGTTTGTATTCTTCATGCGCCATATCTTCCAGCATCACTCGGAAGGGGACATTGTCTTCAGCCAGTTCCACCCCTTTGGAGTAGGTTTCCAGGGCTTTCGTTTCAATTTCAAGACCGTAGTTCAGCATTTCTGTCAGGTCGGTCGTTTGTTTGATCGGTGCCGGTTCTACTGTAGGAATCGCACCCAATCCAACCACATATTCCCCGAGATTCCGCGCATGGTTAAAACAATCGTCGCTCATTTCTTTAAAGAGATCCGCATGGACTTCCCTGTAGGTCCCCTGAAGGAGGACACTACTTTGTGCGTACTGAATCGCGCCACCATATTCAAGGCTAATGGCACCATTGAGTAGCTTAATCATCGCTTGTTCATTCATCTTTTGTGTCTCCTTTTTGTTGAGTCATTAATATGCTTGTTCAATCCTTAAGCCCTACTGGATTAATCGTACTTCCCACTGTAGGGCTGGGTCAAGTTTTTTTAATGAAATTTATTCTTATCTCGTTGATTTTATTGAGTAATATGAAACTGATAATCGCTATCAATATCCCTTATAGGAATGTGATCGAGAATCGCTATCATTACTCTGGGGATAAACAAATGATCAAGACTTTAATGCGTGGTGCTCGGGTGAAGCGCGGGTCGCTGGAGTCCATGTGAAAACACCATCCATTTGGCTGAGTCTTGCGGCCGTCATATTGGTCATTGTTGCGACTGCCACGTGGTTTGCAAATGCAAGTCGATCCGACTCCCCTGACTTAAAACTTAAGACCGTGAGACTGGAAAAGGGAAACCTGTTGCTTTCGATTCCCGCCACCGGCGTAGTCGAGCCGCTCTATTCCCTTGAACTCAAGTCAAAAGCGAGTGGTGAAATTGCTCAGATTCTAGTGGAAGAGGGAGGCAGGGTCAAAAAAGGGGACGTGATCATCAAGATCGATCCAGGGATTGAGGAGATTGCGGTGAGGCGGGCGGAGGCTAACCTGATGGTGGCAATGGCTTCGGTAAAAAAGGGAGAGATTCTTTTAAGGAAGGCTCGATTGGCCCGCTCACGCAAAGAGAAACTCTATAGTAAAGGGCTCATCTCAGAGGAGGCGCATGAGGGGGGGCGACATGACGCTGCCCTGCGTGATGCCGATCTCTCTCTGGCTCAGGCCGAAGGCATCCGGGCACAGGAGGCGCTGACTGAAGCCCGGGCGCGTTTAAGCGAAACCCAAGTCAGCGCTCCCCTCTCCGGGGTGATCTTAAGTCTTGATGTGCAGAGGGGACAGATTATTTCCTCCGGTACTTCCTCTTTTTCTCAAGGGACGCCGCTTGCGGTGATTGGAGATCTTTCGGAACTCCGAATCAAAGCAGAGGTCGATGAAACCGATGCCCGAAAGCTTGCAGTGAGCCAGGAAGCCATCATTACTTTTGACGCCTTTCCCGACCTGAGCTATCGAGGCCGGGTCATTCGCATTGCCCCTCTGGCCAAAATGAAAAACGACCTTGCCGTCGTGGAACTTCTGCTCTCTCTTGGTGAGCGTGTCGATCCTACAGGAGATGCGCCTAAGCTTCGTCCCGGACTTTCGGCGGATGTCGAGGTCATCACACAACGTTTAAACGATGTCATGCTCCTTTCCCGAGACGCCGTTCACAAGGAAGACGGGAAGTGGGGCATTTCTGTTGTCCAAGGAGAACAAGTTTCCTTTCAGGAGGTGACGACGGGTATCAGCGATGGAGAACAGATCGAGATCAAGAGCGATCTACCCGAGGGGACAGAGGTTGTTTTAAATTGGGCCGCGACTGCCGGTGCATCATCCGAAAAAAGTGGAAGGCCCGGAAGACCATGAGTTTTATTGTTGTCCCATGAATGTTCTTGCCGCCCCATGAATTTTATTGCCGCCATAGAAGGGCTTCGCCGCCACCCGCTTCGATCGGCCCTTTCCGTACTAGGCATGGTGATTGGAGTGGCCTCCCTGGTCGCCACCCTCGCCATCGGTGAGGGTGCACGCCGCTCCGCCACGCAGGGGATTCGGGAGCTGGGGGCGAATCTCATTTTTATACGACCGGGCAAGGCCAGAATGGGCTATGCCTGGCTGGGAAACGTCAAGACCCTCAAAACGACCGATGCCGAGGCGCTCAGGGAGATTTCCGGTGTCACGGCCGCCGTTCCGGAGGTTTTTGCGCGAACCCAGGTTAAATATCTCAACCAGAACACGGACAGCCGTGTTTTTGGTGTGACACCCGCTTACCTCGACATCCTGCGTTACCGACTTTCTGATGGCGCAGGATTTACAGAGGCAGATGTCAGAGCGGCCAGAAGGGTAGCCCTGCTTGGCTCAAAAACAGCCGAATCCCTCTTTCGCATGGAAAACCCGGTTGGGAAATTTATTAAGGTCAAAGGTAAAAACTTCCGTGTCGTCGGGGTACTGGCCGAACGTGGCGCACGAGCCGGCCTGATGGAGGCGGATGACCGGGTGATCATCCCGGTCACCAGCTACCAAAAACGACTTTTCGGAGGCGAACTCGTCAGGAGCCTCCTGGTACAGGTGGATGATGCCTTGCATCTGGATCAGACGATTGCAGTCATTACGAAACAGCTGCGCCGCCGTCACAGGCTTCGTCCGAGTGAAGAGGATGATTTTCATATCGCCCTTCAAACTGAAGTCCTCCAGACGATGTCGATGGTCAGCCGAACATTCAGTCTGCTTTTAGGCAGCGTCTCCGGCATTACGCTCCTGGTCGGAGGTGTGGGCATCATGAACATCATGCTGGTCTCCGTCAGCGAACGTACGGGAGAGATCGGTTTGCGTCGTGCCGTCGGCGCGACACAGGCCGACATCCGCAGACAGTTTCTCTCGGAGTCGGTGGCCGTCAGTCTTACGGGGGCAGTGCTTGGTCTGCTTCTGGGCGTTGGCGCGGGCTACGGGATGGCGAGCATGGCCGGTTGGACGGCCATCTTTTCAACACCGGCATTTATGATCCCCCTGTTTTTCTCAGTCGGGATCGGGGTTGTTTTCGGGCTATACCCGGCATTGAAGGCCTCCAGGCTCGATCCGGCAGAAGCACTACGACATGGATAGTGAAAAAGCAGATAGAACGGATTCGCTTCCGAGATGGATCGTTTTCGTCTCTATCTTATTGATTTCACTGATCTTGTGGGGCGCGCTCTTTTTAATTGGTCATGAGATATTCAGACGTTTCAAAACCTAGATTGCAAAGGATGTTGAAGTATTTTAATCACGATGCTTCACGAAATCATGGAGGTTAAGGCAGTGAAATTGACGGAAAGAGAAACGGGCACTTCTCCATCAAGGGAGGGCAAACTGCAGGAGCGGGAAGATTTGCGATGTGCATGTGGCAATCTGATGGCCCTGATTAAGAAAGAGGGCATAGAACTCAAATGCCGCCGCTGCAAAAGAAAAAGTTTAATCCCCTTAAAGGGCATTGCAGAGGATGTGAAGCGACTTTGGCCCGAACTGTTGAGAACAAAGTAGGGTAAAAACAAAAACACACAATCGAGAGGCTGGCGGTCATGTTGATCAATGAACCCAGAAGCCCAAAGAGATGCACGTCAAGCTCTTTGGGCTTTTTTATTGACTTGCCTTTATTGGGTTCACACACAAACAGAGGAGAGACTGGAAATGAAACAGATCAAAAAAATGACCGTGCTATCCCTGGTAGCGATATTACTCAGTTTGTCTTTCGGGCTTCCCCAAAGTCATGCTAAAGGGCAACTGATCCATCCGGAAGTCGGCTTCCTGATTGTCGCGCCCGACCGGGGCTTTCTCGGAAACGAAGAAGTGCGAGACGTGGTTGCCGACTTTTCAAAAGAGTATGCCGCAGCCCTGACTTTTGCCACGACTGATCTGACGCTTGAAAACCTAAGCGTCGGAATGGATGATTTGAAGGCAAAGGAAGTCAAGCAGATCTGGGTGCTCCCCCTCTTCATCTCTCCCGCGAACGCCCTTTATCAAAAGGCCATCGGCGCATTGAAAGAAAAAGACTGGGGTCTACCCTTAAAGATCGGCGATACGATGAACAAGAGTTACCTGACCGAAGAACTCTTGAAAGACCGCATTAAAGCACTCAGCACATCTCCATCGAAAGAAGTGATGGTACTTATTGCCCATGGCGCCGGAGATGAGGAGAGTGCCAAGGCGATTCGGGAAGATCTCGAAGCCCTCGTAAAAACCGTCAACAAATCCTTTCATTTCAGGGAGACGGAAGTCCTGGTTTTATATAACAGGGACGCAGAAGAGGATCTCAGGGATGCAGCTTTTGACAACATGGTGGAACGCATTGCGCTCAACCGATCGAAGGGGGACAGTGTGCTTGTTGTGCCCTTCAATTTAGGCATGAAGATGACCCACATGATGGCCCAGTGGAACTGGATCAAGGGAAGTCTTTCAAAATATGACAAGATCGTTTCCAACGGTCTGGGCATTCTGCCCCATAAAAATGTCGGTTACTGGCTAAGGAACGAGGCAAACCAGCGGCTCCCCTTGTCTGATGATGACATCGGCGTTGTCTTGATGCCGCACGGTTCCAGCTACAACTGGAACGAAACCATGCGGAAAAATCTGAAGCCGCTTCTGGACCGACACATGATTGAATACGCCTTCAGCATGGCCGATCCGAAAGTCATGGAACGCGCTGTGAAAAAACTGGAAAAACGGGGCGCTCGCGCAATCATAGTGGTCCGAATTTTTTCCCTGGCCGCGTCTTTTAAGGAAAAGACGGAATACATCTTAGGCTTGAATCCCCAATATCGAAGCGGCGGTCGCACTATGCGGATTTCGAGTCCGGCTGTTTTTACAACCATCGGCGGAACAGAACGCGACTCGCTGCTTGCTCAGGTGATGCTGGAACGCGCAATGGCCCTGAGTCAAAACCCCGGTCAAGAAACGGTCATTCTCCTTGGGCACGGCACCGACAGCGAAGAGCGCAACCAGCACTGGCTGGACAATCTGGCTGCGCTGGCGGATGAAATGAAAAAAAACGGCGGCAATCAATTTCGCAACATTCAATATGATACCTGGCGCGAAGATTGGGCCGACAAAAGAGAAGAGGCCGTTGAGCGGATCCGCAAAATGATTGTCGATGCGAGCAAGGATGGTGGAACTGCCATCGTCGTTCCTGAGAGAACGGCCGGACAGGGCCATGGGGAAAAGTTTTTCAAGGGCCTGTCTTACCGTTACGGCACCGGATTTTCTCCTCATCCCAACTTTATGAAGTGGGTCGAGCAACAAATCGAACAGGGAAAGGCGGAACTATACGGCAAGGTCAAGGAAGCGGGCGAAACGGACGACCTGCTGGTGAGCGCTCAAAAATAGAAAGGGGCTGTTGAAAAGGCTTGACAATGCCTCCGAAGTCTCGTAGGCTATTAAATATTGAGAATCATTCTCAATATTATCAAAAAAGCGGCTGGCGGTCGGTTACCTTTAAGAACCTAGAAGCCCATAGCAAACCATCTTCCCTGACAGGCTTGTTTTCTGAGGGGGAGCGTTCATTAAAGGAGAAGAACGTTATGGAAAGCGTGGTCGGAATGCTAGAGCGAAAAGATGCGCCGGAGCAGCTTGGCCTTCTCTTGAAAACAGAGATGCGAATCATGAAGGACAATCACGGCTGTCAAAAAGAAGCTTTGGTCTCAACGACAGAGGGAGACATCTCCCTCTGTCGTTGCGGGATTTATCATGTCCGGATTAACAACACAGCGCTCTATTTAAGTGAAGCACAATTCAATGCCACAGCACGACTCTTTAAACTGGCCTTCGGAGTTCTGGTCGGTCGCCGACTGTACCCTGAGTCGATGTATCCCGGAATAGAAGTCGGAAGAGGAAGCGCTCCCAACTTGGCTTAAATCTTAAAAACAACACAAACAGGAGGATTAAATGATACATGGCAATGCGTGGGATGAAGAAGAAAACGGGCATGAGCACAAGGAAAGAAACATTGATATTCGGCCTTGTAATTGCGGTTCGATTCACCTCACTTTTTTTGGTCGAACCACCTTTCATCTGTCACGAAACGAGTTTATAGAATTTTCAAGAGGCGTATCGCGGGTCACAAACGGCTTGAAACAGGACGCCGGGGAAAATGGAGTGTCCATTCTGCAAAGCAAGGGGATGAGCCATTAAGTTAACATAATTAATAATCCGGCCTTGAGAAGAATGAAGATAGGAATGCGTATGAAATCAGTAGATGAGGGAAAATCCATTGCGGAGCGCATTGCAAGAGACCTGATGGCTTCCTGGTCGAGTGAAGGTTTTGAGCCCCTGGGAAATAAGGCCAATGCAGTGATGCAGTCGCTTCTGACGCCCGAAAGACAGAAGGAAACCTATCAAGCCATCAGTGCCTTGTTCGGGACCTATGAATCGCTTACCTTCGTTGAGGCCTGGGGGCCGGTCAAGGGGCTTCCTTCTGTGGTTTATCGATTCAAGGCCCGCTTTTCAAATAGCGATGAGCGGCCCGAAATCCGTATTGTCATCGACCAGGGAGGAAAGCTTTCCGGATTCTGGATCAAACCCTGGCATATCAAGGTTTAAGAAGACCACACTGATCCCACCGCCAAAGTCTACCCAGTCCTTCCGCACCTTTGGCGCTTTAGTTCCGGCCTCACCCCTCTCCGAGGCCGGAACTTTTTTAATGAGTTCACCCCCCCCCTTGACAAGACTGAGATAGATCGCTATAGTGCGCCTCACGATATTGATAACCATTATCAGTATCGACTAAATATAGCGGCTAGCGGTCAGTATAACACCGAACCCAAAAGCCCAAGGCAAAAGCAACAAAGCCTTGGGCTTTTTTTGTTTAAAGCACATGAAAGCGAGGAAAGCAATGCAAAGAGTTAGAAACATTTTGGTAGTCAGTTTGATTGTGATGGGTTTGTCTATTCCCTCCGGTCCTTCGGGAGTCATGGCTGAGGCCCTTCATCCTGAAGTCGGCTTCCTTGTGGTGGCTCCGGATCGGGGATTTTTGGGAAATGAAGAAGTCCGGGATGTTTACGAGGCATTTTCAAAGGAATATGCAACGGCCCTCGTTTTTGCGACGGGAAAGAAGACGGCAAAAAATATTGCAGCCGGAGTCAATGTACTCAAGGCGAAGCAGGTTGACAAAATCTGGGTCCTTCCGCTCTTTCTCTCCCCCGCCAATATCCTCTATCAAAAGGCCCTTGAGGTCTTAAATACGCAGGTTTGGGGTGTGCCGATGCAGATTGGCGAAACGATGAATGAAAGCTATCTCATCGAAGAAATCTTGAAAGAACGGATCAAGGATCTGAGTAAAAAGGCATCCAAGGAGGTACTGGTTGTTGTCGGTTCCGGCGCAAGCAATCAAAAGGAAGAAGCCGCAATTAAGGAAAACCTGGAAGCCATGGTGAAACGAGTAAATCTTTCCTTCGGATTCAGTGCGACCGAGGTTGTTGTTTTGTATGATCGGGTGGCCGAGAAAGCAGTTCGCAAAACGGCCTCAGATCGAGTGGTCGATAGAATTGCCCTCAACCGGGCGAAGGGCGAGCGCGTTGTGGTTGTCCCTTTTAATTTCGGGAGAAAGGCAACGAATATGATGTCTGTCTGGAATCGCCTCAAACGCCAGATCTCAAAATTCGACAACATTGTTGCCAATGGCAAAGGGGTGATCCCTCACGAAAATGTCGGTATCTGGCTGGAAAAAGAAGCGAACCTCCGCCTTCCCCTGTCGGATGACGAAATCGGTGTAGTGCTCATGCCGCATGGCTCCGACTTTAACTGGAATGAGACGATCCGGGAAAACCTTGAGCCTCTCATCAATCGCTATAAAATCGAATACGCCTTCAGCATGGCCGATCCTAAAGTGATCGAACGGGCAGTCAAGCGCCTGGAAAAACGAGGCGTCCGGGCGATCATGCTCATTCGGGTTTTTTCTTTGGCGGCATCCTTCCGTGAAAAAACAGAATACATCCTCGGATTGAATGATGCTTACCGCAGTGGCGGCAAGGTCATGCGTGTTGCGAGTCCGGTGGTCTTCACGACCTTTGGGGGTTCGGAAGATAGCCCTCTCGTCGCTGAGGTCATGTTAGAGCGGGCGAAGGCATTGAGCAAAAATCCGAAGAAAGAGACCTTGATCTTACTGGCGCACGGGACGGATAACGAGGAAGTCAATGGTCGCTGGATGAACAATCTTGCGAGCATGGCCGATCAGATCCGGAAGAACGGCGGTTCAGAGTTCAAGGACATTCAATATCACACCTGGCGGGAAGACTGGCCGGATAAACGGAAGAAGTCCGTAGAAGTGATTCGTCAGATGGTTGAGGAGGCCAGTCAGGACGGCGGAACAGCCATCCTTGTTCCGGAACGAACCACCGGACAGGGCCATGCAGATGACCTTCTACAGGGGGTGAGCTACCGCTACGCCACCGGTTTTGCACCTCACCCGAATTTCATGATTTGGGTGGAAGCACAGATCGAAAATGGAAAAGTGCGCTTGCGTGACAAAGTCAAAGCGGCAAGCGAATCCTCCGGTGGTCATCTTCAGGCAAGCTTAATGAAATAAATTTTAAACAGCAACACCAACTAAAACAGAGGCTAGCGGTCAGCAAGACACCGAACCCAAAAGCCCAAGGCAAGCGCAACAAAGCCTTGGGCTTTTTTTATGCCCGGCCTTGTGTGCTTTGGGGGAAGTGAAATTTATTGAACTTCCATATTTTATTTCACCTCCATAATTGAACACAAAGGAGAAAGTCACCATGAAACAAAGAAAGATTTTTAAAAATTTTGTATTTGCCCTGCTGGGTCTTTTCCTGCTCGGAGGCTGTTCCAGCGGCAGCAGTGGGGGTGGCGCGAATACGACGACCACTACAACTCCGATTGATCCGAAAGTTGCCGTTGAATCGGGAATACAGAAGGGACTTGCAACTGAAAGGGGAAAACTGACTGATCAGGCTGAGATCGACATCTTTAACGCCAATGTCAAAATTCTCATTGACCATCTGATGTCATTAGTCAGTGAGGGGAGTGCCCTGAAGGAAGAGGATGTCATTGCGACCCTGACCACTGGCGGCGGGATTTGTTTTGCGAGTGTGCGAAGTTTCCCCTGCGCTCCCGAGCGCCAGATTACTGCGACCACCTTTGACCCGGCGGCCTTCATTACGGCACTGGTGCTTGTAGACCAATCTGCAACATTCAGTGATTCCTTAAAAGTGGCCTATTATCGTGTCGATAATCCGGTGACCGGCAACGAGCAACTGGTGGCCTACGACGGGACAACAAAGAAGCAGACCGTCGTTAAAACAAATGTCATTCTTGGCAGCCGGACTTTTGTTTTTGAGGGCGAAAAGAATGGCGATAAACAGGTGATTACAGGTAAAAAATACGGAATCTTCCTTGATCCGAATCAAGCACAGGAAACCCGTGTCGCATCGGATGGCCGGGGTGGATTTTTTCAATACACCTTCTTTTTCGACAACGCCTTTAAACGCTTTGATATCGCAGCGCCCGCAAACGAAACGGTGATCTTTAATTCGTCCATGTTGTCTGCGTCCCTGAAGAATCAGGGGGTCGGAAAGATCGGGACAAGCTTCACATTTCACGACAATACGAACGATCCGGATAGCTCCTACGCGGATCTGTCTGCATTTACAGCTCTCCCGGATTTGTTCAAGGGAGAAACCGGTAACGGGACTTCTCAGGCCCCGATCGTGGTCCGCCTTGTGGATGGAAACATGACGCAGGGTCGGCTGCTCCAGATTTTAAAAGACCCGACGACGGGTCTCACAAACCGGGTGCTGATTAACTTTGAGGCAGTTCATATTCCTGCTAACGCGGGATCTTTTGGTGAACGCCTCCAGGTCTGCGCGCCCGATTTAAGCGGATGCACCGATGTGACGGATGGCGGAGGCGGTTTCTATCCGCTTTCATCTAACATGAATTTAATGAAGCGTTAGAGAGGTTCGCATCTGGGGTCGTAATCATTTGAAAACCAAACTGCTTTGCCCGGTTTTGAAGATTGCGAATGACCCGCTCTTTGTACCTTTCTTCATAATACGATTGC
>JAJDBU010000076.1 GCA_029261195.1 Nitrospirota bacterium | reverse complement strand
CCCCCCGCCCAAGCTCCCCCCAGAAAATATAGATCCAAAGGCTCTGGAAGAAAAAGCCGTTTCTAAGAAAAAAACTGCCGCCAACCAGAAGAAATTAAAAAAAACGGCTCAAGGCTCTCCGGCCACTGAAAAACCAATAAGACAAACCAGCTATCCAATCGTCGGTATTGGCGCTTCCGCAGGTGGGCTTGAAACTCTGGAAGGGTTCTTTTCCCAGATGCCCGCCGAAAACAATATTGCTTTTGTGGTCATCCAGCATCTTTCTCCAAATCATAAAAGCATCATGGCCTCGCTTTTAGCAAAATATACATCATTAAATATCTTTGAATCTGAACATGGAATGAAGGTCAAACCGGGATGCGTCTACCTGAATCCTGCAACAAAGAATATGGCCATCATTAACCGCACCCTTCAATTGGTTGCCCCCAATCTCCCACACGGGGCGAATCTACCGATTGATCATTTTTTCCGTTCTCTTTCCGAAGACCAGAGAGAAAAGGCCATCTGTATTATCCTCTCCGGAACCGGGACAGACGGCACCCTGGGGCTACGAGCAATCAAGGCTGCCGGTGGCATGGCGATGGTTCAGGAGGAGAAACAGGCGAGATATTCGGGCATGCCGAGCAGTGCCATTGATACCGGTCTCGTCGACCATATCCTTCCGGTCGAGAAAATGCCTCGTGAACTCATTAAATATGTGCGCCACCCCTATATTGAACGCCCCTCCATATTAGGCGTCGAAGCAACTCAATTGCAGGACCATGTTCAGAAAGTCTTTTTACTGATTCGAAGCCGAACAGGTCATGACTTTACCGGGTACAAACAAAATACAATCCGGCGCAGGATTGAACGGCGTATGGCCGTCCATCATATTGAACGCATTGCGGAGTATGTCGCCTTATTGCAGACGACCCCGGTGGAAGTTGATGTCCTTTTTAAAGATATGCTTATCGGCGTCACCAACTTTTTCAGGGATGAGGATGGGTTTAAAATTCTTCAAGAAAAGGTGATTCCGGATTTGTTGGAGAATACAACCGAGGATATCCCTCTCCGCGTCTGGGTGCCAGGCTGCGCCACCGGAGAGGAAGCCTATTCCCTTGCCATTCTCTTTGTTGAAGCGATGGAGAAGATGAACATTCATCGGAACCTACAACTATTTGCATCAGACATCGACTCAGACGCGATCGAATATGCCCGCACGGGCATCTACCCCGACAGCATTTCCGTAGATATCTCCCCTGAGCGCTTAAGACGTCATTTCATAAAAGAGGGCAATAGATACAAGGTAAAAAAACAGATCCGGAAATTGATGGTTTTTGCCCTTCAAAACCTCATAAAAGATCCTCCCTTTTCAAAACTCGATTTTGTTAGTTGCCGAAATCTGCTGATCTACATGGATACGAGCCTTCAGAAAAAAGTCTTGCCCCTTTTCCATTATACCCTGAACAAGAATGGCATTCTGTTTTTGGGAACCTCTGAAAGCATCGGTGAATTCACCACTCTTTTTACTCCGATTTCATCGAAGTGGAAGATCTTTAAACGAATCGGCGCTGTTGTTAATCATACGCTCGCCTATCCTGGCCTCCCGGTTATTTCCGCCCTTTCCCCGTCCAGGCAAGAGAGCAGCGAGAGAGAGATCGCCACACAAAACAATGCCGGCCATGTTGTGAAAAGAATTATTCTCGAAAACTACGGCCCACCCTGCGTCTTGGTCGATAACAAATATCAAATTACCTATTTTATAGGTCAAACCGAAAAATACCTGGTCCCCCCAACCGGCGCAGCTAATTTTAATATCCTGGAAATGGCGAGGGAAGGTATTCGTTATAGACTCAGATCAGCAATTAACAAGGCGGTCAGCCAGAATAGATCGATCACAGAAATTGGAGTCAATTTTAAATACGCGGGTCTATTTATCTCTGTCGATCTTGTTATTAGGCCTTTGGTCGAGGCCGGTATTGCAAAAGGACTGGTGATGGTTCTGTTTAACGAGAAAACACCAGACGCAGAGAAAATGAAAAAAAAGGCGCCAGAAAGTCATAGCAATCCAACAGTGTCAAAGCTGGAGCAGGAGTTGGAATCTTCCAAGGAATATCTCCAGACGACCATAGAGGAATTCGAGACATCCAACGAAGAACTAAAATCAACCAACGAAGAGTTACAGTCTGTCAATGAGGAGATGCAAAGCGCTAACGAAGAACTCGAAACAGCCAAAGAAGAGATGCAATCAACCAATGAAGAACTGGTCACCGTCAACATGGAGCACCAGAAAAAAGTAGAACAGCTTTCCCAGGCAATGGATGATATGACCAATCTACTTTCCAGTACCGAAATCGGGAGCATCTTTCTCGACAGAAAACTTTGCATTAAGCGTTATACCCCGGCAATGACTCAAATCTTCAACCTAATTCCATCCGATACTGGTCGTCCGATCAGCGACATCACTTCATCACTAATAGATGATCAGATCGATGATGATGCAAAAAATGTCCTCGAAACGCTCATCAGAAAAGATCTTGAGATTGAGGCCAAATCGGGTGAATTTTATTCTATGCGGGTCGTTCCATATCGAACGACGGATAATGTGATCGACGGGGTCGTCATGACCTTTATTGAAATAACGGAACAACGACAACACAACCTGGAGGCTAAACACTTGGCAGTGGTGCTGGCCGATTCCAACGATGCCGTGACGATGCAAGATTCTAAAGGGGACATTCAGTCATGGAATAAAGGCGCGGAGAAGATGTATGGATACACAAAAAAGGAAGCGCTCTATATGAATGTTCTCAAGCTTGTGCCAAGAAAACTCCATTCTCAAGTCAAAGAACAGCTCAAGGATATCTCCCATGGGGAAAAAATCGACTCACATTTGAGTAAACGGGTCAGGAAGAATGGTGAGGTTTTTGATGTTTGGCTCACGATGACCTTGGCCGACGTGGACAGTTATAACAAGCATTGTTCGGTAGTGACAACGGAACGGGACATTACAAAGCAAAGAGGTATGGCTATTCCGGATAAAACGAGGGATTGATCCATAATGAAAAAAATATCTTTACGCAAAAAGGCTGAAGAGACGATTAAGGCGCGAGGGAATAAGTACGCTAGCCTTTCTTCAGAGCAACTCCAGCTACTCGTCCATGAGCTACAAGTCCACGAGATCGAACTGGAATTGCAGAACGAGGCATTGCGTGAAACTCAGGAAGCCCTTGAGTCCTCGCGTATGCAGATAGAACTCTCCCGTAATCGGTACGTCGATCTCTATGATTTTTCGCCGCTGGCCTACCTGACAATCGATGCGACAGGAAAGATAATAGAGGCCAACCTGAGCACCGAAAAACTGCTAGGAATGACGCGGAACGCACTCCTGAAAAAATCGCTGACCCATTTTATGCGGAGAGAAGAAGCCGATCATCTCTATCTCGGTCTTCAGGAGATAAAAGAGAGAGGCAGTCTTGAGCTTAGAATGCATCGCAATGACGACACCTCATTTTATGGGCATTTAGAAATCCTTTCCATTCCAGGAGAAGGAAATGAAAAACAATATCGAGTCGCCCTCCAAGACATCACCCAGCGCAAGCAGGCCGAGGAGAATCTCCAAATTGCTGCCAGGATCTTTGAGACAAGTCCGGCGGGAATAACGATTACCGATGCCGATGGCAATATTATCCGCACCAATCGTGCTTTTACGACAGTGACAGGCTATAGCCAAAAAGAAGTGATCGGGAAAAACTCGAGGCTGCTCAAATCGGACCGACAAGACAAACAATTTTATCAAAAAATGTGGCAGAAACTTACAGAGAGTGGCATCTGGGAGGGTGAGATTTGTAACCGTAGAAAAAATGGCGAACTCTATATCGAATGGCTGAGCATTACCACTCTTCGGGGTCGAGACAACAAAGTCTCACATCACATTGGATCTTTTTACGATATTACACTCCGGAAACGGAATGAAGAAAAGGTACAATACCTGGCCCATTTCGATAGCCTCACAGGCCTGCCGAACCGGACTTTATTTAATGACGAACTCAGCCGTAGAGTTGCCCGAACGGCACAGAACCATCAACATCTCGCACTGCTTTATCTTGATTTCGATCATTTTAAGGAAATCAATGATGAGCTGGGACACCCGGAAGGGGATCATTTTCTCCAGAACGCCGCACAGCGCATCAAACAATGTATGCGCCCAAGCGATCTGCTTGCCCGTTTATCAGGCGATGAATTCTGCATCATCGTATCGGCCCTGGACGACCAGTCCCTTGTACTGCATGTCGTGTCCCAAATTACCGAAAAGATTGTTGAGGCACTGAGATTTCCCATGGAATTGGAAGGCGGAACGGTGACTCAGAGTGTCAGCATCGGAATCGCGATCTACCCGCAGGATGCCGAAAAGATTGCCGATCTTGTTAAATACGCCGATCTGGCGATGTACGAGGCCAAACAGCAGGAAGGCGGCGCCTATATCTTCTTCTCGAGGGAGATGAATCGAAACCTGATGCATCAACTTAACCTGAAAAAAGACCTCAAATCCGCCTTCAAATCGGATGAATTCTTCCTCTGCTATCAACCTCAAATCGATTTTCAAGGCAGAATACGTGGTTTTGAGGCTCTGCTTCGCTGGAAGCACCCGAAAAAAGGGATACTGCGTCCGAGCTCTTTTATTGATGTATTGGAGGCAATGGACTTGATCAATGACATTGGGCAATGGGCCTTGCGAACGGCCTGCGCACAGGCTTCCAGATGGCGTCAGCAAGGCTTGAAAGATTTTAAAGTTGCAGTCAACCTTTCACCCCATCAGCTCATGAAAGACACTCTTCCTTCTGTGATCGACAAGGCACTGCACGACAACGGTCTGGACGGGAAATATCTCGAACTTGAAATTACCGAATCCCTCATGATTAAAGACCCTTCTAGGGCTGCAAGACTGTTAGAAGAAATTACAGGACAGGGAATCGAGATCGCCCTGGATGATTTTGGTACGGGCTATTCTTCACTCATTTATCTCAGGCGTTTTCCGATAAAAACCATAAAAATCGATCAAAGCTTTGTCCGGGATATTACAAGGGACGAGAATGACGCCATCCTTGTGAAAACCATCATCAGCATGGGGAAAAACTTAGGGATGCATATCGTCGCAGAAGGAGTTGAGACAGAGGCCCAAAAGGATTTTTTAAGAAAGAATAGTTGTGAAATATTACAAGGACATTACTACGCCAAACCGATGCCTGAAGAAGCGATCAATCAATGGATAGCAGAAAGGCAGACATGGCCTGAGTGATTTGTTCAGAACGCGCTTTCAGTTCCAAGCTTTGTAAGTTGTCCGTCGCAGACTGGACAAAACTGTCTCGGTCAAAGTCCGGCCAGGCCTTTAGAAAATGATCCGCCATACCCGCGATGATGCTTTTATTGAACAAATTCTTAAAGGGTTCCGGCATGACTTTTTTATTGAAAGATCTCCTTGAAAAACCCTTGTGTGCGTTGCCAGGAATCCTTGTCGGCAGCGGCGTCATAGACCAGGGGTAGTCCAAACTGCTTCCCTTTTTTATCGGCATGTGAAACGGTGAAACTGTGTTTGACTCCGGGATAGCTAAGGAGTTCGTAGTTTATCCCCGCTTCAGTCATCGATTTCACAAAGGCTTGTACAGACTCCATCGGAACAAATGGATCTGCGCCGCCGGTAAAGGCGAGCACTTTGGTTTTTGAACGGCCTACCTCAGAAGAGGTTTGTGTCGCAAATGCAAAGTTGCCGTGAAAACTGGCAACACCCTTCAATGCAACCACACCTGTTCGCGCCATGTGCAGCACGATGCCTCCGCCCATGCAATAGCCGATTGCGGCGATGTTTTTGGGGTCTACGGTCTCTTGTTTCAGCAAGACCTCATAAGCCGCTTTGAAGCGTTTTTCGGCTTGAGGGAGTTGACCCACAGCCGCTTGCATAAACTTCTTCGCATCTTCGGGATGTTTAGCCAGCTTGCCGCTGCCATACATATCCAGGGCGAAGGCGGTATAGCCCAACTCCGCCAGCAAAGTCGCTCGTTTGCGGGCATAGTCATCATGTCCCCACCATTCATGCACAACCAGTATGCCAGGGCGTTTACCTGCTTTGGCGTCATCAAAGGCCAGGAAACCGGTAAATTCAGTGCCTCCCACCTTGTATTTAATTTCTTTTGTCTGAAGCACGGCATGTGCTTCAGAATTAAAAAAACTCAACAAGACTATGATCATCCATATTTTTTTCATTTTTTTCCTCCTTTTTTAGTCACTCTAGCAAAAGTCGGGGTTTTATTTGAAGTTCTAAATATCGAGTGCAATGATGTGGTCGAGTAAAAATAAACACATTATTAACTCTCTACAGATGGAAGAGTCTGAGACTTGACCTATTCTATTTGTTTCGTTATGCTCCTTCGGTCTTGAAATTCTTAACATCAAGGCTATGGCTTTCAACTTTATGACTAGGAGGAACCTCCGCATGAGACGTTTATTTCTACTAGGAATTATTACGATCACAATCGGTTTTACGCAACTCGCCTTATCACAGGAGACAGCATTTAACCGAGTCTCATCGACTCTCTCAGGGGGATCCGGGCTCTTCACCACCCAATCAATTAATACGCTGGCACCGGGAAGACTTGAAGTCGGTCTGGGGCTCTCTTATGAAGACGGCAACCACAAGACGCTTGGAGATCTGACGATTCCCAAACTTTCTTCGACCGTCACAGTCGGTCTTAGTCCGAATATAGAAGCCTCAGCACAAATTCCGTACTTTCTAAACCTTAAAGTTGGAAACGACACTGAAAGCTCTATTGGAGAAATCAACCTGTCCGTAAAATGGCGATTAATGGAGGCAAGCACTGATCTTAATTTCCCCGGATTTGCCTTCCACCTCACAGCCTTTCTTCCGACTGGAGGAGATAAAAGTAAAGGCACGGCAAAGCTTGAGTCCTGGGGGGCGCAGTTGCTGCTTGTCTCATCGGCCGAAGCAGAAGTCGGCCTTCCAGACATGCATGTCTTAGTCGGTTTTTACGCCGATGGCGGTGTTTACATTCAAGATACGGGAGAGACGACCGAAGACAATACTGGCATCCTTGATCTAGGCATACTTGTCCCCCTAAGCGAGGCTAAAGAAATTCAGCTCATCATTGAAGCAAACGCTCGAGTTAAACAGGAACTCCTTCTGGAAAGACAATATGCAGCGCTTATGGGAGGGATACGTTACATCAAACGACACATTGCACTTAACGCAGGCTGGCAGCACCGAATAAACCAAAGCCCCTTAGAGGATTCTGATCGTCTTATCTTTTACGGGAGCTATTTTTTCTAAAAGCTTAAAAGAGTGACTAATACCCTAGATGTGTCAGGAACTGTCTGTCGTCACGCCAGTTCTTTTTGACCTTGACCCACAGAACAAGACTCACCTTTGTCGCCAATAGTTTTTCGAGGTCGGACTGAGCGCCCTCTCTGATTACTTTAAGCTTCCCTCCCCCCTTTCCGATAAGCATCCCTTTTTGGGAGGCCTGCTCGACATAGATCGTAACATGCAGTGTTGTAATATGCCTCGTGACATTCTCTTTCAAGGCCTCGACCTCTACGGCAATGGCGTAAGGGATTTCTTCGCGCGTTTGATTGATGACCTGCTCTCTAACAAACTCTGCAGCCAGTGTCCTGACCGGCTGATCGGTCAGGACATCTTCAGGGAAAAATGGGTGTCCTTCTGGAAGAAAGGTCTTTGCAAGGGAAAGAAGACGTTCAACATTTTCACCCGTAAGCGCCGATAGCGGAATCATCTCTGAAAACGAAGTCCTCTTGTAATACGCATTCAGTTGCGGGATGAGCGCATCTTTGTCCAACTGGTCGATCTTGTTAATAACTAATATTTTCGGCGTTTTTATCTCTGAGAGATGAAGGACAATCTCCTCCTCTTGATTACCCCACTTCTGATGAGGATCCACCAGGAAGAGAATCAGGTCAACTTCTGCCAGGGTTGAAAACGCCGTTTTAACCATCCGTAGATTGAGCCCTCCCCGGGCACGATGGATCCCCGGTGTATCAAGAAAAATCATTTGTGCATCTGGAAAATGATGGACTCCGAGAATACGGTTTCGTGTCGTTTGTGGTTTGTCGGTGACAATCGCAATCTTCTCACCGAGAATCTGATTCATAAGTGTAGATTTTCCGACATTGGGTCGGCCGATAATGGCGATAAAACCGGATCGATAGGGCATATTTTCCTTAGTGAACGCGACTAAATACGGACGGTACAGGTGAGAGAAGAGAACTAATGTATTTCATTTAGTTCCTCAATAAATTCGTAGACCAGTTCCCCTTCTTTGACAAGGCCGAGGCGTTCACGTGCGAGCCCTTCAATTGTGACAGGATCGTTCCGAAGGGCATTGATTCGGGTGAATAGTCTTTCATTTTCCTGATCAAGCAAGACAACTTCGCTACGAATCTCCCTATTAGCTCTTTTCAATTGATTTGCATTGAGAAAACCCATCTCTCCCAGGAAAAAAGAGGCCATCATATAAATGTTGATCAAGATTGCAAGGGCAATCAACATTTTCCCTTTATTTTTACGGTGCTTGCCAGCATCGAAGGACCTTCTTTTATTTCTCATAGCTGAATACTCAGAGACAGGCTTAAGCCATTTTCTCGAATCAGGCGTGCTTCACTCAAAAAATCAATGCGATCACTGATACGAAAGGCGGCACCAATAAAAAGGTCGGTAAGGCCTTTCTGATTCACTGTCGGCCCATTGCTAAACACCCCTCTCCCTTTTGAAAATAAGAAGCCGAAATAAGGGCTCACTTCTTCAAAGCCTCCCAGAACACCGCCGATAAAAGCCTCGACTTCATCCCATCTGAGCTTTGAAGTCGCAGAAGCACTGTCCTCTGTGATGAATTCAAGAACTGAAAGGCCCATGCCGACAGTGAGTGACTGTTTCTGATAAAAACTCCACTTCGCTCCGAATCCATAAGCAGGGCCTAGCGAACCATTAAATTTCCTGGAGGGGGTTTCGTAAGCGGCAAGACCGAGCTTAAGATGGAGTTCGAGAAAACGGGACGGGGCATAACCGGAGATCAAGAGGATGCGTTCCTCCCTGGAATTTCCCCGGAAGGCAATCTGGGATGATTCAATTTCCGGGGAAAGGCGTTCGTAGTCCAGCCTGATGGAGGTAAAACCTTTTCCCTCTCCGAAAGCGATCGGCAAACCGACCGTCCCGCCAAAGGAAAGTCCGCTGGTCATCTGAAGACTCAGAACAACAGAGACTAAAGCAAGCAGGGCATGTAATATTTTCCGCTGAAATCTCACGATTCAGCACAGCCTCAAATGGAAAACAGTTTCGGATAATAAGAAGCGCTTTGACCCAATTCCTTTTCAATTCGTAAGAGTTGATTATACTTTGCTGTTCGATCAGTCCGAGAGAGTGACCCCGTTTTGATCTGCCCGGCTCCCGATCCAACAGCCAGATCGGCAATCGTCGTATCTGCGGTTTCTCCCGAGCGATGAGAAACGACTGCACGATAACCGGAACGATGAGCCAAAGCAATCGTACGAAGGGTTTCGGTCAGAGTACCAATCTGGTTGAGCTTAATCAGAATGGCATTGCCGACCCCTTCTTTGATTCCCCGCGCCAGCGTTTTTTCGTCGGTGACAAAGAGGTCATCACCCACCAGTTGCACACGATTTCCCAACTGCTCAGTCAGATGTCGCCAACCCTCCCAGTCATCTTCAGTGAGTCCATCCTCAATCGACACAATCGGAAAACGGTCAACCAGACGACCATAATAGGCCGTCATTTCACTTGCAGAGAGTGACTTTCCCTCAGAGGAGAGATGGTATTTCCCCTCTTTATAGAATTCACTGGCAGCAGAATCAAGGGCGAGCGCCACATCGTCTTTTGGCCGATAGCCTGCCAAGGTGATGGCGGCAATGATTAACTCCAAGGCCTCTTCATGTGATTTCACGCCGGGAGCGAACCCCCCTTCATCACCGACTGCGGTCGTGTACCCTTCCTTTTTTAAGACCCCTTTTAATGCATGAAAGACCTCGACGCCAATCTGAAGCGATTCTGAAAATGTCGTGCCTCCGACCGGAATAATCATAAATTCCTGAAAATCAAGACCATTATCGGCATGAGCCCCGCCATTGATAATATTCATCATCGGCAGAGGAAGCGTCGTAGCCTGTATCCCGCCCAAATAACGAAATAAGGACAGCCCCATCTCCGCTGCTGCCGCCTTCGCTACGGCAAGACTGACACCTAAGATGGCATTGGCACCCAGGACTTGCTTGTTCGCCGTGCCGTCAAGGGCCAGCATGGTCTCATCAATCAGTACCTGATCATCTGCAGGAAGGTCGATGAGTTCAGGAAAAATCTTCTCTTCAATATTTTCGATCGCCTTCAAGACCCCTTTGCCGCCGTAGCGTTTAGGATCCTGGTCCCTAAGCTCCAGAGCCTCCCGCGAACCGGTTGAGGCACCAGAGGGAACCGCTGCGCGTCCGACCACTCCGGAAGCAAGGTGAACGCTTACTTCTATCGTCGGGTTACCACGTGAATCCAGTATTTCAAGCGCATTTATATCTAAAATTGTACTCATTCATTCACCCCTCTCACTATTTTGGAATCGGTCATTTTAATTTTTCCTTTAGTAAGGCATTCACCTTGCCGGGATTCGCCTTACCACCGGTCCGGCGCATCACCTGACCGACAAAAAAACCGAGTAGTTTTGTCTTTCCGGCCCGATACCCGCCCACTTCTTTGGGATTGTTTTCCATTACTGCATCAATGATTTTTCCGAGTTCAGACTCATCGCTGACCTGCTTCAAGCCCTTCTCTTCCACAATCTTCGCAGGATCGGCGCCCGTTTTAAGCATCTCCTCAAAAACAGTCTTGGCGATTTTCCCACTGATCGTCCCGGCATCAATCAAGTTCAGCATGTCGGCCAAGAGTCCGGGACGGATCGGAGCATCCTGGATTTCTTTATTTTCCTGGTTTAACTCACGAAGTAGATCACCCATAACCCAGTTACTCACAATCTTGGGTTTTGCATAGAGGGTAACCGTCTCTTCAAAAAAATCGGCAAGAGCGGGGGAACTGCTTAGAATCGTCGCGTCATAAGGTGGAATGTCGTAGCGCTCAACAAAACGCTTTCGTTTTTCATTCGGCATTTCCGGTAGATCGGCGGCGGTCTTTTCAATCCATGCTGCGTCGATCTTCAGAGGGACCAGGTCGGGTTCCGGGAAATAGCGATAGTCGTGGGCCTCTTCCTTGCTTCGCATCGAAAAAGTCCGGCCCTGTTTCACATCCCAGAGCCGCGTTTCCTGAACCACCTTTCCACCGTCATTAAGTAGTTCTGTCTGACGCAGGATTTCGTATTCGATGGCCTTTTGGACATAGCGAAAAGAGTTAAGATTTTTTACTTCAGAACGTGTTCCGAGCGTCGTCGATCCCACAGGACGAATCGAGACATTGACGTCACAACGAAAATTCCCTTTTTCCATATCTGCATCGGAAACCCCGGAATAGATGAGTAGAGCCCGTAGCGCTTTGAGGTAGGCAACAGCTTCATCGGAAGAAGCGATATCGGGTTCGCTGACAATTTCGAGCAAAGGCACACCGGCACGGTTGAGGTCGACCTGACTCGCATCCGCCAAGCCTTCATGAAGATTTTTTCCGGCATCTTCTTCCATGTGGATTCGTGTCAGTCGAATCTTTTTTTCCCAGACTTCACCGTCTGCCTTTCCTGTGATCTCCACGTAGCCATGCTCCGCAAGAGGGAGTTCAAACATTGAGATCTGGTAGCCTTTCGGCAGATCGGGATAGAAGTAGTTCTTTCGCGCAAAACGGGAATAGGGTGCAATCGTACAATGGGTCGCAAGCCCGATCCGGATACCTAGGGCGACAACTTTTTGATTTAAAACAGGCAATACTCCGGGCATCCCGAGGCAGACAGGACAGGTCTGAGCGTTGGGAGAGGCTCCGAATTGTAGCCGACAGCCGCAAAAAATTTTGGTGTCCGTTGCCGTCTGGGCGTGGACTTCCAGGCCGATAACGGGTTCGTACTTCATCTCTTGTTTATTCGTCATGTGTTTTGATCGACTTCAAATAAGTGATGTATTCTTCTGAGATTGCATGAGACTCCGCCCCGCGAACCATCTTTCCGATATAGGATTTCGAAGGGAGAAAAACCCCTAAGCGCCGGGCCACATAGGTCAATGCCGGCAGGCGTTCCTCGCCATAGGTCACACACACATCCTGCCGGATATAGGAATTCGGGTAGTCAGCAAACTTGTCCATTTTTTTCAGATCTTCCAGACTCAGGTCGTAGAGCGCACCATGCACCTTTTTTCCGAGATCGGGCAGGATGTCAGCCGTGCCGCTTTTCCAGGAGCGAGACCATCGGGTAAAGGCCATGCGATAGTGTTCCAGATATGCAACGCCGATCACCCGTGTTCCGGGACAGCGTGCCTTCATCTGCTCCAAGTCCATATTAGAGCCATAAGCAAAATACATCATAGATCTTCGGGTCTCCGTTCATGAAAGTCATGTTGCTGTTCAAATGCGTAGGCCGTACTGAGAACGCCTGCTTCATCGAAAGGCCGACCGATGAGCTGAAGTCCGATGGGCAGGTGGTTTGAGGTCAATCCGCAGGGAAGGGAAATGGCAGGTAAGCCCGCAAGGTTGGCAGAAATAGTAAAGATGTCACAGAGATACATCGTCAGGGGATCATCCAGCTTCTCTCCCATCTTAAAGGCAGGGGTCGGAGCCGTCGGGGTCAAAATGACATCGACAGACTTAAAGGCTTCATCGAAATCATTTTTAATCAAGGTTCGGACCTGCTGACCCTTTTTATAATAGGCATCGTAATATCCTGACGACAGCGCATGTGCGCCGATCATGATCCGTCGTTTGACCTCGGAGCCAAAACCCAGGCGACGACTTTCGGAATACATCTCCAGAAGATCCTTTGCCTCCTGAATACGAAGACCAAAACGCACACCGTCGTAGCGGGATAGGTTGGAGCTGGCCTCTGCGGTCGCCAGGACATAGTAGGTCGCGGTTGCATAATCGGTATGTGGTAGAGAGATTGCTTTGATCTCGGCACCTGCTTTTCTATAGTGCTCAATCGCAGACTCAAGGGCCGCGCCGACTTCGGAGTCTATCCCTTCAATAAAGTATTCCTTCGGAATCCCGATTTTCAAACCCGCAACATTTTCATTCAGAGTGCCGATCAGATCAGGCATGGGCATATCGACCGATGTCGAATCTCTCGGATCATGCCCTCCGATTGCGTTCAATAAAATTGCCGCATCCCTGACATCATGTGTTAAAGGACCGATCTGATCCAGAGAAGAAGCAAAAGCCACCAGCCCAAAACGGGAAACACGGCCATAGGTCGGTTTCATGCCGACCACGCCGCAACACGCGGCGGGTTGACGAATCGATCCCCCCGTGTCGGAACCTAAGGCCATCACAGCCTCATCTGCACCCACTGCCGCCGCCGAACCGCCACTTGAACCCCCCGGAATGCATGCAAGATCCCAAGGGTTCGCGGTCTTTTCAAAGGCGGAGTTTTCAGTCGATGAGCCCATCGCAAACTCATCCATATTGGTTTTTCCGAGAAAAACGGCTCCGGCCTTTCGGAGTTTTTCAACCACGGTTGCATCATAGGGCGGAATAAAGTTTTCAAGAATTTTCGAGGAACAGGTCGTCCGGATGCCCTTTGTGCAGAGATTGTCTTTCAACGCAATCGGGATACCAGTTAAAGGACCCGATTCACCTTTCGCAATCAGCTGATCGGCTTGGTCCGCCTGAGTAAGGGCCACGTCCTTTGTCAGTGTATTATAGGCATGGACTTTCCCTTCGACCGATTCAATGCGACGATAAAAGGCTTCAACAAGGGATCGGGATGAAAGCTCCTGCTTGTCGAGCTTTTGGCGAAGGACATGGGCCGGGAGAGAACATGGCGCTGTTTCGTTCAATTAATTGAGCTCCTGATGGATTCGACCTGGTTTTTCCGATCGACTTTCACAATTCTGGGTTGATAGGCCTTCATTTCTTCTTCATCGTAATGGGCGTAACAAAAGATAATCACCTGGTCTCCCACCTCGCCTTTTCTGGCTGTCGGACCATTGAGGCAGATCGTTCCGGAAGCTCTCGGACCTGCCAGTACGTAGGTGACAAAGCGCTCTCCGTTGTTGAGATTGGAGACCATCACCTGTTCATAGGGGTGCATACCCGCCGCTTCAATCAGCGCTTCGTCGATTGTGATACTCCCTTCGTAGTCCAATTCCGATTCAGTAATTGTCGCCCGATGAATCTTTGTCTTAAGTAATTGCCTTAACATACCTCTCCTTATTTCTTTGCTTTGAAAATTTTCTTTTTTTCGTAACAAAACTACTCAATAATCTTTGGTACCTTAAAAAATGAGCCGTCCCGTTCGGGTGCGTTTTCTAAGGCCTTCTCAACCGGCAGCGACGGCAAGACCTCATCGTCCCGAAACACGTTTGCCAAGGGCAGTACATGCGATGTAGGTTCGATTTCGGAGGTGTCCAGTTCGTTCAGCTTTTCAATATAGGAAAATATTTTGCTGAGTTCTTGACCGAAGCGTTCCGCCTCCTCACCGTGCAGGGCAAGTCGAGCTAATTTTGCAACTTTTTCGACCTGGGCTTGATCCATTTCCATGCTTAAATACTCCCGCTTATCTACACAAATTTCTTGAGTTTAGCATACTTCATGGCAATTTTCTTTGTGCCTGCCGACTCGAAAGTGATCGTCACCTTGCGCCCCTCGCCCGAACCTTCATAATGTTCTATCCGACCGATGCCAAAGCGGCCATGTTCCACCATTGCTCCGACCTGGAATTGCTCTCCTGACTCCGAAGCATCATTTTCTGTCTCTAGGCCAGCATCCACCGGCTCACGAGTAATGACTTGGCTATAGCCTGTATCCTTCCCGGCTGTGCCGACAGATCGAAAACGATTATTTACTTCAAATGTCCCGGATGAGCGATCTTCCCTGACGATCTTTACCGCAGACTTCGGAATATCTTTGATGAACCTCGATGGCCGGTTCCACTGGGATTTCCCATATAAAAACCGCTCGCTCGCATTGAGCAGATAGAGGCGTTCCTTTGCCCGTGTCATACCGACATAACAGAGTCGCCGCTCCTCTTCCATCTCCTTGTAATCGTTCAAGGCACGAGAATGCGGAAACAAGCCTTCTTCCATGCCCACCAGGAAGACCACAGGAAATTCAAGGCCCTTCGCCGAGTGTAAGGTCATCAAGGTCACAATCCCTTCCGACCCCACATAAGCCTCACCGCTTGAAACAAGGGCGATCTGATCAAGAAAACCCGTCAGCTCGCTCAGCCCGCTGAGTTCACCAGACAGACCTTCGTTTTCTCCAAAATCAAAGCTGTCTGCTGGCTCATCCTGCAATATATATTCATCAGCAGCCGAGATCAATTCAAGTACGTTTTCAATACGGCTCTCTGATTCAAGCCCGAAGGCTTTTTTAAGGTAGTTGAGATAATTGATTTCTTCAACCAGGAGACGCACGACTTGCGGCATGGCCTGTTCAGCCGCGACCTCTCGCAATCGCTCAAGCGTCTTGCGAAAGACCGTCAATCCTCGTTTTCCTTGCGGGGAGATTCCGACTTCATCCAAGCGCTCAATCGCCTCCGACAGAGAAACATGGTTCATCTCAGCAAATGCAAATAAGCGTTCCAGAGTGACCTTGCCCACCCCTCTCGGAGGGAGGTTGATACATCGACGGACCGAAAGATCGTCATCGGGATAAACAATCAGACGCAGATAGGCAATGAGGTCCTTCACCTCTTTCCGGTCATAGAAACGAAGTCCACCGTAGATGACATAGGGGACGGCCGAAGTACGAAGGGCCGCTTCAATCACACGGGACTGGGCATTGGTCCGGTAGAGAATGGCAAAATGAGAAAGGCTGCGATCTTCTGAGTTTTGGAGCTTGCGGATCGTTTTTAAGACAAAAGCGGCCTCTTTTTTTTCGTCCGCCAACTGTGCCTGAACAATCTTTTCGCCATCCCCGTTTTCCGTCCAAAGCGCTTTTTCCTTCCGGTGGCTATTCTTCTCAATCATCGCCGAAGCCGCCGACAAAATGGTGTTGGTCGAGCGATAGTTCTGATTCAGTACAACAATTTTCGTGTCAGGAAAGTCGCGCTCAAAACTTAGGATATTGCCCACATCCGCCCCTCGAAAGGCATAGATCGACTGATCATCATCCCCAACGACGCAGAGGTTTCTTTCTTCAGAGGTGAGGAGTTCGATCAATCGGTATTGGGCATGGTTCGTGTCCTGATACTCATCAATCATAATGTAACGAAAGCGGTCTTGATAGGCGCGTCGCACATCGGAAACCGTCTCCAACAAACGGATAGTAAATCCGATCAGATCATCAAAATCGAGGGCTTTCAGCTCGGAAAGTCGTTTTGTGTAGGCGGAATAAACCTTTCTCAAAGCCGCTTCCGGTCCGTAATCCGCCGCCCTGGCAGCATAGTCCTCAGCAGAAATCAGTTTATGTTTGAGTCCGCTAATACGCCCCAGCAACATGCGGGGCGGGAAGAGGTCGCTGTTGATCTCAAGGTCATCGACGAGGGATTTCACCAGGGCCAGCTGGTCAGAGGAATCACAGACCACAAAATCACGCGGGAGGCCGAGCCTTTCGATGTGCTGCCTCAATATCCTTAAACAAGCAGAATGGAAGGTGGAGATAATGAGTTTTTTACACTGATTGGCAGGGACCAAGCTCTGCACGCGTTCACGCATTTCCTTGGCCGACTTATTTGTAAAAGTCACCGCCAGAATCTGAAAGGGTGACACTTGCAGCGCCTCAATGAGATAGGCAATGCGATAAACAATGACGCGGGTTTTGCCACTGCCCGCACCCGCCAGAATCAAGAGCGGCCCCTCCGTGTGGGAAACCGCGTCCCGTTGCTCCGGATTCAGTTTGGATAAAATAGGGTGCATGTTATTCATGATAAAAAATCGAGTTTTCTGAAAACGTCCGTTTTATTCCACCGTCACGCTTTTTGCCAGATTTCTTGGCTGATCCACATCGGTGCCCCGGGTCACAGAAATGTGGTAGGCCAACATCTGAAGAGGGATGGTCATCAAAATTGGACTTAAGCTTGGAGAGACCTTTGGAATAAAAAAGATTTCGTCGGAGATTGAAGCCAGATCAGTATCTCCTTCTTCGGCAAAAGAAATAATCATCCCGCCCCGCGCCTTGACCTCCATCACATTGCTGATGACCTTTCCGTAAACCTTGTCCTTCGTGGCAAGGATAACCACCGGCATGTTCTCGTCAATCAGGGCAATCGGACCATGCTTCATTTCCCCCGCCGGATAACCCTCGGCGTGAATATAGGAAATTTCTTTGAGTTTGAGCGCCCCTTCCAGGGCAACAGGATAGAGCAGGCCACGAGCAAGATAAAGAAAATCACGGTAACGGAAATAGCGTTTTGCAATGTCTTCAATCCGTGCTTCATGCCGCAAGATTTCTTCAATTTGCTTCGGAAGCAGAATCAAGTGATGGATCATCTCTTGAGCTTTTTCTTTTGAGAGTACAGCCCGCCTCCGACCCAAATGGATGGCGAGCAAGGTCAAGGCCGTTAACTGTGTGGTAAAAGCCTTGGTCGATGCCACCGAAATCTCCGGACCGGCGTGGGTATAGAAAACCGTATCGGTCTCCCGACTGATGCTGCTCCCGACCACATTGCAGATGGATAGCGTCGGCGTATTTTTAGACTTGGCTTCCCGGATGGCCGCCAGGGTATCCGCTGTCTCACCCGACTGAGAAATTCCGATCACAAGATCTTCACTGGAGAGATGCGGATCCCGATAGCGAAACTCGGACGCGATATCCACCTCAACCGGCAAGCCTGCGATCTCTTCCAAAAGAAATTTTCCGACAAGGGCCGCGTGCCAGGATGTGCCACAGCCCACAAGCACCACCCGTTTACAGCGCTTCACGACGGCTTCATTGATCTCGGCAGCACCCAGAATCACTTCACCTTCCTCCTGGGCAACCCGACCGCGGATGGTATCGACAATGGCCCGGGGCTGCTCGTGGATTTCTTTTTGAAGAAAGTGGCGATAGCCGCCCTTTTCAGCCATGACCGGATTCCAGGAAATCTTCTGACTTTCCTTGGAAAGCCGCGCCCCTTTAAAATCAAGTACCTCCAGGCCCTTGGCTGAAAGCAGGGCAATCTCACCATCTTCCAGATAAACGACCTCCCGGGTATGAGAGAGAAAAGCGGGGATATCTGAGGCGACAAAACATTCATCTTTACCCAGACCAATCACCAGGGGACAGCCGGAACGGACCGCAATCATCCGCTCGGGATCCTTTTCAGAAAGAACACAGATCGCATAACTCCCGTGCATCTGCACAAGGGCATTTTTCACCGCCGTTTCAAGTGATCCGCCCCGCTGATAGATGGAATCGATCAGGTGAACCACCACCTCAGTATCGGTATCGGACACAAATTCATGACCTTCCTCCAGAAGACCTTTTTTAAGAGAGATGTAGTTTTCAATAATGCCGTTGTGAACCAGTACCAAAGAACCGGAGCGATGCGGATGAGCATTTTCCTCTGAAGGCTTTCCATGTGTTGCCCAGCGTGTATGCCCGATACCGGAGGGGCTGTCAGGAGGCAGAGGGGGCAGAATCTCCTCCAGGGAGGAGAGCTTCCCGACCGAACGTTTGACTTCAATCTCACCCTCTTCGAAATAAGCAATACCGGCAGAATCGTAACCCCGGTATTCAAGCCGTCTGAGGCCATCCACCAGCATCGAAACCACATTCCGATGGCCCACATATCCCATGATGCCACACATACTTTAGACCCCCTTCTGCCGCAACCGTCTTTTTTTAGCCCACTCTAAGTGGTTTTCCTGTTTGGTTCGTGAAACGGCCAGGGCATCGGGGGGAACATCCTTTGTCACCGTCGTACCGGCGGCAATCAATGCTCCCGCACCCACTGTCACCGGGGCAACCAACTGCGTATCGCTCCCGATAAAAACGCCGTCTTCAATAATCGTTTGATCCTTTTTAAGCCCGTCGTAATTGCAGGTAATCGTTCCGGCACCGATATTAACGCCTTTTCCGATGGTCGCATCCCCCAGGTAGCTCAGATGACTGGCCTTCGATCCTTCACCCAATTCCGTTTTTTTCATCTCGACGAAGTTTCCGACCTTCGCTCCTTTGCGAACCACAGATCCGGGCCGAAGATGGGCAAAGGGACCGATTGCAGCGCCCGATTCGATTTCCGCGTTTTCAATTACACAATGGTCTTTAATGATGACATCATTCCCGATTTTACTCTCACGTATCCGTCCTGCGTAAATCTGGACCCCGCTGCCGATAATAGTCTCGCCCTCAAGACAGACCCCGGGATGAATGACGCTATCCATCCCGATGGCCACGGCAGCACCGATACGCACCTGGGAGGGATCGATCATCGTCACGCCTTCATCCATCCAATGGCGATTGATTCGCGTCCGCATGACTTCTTCTGCATCGGCGAGGTTGGCACGGCTGTTGATGCCAATCACTTCTTCCCTTGCGGCCTCAAGCCCGACCAAGTGCTTCCCTTGCGAAACAGCGATGCCAATGATGTCGGTCAAATAATATTCTTTCTGCTTATTGTCGGATCGAACCTGGGAAAGGGCTTCAAAAAGAAAAGCAGCGTCACAAAGGTAAACCCCGGCGTTCACTTCATTAATGCGGCGCTCTTCTTGAGTGGCATCTTTTTCTTCGACAATACGGGCAATCTCCCCTGATTTTTGGCGAAGCACCCTTCCATAGCCCTTTGGATTTTCCAGTCGAACCGTTAACAGTCCGACGGTCGCATTTTCCCTCTGATAATACGCATAAAAATCCCTAATGGATTTTTCACGAAGCAAGGGAGTATCGCCGTTTAGAATGAGTACCGGCCCTTGAAAATTTTTTAAAGCTTTTTCAGCCTTGCGAACGGCATCCCCTGTTCCAAGAAGCGGATACTGCAACAAGGGAATCACCCCTTTTGTTTTTGCCAGAGCCGAAACCGCCTCCGCCTGGCGCCCAACAATGAGGAAGGACTTTTCAAGATGAAGCGAATGCACCAGGTTGATGACATGGGAGAGCATCGGCACACCGGCAAGAGGATGCAGTACTTTGGCCAGGCGTGATTTCATCCGCGTCCCTCGTCCCGCCGCGAGAATAATCGCCACAGCCTTCATGATATCGTCCCGCTTCCAGTAGCAACTCCGTGCATTTGGGGCGCTCTACTTTCATCAATCACCAAATCCGGGCTGTGCAGACCGATTGAAAAGACGATCTTCATGGCCTCTTCAACGGTCACCGTGACCGGAATCACATCTGATTCCGGCACCAGAATGATGAAACCCGAGATCGGGTTCGGCACGGTCGGAATAAAGACAGACAGGACCTTCTCGCCTACAGGGGCAATCCGATCAATGGTACTCTCCTTCTCCCCGACCACAAAGACGTATGTAAAAAGACCTTTTCTTGGATATTCAAGCATCACCACCCGGCTGAAGTTTCTCTTTTCTCCTGTCTGATTTGAAACCGTATCGACAACCGATTTCACCATCGAATAGATGTTGCGAACCAGGGGAACCCGGTGCAACAGTTTTTCCCAGAGACCGAATATTTTTTTCCCGAAGATATTCGTCGTGAAAAGACCCGCAACCAGAATGAGCGCAATGAGAACCAGGATGCCGAAACCGGGAATATAATAAAGCCCCTGGCTTTGCATGAGATTTCCCAGGACCCCCTCCATCGTAACAAAGAGCGTCTTCAAAACCAGGTAGGTACCCCAGATCGGCACAACGACGAGCAAACCGGTAAAAAAGAGGCGTTGAATGTGCGGTCGTTTTTTCACAGGTGGTTTTGTTTTGTTGTCTGAATTTTCTTCATTTCCTGAAGGGAACGGACTTGAGGGCTGCGACATGCTTATCCTAAAAATAAGGGCTTAAAGCGAGCCATGATACTGTGCCCATTCATGGCTTGCAAGTTCTTTTTACCAGGCTGATAAGCCAAGCAGACGTCTTGCATTTTCTAATAGAATTTTATCCCAGATCTCCGGTTTAAATCCGACCTTTTCAAAATCGGATATCCAGCGTTCTGGACTCAAAAAGGGGTAATCGGAGCCAAAGAGTACCCGATCCTGAAGGAGGGTGTTTGTATATTTAATCAGAGAAGGTGAAAAATATTTCGGAGACCAACCCGAGAGATCGATATAGACATTCGTTTTGTGAACTGCCAGGGCCAGCATTTCCTCTTGCCAGGGCCAGGAAGGATGGGCACCGATAATCGTCAAATCAGGAAAATCAGCGGCAATATCATCAATATAAGGAATCGGCCGGGCATATTTCAGCTTAAGGCCATTTCCTCCCGGCACACCTGCTCCGACCCCAGTCGTACCGGTATGGATGAGGAGAGGGATTTTTAAGGCGCTGCAGGTTTCCCAGAGCGGATAAAACCTTCGGTCATTCAGGTAAAAGGCTTGTACAATTGGGTGTAGTTTCAGGCCTTTTAAACCCAGTTCTGTGACTGCCCGTTCCACTTCAGCCACTGCCAGTCGTCCTTTCCAGGGATCAACCGAGGCGAAACCGATGAAAACATCAGGGTAGTTTCGTACCGCTTCTGCCACATAATCATTAGTGACTGGCGGAAGACAGTGGCCGTTTCGGCATCCCAGGCCAGTAGTACCGCCTTCATGTCAATGCGTCGGTAGTAGGCTACCATTTCTTCCATGCTAACGACGGCGTCATGGCGATGAAAATAAGAAAGGGCGTCGGAAATATATTTCCCCCCGGAATCGATCAGGTATTCCCTGGTTCCCGGGTGGACATGCATATCGATTGCGCGCATCTATTTAGATCCTGAGAATGCTATTAAAAAGGAAAGGCGGTGTAGAGAGAGACTGCAGTCTGATCAATAAGCCTTAACTCAATGCCTGCAGTCGCTCGCTGGTTCATATCCATTAAAACCCCTGCAAAAAAACCATAGGAACCATTCTCTTTAAACGCACCCGGCGATGCGGACACCACTTCGATATCGGCACTGGAAAAAACAAGTCCGCCATAGGTTGACAGCGTCGCTCCCCCTTGTTGAAAAGAGGGCTTATCCATAAAGACCCCAAGGGCAAGGTCATAGGCTTTGTAAGAGGCTCGCGCCCCTTTTTGATCAGCCCTGATTTGCGTCATTTGCATAACCGATCCAATTTTGAGGTTCGCATCCGGAATAGCGGCCCAGGTCACCTTTGCTCCAAGGCCATAGGCCGGACCCGTATCGGTGTCGGAACCGCCGATTTCAAAGCGTCCAAAACCAAGGCGTACAAAAAGATCAATTCTCTTGGTGACACCAATATCACCCCTTGCAAAAAGGTTCATACCCTCAAGATCCTTGCTCGCACCATCAATATCCCGATCAATCAAAAAATCAAGTTCTACGCCCATGGTTGACTGATCGGCTCCGACTGATGCCCCCGGCACTCCGATCGGAGCCGCAACAACAGTCGACACAGTCATTAATAAAATGAACACCGAAAACACACTTTTTTTCATCACCTTATTGTCTCCATTTAAATGTTTTATAACAAAATATGAGAACTACCAGACCGATAAAGAGGCTTCATCGGAAAGCTATGAAATCCCGTTTTCACGCTGAATCCAGCGGACATAAGAAATGATTTGACTAACTTCACCAGAAGAAATGCCGCTAATCTTTGGCATATCCCCGAAATTCCAGTGATGGGCCCGGACACCCTTCTTCACCGCCAAACGGAAAGCGCTGTCACCATGATGACTCGGTTCATATATTTTTGATAGAAAGGTCGGCCCTCGATCAGTTCCCAAGGCACCCGCACCGTGGCAACCGGCACAATTATTGTTGAAAAGTCGTTCTCCATCAGAGAACTCTGCCGAAGCCTTTACAGCTACGCTATCCCCTGAAGACAGTTTTGAGTCGGTGCAGGCCACAAAAAATACTCCCAGGCTGGCAACAATAATCACGGTGAGCCATAAATTTTGTTTGATCATCCTGCTTGAACCCTTTGAAATTGAATAATCGAATTCTAAGAAAACAGACTCGAATAAGCAAGTTGAATAAAATTTTCTATACAGTTTTCAACCGAGATCCTGAACCGTTAAGCGACAAGCAATTCCCAAATTGACATCCCGCGAACAAATCGATTAACCTTTCTTCGATTACCCGCGCCAACAGACAGAGGGCAATGAAACAGCCAACGATCGCCGAAATTTACCATCAAAATACAAAATACTTGGCATCCAACATGGCTGGGTCTCAAACAGCGCTTGATTGGGCCTCCCAACCCTCCCCCTATAAGGCCTATCACAGCGAGAACAAAATCGACCTCAGCCCCTATCTTCCCTTTCTCAACAACCCATTTACACAGGAAAAAATTGAAACAAACACGGGAGAAGAGGGGTTTCCCGTAAGTCTCGGAGCAATCTCCCGGCTTCTCTATTTTACAAACGGCGTTACCGGAATTCTGCAATACCCTTCTGGAGAATCACAGTCCCTCCGCGCGGCGCCCACGGCGGGCGGGCTTTATCCGACAGAGATCTATGTCGCCACGCGAGGTTTATCCACACTCCACGACGGCATTTACAATTTTCAGGTCAATGACCATTCACTTGTCCCGGTGTGGGAAGGGAATTTCTGGTCTGAATTCAAAGACTACTGCCTCGGACACGAGTCCATCACTCACTCAAATTTCATTATTATTTTGACTTCAGTTTTCGAGCGTTCCGCTTGGAGATACCGTGAACGTGCCTACCGGAGAATCCTCCTCGATACCGGTCATGTGATCGGAAACCTTTTTGCCTATGCCAGCCAGGAAGGCTTCACGCCCTTTCCGATCGAACGTTTCATCGATAGTTCGCTTAACCAGCTGCTTTTTCTGGAACCCTCTCAAGAAGGCGTCTTGTTCATTGCAGCGATCTCGCAAGAAACAAGCAGCGAAGCCTTCCACCGTTACGCTCTGACCCTCTGCGGTCCAGAAAATCAGCCTGCAGATTGGTCTGAGGGAGAGGAGGGAAATAAGCGCCTCCTATTAAAACTCCATCACGCTTCTTCCATCAATGCGGAAGAAACCTGCACACCTTCATTCAAAGATCGATTGCCGCAATCAGCATTTTCGCCAGAATGTTCAAAGGAGAATCAGGTGATATCGGAATGGATCGATTTGAGCGGTGATCCAATCGATTGGGGGGAAAACATCGGCACGACAATTCTTCTTCGTCGATCAACACGAAGCTTTACCGGAAATGCCATTTTAAAAGAAACCCTTGCCTCTGTCATGGCATATGCCACCGACACTTCTACCTCCTCCCATCGTCTCATTGATCCTTCACTTCTTGAAACCTATTTAATTATTCAGCAGGTTGAAGGTCTGCCGTCGGGTGTCTACCGCTATTCTCCACAAAAACGGGGAATGAGCCTTATTTATTCGGGTGATTTCAGAACTCAATGCTGGCACTTGTGTCTCGGACAGCACCTAGCAAGAGATGCCTCTGCCCTTGTTGTCCATGTGGCTCATTTAAAAGAGGCAATGCAGAGGCACGGCAATCGTGCCTACCGTTATCTCCACCTGGATGCAGGATATATCGGTCAAAGCATCAACTTGGCCGCAATCCGACTGGGTATCGGCGTCAGCGGCATCGGCGGTTTTTATGATGATGAAGTCAATCACCTACTCGGACTCTCTCTCGAAAAAATCATTATCTACATCACAACGCTGGGACAGCCTGATGGCCCGTCCTATCTTTAAACCTATAAAAATGAGGAGATCTATTTATGGCTGAAGTCGAATGTATCCGTTGCGGCAAGTGGGGTGAAGCAATTGACGGGGTTCCCCCCGGAGGAAAGATAGGGGCTGAAGTGAAAGCCAAGGTCTGTAATGCCTGCTGGAAAGAATGGTATGAACATTCAATCAAACTGATTAATGAATATCGTATCAGTCTGCGTAATGCGGAAGGCCGTGAATTTCTCGCCTCACAAATGAAGATCTTTTTTAAGATGACACCCCCCGAAGAGAATCAAGTCACGCTAGATTTTCCAGAAGATCCCTCTCAAAAGACTTAAACACCAGAAGGCCGCACTGATCAAAGAGATCAATACGGCCTTCTGGTTCAATCTAACTGTCTGTTGTGCCCAAGAAGGATCTACTCTGTTAGGAGTTGAGCCTCACAGTATACCAAAGGAAAAAATGGACGACATGGATAGTTGCGACGTATCATAATAAGCTCCAAAATATAAACTACAATTTATGTAGCAAGGAGAAGGAAATGACACCTCAAGAACAAACTAAAGAAAACCAAGAAGGGTTCGGCGATGCCAAAAACATCAATGCAGAAAACGAAGAGACCATCATCGAGGCAAAGATTGTAAATATAGAGGATAAGAAGAAAAATAAAGAACAAACTAAAGAAAACCAAGAAGAGCTTGGCAATGCCAAAAACACCAAGGCAGAAGACGAAGAGACCGTCACCGAAGCAGAGAACGTAAACACCGACGACGACAAGAAGAAAGGTGAAAAACAAACGAAAGAAAAAGAAGGATCCGAATGGAAAGAGGTTGCCGAAGCAATGGCTGAAAAAGGAAAGGAAACCCTGAAAGCAGGCGCTGAAAAAAGTGGCGAAGCCTTAAAAATAGGCGCTGAAAAATTAGGAGAATATATCAAGGCCGGTGCCGAAAAAGTGGGGGAATTTACCTCCCATACAGCACAGCTCAGCAAGCTGAAGCTGGAAGAGCATCATTTGGTTTCTGAGCAGAACAAACAATTTCAAGCCCTTGGAGAAAAGCTCTGGAGACTATATCAGGCCCAAAAACTGAATAATGTGGGGGAATCTCTTTCTGAAGACCTTGAAAACATAGCCGAAATTGAAGAGGCACTGGAGGATAACCGGAAGAGTCGGGAATAGATTTTCTCCAAGTGAGCGTTCCATTAGAATGAACGCAAATAGAATGAACGCAAAAAATATTTTCAGCTATGATCAGCTTGTCTCGGTTCTTCTCAGGGCAAGATGAGTGATTTGAACAGTTACAAAATAGGAACAAAAAGTCGCTCAACCCGACCGCATAACACTTTGCGGCCTTCGGGTAGTGTCGTTGGGCGGCGGCCTATCTCCAAATTATGAGGCGGCGTTGTCCGCTAAAACCGCCGATAGAAATCCACATCTGTGACAAGGTGAAGTATTAGCGACTTAACCATATGATTTTTGACCTAGGAGGAGATAAATGAATATTCTTTTTTTAATGTATCCATGGAGTCAGGTCGACCCTGAAACGGATTCAACTATTCGTTTGATCCATGAATGTGTTTCAAGAAAACACACAGTGGCTCTAGCGACTGTACACAATTTAACCATGCGAGAATCTACCAGTATGGCATTTTGTAATGTCTTTACAAAATCAGATTCGCTGCCATCTAAAATAACCACTTTTTATAAAAATGCGAACTTCCGCAAGTTTAAGCTACCACTTGGTGGTTTTGATTCCATTATTATGCGCTCTAATCCACCACTGGATGTCATATCTGTTAATTTTCTGGATTCTGTACGAAATGACGTGTTTATCATGAATGATATTGATGGCTTGAGAATAGCAAATAATAAACTGTATACCTCTTCTTTTGACGACCCTGATAATAGATTTATACCTAAAACCTATGTGTCTAAAACCCCCGATTATCTTGAATCGGTATTGGAAAATTCCGCTACAGACAGGATGATTATGAAACCCCTTGTTGGTTATGGTGGCAGTGGTGTCATTATGGTTGAGAAACAGGCGCTCTCGAGTTTTCGTTCGTTACTTGAGTTTTATATTTCTGATAATAAAAACTATGTCATTCTTCAGGAGTATGTGGAAGGGGCAGATCAAGGCGATGTGCGTATTTTAATGTTAAATGGCGAAGCGATTGGTGCGATGAAACGCGTGCCTGCTGAGGGTGATGTACGTTCCAATGTTCATGCAGGTGGTACTGTTGTTAAACATACTTTAAGCAAAACAGAAAAAGATATGTGCAAATTAATCGGCCCCAAATTAGTGCGTGATGGACTGTATTTTGTCGGAATTGATGTCATCAATGGTAAATTAATTGAAGTGAACGTGTTAAGCCCTGGAGGCATTATGCGTATTAATAAGCTTAATCGTGTTAAGTTACAGGCTAAAGTTATTGATTTTATTGAAAATGTGATTAAAACCAAAAAAAACATACAGGCACGTCAAACTGAATTTACCCAGGCTATTGCAGATGAATAAACTATCAGAAGGTGCTTGCCTTGAAGCAATAAAAAAAGGACAGTTATTTCATGCAGTTGTGGCTAATGCCTTTGAGATTAAAATTGAGGACTATGGCTTTTTTGTGTGCACGGCGATTCATGATGGTCATATTCTCAGAGAAGAGTTAATTAAAAACTGCGTCTTGTCTCCAGATGAAAGATTGTATGAAGAGGATCCCTATACTGGAGAGTTAATTGCTTCAATGCCGATCACTTTGATTGCTTTAGACTCAAGGTATGAATATGATTTAAACCGGCCAGCAGCAACTTGTGTTTATAAAGATGCTTGGGGTAAACAAGTTTGGTCAGAGCCACTCTCTAAACAACTTGAATATGCCAGTATTGAGAAACATGCAATATTTTATCGTGTACTTGATGAAATTATTACCAAAATAGAATCCTTGCATGGCAATTGTCTGGTTTACGATATTCATTCTTACAATCACCTTAGAATGGAAACAGAGTTGACCCCACCCACGTTTAATATTGGTACGGAACAGCTCGATACTAAACGCTGGGGGTCAATGATTAAGCATTGGCACAAAAGTCTGGCCAGGGTTGAATTGCCAAATATTGAGACACGATCAGCAATTGACGAAGTCTTTTTTGGCCGCGGCTATTTGTCTACCTTTGTCAAACAACATTTTAAAAATACACTGGTCCTCCCCACAGAAGTAAAAAAGGTGTTTATGGATGAGCAGACGGGGGTGCCATATCCATTGGTTTTGAATGACTTAAAAGCGACCCTCAAAGAGGTTATTTTATCCAATGCCTTGTTCTTTTCAAAACAACATATACCCAAAGCATCAAGCATTAAAACCAAACTACTGTCATCGCAAATTGAATCGGTGGTATTGGCATTAGATAAAGATCTGTTTAAATTAGCCAAAGGCATCGAGACACTCGCCTATATCAACCCTAAAAATCTGGTTCGTGAACAGAAACGTTTCTTTGCCAGAAATTATAATTACCAGCCAGAGTTTACCTATCGGCAACTCGACATCAACCCATTTGAGTTTCGTGAAAAGCTTTATAGGTTACCAGGAGGCGATATTACCGACATTTCTATTCAGGAGATGTATAGAGATGTGATTGATTCTTTTGCCACTAAAATTGACCTTTTAGCCTCTGTTGGTACAGAAAAATTTCTCTATAACTCTCTGAAATATTATGGTGAACCAAGCGATGATGATATTCGTATGGCAAACTTTTTACTTTATGCAAAGCCTTTTGGCGAAACACAAGAACGAAATATTGATGCAATAGAGGCAAAAAAACAATTTCTAGTTGCATTAGAAGATTACAACATTTCATGTAAAGTTAAGGTCACGCATAAGATTATTGCATCAGCGATGGTGGATAATAGTAGAAAAACAATTTTCATCAACAAGTTAATTAAAATGAATCAAATGGAAATGGATGCACTTATTCAACATGAATTAGGTGTGCATATGGTGACTACCGTCAATGCTGATTTACAGCAGTTGAAGGTGTTTAAACTTGGCTTGCCAGGCAATACCTATACGCAAGAAGGCTTGGCTATACTGGCGGAATATATGTCGGGCAATATAAATCTGCCTCGTTTAAAAATGCTGGCATTACGTGTTATTGCGGTCAAAATGATGATTAGTCAAAATAATTTTAGTCATACATTTAGGGCGTTAATGAACGATTATGATATTAATCAAAATGACGCTTTTCGTCTAACAGCACGTGTCTACCGTGCTGGGGGATTTACTAAAGATTATTTATATTTACGAGGGGTAAATGATGCTTTAAAAGCTTATGAAAAGGGATCTTTAAATGGGCTATATGTAGGTAAAACAGCATTTAATTACCTAAAGACGATTGACGAGATGACTGAACGTGGCATGGTGGATAAACCGACATATTTGCCTATCTACTTACTTAATGAGCAGAAAGTTAAATCCAACCCGATTTTAGATTACTTAATGTATTCAGCGCATTGATCATCATTTTATATGTTTTTGCTTGTATTTTTTTACCTGCAAAAAACAGTGCTTCTTCCTCGCTCTGCTTTTTTATCGGGCCGAGCCCTTCTGTTTTATTAGCTTCACGGGTCTCGCTTATTGTGTTTTAGGTTTCCGGCGACCACTCAGAGTTTCATGGGGGGAAAGGTCGTCTTGGGTTCATGTTCTTTTATTACGGTTCCACAGTGACATGGCGTTTTAGTGGGCTTAGGCATTTTTACAAGTTGCCCCAGCTAAGGGGAATTGGAAATAAATCATCGCATTTGTGGGGCTTAAAAAAATCGTGGCTGGTTGCTTCAATCTGGTCCTAGCCAGCTTTTTCATAACTAATCAATCAACCCGACTCGGTAACACTTTGCAGCCCTTACGGGGCAGAGTCGTGGGCTCGTGGGTTATCTCCAAAATGGCCCATACCTCCAGAGCCATTTTGGAGATAAGTAGCGCGCGCCTTGGGGCACAGGAAACCCGGTGAACGGGTAACACGCGGTGCCATCAAGTCAATCGAGTAGACGCACGCTACTCATTCCCAGATTAGAAGAATCCTTATTTACAGCTCGGTGCCTTTGTTGCTTTAAAATTGTGCGCAACTCCCGGAGTGAAATGGATTTTCATCATTTCAAAATCTCCCAGAGCGATGTGGCGGAGCCAGTACCCTTCCTGGCCTTTTACCCCACCGTGACCATGTTTATGCCCCTCCGCCTTTTCTGCACTGTGAAAATGAACATAACCGCTTGAGCCGCCCTCCGGTTGATCTTCCGCACAAAATCGGCCTTTGACGGCATCACCTGTAAATAAAAGCTTGTTGTTTTTTTCGCTGACCGCCTTCGCAAAGTGAAAAAAGAGCATCTTGTCCGAATCGGTTTTCATCCAAAGGTGATTCCTAAGCGCTGGATCGAAGGGCTCAAATGTCAGAAGTTTTGACATCTGGCTACCGATCAAGTGCAATGTTTCACTGGGAACAGGCCCCCCTGCTTCATGTTCCCCGCCGTGTCCGGCATCGGCCAAGGCTATGCCTCGACTCATTATTGTTACGGCAAGCAATGCAACCGCAATGGAAAATCCTTTCATTTTCATGAGCTTTCTCCTTATGTGATTCGTTTTTTTAACCTTCTCTGTCTGATTGCGTATTTCGGATCAAGTTTACCACCCGTTTCGGTCCAAGCTTACCAGTGATTTCGGTTTAAATTTACCACCTGTTTCGGAGCAAATTTACCACCCACTGTAACAGCGGGTCGGCGAAGTTAGACGCTGGATAACCGAC
>JAJDBU010000075.1 GCA_029261195.1 Nitrospirota bacterium | reverse complement strand
TTTATCCTCCATGGGAATATAGAGGATAATGCGGAGATTTATTTTACAGTTCAAGTCGGTAACACCCATAAAATGCTTATTTTTCTTTAAAAAACATTATGTTAGAGCCGGCTCATGTAACTTTAACGGGACAGTAGTGATAGGATATATAACATTTTGAAATATGGTTTTCCTAAAGTTTTGAATTTCGTCCAAATGCGCCCAGGGAACCACCTGATTCATCTCTGACAAGAGCTGCGCTCGACGGCTTGTTTTTTTTGCCGCCCAATCCAGGTCCGAAAAGTTCATCTGTCCCATAGCTGCGCCAAGTCATTTTTATAGGTTGAACTTATCTCCCGATATCCTGTATCTATCCCCGATGAAAAAGCTCCGAATATCTCTCGTCTTTTTTTTCAGACCACTGCTATCTACGGCCGTTCTCCTCTTTCTTGCAATCTTCCCTATGCCCGTCATCGGAGCGGCGGAACCTATTCGGGTTGTTGCGACACTTCCGGTCTTAAAAGACCTGGTCGAAGTGGTCGGAGGACGGCATGTTCAGGCTGCTTCTTTAATTTCCGGTTTCGAGAGTGAACATACCTATCGCCCTAAACCGAGTGACCTCATCTTGATTCAAAAGGCGAGGCTCCTCCTGAAAATCGGCCTCGGTCTCGAAACCTGGGTCGAGCCCCTCATTGCAAATGCCGCCCCTGCGAACCTGCTTGCAGTCACTACATCTAAGGGCGTTGAGTTGATCGATGACCATGGCGCTGATGCACACGCAGATGGTCATGGCGCAGACGGGCATGTAGAAGGAAACCCGCACATTTGGCTTGACCCTGAAAATGTCAAAATCATGGTCAATCATATCCGGGACGGACTGATCAAAGTCGATGCCGTCCATGAAGAGGATTACCGTGAAAATGCCGTAATCTACATTGAAAGACTGTCGGAACTCCAAAAAGCCCTCCAAGCAAAGGTTGCGGTTTTAAAAACACGGAAAATCATCACCCATCACCCTGCATGGCCTTATTTTGCCCGCCGATTCGGTTTTGTCATCAAGGGGAATATCTTAAGACAAATCGGAAGCGGGGCCTCGGCAAAAACCATCGGGAAGCTCATTCGGCAAATTAAAGCCGAAAAAATCAGGGTGATTGTTTCCGAACCCCAGCTCAATCAAAAGATCCCGGAGATTCTAGCCGAAGAAACCGGGGCCAGGATTGTCTCCCTTTCGCCGCTTCCCGGAGCGATTCCAGGCACGGCGCGTTATTTAGACCTGATCCGCTACAATGTCGAATCCCTTGTGTCGGCCCTGGAAAAGTGAGCTTGCCTGGAGAACCGAGTTTGACCCGCCGCCCCATCATCAAATTTTCAAACGCGAGCTTTGCATACAACAATCATTTTGCTCTGGAAAAGATCACACTTAACCTGCATGAAGGTGAATTTGTCGGGGTAATCGGGCCCAACGGATCAGGAAAAACAACACTCCTGAAAGCCCTGCTCGGTCTGATTTATCCGAATGAAGGCTCGCTTCAAATCTTCGATTGTGCCTGTGAGGCTTTGCGATGTCGGCACCGAGCGCGTATCGGCTATCTGCCGCAAAAGGAGCGGACCGATCCTAATTATCCGATCACGGTTCAGGAGGTTGCCATGATGGGGCGCTACGGAGCGATCGGACTCTTCAAGAGACCCACACGAGGGGACAGGGAGATTGTACTCGAATCACTCGACGCGGTTAATATGGCGGATAAACAAAAGAAGGCCTTCGGCCATCTTTCCGGAGGAGAGCAGCAACGGGTACTCATTGCGCGAGCCCTTTCTCAAAGACCGGAGATCCTTCTACTGGATGAGCCGACAACAGGCATTGATGCCTCAACACAACGCCGTTTGAGCGAGCTCATCTGCCGACTTCACCAGAAATACTCCCTGACGATCGTCTTTGTCACCCACGACATCAATATGATTAGTCCAATCGCAGAAACGCTCATCGTTTTAAAAAACCGGCTTCATGCGATTGGACGACCGGAAGAGATTCTCACAAAAGAAATTTTAAGTCCGGTTTACGGCGAAGAGGTCATTGTCGCAGAGCGGGATCAACGGCCTTATATTATCGTCCACGACACCCACAATCATGTTTGAATTCTTGTCCTACGGTTTTATGCAACGGGCCTTCCTGGGGTCCACCCTCATCGCCCTGTCCTGTTCGGTGATTGGCGTTTTTGCTGTTTTACGTGGCGTCACCTTCATCGGTGCCGGCACCGCACATGCGGCCTTCGCCGGTGTGGCCTTCGCCTTTTTGATGGGCTTCCCGCCGTTTTTAATGGCTCTGCTCTTCGGGCTTTCTACGGTCTGGGTCACCTCCTATGTTCAAGAAAAAGGACGGATGAAACCCGATGTTTCCATCGGCGTCTTTTATACCTTTACAATGGCCCTGGCCATCCTTTTTATCGGGCTAATGCAGGGCTACCGGCCGGAGATTTACGGCTACCTTTTTGGCAGCATTCTCTCAGTGACAAAGGGCGATCTCATCATCATCTTCGGCCTTTCGCTTGGCATTTTAGGGCTGCTTGCTCTTTTTTTTAAGGAATTTCACTTTATCTCCTTCGATCAGGAAATGGCCGAAGCCAGCGGCATCCCGGCAAAACGGCTTTCTTTTCTTCTTTTAAATTTAATCTCTCTGTCCGTTGTGATCGCTTTAAAGGCGGTTGGCGCCATCCTTGTTTTCGCTCTCTTGGTTATTCCGGCCGCTGCCGCCCAACAGTGGGCGAAAAACATGCGTTCCATGATGATCTATTCTGCGATCATCGGCGTCTCTTCGTCATGGTCGGGCGTCTTGCTTTCCTACTGGCTTGATGTCCCTTCCGGCGCAACGATTGTGCTGATCGCAGCAAGCATTTTTGTCTTGTCAGTTCTTTTTTCAGGAAAGGGCAAGATATAGAGTTTCCTGCCGATGAAACTTTGATTATCTGCATCCATTTGATTACCTGCATACACCTGTAAGGTGATTTCTCCATATTGCTTCCCATATTCGCTTTGTTTACGCTGGAGAACTCTATTTTAAGGCAGTCTTACGTTGACTGAGTCGTTTGCCTTTGCCGGGCCAATTCTTTATAATCCGCCAAAATTATTTAGGGAGATAGACGATGATCAAAGCCTTGGAAGAGCAAAAGATCTTACTTCAATACGATAAGCCTCTGGAAACATTGGAAGATTATCTGGCTGTGGGTGGCTTTCAGGCCTTAAAAAAGGCCCTGGATATGACGCCGGAGCAGATTATTGATGTGATCAAGCGCTCTTTTCTCCGGGGCCGAGGCGGTGCGGGCTTCCCTGCTGGTATCAAGTGGGACGGTGTTCGCAACAACCAGTGCGGGGCTCACGGTCTTGCACCCGAGCGCTACCTGGTCTGTAACTTTTCCGAGGGGGAACCGGGCACCTACAAAGACCGCTTTCTGGTGCAAAAAAACCCTTATGCCCTGATTGAAGGGATGATGATCGCCTCCTATGCCATTGGAACCGTCAATGCCATTATCTGCATCAAAGAAGTTTCAAAGAGGGAAACCCTTATTCTCCAGCGCGTCATTGAAGAATGTCGTCTGGCGGGCTATGTCGGTGACAACGTCCTTGGAAAGGGACACAATTTCCCGCTCGAAATTGCCTTAGGACCCGACTCCTATCTTCTGGGAGAAGACAGGGCGCAATTAGAGGTGATCGAAGGCAAGCCTCCCTGGCCGAGAGCGAAAGGGATTATTCCCGTCTTCGTCGGACTCTACGACCAGCCCACCTGTGTCAATAATGTCGAAACACTTTCTACCGTGCCCTACATCATCAAAAACGGTCCTGAATGGTTTAAATCGATCGGCACCGCCGACTCGCCCGGGACGATGATTTTTACGCTAACCGGGGATGTTCAGCGTCCGGGCATGTATGAGCTGCCGCTTGGCACCCCCATGTCTACCCTGATTAATGTCTACGGCGGTGGTCCCTTGATGGAGCGCCATATTCAGGCGGTCTTTTCCGGCCCTACCAATGCGGTGATTCCCGCCGACAAAATCGATACCCCCCTGGGTTACGCCTCGATGCGCTCAATTCCCTCCGGGCTTGGATCGGGAGGGTATACCGTCCTCGACAATACGGCCTGCGTGCTCAAAATGGGACTCAACTTTTCAAAGTTTTTAGCCCTTGAATCCTGCGGACAATGCACCTCCTGTAAAACAGGGACAGGCCGAATCACCAGAAACCTTGAATTACTTGAAGCAGGGAAGGGAACTGAAGAGCATGTCATGGCCATTCTGGATGATTGCCAGCATATCAAAGGCGCGGGCCATTGTTATCTCTGCACAGAAGAAGGCATTGAGATCGGAAGCATCTTTTACAATTTCCCGGAAGTGATCGTCGAACACCTTGAGTACGGCTGCATGAAGGAGAGACACCTCGTCATGCCAAAAATCAAAAGCTACGATGAGGCGACCCACACCTTCACTTTTGAAGAAAACTATTATGAAAACAGCGCCTTACTCGGAAAAACAATCTGCTATCCGAGTTAAGCGCCTCTTTTAGAATTTTCATGTCGGGGCACGGCATGCCGTGCCCCGACTGTCCTTGCACCCTGCACCCGTAAAAAGAACATGCACCGAAAATCCATCCTCTCCTTAATTCAGAATTATTGTATCCACTACGCGGCGGAAACAGAAACGACAGATCGATTTGTCTCGTTTATTAAGACGAATCCCGACTGTTTCAAAAGACAACTTGAAATCGGCCATATCACCGGCTCAGCCTGGCTCGTCAATAAGGCTGGGTCTGGGGTGCTTTTAACCCACCATCGTAAGCTGAATCGATGGCTACAACTGGGCGGCCATGCAGAGGGCTCCTCAGATGTCCTATCTGTGGCAATGCGGGAAGCCTATGAGGAATCGGGTTTAAATGAAATCAGGGCCGTCAGCCAGAACATATTTGACATCGACATCCATCCGATCCCGGAAAGAAAGGATGAAAAAGCCCATTATCATTATGATGTTCGTTTTGCTTTCCAGTCGGTCGGCTCTGAAGAATATACAGTCAGCGACGAATCTCATGCCTTGTCCTGGGTGCCGATTTTAGATTTAGAGAATAAAACGGAGGATGAATCGATGATCAGAATGAAGGAAAAATGGCTTGTGGAAAGAGAGAGATTAAGCTAGCGCGTCTTTTTTTTCACCGGGCTGATTTTCAGGGCTTTCATCTTTTTACGGAGGGTGTTCCGGTGCATTCCAAGCACCTGGGAGGCCTGAACCTGGTTACCCTCCATCTCTTTAAGAACGGATGTGATCAGCGGCTTTTCAACCTCCTCCATCAGAAGATCATAGACATTCTCACCCCCGCCGTGCCGGATTTTTTTTACAAACTGCTCTAGTTTTTTCTCAATGAGTTTGTCGAAATCGGGTATTTTTTTTCGCCGATCAACTCCCTGGAAGTCAAAGGCTTGGGGGCCAACGACATGCTCAAGCGCTTTTCCTTCGTGGTGAAGGGTCTTCGAGGTCTCTTCGATCTGGGCAATGGTCGTTTTGAGCATGTCGGGAGAAGAGATAATGCCGTAGAAGGGACCGCTATTCATCTGCATCTTCTGAAGAACCTGGACAGAGCGATTCCAATCCCTGTCGGCTGCGATGACGACAACATCGCTGGGCTTAACCTTTTTTTCCCAGGCTTCTCTGATATTGAGAGAGGTGATTCGAGCGCCGTTTTGAAGCCCTTCCTGAAAGTCAGCCACGAGATTTGCATCTTCGTGAACCAGGTAGATATTGTGGGCCATAATGCTCCGGAAGGGCGGGAATTAATGAAATGCGATTTCTAGCATTTCCCCTAATATTTGTCAACGGAAAATGAGGAGCCCTTCTTCCACATCCGCCGTAACCTGGTCTCCTGCCTTGATTTGTCCATCCAGCAACTTCATTGCCAGAGGATTCAAAATATCCCTCTGAATCGTGCGATTCAGAGGCCGGGCGCCGTAGACCGGGTCATAGCCTTCACGGGCCAGAAAACTTTTGGCCTCAGAGCTTACAGAAAGAGAGATCTGCTTCGCCGCAAGTCGCTTCTTCAGACGATTGACTTGAATCTCGACAATTTCTTCAAGTTGCGCCCTCGTCAGCGGGTGATAGATGACAAGCTCATCAATACGATTTAAGAACTCCGGTCTAAAGTGGGCACGCAAGGCCTGAAAAACACCTTGCCGCATCTCTACTTCATTTTCTCCAATCGATTCAATCTCCCGACTGCCGACATTGGAGGTCATAATTAAAACGGTGTTTTTAAAATCGACGGTGCGCCCCTTGCTGTCCGTTAATCGACCGTCATCTAATACTTGCAGCAGAATACTTAAGACCTCCGGATGCGCCTTTTCAATCTCATCGAAAAGAACAACGGCGTAGGGCCGCCTTCTGACGGCCTCAGTCAATTGCCCGCCTTCGTCATGGCCGACATAGCCGGGCGGTGCGCCGGTTAAACGCGCGACACTGTGTTTTTCCATGTATTCAGACATGTCAATGCGAATCATGGCCTTTTCATCATCGAATAGAAAGGCGGCCAAAGCACGGGCCGTCTCCGTCTTTCCGACCCCGGTCGGGCCTAAGAAAATGAAGGAGCCGAGCGGGCGATTCGGGTCTGAAATCCCTGCTCGCGCACGGCGAACGGCATTAGAAACAGCAAGAATGGCCTCCTCCTGTCCGACGACACGCCTGTGAAGCCGCTCTTCCATCTTTAAGAGTTTTTCTGTCTCGGCTTCCACCATGGTTGACATCGGAATACCGGTCCAATGAGAGACAATCGCTGCGATGTCTTCCGAATCTACTTCCTGTTTGAGCATTTTCTGTTCGACTTGAAGTCCCTCAAGCAGGGCCTTTTGTTCGAGTAATTTTTTATCAAGGCTTGGCATCTCCCCGTACTTCAGTTCAGCCGCTTTGGCCAGGTCGCCTTTTCGCTCGGCAAAATCAGCGTCCTGGCGGGTTTGGTCCAGCGCTTCCTTGAGCGTCCTGATCGTTTGAATCGCCCCTTTTTCTTCTTCCCATTGCCGTGACAGGGTATCAGCCTTCTGTTTCAGATCCCCTAAGGCTTTCTCAATCACCTCAAACCGGGTTTTCGAGGGAAGATCCTTTTCTTTTTTGACGGCCTCCTTTTCGATTTCGAGCTGACGAATTTTCCGTGTCAATTGATCCAGCTCGCCCGGCATGGAGTCAATTTCCATCCTGAGATGGGCAGCCGCTTCGTCGATCAAATCAATGGCTTTGTCCGGGAGGAAACGGTCGCTGATATAACGATGCGAGAGACGGGCAGCGGCGACGAGGGCGGCGTCATGGATACGGACCCCGTGATAAACCTCGTAGCGCTCTTTTAATCCCCGCAAAATCGAAATGCTTTGATCGACGGTCGGTTCCTGGACCACTACGGTCTGGAAGCGTCTTTCCAGGGCGGGGTCTTTTTCGATATGCTTTCGATACTCATCAATCGTCGTCGCACCGACAACTCGAAGTTCACCGCGTGCCAGGGCGGGTTTCAACATGTTCGAGGCATCAATCGCCCCTTCGGCCGCACCCGTGCCGACAAGGGTGTGAAGTTCGTCAATAAAAAGAATCACTTGCCCTTCCGCCTTGACCACCTCTTTGATCACGGCTTTCAGCCTTTCCTCAAATTCCCCCCTAAACTTTGCCCCTGCGATTAAGGCCCCCATGTCGAGGGAATGCACCGTTTTGTTTTTTAGACCCTCCGGTACATCGCCGGAAACAATCCGTTGCGCCAAACCCTCCGCAATCGCTGTCTTCCCAACCCCCGGTTCGCCAATTAAAACCGGATTGTTTTTTGTCCGGCGCAAGAGTATCTGAATTACACGGCGAACTTCTTCCGCTCGCCCGATGACCGGATCGAGTTTCCCCTTTCGAGCCTCTTCATTCAGATCACGGGAAAAGCGCTTCAAGGCCTGATATTTCGCTTCGGGATTCTGGTCTGTCACGCGATGCGCCCCCCGAATCTCTACAAGAGCCGAGAGGACCTTTTCTTTGGAAAGCCCCGCTTTTTGAAAAAAAGAGCTGAGTCGGCTCTCTGCATCTAAAAGTGCGAGAAAAAGGTGTTCTGTGCTGATGTAGTCGTCTTTTAGCTGCAAGGCCTCTTTTTCCGCGCGCTCAAAAAGAGCCGAAACCTGTGCGGTGATCGTCATGGTAGAGACCGCACCCGGGCCGGAAACCGAGGGGATTTCCTTTAATTGCTCAGTCATCTTTGCCTGAAGCGCTTGAATCGGTGTCCCGATTTTTTTTAAGAGGGAGTGGACAATGCCTTCTTTCTGATCAATCAAGGCCAGAGACAAATGGACTTCGTCAAGCTTCTGGTGTTGGGCTGACGCTGCATTCTTCCGGGCGTCTTCAATCGCCTCCTGCGCCATGAGTGTAAAGCGATTCATCTGCATTGATTCTCCTCCTGCCTGGTTTCTGGAACGAATGATTCTACAAACCATATAAGGCCTGAGTCGGATCAATTCAAGTGGCGCATGGGGAGAGCATGGGAGACGAAGACTGGAAGATCCTCTGTCAAATCAAAGGAGAAATCTGACTGAAAGATGCGGGAAGAGATATGCCTGCCCCCTCAAAAGAGCAATACAGCCCTTGACAGACCTGATTTACATTGAATCTTTACCATTGACAATAAATTGCGAGACTGGTATTTTTCCGCAGCACCAAGAATTTATAGTCCGCTTCACGATATACCCATAGAATATAGATGTACCCGCAATTTCCTGCCCTTCCAATCCGGGCTTGAGGTCTTTGTATGGATTTACCATCATCTGAAAACCGACTCTCTTTTCGCGCGAGAGTGTTTGTGACGTCCTCTCTTGTCAGTCCTTTCCTTAAGATTGCTCTGCTGATTTCCTTTGTTCTATCTTTGGTGAAAAGACAGTCTCCATCAATTAGGGTGAACAAAATGAAATATTCAAAACAACTCATAGCCTTATTGGCTTTTTGGGTAACATGCGTAGCTGAGCCAATGCTGGCTCAAGGACAAAATAAGACAGCGGAATTCTTTGGCAGTAAAGCCGAGAGAGAATTCAGCCAACTTATCTTTAGGCAGGTCAATCCACTTTTTGGAGGATTAGAGGTTTTTCTCCACGCTCAAGGCGAACTCATCATTCGACGGATTCGTCCTAGTAATGGAAAAGGCATGATAGAAGCGCGTTATCAAAAAGTTATCTCTGTCGATGAAGCAAGGTTGCCTTTCGATGCCCTCGTTACTAATGATCTTTTAAATATTCCATTAAATGTTCCCCAGGATGAACTGACTTTGCCTCCTCCACCTGATTGGTCTCCGAGCACAGTTATTTTGAGAAATTCGCAAGGAGAGACTCAAATATTAAATGAAACAGGGATAGGCTCTGAAAAATTTCGACGCATTGTCAATGCCCTGATTGCCATAGAGGGTAAAAACATTGATGTAGCCCCAGCGTTCTCCGGATCACTAGAACCAACATTTCTTCCAGACAAGTTTCAGTGGGCAAAGCCTGCCTTTGATCATTCTTGGCTAGCCCCTAACAAAAGTGCTCTCAGTCCCGATACCGATGTAGAAGAGCCGACAGCGGCTGAACAGTTGGAAAAAGAGCTACAGAAAGAGCAAAAGAAAAAAATCGAAGAAAGGCGGGAGAGATGACTTCTGGACCAAGCATTTACCTTTGATGTGAGATCAGACAACGACTCCTTATTGAATCAATAGAGAATATGTCATGAAAAGAGAAAATGCGTTGAGTACTCGCCCAGGCTTTCTTATCCGAATTCTGACCATTGTGGCCACGATCATTATTTTATTTCCCTCCCTGGCAAGTTCTTATAATTTTACCTTCTTTGGAGGTAGGCTCGGCAGACCTGGAGTTGAAACGGGCGCAAATCTTGACTTCATGTATTCATGGGATCGCGGGTCATTTGGTGGGACGATTACATGGTATCTTGATCGCGATCAACTTACCCAAGGACAATGTGATAACGCTTGTTTGGCAACTCTCGAAGCACGTGTTCAGCCAGAGCTAGATAAATGGGCGTTGTGGCTTGATGTTTCTTTTACGAAAGCGGCAACGCCAGGAGCGGCGGATGTTCTTATTCACTTTAATACACAAACTACTCTATTTTCTTTCCCCGTATGGAATGCTGCTGCGTACATTCTTGAGACCTCCGGCAATATTCTGCAACGCGCAGAAATCGTTATTAACCCTATTTGGGGGAGGACCCAACAGAACATGGATGCCTTTGCATTTGGCATTTTACATGAATGGGGCCATATTCTCGGTCTTGGCGATCTGTACAGATGGGACCACGGAAGCACCTGCGGTACATTCGAAGGTGAGGATTTTGTGGACCATGGTCTCGGCGAACAGATCCCACCCAGCGGTCTTGGAAAAAGTGATAATGTCATGGAGACATTCGGGCTCACACTCGACAACGATGATATTTACGGCGCAGCATGGCTCTGGGGTGCTCTTGCTAGCCAGAGCATTGTCACTGGAAAACTACAGACTCGCGAAGTAGGCTGCAACGCAAACCGGGCAACCAACCACCACGGACCAAACACTTGGCATTATCGAGGCACTGCTGTTGGCTTCCCTACAGCGGTGGTGACGTTATTTGCTACTGGAGTGACATCAGCACGTGATGTAGGGCCGGGAGATTGGACACCTGTCATATTCCAAGATCGGGTCGAGTTTACAGGAACTACTGGCAACAGTAATTTTGAGTTCGAAATAGATAGCCCTGCCTCAGAGACATATATCAATGGTGAACACCTCGGTGCGGTAACAACCAATTTCACTGCAACTCCCAGCACGGCTGGACGACAAATCTTCCCCTTCCCTAAGATATTTGGGCCACAGGCCAGCTTGCCGCCCGACAACGACAACTTTGTTGATCGCATTCCTACAAGTGGTCCTTCGGGCCAAGTCACCGGTACAAATGTGGGCGCAACGAAAGAAGCCGGAGAGCCGAATCATGCAGGGAATGTTGGCGGAAAATCAGTATGGTGGAAGTGGACTGCACCGCTTTCAGGCCTGGTCGCTCTGGATACGCACGGAAGTAATTTTGGCACACTTCTTGCCGTCTACGCCGGTTCTAACATAGGCAGTTTGACAGAGCTTGTATCCAACGATGATGACGGCAGCAGTAACAATAACAGTGGTGTGGTTTTTTCGGCTCAACCGGGGATTGAGTACCAAATAGTGGTAGACGGCTTTAACGGCGTATCTGGAGATATCGCTCTAAACTGGGTATTGTCCCCACCGTCGAATATCTATGACATCACCGCAAGTGCCGGAGCCAATGGCAGCATCTCTCCTTCGGGCGTCGTCCCCGTGAATCAGGGTGCAAATCAAACCTTCACCATGACGCCTGCAGCCAATTACCATGTCGCAGATGTCTTAGTGGACGGGGTATCCGTGGGTGCTGTGAGAACCTATTCCTTCACCAACGTCCTGGCTCCGCACACAATCTCCGTGACCTTTGCGATAAATACCTATGACATCACCGCAAGTGCGGGAGCTAACGGGAGTATCTCTCCTTCGGGCGTCGTCCCCGTGAATCACGGTGCAAATCAAACCTTCACCATGACGCCTGCAGCCAATTACCATGTCGCAGATGTCTTAGTGGACGGGGTTTCCGTGGGTGCTGTTACAACCTACACCTTCACCAATGTCCTGGCTGCGCACACAATCTCCGTGACCTTTGCGATCAATACCTACACCATCACGACGAGTGCAGGCGCCAATGGGAATATCACGCCATCCGGAGCGGTGCCAGTCAATCATGGTGCAAACCAGACCTACACCATCACGCCTGATGCGAACTATCATACGCTGGATGTGCTGGTGGATGGTGTTTCCGTGGGTGCGGTGACAACATATACCTTCACCAATGTCACAGCACCGCACACAATCTCGGTGACCTTTTTTGCGATCAATCAGGCACCCAGTGTCAATGCAGGACCCAATCAGACAGTCGCGCTTCCAGCCAACGCATCACTCAACGGCACAGTCACTGACGATGGTTTACCCAACCCGCCAGCTGCAGTGACAAGCACTTGGACAAAGTTTAGCGGCCCCGGTGTAGTGACCTTCGGTAATGCTTCGGCAGTTGATACGACAGCCAGTTTCTCGCAGAGCGGCATCTACGTTCTTCGACTAACGGCCAATGACGGGGCATTATCGGTTAGTGACGATGTGCAGATTACGGTGGCGGCTCCACCGATCATCAGCCAAAGTCCCTCTAGCTTCAGCTTTACAGGGCAAGAAGGCGGTGCGAACCCTGTCAGTCAGACCCTGAGCATTCAAAATTCCGGCGGAGAAGCTTTAAACTGGTCAGTGGGTGATAATGCCACTTGGCTGTCCGTGAGTCCTTCCAATGGGATATCCACCGGAGAGGCGGATAGTGTCACGGTTTCAGTGAATACGGCGGGGCTTCTCCCTGCAAGCTACAATGCCACAATCACCGTTACGGCACCCGGTGCCACCAATACCCCCCAGTCGATTCCGGTAACGCTAACCGTAACTACAGATGACAGCGATAACGACGGCTTGCCGGACAATTATGAGTTGGCACATGGACTCAACCCGAATGATCCTCTGGATGCCCTGTTCGATTCGGATGGTGACAGCTATACCAACCTCGAAGAATTCCTGGGAGGCACCGACCCGCGAGATGCCACAAGCCTTCCAATTCGTCCCTTTGTCGTGGAGACCTCCCCCCACGATGGTCAAGGGCTTGTCACAGGAACACAGCGGGTTCCGATCGATAGTTCCATTGCGATACGCATCCAGGATCAGGATGACGGGATTGATCCGAACACCATTGTCATGACCGTGGAAGGCATCGGGGTTCAGAACAGGATCAGAACAAAGGCGGTCAATGGCGCAGGCGTCACGGATATCTGGGTGATCTACGATACAACAAATGCGGATACCGATAGTGATGGAAAGCCGGACAGCTACGAGTTTGCCTTTGGTCAGGAAATCAATGCACGAATCGAGGTCAGCGATACCAAGGGGATTCCAATGAATCCCTACGCGTTTAGTTTCAAGGTCGAGACTCAAGAGGCACATGAGCAGGCTCTGGCGGCCATGCCGACAGTCACCACAAGTAGTGACCCTGTGACGGGGATGACGCCGATTGAGGCAGCCCAGGGGACGCCGATTGCCGGGGCCAAAATCCTCTTTAATCCCGCAGAGCCGGTGAGACCTCGCTATGGACCGGACAATGAAAACCCGCCAGTAACGGTGGCGAATGGCGTGGGCTTACCCCTCAACCTGGAACCGCCAACCGTATTTGACAACCCGGTCACACTCTTTATCCCGGCGCCGGGCGTCAGTGACCTTTCTCTCCTGAAAATATATGTCTTCACCCCCGAGAGAGGCTGGCAACTGGCAAGTGGCGTCGCAGGCTGGATGGTACCCGGATCACGAATCAATCATCCGGAAACCAGCCCGCCAACGATTGAAATCCAGGTCAATCATTTTACCGGCGTACAGGCCGCAGAACCGCCTTCAGCGCCACCATCCGCCCCGGAATTGGTATTTCCTGATAATGGGGAAACCGGCTTGGCGCCTGATAAACTCACCTTTGGCTGGAATCAATCAGTCGATCCGAATGGGGACACAATAACTTATGGCTTAATCATTTGTGAGGATTCGACTTTCACGGGGTGCAGCCCGACTATCGTCGCCAAAGTGTCAGAAAAATCCACCGGTTATGCGGCACTGGGTCTTGTGGGCTTGATCTTCGGGATTGTCATGATTGGAGGTGGCAACAAAGGACGGAGAAAAATCGGTCTATTTATGGTAGGCATGATGATCACAGCTTCCCTTGTAGTTTCATGTAGTGACGGAGGAGGGGGTGGCGGAACGCCACCTCAAGCTGACCCCCCGACTGCCCAAATGACCCGTACCATCTCCGACCTCAAGTCGGGCACAAGCTATCACTGGAAGGTAAGGGCCGATGATGGCAAGGGAGGCATCAGTGAAAGTGAAATACGAAGTTTCACCACGGCTTTCTAAACAGAAACTTTGGATACCGTTAAAGCATTTTGAATGTCGGGATGCCGCGGTTTTACTCCCTCTCCATATTTGTCGTTTCCGGGTCCATTGATCAAATTGACAGCTTCCGGATTCGATGGTATCTTTCGATTATGTCCCTCCGTCACTGCTCTGTGCTGACCATTTTTTTCGTTTTTCCGGTATTATCGTACGGTGCTGAAATTTATCAATTTGTCGATCCCTCTGGAGTCACTCATTTCACCAATGTGCCCAGCGATCCCCGTTACAAACGGAGGGCTCCCAAATTAGGGAGTCCCTTGCCTTTTAAGCGGCACAAGCAAGAGCTCGCCATTGAAGCCTTTATTGACAGGGAGTCGAAGCGCTATGAGGTCGATTCGGCTTTAATCAAGGCCATGATACGGGTTGAATCGAACTTTAATCCCAACGCTATTTCTTCCGCAGGGGCGGAAGGCTTGATGCAGCTCATGCCCAAAACGGCAGAGATTCTTAAGATTACCGATGCCTTTGACCCTGAAGAAAATATTGAAGGGGGCACCCGCTACATGGGCTACCTCTTGGACCGCTTTGCCCAAGACATCAAACTGGCTCTTGCCGCTTATAACGCCGGTCCGGCGAGCATTATAAAATATGGCGGTGTTCCCCCCTATGCCGAAACAAAGGCCTATATCACTAAGGTGATGCACTTTTATGAGCGCTACCTTGCCCAAGAGGAGGTCTATCAAGCGACCGACTCAAACGGCAACATCCTCTTATCTAACCGACTGGGCCGATAAGCTTAGACTTTCCCCGATCGAAGCGTTCCTAAATTCTCCAAGTGTCCAAACGAGATTCGATACCTCCCCCCCCCTTCCTGAATGAGATATTTCGTGTTTTTCCTGACTGGCTGTCTATCACTGTCACTTTTTTGTGAAAAGTTGTCATTAGTTAATAACATACCCGACGAATCTAAACTAAATTTCCTCCCTCCTGATAGAGAATTTTAGCCTATAACTATTTGAATCTGAAGTATTTTTTAGAGATTAGTGATAGAAAAGTCCCTCTGACTTAAGTCCTTTCTTTGGTATTCCGTTTGCTTACTTATTAAGGATAGATCAACTAGACGTCATCTAGGTATCTCGGTAGATCAAGCTGCATTGCATTGCCTTCCATGGTAGCGGCTATGGATAAGATAGAAGGGGTAAAACGAGAGATGAACAGCACAGCATGGCGTCGGTCCACATATTCTTGCTCCTCGTTAGGATATCTGGTTACTCGATATCATCATAAATTACTATACTGAGGTGCGAACTTGAATGAGAAAAAGAGGGAAACACAATGTTAGCGAAACTAGAAGAGGCAGAAAAACCATTTAACCTGGTTCGCTGGTTTGCAATACTCGGAGGTCTTTCAATTGTGGCCATTACCATTATTGCGTCTCTCCTCCTTTCCCGCTTTTTAAGTCGTAACATGGTTCTGCGTGATGCCATTGTAACGATGGGCTTTATTCAGAGCATTGCACAATCTGAAAATACAACCCGCTATTTTCAAATAAACGATATCGAAGAAGAACCAGAGGCCTTTGAAGATTTTTTTCATAAGATCGCTACGATGCCGGAAGTCTCACGTGCCATCATCTATGACAGAGAGGGAACGGTAATTTGGTCTGATAATCCGGCTCTGATCAGACATAGATTTATGCCAAACCCCGAGTTGGAGTTGGCTCTTTCTGGAGAGCTGTCGGTATCAAGCGGAAAATCGGGAAAGCCGCAAAAGGCGGAACATGTTTTTGGCCCTAATGTGCCATTTTTCGCTGAAATTTATATCCCTATTTGGGACTCCAGTGGGAAAGAGGTTGTCGGGGCTGTAGAGGTCTATAAGGTTCCGCTCACCTTGCTCAGAGCTATTAAAGAGGGAACTCGCCTGGTTTGGATTGGTAGCGTGATCGGAAGTTTTTTCCTCTATACGACCCTCTTTTGGATTGTTGGGCGGGCTGGAAAAACGATTCTCATGCAACAGGAAGAAAAAATCCAAGCAGAAAAATTAGTTGGGATTGGGGTCATGGCCGCTGGAATCGCCCACGAAGTGAACAACCCGCTTGCTGCCATGCTAGGCAAAGCCGAAATGATTCTGGAGGAAGAAGATTCGGTACGCATTCATAAATATGCCAATGATATTATCCGATTTGCAAAAAAGGCCTCTAAAATTGTCAAGGAGATCACATTATACTCACGACCTTCCTCCAGGCCCTCTACGGTGATGAAAACATCTATAAACGATCGACTTAAGAAAGCCATCAAGCTTGCGGATTATACCGACCCCTTGATCCACATAGAGTTCGTGAAAGATCTCGAGGAACTCCTCCCCCCGGTGAATGGAAGTAAGGTGGAGCTTGAACAAGTCTTCGTGAACCTGATCACTAATGCAATTCAAGCCATGAAGGGAAGAGGCCGCGTGATGGTGAAGTCTAGAAATGAGGATGGGTTTGCGGTGGTTACAATCCAGGACACGGGTTCAGGGATAAAAAAAGAACACATCAAACAATTATTCACACCCTTTTTCACCACAAAAGACCCTGGAGAGGGAACGGGTCTGGGGCTAAATATTGTTCACACAATTGTCGCGAAATACGGAGGAAGTATCAGAGTGGAAAGCGAAGAAGGCAAAGGAAGTACCTTTATTGTGAAACTTCCTTTAGCCGGAAACAAAGCAAAATAAGGAAGAAAAGCGGGCCAAGGAAAGTCGGAAAGTGCCCTGGGGGTCCAGGTCTTAAAAGATACACGCAAGCGAGTATCTTTTTGATGTTCACCGAAAAACAATCAAAGGAGGAAGACGCCATGCCAGCAAGAGTGTTGCTAATAGAAGATGAAGAAGAGGTTCGAGAGGTGGTCAAACATCACTTGATCAAGGCAAATTACGAGGTCGTCGAGGCGAGTAATGGGGAAGAGGCGATCCAAAAAATTGTCGAGGGGAGTAACGCAGAGGAAGTTGATGTAATCATCAGCGACATCCGGATGCCTAAGGTCAATGGAATGGAAGCAATGGGCTATTTTAAAAAGGAATTCCCTACCGTTCCAATGATTATTATGACCGGTTACCCGGAAACTGAAATGGCTGTCGATCTCTTGAAAAATGGGATTAAAGACTATCTGGTCAAACCTGTAGAAAAAGAGGTCTTACTGGCAGCCGTCGAAAAAGCAGTTCGGGAGCGGACTTGGCCCACATAATGTCGTTGTACAAAAGCCTTGCATCGGCTCGAAAGGCGATGCAAGGCTGGTTCTTGCCATGACTCATGGGCCACTCAATGTCTACTGAAAATATAGGGGAATAACAAGAACGATGATCAGTGTTCAGGGGCTAGAGATCAATTGGAAAATTCTATTTCATCGAAGTAGGTGTGATGGCAATATAGTAGTCACGATTTTCTAAATCGGCTAAACACTCACAAGATGCTCAGTAGTATAAGCCGGAAAGAGAGGTACTGGGATAATGCCGTGGCAGAAAATTTATTCGGGAGTTTGAAGAAAGGGGGCAAATAAATAATCCCCGCCGCAAGCAGTGGTGTAAAGCCCTCAGAGGGTGTTCAGAATTTTGTGTCAGTTAAACCAAGCTGATAAGCTCAGCTTTTATAAAAGGAAACTGACATGTCCCAAGAAAAAAAACAGACTTTGATTTTGAAAATGCTTTGAAAGCTCTTCGCAATGGGCAATCAGAGGCTTTCTTAAAAGGCGTGGCCCAGCGTAAAATGAATTGCCCATGGGTCTTCTCGCGCTTCTCGATTGAGCTTGTAACCCCAATCAAGTCTGAAAGGCCCGATCGGGGTGTTGTAGCGCAGCCCCGCTCCGGCGCTTGATTTGATCTCTGAAGGGTCGACCTGCCGCTGGTTTAACCAGACATTTCCATGATCGAAAAACAGAACCAGCCCAAATGATTTTGGGAGGCGAAGGCGGATTTCCTCGTTCAAAACCAGCATGGTATTGCCTCCGGTCGGGGATCCATTGATCAGTGTTTCATCCTCTATTCCGAGTTCATCCTGGTCATATCCTCTAACAGTATTCCTGCCTCCGAGAAAAAACCGTTCGGTAATGGGAACACTGGCTGTTTCAGCAAAACGCACCGCAATGCCGCTTCGGGCAGAAAAGGCAAAAATAATGTTTTTTGAAAACTGATGATACCAGCGACTCTGGATGATCAGCTTAACCAGCTGTATCTCAGAGCCTAAGACATTGGCTCCGTTGCGAAAAATAATCGAACTGAGGGTCCCGGAACTTGGATTAAAGACATCATCACGGCTATCGTAAATCAGAGAGGGATTCAATGTTGCTATCGTAAATAATCCGATGTCCTCCGGGGCTTTCTTCGAGGTTTCATCGACATTCGAAATTTCGTTTCGCTCAAGTTGGTACTGCAGTGAAGCTTTGAGCTTCCTTGAAAAGCTTTTTGTCACACCCACAACTCCGCTGAATGTTTTCAGGTTAAATGAGACCTCTTCAAGATTAAGATAAGCCAGTGTGATTCGGGCGTCGATGCTTTTTCTAAAAAACCAGGGCTCTTTATAATTGAGGAAATAACGCTCTTCGACCTGACTGCCCTCTCCCCGAAGGCTAAGCTGTCGATTGCTTCCCCAGAGGTTGCGGTGCGAAATCTGAAAAAATCCACGCAAACGTTCCCGATCGGCATAGCCCCCGCCAAATTCCACTGCGATACTTGCACGTTCATTCAGTTTCAGTTTGACGTTCTGAACAAGGGTTTGCTGATTGGCATCTCTGGAATTTTCGTCATCTAATGTTTCAAAACGAACCGATGAAAAAAGACCGGTCTGGTAGATCGCTCTTTGACTCTCCAGGATTAATCCGGGGGCGTAAGGTTCTCCCTTTTGAATGCGCAGCTCTCTTTCAAGGATGTGTGCCTTAGTCCGAAGATTCCCCTCCAATGTAATATGGCCTAAGCGGACCTGCTGCCCCTCGGAAATATGATAGCTGAGAACCGCTTTGCGCTGGGCGCCACTCGACTCAGTGCTGAAACGAGGCGTCGGTATGACCTCGGCGTAGAGGTAACCCTTTACCGCATAGGCCGCAAGGAGATCGCGTAGGCCTTCCCGTACCCTCGCATCGGTATAGGGCATTCCAGGCGTGATGGTCATCGTTTTTTTTAAGTCTTCTGTTGAGAGTGTGGTGTTTCCAGAGAGTTCAATGTGGGAAATCCGGGTTCGAAGCCCTTCATTGATTTTAAAAAGAAGCCAGGCCAATTGCCCCGAACTGTCAAAGTGAACGATCGGGGTGACTGTCGCGTTTCGAAAACCCGCCTCCAGATAAAAATGGCTCAGTGCAGTCGCATCTCTCTGATGTTGCGCTTTTGTATACAGTGTTTTACTGAAAATGCCGGATTCGCTCAATGAGATCTGTTGCCGAAGTATTTTTTCAGAAAAGGTATGATGGCCTGAAAAAAACATCTTTTTTAGATTTGCCTCAGCGCCGCTTTTAATCATAAAACGAATCGTTTTTTGCTTAGGTTTTTTATCTTCATCGTCTTCTTTATTTTCATCTACGCTGTAAGAGACCTCCGCTAAGGGGTAGCCTTGCGAACGGTAGTATGCGACAAGTTGGCTGAGGCTCTCTTCCAGGACGTCTTCAGCGTCGCTTCGCTCTTTTTGAATCATCACCCGTTTTAAAAGCGCTTCTTTTGAAAGCAGCTTTTCTCCTTCAAAAACAACTGCAATCTTTTCCCCGGGGTGAATCGAAAGACTGATTTCAACTGCGTTCATCTCTTCGTCATAGTCGATAAGGACCGGGCCGATGATCGCCTTGACATAACCTTTTTTTGTGTAGAAATTTTCCAGAATCTCAAGATCGTCCTTTAAACGTTTGCCATCGTAAAACTCCCCCTTGTTTGAGTAGATTCTAAAGCGCAGCCTCCAATCGGAAAAAATATTTCCCCCCAGAAAAGAAATTTTGCGAATCCTGGCACGTGTGCCTTCACGAATCCCAAGGGAAGCATTCACGCCCTGTCTGTCATCAGAAGAAGACCGCAAGTGCGACGCTGTTTTTGCGATAAAATATCCGAGTTCACGATACAGTGATGCGATATTCTCCAGGCCTCGATTCCAGGCTGTTTCGCTGAAGCGGTCTCCGGGCGATAATCCCAGGGCATTTAAAATCTTTTTATCGCTCAGGTGGCGATTCCCCGAAATCTGGACGGATGATAGCCTTCGGCTTTCGAGCCAGCGAAATCGCAGTCGGAGGCGTTTTTCATCAATGGACTCGACAAGGACCCAGACCTCTTTAAATTGGCCAGTCTCATAAAGCTGTGACACCGCTTTTCTGATTAAGCGTGGCTGAAAAAGGTCACCTGACTTGAAGCCGATAAGTCCTTGCAGTCTCTCCTCTGAAAAGGGGCGTCTCTGATTAAAGAGGATCTCTTTGATCATCACCCCTTCCCGGTTTTTTTTCTCCTTCGCCGCCACAGAAGCAGAATCGGAATTCGACACTGGGCCAACAGCGAAAACCGCCCCCTTACAAAGATCAGAGATGAGAAAACCAAGACAGAGAAGCCCTGTTAGGGTACTTCGCAGTGCAACTCGTATTAACGAAATTCGAATCGGAATCGGAGGTCCCCCCCTATCTGTCCACTGTCGTCTCTGTTTCCGATTAATGAGACGTTCCTGCTGACCTCATAAACCATCTTGATCAGATCTTCTTCATTCGGATCAAGTGTTGTGGAATAGATGACGAGCAGTTGATCTTTTAGTAGTCGTTTCTCTGCGGTCAGACGTGTTCCTGTCGTTGTCCTGGAATCCGTACCGCTGATATAGGGATCTACTTTTAAGCGGGCGCCGGTCAGTTCTTCCAGGGGATCACCCACAACACCGCTGATTTCGTTAACCGATTCCGATAAAAACTCGCCGACTGCAATATTACCGGCCTCCGTGCCTGCCCCCCCTTTGACTTGATCAAGATCGGCAGAGGTTTTTCCAATCGCCAGCAGCGCAAGGATGTCATCTTCCGGAAGGTCCGGGAAAGAATTGAATCTGAGCGTGACCTGTGAAACCGTTCCCGATAGACTCAAGTCAATTTTGTAATTTCGATCGGTGATGACATTGCGCACCTCGGTGCTTGCCTCCATATTGAAGGTCGGATCGATTTTTTTCGGATTAAAAAAATCGACCGAACCGGAAAGCACACGGAAGGTGTTTTTTAGAAAAAAGACCTCTCCTTTCGGCACATCAACACGACCGACCAAAATCGGATTCCCGATGGTCCCTTTTAATAACAGATCAATACCTAAAGGGGCTTTCGCCACATTGTTTTCAATGCGTAGACCCTGGTCTCCCAGGAAATGGATGTTAAGCGCGGTTTGTCCGAGTCGGTCATCTTCCGAAGGAAGCACATCCCCACCGGTTTCACGGAGATCTCCGACCAGCGTTTTCAGGTTAATCTGCTTGTCATAGACCAGTCGTAATAAGTGCAAATCACCCTTGAGAACTTGCTGCTTTTCCTGACCCTGGAAAAAAAGTTCTCCCGAAAGGGTGGCAGGGAGATTAGGAGCCAGCATTACACGTGTCTGGTCAAGGCTTAAGAAGAGTCCGAAAGCACTGAAAGCAAAACCTGCCATCTTTGCCTTTCCAACAAGCTGAAAACGTCCCCCTCCGAGTTGACCCTCCATGTTTTCAAGAATAAGCTGTTGCTCATTGAAAAGGACGGACAAGGAATTGATGCCTATCGACTGAGCCAAGCGTGCCATCCGAACCTTCCCTGAGTTCAGGGTCAGCTGTCCCCGGAGGCGCGGCGCTTCCCATGTGTCCGTTACACTCAGATCGAGGATAGCCTTTCCGCTGCCCGAAGAAATTGTTTTGGAAAAGTAAGACAGCAGGGCAAGATCGGCTTCCCCTTTAACAAAGAGATCCCAGCGTTTTAGCAGGCTTAAACTGCCGTTCAGGGTGAGTGCAGTATTCTGCCCTATAAAAGAAGCCTGATCGAACAAGAGTACTCCGTCTTTTGCCACAAGGCTCAGGGGACCGTTATTCTTAAGCTGATAATTTCCGAAATCGGCGGCCAAATCGGAAAACTGTGCCGAAAAGCTCAGTGCATCAAGATGAGTAAGTTCTCCCTTTCCGGTCAATTCCCCGGTGGCCAAAAGGGCGATATCTTTGAGTGGCTCCGTAAGTCGATCTTTTAATAGATGATCGATTTTCAGACCTAAAAATCGGCTATGGAAAGCGAATGGATAGTCCTGAGTCAAATGGACACTGCCGACAATTGAAAGATGTCTTTCCGGGAATGCCGCATTAAAATCCACTTTCGGACCGATCCAGTCGGCCCGGATGCTGCCTTTGAGCATATTGATCTTATGATAGCGAAGAGTCTCAAATTGGGCACGAAACTGTAGAGCGGGTTTCTTGAATTGCCCTCCCCCTTCCACGCTCAACTCAATCTTTCCCTGAAGATCGGGAAAATGCTGGTTCAGGAAGTCTGTTTCTTCAAGGCGCAGTTTATGGCCTTTGAGCGAGAGCGAGAAGTGTTGTTCGTATCCGATCTCGCCTTCTCCTGTCAGCCGACTTTTTCCTCGCTGAAAAATCGCGTCACGAAGGAGTACCTTTTCCTGAGTCACGGTCAGGTCGACGCTCCCCTGGTCAAAATGCTCGCCATAGAGCCAGCCCTCCGACAAACTTAAAATTCCTTTTACACTGAAGTCTTTTGGTCGTCCATTAATTGTTAATCGACCACTTGCAAGTGTGTAAAGAGGGATTTTTAAGTCAAAAAACCCGAAGACCTCTTGGGCATTACCTGCCTTCAGGCGTGTCTGAAAGTTAAAATAGGGTGATTTCAGCTTGTCGAGATGAAGTTCACCTCCAAAGAGAATCTCAGAAGGCGGCAGCCACTGATCGCCATTTAAAGCGCTGGATCGACCTTTGAGCAAGCCTTGTTTGAAATGGATCTGCTTTCCCCTGACCTCAACATGGGCACTCAATTTGGCAAAAGGCTGATTCAAAATCGTCCAGTTCTGAAGCTTGATTGTTCCTTTAAATTCGGGCAAAGGTTCTTTTTTGGAGGACAGCCCTGTGGGCGCTCCCTTGAAGACCCCGCTCACATGAGACCGACCACTTAAAGGAAAATGAAAAGCCTCCGCAACTGTCCGGATTTCAGTGCTGTTCAGGGCGGCATTCAGGGTGAGGCCTTCTGAGTCCTGCCAGGTTCCATCGAAACGCATTTCGGTGTCCGGAAAAAAAAGCTTTCCCCGGGAGAAGTCCAAGTGTCCTTTAGCGAGGTCCCACTGAAGCCCTCCCTTCATAAAAAGACGGCCCAATCGCACAAGAGGGGATGCTGTTTTTGTAAGCGTCGGTGAAAAACGTGCCTGTCGTGTCAATGAAAGCTGACCTGAACCCTGTAATTGTCTCTCTTTGATGCCCATATCTGACACCACAAGCTCACCAGATGCAGCAATGCCGCGTAGGGCGAGTGCTGTTTTCTCTCCCTTTTTTGAGGCCAGCTGCGTAACCGGGTAAAGCGGGAGATCCTTTACGCTCAGTGCGACGACAAACAGAGGTCTTCTGCCTTTCCCCTCCGTGCTTGCGAACATTGTCTTGATATTGATCTCGGCGACTCCGGAAAAGGCCCCGGAAAAAATATTTCCCGAAAACGAAGGGATTGAAATGGCCCCGTCCTGATAAAGAAGCTCGGCCTCAGCAGAAGCGACTGCTTCATCTCCGACCTGAAAGTTCGTCAGCTTCGACTTTCCTTCAATAGAAAAATCAGGGTAGTCACCGCGAAGTTTCCCCATGAAGCGGATGTTTCCGGAGAGATGTTTTTCATGAAAAATCGAAGTGTCCCCACGGACAATTTTGTTGAAGTCGAGGTTTTCAAGGGGTAAGCCTAGATCAATTTGGAGGTCGAAAGGGTCTTTTTCTTTTAACCTGACTTCACCGCTTGTCAGCATTTTGCCATGACTTGAAGCAAGCAACACCCGCTTTATAACGATCTTTTCAGGCTGGATCGACATTTTACCTTCAAGCCGCGAAAGCTTTCCCGATATCCCTTCCAGAACGTAATGTCCTCCCTTTCCGACCAGGTCGATCTCAAAATGGCTCATAGCAAAGTTTGGACGGATCTCTCCATTGATATTTAAAAGTGAAATCTCTTTCACCATTTGACCCCCTTTGTAACTGAGCGAACCGGACTTCAGGCGGATGGAACGAATCATGACAGGCACAGATAAGGGTTTTTGGTTTTTATCCAGAGAGGGTGAGACTGTTGGCCCTGAAAGGTCCGGCATCGTATTTAGATTGCCTTGTAAATTATTCTGGGCGTTCAAAGAGAATACAGGGTCATCGATCGTGATTTTTCTGATAAAGAGCGTCTCTTTAAAAAAAGAGACGGGACTGAAGGAAATATGGATCTTTTTTGCAAAGAATAATGGCAAGAGTCGTGTCGAATCGGAGTGAATTGCAATCTCTTCAACAATTAGAACACTTGAAACAAGACTGATTCTGACATGGCCGATCGACACTTCTTTTTTTAAAATTTTCTTAAGTCTGTTCTCGACTGTGCCCTTAATTTTATCTGAAACAAATTGACTCTGAAGAAAAACCTGGGAAAGGCCGACAAGGAGAGAACAAATGATGAAGGCAGAGAGAACCCACTTTTTTGCAAACATGGGGTTTTATACCACGGAGAAACGATGATTGTCAGGGCTGAATGACTGGACTTCCGTCTCTATTTCTTTTCTAAGGCGATGATTTTCATTCTCAAGGTATAGAGCAGTTGCGAAATCAAATTGCCTTCTTCCTGATTCAGATTGCCCGCAGTCTTTTCTTTGAGTAGCACCAAGAGGTCAATGACCTGTCTGGCATTCGGAAGATCGACCTGTTTTATTCCTGTTGCCGGATTGGCCTGTTCCCCGATATGGATGAGTGCTGATGTCGCCAAAGACAGGATGAAAGAACTAAAGTTGACAGGTGGAATTTCCTGTGTGGCCTCTTGTTCGGCTTTTGCAGAAGCTAGAGATTCGGTCGACATGTTCCCCTCCATAAGACGCTGAATAATTAAGAGAATTTTAGCACGCTGTCCGTTTTAAGTGCAATATTCGTTTTTCGAGAGGAGGCATCTGTAGGCCTTCCTTTCGTTCTGTTTTTTTGCCGATTTTTTCCTAAGTTCTTCTCCGGTTTCTTGATCTGTTTTATATTATGGCACTTTAACAGAAAACGAAGGGCAGATCCTTTAGGAGAAGGCAAATAAGCATCGTCAAAAATACTTTGGAATCGGCGGATTGTCACGTGTTGACCTTTAATTGCTGTTGTGCGATACTTCCCATGATCCAGAGTATTAAAGAGGACAGAAAAAGTAAGTTGCACTCACTCTTTCTTGTTAGTTTAGATGACTTTGGACATTTCGTCAGCTTAAGCGCTGATAACATATTCAGGAGACATAAACAGTGAGTACAGGAACAGTAAAATGGTTTAACAGCAGTAAAGGTTTTGGATTTATCACCCCAGAGAACGGAGACGATGTCTTCGTTCACTTTTCAGCCATTGCTGGTGACGGCTACAAATCCCTTGATGAGGGTGATGAAGTCGAGTTTGAAATCACACAAGGCCAGAAAGGCCCGCAGGCCGTTAACGTCACTAAAACTTCCTAACAAAGGAATTTATTGATTTAAAAATCCCCGCCGGAGAACAATTCCGACGGGGATTTTTTTTGCGCTTTGGATCTCATCCGAAGGCTATAAGTCTCCCGTGAATGCTTCTATTCTACTCTTTGGTGCAACATCTATTCTTGGTTTCGATCTAGCCAAACGCTTTCCCTCTACTATCCTCCCTTTTGTGACCTGGTCTGGGAAAAATGGACAGTTTTCTTAGGCCGTTTTTTTTAAATACCATTTTTTTTCAAACGCCATTGGACTCAAATAACCCAAGTAAGAGTGAGGCCGTTTGCTGTTATAAAACATTTCGATGTAATCGACAACACCTCTTCTTGCTTCTTCTCGGGTGCTGTATTTTGTAATATACACCCGCTCAGTTTTCAAACTCCCGAAGAAACTTTCTGCCACGGCGTTGACGCTCCCAACAATTTCCTTTGCGACTCATACTACTGAGGTTTTTGTGGGTTTTCAGCAGATCTAGGAAATCATGACTACAATATTGGCTGCCACGATCTGAATGAAAAATCTACTCTAAACCCCTGTTAATTTCGGGGGGATTACCCGGGAAACGCCTGTTTTTCGTTTAGAATATGGTCTATGAAATCATCAATTGCCAACTATAATTAGCCATGATATGATCATATCAATAGATTAGGTCAAATATGGCAAGGATCATTAAAGAAAAACAGACCATCTTTTATCAAGACAATACTGGAAAAGAGCCATGTATAGAATGGATCGAGAGTTTCCGTGATCCGAAGACACAGCGACGTATATTACAACGTTTAGCTCGCATTCAAAGTGGAAATTACGGTGACTATAAATCCCTCAAGAACGGAGTTTTTGAGTTACGTCTTGCATTTGATTCAGGGTACCGTGTGTATTTCGGAGAAGATGGAGACACAATTGTTGTTCTTCTTTGCGACGGTGATAAATCAACACAGGAAAAGGACATTGAACGGGCGAAAGTCTATTGGAAGGAGTATTTAAGTCATGCGTAAATACAGAACACTTGATGAGTACACAGAAGAATATTTCACCAAACATCCAGAAGAAATTGACGATTTTCTTACGGAGAGCTTTGCTGAATACGCCAAGGACGGAGACAATGCCGCACTACTTTCTCAGCTACGTGTTATTGCACGTGTCAAAGGCGTATCCTTGATTGCCGACAAAGTAGGAATAACCCGTCAAGGATTGCAAAAAGCTCTTTCATCAAAGGGAAATCCACGCTTTGACAATATCAATTCTATTATGCAAGCAATGGGGTATAATCTCATGCCGCAAAAGCTGAATATTCACGCAGGATAAAGTGTTAGTTGTAGTTCATAACCTACTACCATCCACCAAAGATACCAAAAAAACGCCGGTCAATAAAGTTATCACAAATCTATTCAGAACGCCGCACTATGTAGCATCCGATACCGTCCAAGCAACCTGTTGGAGCGGTTTCGGCACCAAAACGCAAGATATAGCATGTGGTCTAAGCTAACGGACACCCCTCTACCGCTAAATGATGAGGTGGTAGGGTTTTAGTGGACACATTCTTAAGATTGAATTATCAATCATAGAGGAGGTGTTCGATGGGAAATAAGCAAAGAAGGAATCACACAAAAGAATTCAAAGAAGCAGCAGTAAAGCTGGTATTGGAACAAGGCTATGCGATATCAGAAGCAGCACGGAATTTGGGCATCAATCCTAATCTTCTGGGCCGTTGGAAGCGGGAAATGAATAGAGATGGTAATTCAGGGTCAGTCAGCATGGTGAATATACAGACCGAATTAAGACATCTCCGAAAGGAAAATAAGCGCTTGAAGCTGGAGCGCGAAATATTAAAAAAGGCGGCAACCTTCTTCGCGAAAGAAACGGACTGAGATATCAATTTATTGATACCGAGAAGAAGGTGTATACAATTGTCCTGTTATGTCAGGTGATGCGTGTAAGCCAAAGTGGTTATTATTCATGGCGGAAACGAGAGAAATCGACTCGGCAGATAGAGAACGAGAATCTCATCCCAATAGTAAAAAGAGCGTCTAGGGAATCAAGAGAAAGTTATGGTACTCGGCGTATTTCAGAAGAAATCGAAGCAAATGGCACTCGCTGCGGTCGCTATAGAGCACGAACGCTGATGAATTTGGCTGGGGTTTCTGTTCGAAGAAGAAAGAAGTTCAAGGTAACAACAGACAGTAAACACAATCTGCCGATTGCCGAGAACTTACTCGAGCGTAATTTTAAAGTTGCTGCACCTGATCGGGTTTGGGTTTCAGACATCACCTATGTGTGGACCTCCGAAGGCTGGTTGTATCTTGCCGTTGTTCTGGATTTATTTCATCGGAAAATCGTGGGTTGGTCCATGAGCAATCGGATAAACAAGCAATTGGTTATGGATGCCTTACAGATGGGCATCTGGCACCGTCATCCAGCCCCTGGTTTGATTTTTCATTCAGATCGGGGAAGCCAGTATTGCAGCCATGATTTTCTGAAGATGCTCAAGAGATAGGGGTTGATAAAGTGCGAGCATATTTGGCTTTTCGGATAAAACAAGTTGAGGAGGCAGGACGAACCGTGTCAAACGCATCTCTCAACCGCGAACTCTCTGCCCTAAAAAGGATGTTGAATCTCGGAGTACAAGCTGGAAAAGTAGCACATGTTCCCTATATCAAGATGCTTAATGAGAATAATATTCGGACGGGATACTTTGAGCATGATGAATTTCTTGCCCTAAGAGGAGCTCTCCCGGATTATGCCAAGGTACCATCTACCATTGCATATTATACAGGAATGCGAGCAGGCGAAATTCTCAATCTCCGTTGGGATCAAGTCGATTTATTTGAAGGTAAAATCTTCCTCTCCCCCGAGCAAACTAAAAACAAAACTCCCAGAATGATATTCCTAACTGGTGAGCTTCTACAAATTCTCATGATGGCCAAAGATATCAGAAACAGTAACTATCCCAATTGTCCATGGGTTTGTCAAAGAGAGGGAGAACGGTTACAGAGCTTCAAGAAATCATGGAAGACGGCCCTCAAGCACATCGGCCTTGAAGGAAGGCTTTTCCATGATTTCAGAAGGACAGCGGTTCGAAACATGGTCCGGGCTGGGATACCTGAAAAGGTGGCCATGAGCATTTCAGGGCATAAAACTCGATCTGTTTTTGACCGATATAACGTTGTCTCCGAGTCAGACTTAAAAACCGCAGCGGAGAAGATTGGTGCTCTACATTCAGCGACGGGCAAAGTAACGGGCAAAGTAGCAAGTTTTCAAGCCTAATTCAAACCTAAATATCCTCGTAACTCATTGAAAAAGTTGGTGCGCCCAGAGAGATTCGAACTCCCGACCCCTTGATTCGTAGTCAAGTACTCTATCCAGCTGAGCTATGGGCGCATTTTTTATGAAGGCGTAACATCTTTTAACGTGATTGCAAAACGATCATGTTGGAAGGGGTGCATCATTGGAAAGAGTGAAAAAAGCCAACCTTTGAAAAGCTCTGAACCTTTTTCGTTTATCGTAACATGGATTGCCGGGTTTTTTAGCTCATTGCTGACTGAGGTGAAGACCTTTCCCTGGATAATAAGATCAGGAAAAAAAGTCCCGACTTTCACTTTAATCTCCGAGTTCGGCACGGTCCACTCCTCACCCAGGCTTACGATGTGCTCTGTAATCGCATGGCTTTTTTTATCCTCAAGCATCAAGGTAACGCTCTGCCATTTCCCTTTTACCATATCGGGCACCACAACCATCGCACCGCTCAAATCCGGAATGTCATTGTGGGCTCCGCCCCGTAAAGGTGGGGGAGTCGGAGATTCGGTCTGTTCAACCGGGGTTGGAATTGGGAGGTTCTCCGGAACCTCAGCAGTGAGTTTGGTATCGCTCTTGTTACATGAAATAAGAACGATGAGCGAAAACACAATTACTATGCCTGAAATCTTTTTCATCAATTTCCTCTTACAATACTTAGACGGCTTGGCGGAGAGGGAGGGATTCGAACCCTCGGTAGAGCGCTAAACCCTACGACGGTTTAGCAAACCGTTGCCTTCGGCCACTCGGCCACCTCTCCTTAAGCTACCTTAACGAATATAAACACTAAAATAGACCACCTCAATGAACCGTTTTCATTAAGGGCGGCTTTTTATATCATAACAAAGCAATGGAATCTAGGGGCTGTCCGACATAAAAAGTACACATACGGCGTACTTTATTTCCAGTAGTGGTGCCCCCGGGGTGATTCGAACACCCGGCACACGATTTAGGAAACCGTTGCTCTATCCATCTGAGCTACGGGGGCAAATAAGCGATACAATCAAATCAGGGACGAGAGAGCATTGCACCATAGTGCGGAAAGCGGACCTCATGAAGCCGATTCAATATATGAGCCTCCTCAACAACAAAAAGAGGGTAGTTGTTTCCCTCCTTTTCTTTCGCTCCGATCACACTTGCCGCAACCGTGACGATCTTTCCTCTGCGATAGCGTGACCTGTCGAGACGCTCAGGAAAAAGGACATAATAACTTTTCCTGGATTGCATCCCCAAGTCAGGGGAAAAGCCTAAGTCGAGAGGAAGCTCAGCGAATTCAACTTCGGTCTGCCATTCCCGATAAGCGATACTGAGGATCTTGCCTTCCATAATCACCGTTTTTCCTTTGTGCTGGCTCGGATTCTCACGAATGTCGGCGATTAATTCGGTTTGCTTGGCCTGTACCTCGATATTCCGAGAACGAATCGCTTGGCATCCCGTGGAAAAAAAGACGAAAAGAAGGACAACAAAAAGACTGATTTTAGACCACTGTTTCATGATAATTCCCCAAAAATTTAAGACACCTTGAATTTTGGACTTGAATCAAGCATCGTCTTCCTGTCGCAGTTTTGCTAAAACGGTATAATCTTCCAAGGTTGTTATATCGCCGACACTTTCTCGTCCAGCGGCGATATCTCGGAGCAGGCGACGCATGATCTTTCCGCTACGCGTCTTCGGAAGGAAGTCGGTAAATCGGATATCGTCCGGTCGTGCAATCGCGCCAATCTCTTTGGAGACATGGGCTTTCAGCGTCTTCTTGAATGCCTCTGTCGGTTTCTGCCCCCCTTCTAGGGTCACAAAGGCCGCGATGCCAGTTCCCTTGATTTCATCCGGCCGCCCCACAACGGCGGCTTCCGCAACTTTCGAGTGAGAAACCAGGGCTGACTCAACTTCCATTGTGCCAAGACGGTGGCCGGAAACATTGATAACGTCATCAACCCGTCCCATCACCCAGACGTATCCGTCTTTATCTCGCCGGGCCCCGTCTCCCGTGAAGTAGACACCGGGGATGTCGGACCAGTAGGTCAGTTTATATCGGTCTGGATTTCTCCAGACCGTCCTGATCATAGAGGGCCAGGGCCGTTTGACCACCAGGTAACCCCCGACATCGGCAGGGACGGGCTTGCCTTCACGATTCACAACATCAATTGCAATACCCGGGAAGGGGAGAGTTGCGGAGCCTGGCTTGGTCGGAATCGCTCCGGGAAGCGGCGTGATCATAATACCTCCGGTCTCTGTCTGCCACCAGGTATCGACAATCGGACACTGTTCTTTTCCGATGACCCGGTGATACCACATCCAGGCCTCCGGATTGATCGGTTCGCCCACTGTTCCAAGTAGGCGGAGGCTTGAGAGATCATACTTCTTCGGCCATTTTTCGCCAAATTTTGTTAAGGCACGGATGGCCGTCGGGGCAGTGTAAAAGATATTGACTCGATATTTCTCAACAATTTCCCAGAATCGCCCGGGATGGGGATAGGTCGGCACCCCTTCATACATGAGGCTGGTCACCCCGTTGGACAGGATCCCGTAGATGATGTAGGAATGGCCGGTGATCCAGCCGATGTCGGCAGTACACCAATAGGTGTCGGTGTCTTTGAGATCAAAAATCCATTTTGATGTGACGGTCGTTCCGAGCAGATAACCCGCCGTCGTGTGAACGACACCCTTCGGTTTACCAGTGGTTCCGCTGGTATAGAGAATAAAAAGGGGATGCTCTGAATTTAGTGGTGTGGCCTTGCAGTCTGCTGAGGCGGTAGACATCAAATCGTGCCACCAGAAATCGCGGTTTTCCTGCATCGTAACCGGACTCTGTGTCCTCTGCACCACGATCATTCTTTCAACGCTGGGTGTCTCTTTAAGGGCTTCGTCTACTTTGTCTTTCAGTGTAACGACACTGCCTTTGCGAAACCCGCCATCTGCCGTGACGACCAGCTTTGCCTCGGCATCATTGATGCGGTCTTTTATGGCGCTTGCAGAAAAACCGCCAAAGATGATCGAATGTGTTGCACCGATTCGGGCGCAGGCCAGCATGGCAATTGAAAGTTCAGGGATCATCGGCATATAAATGACCACACGGTCCCCTTTTTTAAGGCCTTGATCTTTTAGTACATTCGCAAATTTGCAGACCTCCCGATGAAGTGTTTGAAAAGTCAGCGTCCTGGATTCTCCCTGCTCACTCTCCCAAATAATTGCAGCCTTGTTCTTTCGCCAAGTTTTCAGGTGTCGATCAAGGCAGTTATAAGAGACATTGATACTTCCACCGACAAACCATTTCGCAAAAGGGGCTTTCCATTGCAATACTTTTTCCCAGGGCTTAAACCAGTGTAGGTCTTTGGCCAGTTCCCCCCAGAAACCTTCCGGGTCTTTTTCAGCCTTTCGGTAGAGTCGGTCGTAGTCCTGACGGCTTTTGACGTGGGCCTGCGAGCTAAAGGCTTCACTGGGTTTAAATAACCTATCCTCGTGAAGTACGGAGGTAATATTCTCTTCTCCGGCCACTTTGATCTCCTTACCGGCCATCGCAATCTCCTTCTATCTATCGTGTTGTTGATTTATTTTCTGAAAATTCTAAAGAAATTTTAGAGTTCTTCAGACTCAGTTGCAGGAATATTATGAAAGGAGAGGAATAATGTCAATGTAGAAAGCGAGCCCAAGATCGGCGAGAGGAATTGGAGATCGGAGGATATTCGGTATTTTTTCAGCTTGTAAAAACCAGGATGATTCAAATACCTGGCATTATTCATGGAGTACGGAGCTACGGCTTTCTTCTTTGATGCCACATGTGAGCCGCCTCTTTTGTTTCGCAGTGATTTTGGTGGACGCTGCCACACTTATTTTTAGTGACATAAAAACCAACAGCAAACACCTTAAAGCTAGGTCTGATCAGGCATCTAAGTCATGAAATAACCGCCTTGCCTTTTCTCCTGCATTTTCGCTACATTCCTGCAACTTAATATAGGTTGAAGACCAAATGACACAAACAACTTCTCCTCTCATGAAGCAGTTTCTTGAGGTCAAGCAGCAACATCCCGATGCCATTCTCTTTTTCCGTGTCGGCGATTTTTATGAGATGTTTTTTGACGATGCGGTCAAGGCCTCTTCGATTTTACAGATCACCCTCACCTCCCGGAACAAAAATAAAAAAGATGCCATTCCCCTCTGCGGCTTTCCCCACCATTCCGCATCGGGCTATATCGCAAAGCTGATCCGGGCCGGAGAATCCGTCGCCATCTGTGAACAAGTCGAAGACCCGGCCACTGCAAAAGGCATCGTTCGGCGAGAGGTCGTCCGGGTCATCACTCCCGGAACGGTTATCGATCCGGAACTGCTCAACGCTAAAGAGAATAACTATCTGGCCGCCCTCCTTTGGGACAAGGGGAAGCAGATTGAAGATGCCAAACAAATCGGTCTCGCCTGCCTGGACTTATCGACCGGAGATTTTCGCCTACTCGCTACCGACGCGCCCTGGGTTGAGATTGAAGGAGAATTGATTAAAATCGCCCCCAAGGAAATCCTGATCTCCTCACGTTATCAGGAGCGCCAAGCAGAGCTCAGGGCCCTTTCAGAGCAGAGCGTCATCCGTTTTATTCCCGCTGCTTTTTTCGCTCAGGACGAGGCAGAAGAAGTCTTAAAAAAGCATTTTAATCTGCAAACCGTCGCATCATTGGGCGGGGGATGCGTTTCTCTGATCACTGCCGGCGCCCTGCTTGAACACATTCAGGATAAGCAGAAAACCGCTCTCGGTAATATTTCCACCCTCCGGCCCATCGCCGCAGGCGATACCCTACGAATCCATCCGCTCGCCCTGCGACATCTTGACTTAGTGCCCTTTTCCCGAGATCAAAAAGGGCAAACGCTTTTCCATCTGCTGGATCTTACGGTCACTGCCATGGGAGGACGCCTCCTGAAAGAATGGATTTTAAGGCCCTTGCTCCTACCCAAGTCGATTGAAGAACGACAGTCTGGAGTCGCCTTTTTCTACAACACGCTCAGACTGCGCAGCGCAGTGCAAAGCCGTCTAAAAAAGGTCAGCGATCTCGAACGCCTGATCGGGCGGATCAGCCTGAAAGCGACGCAGCCCCGTGAACTCATCGCACTTAAAGACTCTGTCGCCCTGCTTCCCGAAATTTACAAAGCTTTGTTTGATACAGAAGATGCGACGATGGAACAGCAAACAGGGGATACCCGGCACCCGCCCTTGCTCGCCACCCTACTCACCACCTGGGACAATTTGGAATCTGTCTATCGCATGATCGACGCGGCCATCGTACCCGAACCGCCTTTTGCCATTAAGGACGGCGGGGTGATCAAGACAGGTTATTTAAAAGAACTTGATGAACTCCGGCACTTCCAGAAAGAAGGCCGCTCAATGCTGACTGAAATCGAGCAAAAGGAACGGCAGCGCACGGGCATCGAATCCCTCAAGGTCCGTTATAACCGGGTCTTTGGCTACTACATTGAGGTGAGTGACACCCAGCTCAAAAAGGTACCGGAGAACTACATCCGAAAACAAACCCTCACCCGAGCCGAACGCTTTATGACTCCGGAACTGAACGAACTGGAAATCAAATTAAGCGGGGCAAAAGAAGCCATTGCCGCACTCGAAAACCGTGCCTTTGAGGAGATTCGTTACGACCTCGCCCAGGAAACCGCTCGTATCCAGGCCATGGCAAAAAAGATCGCCCACCTTGACGTACTTGCAGCCCTTGCAGAGGTTGCACACTGCAACAACTACTGCCGACCCCAGGTCAATGACGACTTGAAAATCCGGATTATCGAAGGCCGTCACCCCGTGCTGGAGCAGCAGACGGGACAGGGGATTCAGCACAGCTTCATTCCGAACGATGCCGTCATTGCCCCGCCAGGGGAGCAATTGCTCATTTTAACCGGCCCGAACATGGCGGGAAAATCAACCTATATGCGGCAGGTCGCCCTCATTGTACTCATGGCCCAGATGGGGAGCTATGTTCCGGCACGAAAGGCAAGCATCGGAGTCGTCGATCAGATCTTCACTCGGGTTGGTGCACAGGATGCCCTCAGTGAAGGCATGTCTACCTTCATGGTCGAAATGACCGAAATGTCTCAAATTCTCAGACATGCAACTTCAAAAAGTCTGATCCTGCTCGACGAGATTGGACGGGGAACAAGTACATTCGACGGCCTCAGCATTGCCTGGGCCATTGCCGAATACGTCCACAACACACTTGGCGCCCGCACCCTCTTTGCGACCCACTACCACGAACTGACCGGCCTTTCCGTCGTTTATGAAGGCATTAAAAACTATCATGTGCTGGTTCGGGAGTGGGGAGAGGAGATTGTTTTTTTGAGGAAGATGGTTGCCGGAGGTTCCGACAAAAGTTACGGCATCCAGGTCGGACGTCTAGCGGGGCTTCCTCCCTCCATCATCAAACGCTCAAAAGCCGTCTTAAAAGCCCTTGAAAAAAATGCCACCGGATCACCGCTTTACACCCATTTGACCGGAACCTCCGGAAAGAAATTTGAAGAACAAGCCGATCTCTTCTCGTTTTCGGAGTCGGAGTTGGAGGCGATAGAGTGTACTGAGGAAATGCCCGCTTCATTGGACATCCATCCGGTCATTGCTGCTTTACAAAAGGTCAATGCAAATCAAATGACCCCGATGGAAGGTCTGCAACTCTTGGCCGATCTTAGCGAGCAGGCGAAGTCCCAGTTGTCTTAACTAAGGTCTAATCCCATCCCTTTGAGGCCTTCCTCAAGGATTCTGACTACGGTTTCACCAAACTTTTTTCAAAAGCGATAATGCCCCGCTGCTAGAGGCGGGGCATTATTTATTGATCCCTTACGGGCTATCAACTGATCTGAGTAAAGGAGACGACAGTCGCTTAGCCCCTCCCCTCATTTCTTTCGTTTTTTCTTCTGCTCACACCACAGAAACAAGTTTAAGACTTTACATCCGCCCTCTTCTCCTCCTTTATTTTAGAGTGAGCATACTGTATATGGATTTTTATAAAAACTGCCGAATGATTCGGTTTTTTAATTCCCGTTTTCTTCTTGACAATGACGAAAAGAGTCTATAATTTACATGAAGTGGGTCTATATGGGCCCAAGTGGGTTAAAATGGGTTGAAGTAGATGTTCATGGGCACCTTCCAGCATAATATCGATGCAAAGGGTCGATTAAGCATTCCCGCTCCCTTTCGTGACGTGATCAACGGGACCGCAGACCACGGCCTTATTCTTACGAGCAATCTTGATGGCTGTCTTGCCCTCTACACAACTCAAGAGTGGACTCTTGTCACAGAAAAAGCAAAAAATCTCCCGACAATGAACAAAATGGTTAAGAAATTCTACCGTTTCCTCTATTCGCGAGCCATGCCCTGTAACCTTGACAAACAGGGCAGAGTTCTCATCCCGCCCGCGCACCGTGAGTTCGCCGCTCTGGAAGGAGAAACCTATCTAGTGGGGATCGAGAACAAGATCGAGATCTGGAACCGCGAGCGATGGCTTGAAGAGGATGCTGAAACAATCGCCAATCCTGAAGACCTCCAGGAGGCAATGGCCGGTTTGGGGATGTAGGCGCGATGCAACAGGAGCGGACTTCTATCATGCCGGAAGCAGACACTAAAAAACACCAGCCGGTTATGCTTCATGAGGTCTTGTCCGCGCTGGGTTGCAATGCGGGTGCAAAAAAGCGTTACGTCGATTGCACACTTGGACTCGGAGGCCACGCAAAGGCCATTCTTAATGCGACGAGCCCGTCTTCAAGCTTGATCGGGATTGATCGGGATGGAGAGGCCCTCCAGATTGCGAAGAACCGGATCGGGGATCAGTCGGACAGATTCATTTCCAGAAAAGGCAGCTTCCAAGATCTCCTCCAAATTGTTGGCGATTTGAATCAGACTGATCTTGACGGCATTCTCTTCGATTTTGGCATTTCCTCCTTTCAACTTGACACAGCTGAACGGGGATTTTCATTTCAGAGCCCCGGCCCCCTCGACATGCGTATGGATCGGCAATCGGGCTCACCTGCCAGCGACCTCATCAATCAGCTCAAGGAATCGGAGATCAAAACCATGATCCAAGACTTCGGTGAAGAAAGATGGGCAGGGAGGATTGCTTCTAGCATTGTGCAACATCGGAGCGACAAAGGGGAGATTCTGCGGACGGAGGAACTGGAGAACATTATTTGGCATGCGGTTCCAGCCCGATTCCGACATGGCCGCACACACCCGGCGACACGCACCTTTCAGGCCCTGCGCATAGCAGTCAACGATGAATTGGAACAGATTTCTACTGGTCTCGAAGCTGCAATTTCGCTTTTGGGAGTCGGTGGAAGACTGGTTGTTATTTCCTTTCATAGTCTGGAGGATCGAAAGGTCAAGCAGTGCTTCAAGTCCTGGGCAAAAAAATATCCGGAACCGGGTGAAAAACAATATATCAATCTTTACAAAAAACCGTTGATTGCCGGTCCGGACGAATGTTTACGGAATCGACGCGCCAGAAGCGCCAAGTTGCGTGCCCTGGAGCGGGCCGCCTGAAAAGGAAGTGCAGATGCCTCGTCTACTGCTTGTTGTTTTGCTGATCACACCGATGCTGCTCGTTGCTTTTCTCGCCGTTTGGCAACGTAACGGCATGATTCACCTCGGATACGAGACTGAAAGTCTTCAAAAAGAACGCACTGTATTGCTTCGACGTCAAAAAGATCTGCTTGCAGAAATTTCACGCCTCAGCAGCATTGAACGGATTGAGCAGCTTGCCCTTGAAGAGATCCGGATGAGACTGCCGACACCTGAGCAGCGAGTCTATGTTTCACTAGAAAAGACCGATCCATGAAACAGGTAGGAGGACGCAGAATGCCTAAAAAATCAGACGATCAATTGAAGCGATCACGGTTTTATACAATCTTTACTTTAATGATGATCGGGTTTGCGCTTGTTCTGACACGTCTTGTTTTTATTCAGGGGCTGGAGCATGACTTATGGGTGGCTCGAGCCGAGCAGTCCCAGGAAAAGCACGTCAAGCTTGAGGCGGAACGGGGTACCATCTATGACCGAAACGGAAAGATTCTCGCTATGAACATTGAGCGACCTTCAATCTATGCCATCCCTTCCAAGATAAAAAACCCTCGTAAACTCGCAGGGCAATTGGCCCCGATTTTAAAAGTCCAAAAAAAACAGCTCCATGAAAAATTGCTGAAAAAGAAGGATTTTGTCTGGCTCAAGCGAAAGGTCAGCCTCGAAATGAGTGAGCGAATCGAAAAGAAACAGTTCGAAGGGATTGGTTTTATCCGAGAGAGCAAAAGGGTTTACCCCCGGAATTCTCGCTTCGGTCACCTGATTGGTTTTGCAGGTCTCGATAACAAGGGTCTGGAAGGGATCGAACTCAGGCATGACAAAAGCCTTCGGGGAAAGGCTGGATTTGTCGTAATGGAGCGAGATGCCCTTGGGCAGTCTGTGTTTCCGAAGGATTTCGACTATGCCCGATCAACACCCGGCAGGGCGCTCACGCTGACGGTTGACGAGGTGATTCAGCATATCAGTGAGCGGGAGCTAGACCGGATCGTTAAAGAGAGTGATGCCCTTGGTGGGACGGTGATTGTGATGGACCCCTGGAGCGGAGAGATTTTGTCGATGGCGGTACGTCCTGAATTTGATCCGAACAAGGTGAGCTCATCACGCCCTGATCAGTGGAGAAATCGGGCCATTACCGATTTTTATGAGCCAGGCTCAACCTTCAAGATCATCACTGCAGCGGCGGCAATAGAGGAAAATCTCGTTGACCCGGACGATCTGATTGACTGTGAAAACGGGACTTATCGTGTGAAAGGAACGACGATTCACGACCATGATGCCGTCGGCATTGTGCCCTTTCGACAAGTCATTGCCAAATCAAGCAATATCGGGACAATCAAGGTTGCAGAAATCCTCGGACCGGACCGGCTGTCAAGATACGCCGAATCCTTTGGTTTCGGGAAACGATTGGGCATTGACCTCGGTGGAGAATTAGGGGGTTTGCTGCAAGATCGCAAACAGTGGTCAGGCCGTTCACTCGCCTCAATCGCCATCGGACAGGAAATTGGCGTTACGCCTTTGCAAATGGTCACTGCTGTCTCTGTGATTGCAAACGGTGGCTGGCTGATGACGCCGCAAATTGTGAAAGAGCCGGGTAAATCCGTGAAGGGAGAGGGAAGTCGGTCGAAAATCAAACGCCGTGTACTTTCTGAAGCTACGACGGAAACGATGGCCGAAATTCTGAAAGAGGTTGTCGCCGAGAAGGGCACGGGTCGCCGAGCAGCGGTTGCAGGCTACGCTGTTGCCGGAAAAACAGGGACGGCTCAAAAGTTTGATCGAGCCCTGGGCCGTTATTCAAAAGAGCGCTCGGTCAGTTCTTTTGTCGGTTTTGTCCCGGCGGAAGATCCCGTCGTCACCATCCTGGTTGTGGTTGATGAACCGCAGGGGATCGCCTGGGGCGGGCAAATTGCGGCACCCGTTTTTTCAAAGATCGCCGAAGAGGTCTTGCACTATTTAAAAGTCGTCCCTCAGGGGAATCGTCCTCAGGAACCGACTCATCCGCAGGAGTCCATTCAAACAGCCAAAAGGCGGTCGACACTGGTTCAGATTGCGGACAGAAGCGGTGGGACCTCAGGCCGCATTGTTCCCTTGATCGGCCCACGCTGGTGAATTTAGGTCATTGGATGAAATTGTTCCAAAATGAAAAAAAAATGAATATCCGGATTATGGGGCGCAGCCTGAATGATCTAAATATTGATTTGAACATCAAGGCAATTGCAGTGGACTCAAGGTCTGTTCTCCCCGGCGGACTTTTCGTCGCGATGAAGGGAACAAAAGTGGATGGTCATCATTTTATTGGAGACGCGATAGAACGGGGAGCAGTCGCCATTGTTACAGAAGAGCCGGTGGATAAACACTTGCTTGGAGAGACTGAGGCGAGCTTTATTCAAGTCGATGATTCGAAAGCAGCGCTCGCTCATCTTGCCCCCTCTTTTTTTGAACACCCCGCAAACGATCTTCACTTGATTGGCATTACGGGGACTAACGGCAAGACGACGACTTGTTATCTGATCGACAGCCTGCTTCATGCCTGTAGTTTGAAAAGCGGACGTTTGAGTACCATCACTTACCGCATCGGCGATAATGAAATACCGGCGACACATACAACCCCCGGTCTGCTTGATCTGCATGAGCTCTTTGCCAAAATGCGAGAGGCCGGGGCAAGCCATGTTGCGATGGAGGTTTCATCTCATGCCCTCGATCAGGGCCGTGTTGCCGGGTGCAATTTTGAAACGATGGTTTTTACCAATTTAACGGAAGAGCACCTCGACTATCATCATTCAATGGAAGCCTATTACCAAACTAAAAAACAACTCTGCGCCTTGACGAAGGGTCGATGCCTGATCAATCAGGATGATCCCTGGGGCAAACGCCTTTTGGCGGAATTGACTCAAGCGACCTGGTCCTACGGCATCGAAGCGAATGGAACCGAAAATGCGGCAGATATTTTCCCGAAACAATTTGTCTTCGATTTAAACGGCATTGTCATGACGGTTGCTACACCGATTGGAGAGATCGAAGTCAAATCGCCCCTCATTGGCCGATACAATGTCTATAACGTGTTGGCGGCCATTGGTGTCGGCTTAAGCCTCGGTCTCTCCGGAGAAAAAATCGCCTCTGGTATTGCGGCAATGCAGGGCGTCCCGGGTCGTTTTGAAAAAATCGATATGGGGCAGGATTTCACTGTAATTGTCGATTATGCGCATACGTCTGACGCCCTGTTCAGACTGCTTCAAGCGGTCGCAGAGCTTGGACCAAGACGCATCATTACCCTTTTCGGTTGCGGCGGAGACCGCGACCGTGGAAAGCGCCCCAAGATGGCCGAAGCCGCAGCCGCCCTGAGTCAAAAGGTGATTCTGACATCCGATAACCCGAGAAGCGAATCACCGCTTGCGATTATTAGAGAAATTGAAACCGGCTTCCATCACAAGGAAGCGAGTTTTGCCGAGCAGAGGGTCGATTATGAAATTATTCCTGATCGCGGAGCGGCCATCAAGCGGGCGATTCAAATGGCCGAACCGGATGATGTTGTCGTGATCGCGGGAAAAGGGCATGAGACGGACCAGCAGATCGGTTCACAGCGCTTCCCTTTTGATGATCGGAAAGTGGCGCGGGAGGCCTTAAAGGAACGATTTGAGAAGTAAGGTGGTGGATGTAAAAGCACATGTGGACGATTGATGATCTTTTACAGGGCACACAAGGACAATTTTTTGGAAGGCGACCCGCGAGTAATCGATTCGAGGACTTTTCGATCGACAGCCGCACGATCAACAAGGACCACCTTTTTATCGCCCTGTCCGGCCCGAATTTTGACGGGCATGACTATGTGGAGCAGGTTTTCCAGGCTGGAGGAGCGGGCGCGCTCGTTTCCCGTTCGGCCCTTGACCAGAGACGAAGTCTCTGGTCTTCCCATAAAAAAGATCGGTTTTTTGTTCTGGTCGATGATCCGCTTCGGGCGATGCAAAAGCTGGCGCGGTGGCATCGTAAACGTTTCGACCTCCCTTTAATTGGTGTGACGGGGAGTAATGGGAAAACAACAACAAAGGAAATGATCGCCGCAATTTTGGCACAGAGTGGCAATGTTTTGAAAAACGAAGGCAATCTAAACAATCACATCGGCCTTCCCCTTTCCCTGCTTCGCCTGAGAGAAGACCACACGGCAGCGGTGCTTGAAATGGGGATCGGCGGCTTAGGTGAAATGGCCCTGCTTTGTGACATCGCCTGTCCTACGCTTGGACTGATTACCAATATCGGATCGGCCCATCTCGAAGGCCTCGGAAGTCTGGAAGGAGTCGCCTTAGAAAAAGGCGTTCTTTTTGAGCATGTCGCAGAAGAAGGGCTGGCCGTAATCAATCGGGACGATCCCTACCTTAGTTCCTGGGAAAACCGACTACCGAAAACCTGGACCTTCGGGCTGGATTCAGATACCGATGTCACTGCCCGGGAAATTGTTCAGACAGATGGAAAAACAAGTTTCACACTTTGTCGAAACCGAACTGATGATGAAGTTTCCGGGGTCAGTCTCGCCTTGCCCGGTTTACATCAGGTTCAGAATGGACTCGCAGCGGCGGCGGTCGCTTCGGCTCTGGGTGTGGGCTTACAGGAAATTTCGGAAGGTCTACAGCAAAGCAAGCCGCTTCCGCAGAGAACGGAGATCATGAAAAAAAATGGGGTGACGATCCTGTTTGATGCCTACAACGCAAACCCCGATTCGATGTGTGCAGCCCTCGACTTGCTTGCAAATATGCCAAGCCGGGGGAGTCGTATTGCCCTCCTTGGCGAAATGCTTGAACTGGGGTCATCGACCAAGGCAGCCCATTTCGAGATTGGACGGAAAGCCGCCCTACTCGGAGTTGACCGCCTGATTGCCGTCGGTCCCTCGGCAGAAGAAACTGCGGAAGGGGCACAGAGTGGAGGAATGCCGATGGCGGCCATTGTCGTGGCCTGTGACATGGCTGAAGTGTCGGAATCACTTGCAAATCTTGTCACAGCGGGAGACATTCTCCTGATGAAGGCCTCTCGGGGCATGCACCTGGAACAGTTATTAGAAGATTTTTAAAGGACTGAAATCCGTGTTCTACAACCTGATCTATCCATTGCATGAGAGTTATTCCTTCCTGAATGTCTTCAGGTACATTACCTTCAGGACGATTTATGCCATCGTGACTGCCCTTCTGATGTCCTTTCTGATCGGGCCGAAAGTCACTGAAATTTTAAGAGGTCTTCAGGTGGGTCAAATGATTCGGGCCGATGGGCCTGAATCACATCAGCACAAATCGGGGACACCCACAATGGGTGGACTTTTGATTCTGATTGCCATCCTTGTTTCCACCCTGCTCTGGGCCGACATGACGAATGGTTACATTTGGCTTGTCCTCTTTGCGACAACGGGTTTTGGGCTAATCGGATTCTGGGATGACTATCTGAAATGTGTGAGAAAAGATCCAAAAGGACTTCTGGCACGCTATAAATTCGGCCTGCAAATCACCATCGCCCTGATTACCGCCCTGGGACTCTACAGCTCTTCCGCCTATTCAACCGTCCTCTCTGTCCCCTTTTTTAAGGATATTCAGCCTGACCTCGGCATCCTCTACATTCCCTTTGCCATCCTCGTCATCGTCGGCGCCTCAAACGCCGTCAATCTGACTGACGGCCTCGACGGCCTTGCCATCGGGCCGATCATGGTGACGGCGGTCGCCTACATGATCGTCGCCTATGTCACGGGGCATAGCAATTTTTCCGACTACCTGCTCATCCCGAACATTAAGGGAGCGGGGGAGTTGGCCGTTTTTTGCGGAGCAATTTTAGGCGCCTCTCTTGGCTTTCTCTGGTTCAATACCTATCCGGCGACCATTTTCATGGGAGATATCGGTTCACTGCCCCTGGGAGGTGCGCTGGGCACGGTCGCGGTCATTACCAAACATGAACTTTTGCTGGCGCTTGTCGGCGGCATCTTCGTCGTCGAAGCCCTTTCCGTCATTTTTCAGGTGGCCTCCTTCAAGTCGCGTGGAAAACGGGTTTTCCTGATGGCCCCGATCCATCATCATTTTGAATTGAAGGGATGGAAGGAACCGAAGATCGTCGTTCGCTTCTGGATCATCGCCATTATTCTGGGTTTGGTGGGTTTAAGTACTTTGAAATTGCGGTGAGGAAAATCAGGAAATCAGTATGAACGAACTCTTATTCAAAGGCTTACGGGTAACGGTCGTTGGCATGGGCAGAAGCGGCCTGGCAGCGGCAAGACTGCTGTCAAAACAGGGTGCGCTTCCGCTCATCATTGATGACAAACCACAGACCATTCCTCCAGACCTCCCAGCTTCTATTCAATTTAATCTTGGAAATTGGCATGAGGAAGATCTGACTTCCGCCGACCTGATTGTCTTGAGTCCGGGTGTGCCGCGGAATCGGATTCCGACCGACCGCCTTGAAAGTCTGGGAATCCCGCTAATAAGCGAAGTGGAACTTGCGGCCTCTCTGCTTAAGGCTCCAATCATTGGGATCACGGGGACGAATGGGAAAAGCACAACCACGACCCTTGTCGGAGAAATCCTGAAGGGCTGGGGCTGGCAGACCTTTGTCGGAGGGAACCTTGGGCTACCCCTTTCAGAGGCCGTTTCCTCCTCCTGGGATTTTATTGTTGCCGAACTCAGTTCCTTCCAGCTTGAAACGATTACCCGTTTTCATCCACGTCTTGCGATTTTGCTTAATATCAGCGCCGACCACCTTGACCGATATAAGGAGTATGAGACCTACAAGAAAGCCAAATGGCGCATATTTGAAAACCAAAGCCAGTCTGATCATGCCATCCTTAACCTGGACGATCCGCTTTCGCTTCCGCCGAAACACAATGCCCAGCCTGTCTATTTTAGCCAAGTCCAGGTTGTTGAACGGGGGGTCTATCTTCAAGATGGAGAAATTATCTCTAGCCTCTGGGGAGAGCCGGAGGCTATCTGTCATCTTGATGATCTCCATGTGACGCCGGCCTGTCATCCTGAAAACATTCTGGCAGCCTGCGCGGTAACGCTTTTAGCCGGTTGTTCAATTGAAGCCATCGCAGAGACTCTGAGGCATTTTAAGGGACTGCCGCACCGCATGGAGTTTGTGCGTGAATACCGGGGTGTGCAGTACCTGAATGATTCCAAGGGCACCAATGTCGCGGCGGTGAAGCGGGCCCTTGAAGGCTTAAAACAGCCGGTGATTTTGATTGCCGGGGGACGAGACAAAGCGGGTGATTTTGAGTCGTTAAAGAAAGTTGTCGGAGAACGAGCCAAACGTCTGATTCTTATCGGTGAAACACAGGAGAAGATGGCGAGAATTTTCTCCGACCATCGGGCCATTGAGAAAGCCGATTCGATGGAAGCAGCGGTCAACGCGGCAGCAGCGGCAGCACAACCGGGAGAGACCGTCCTGCTTTCTCCCGGTTGCGCCAGCTTTGATCTCTTTGGTGATTATCAAGAGCGCGGTGATGTTTTTAAAGAAGCAGTGATGGGGCTATCCTGATGCCGAGACGCAGAAGACGGTCCGCAAATACGATGCAGATTACGCTTCCCTTTGGTCCGGGAACGGCCCGGCGTCAGCGGGATAAAACGAGACGGACACCTCGCCGCTCTGGAGATTGGACCTTGCTTGCACTGATCGTGATACTCAGCCTGATCGGTCTTGTGATGGTCTACACGGCAAGCAGTATTCTCGCTGAGCGGAGCTATGACGATTCCTTTTACTTTATCAAAAAACAGCTTCAGTGGAGTCTCCTGGGTTTCGCTGCATTTATGATGGTCTCTCGCCTTGAGACCGATCGTCTTCGGGAGTGGATTTTTCCCATGACGGTCTCTATTTTTGTTTTGATGGCTTCTGTCCTGATTTTTGGCGCAGAGGTCAATGGTTCCCGTCGTTGGATTGCACTTGGACCGGTCTCTTTTCAACCCTCCGAAATTGCGAAACTGTTTGCCGTGATCTATCTGGCTCACTATATCGCAAAAAAAGACCTGCGCCTCGGGCGTTTCGTTGATGGTGCTGTACCGCCCCTGATCGTCATGGCTTCGCTTGCTGTATTGATCCTGATTGAGCCCGATTTCGGTACAACGATTGTGATACTGAGCATCTCCCTCATCCTCCTCTTTTTAGGGGGCATTCCCATGACGCAGGTCGTGATCCTGTTAGGCTTCACACTTCCAGTGGCCTATTACTGGGTCGTTTCTTCTCCTTATCGCCTCAAGCGTATCACAGCTTTCATGAATCCCTGGGAAGACCGCTATGGCAGCGGTCTTCAGATGATTCAATCTCAAATCGCTCTCGGCAGTGGCGGCCTCAGCGGAACGGGACTGGCAGAGGGCAAACAGATCCTGTTTTTTCTCCCGGAACCCCATACGGATTTCATCTTTGCCGTGATTGGAGAGTCTTTTGGATTGCTCGGCACGACCCTGGTCCTGACGCTCTTTGTGCTTATTTTGTGGCGCGGACTACGAATCTCCCTGATGGTCGAGACGCCATTTCAAAGAATGCTCGCCATCGGCATGACCTTGTTGATCACGCTTCCGGCCCTCTTAAATATGGGCGTTGTCACAGGCCTGTTGCCGACCAAGGGATTACCTCTGCCGTTTCTTAGTTACGGAGGTTCTTCTCTTTTAGCCAATTCTGTCGCTGTCGCTTTTCTTTACAATATTTCACGGAATATTAATGAGCGGAAGGGCTTCAGTCCATTGTGGGAGGGGCTTTCATGAGAGTCGTGATTGCCGGAGGCGGTACAGGAGGGCATCTCTATCCCGGTATTGCCTTGGCGGAGACCTTTATGAGGTTCCGCTCAGAAGCGAAAGTCCTTTTTGTCGGGACAGCAGGGGGTATCGGAGAAAACCCTCTGCTCAAAAAAGGCTACTGTTTTGAAGCAATTTCGTCAAAAGGTTTTATCGGAAAGGGTTTAGGCGGACGGGTTGCATCCCTGCTGGCCGTGCCGAAAGGGCTCATTGAATCGATGCGGATCCTGAGGCGATTTTCTCCCCAGCTTGTGATCGGGGTCGGCGGTTATTCCGCCGGTCCGGTTCTTTTAGCGGCGATTCTGCTTCGCATTAAACGGGTAATCCTGGAGCCGAATGTCGTGCCGGGACTTTCTAATCGTTTGGTTGCCCCCTTCTGCCATATGGTGGTGACCGCCTTTACGGCCTCACAAACAAGACTTTCCAGCAATCGGATCAATCGGCTCGGCGTGCCGGTTCGACCCGAAATCGGGACGAAAAAACCGGGTGTAACAGGAAGAAAGTCGCCAACGCTACTCATACTCGGGGGGAGCCAGGGGGCGCACTCCATCAATCAGGCGATGATGTCTGCCCTCCCTTTACTCAAAGACTTGAAACTTATTCCCTTTATTATTCATCAGACCGGGAAGCGTGACCTTGAAAAGGTGCAGTCAGTCTACGACACAGAACACTATGAAGCCGATGTCACGGACTTCATCGACGACATGGCGGGGGCTTATGCAGCAGCCGATCTTGTCGTTAGCCGTGCAGGTGCGGCTACGCTCTCAGAACTCGCAATCGCGAAAAAAGGGTCGATTCTGATTCCTTTTCCCCATGCAGGGGGGCATCAGGAAGAAAACGCCTTGGCCTTTGTCAAAGCGGGTGCCTCAACGATGTTGCGTGATCGGGAACTGAGTGGGCCGAAGCTTGCGGAGCTAATCGATAAATACCTTTTCGATGCAGACCAGCTGAAGCTGATGGAAAAAGCGGCAAGTCGGCAGGGGAATAAAAAAGCGGCGGAAGATATTGTAGTTGCTTGTTTGGAATTAGTGGAAAACAGTTGACGGTAAGATATGTTTCGTAAGGTACAACATATCCATTTTGTCGGCATCGGCGGTGCCGGTATGAGTGGGATTGCAGAAATTTTGCTGAACCTCGGGTTCCTTGTCTCAGGCTCCGATCAATCAGTATCTGAGCGGACGGAGCGTCTGAATGCAAGTGGCGGAAAGATCTATCTCGGACACGATGCCCGTTTTATCAAGGGGGCAGAGGTAGTTGTGATCTCTTCCGCCATTCGTCCCGACAATGTTGAGGTGCTTGCTGCAAAAGAGCAGAAAATTCCGGTCATCCCCCGGGCTGAAATGCTTGCCGAACTGATGCGGCTTCGCTACGGCATTGCCGTGGCGGGAGCACATGGTAAAACGACGACGACAACGATGGTAGCAACGGTTCTGGCGCATGGAGGGCTTGACCCGACGGCAGTTATCGGCGGCAAGGTCAACAGCTTCGGGGGTCATGCTCAAAAAGGAGAAGGCGATTTTCTGGTTGCCGAAGCCGACGAGAGTGACGGCTCCTTTTTGAAGTTGACGCCGACGATTGCAGTCGTTACGGGATTGGATCATGAGCACCTGGATTATTACAAAACCTTTGAAGCCATCGAATCGACCTTTCTTGATTTTATGAACAAGGTGCCCTTCTACGGCCTGGTCATTCTCTGTGGGGATGATCCGCTTCTGACCAATATGATTCATCGCACCGAAAAACGCCTGCTCCGATACGGCACAGTCGAGTCAGTGCAGCTTCGTGCTGAGCAGATCGTTTACGAGGCCTGGGAAAGCCATTTTAACGTCAGCTACGAAGGGAAGAGGCTCGGTCGATTTTCTCTGCCTGCACCGGGCCATCACAATGTCTTAAACGCCCTCGCCGCCATCGCCGTCGGGCTTGAACTGGATCTGCCAACGACGATCATTCAGGAAGGCATTGCGGCCTATCGGGGGGTGGAAAGGCGTTTTCAGAACCTCGGAGAACGAGATGGCGTTTTGCTTGTTGATGACTATGCCCACCATCCCACCGAAATCCGCGCCGCGATTGCAGCCGCGAAGGCCGGTTGGGGGAGTGACCTGGCCGTGGTCTTTCAACCGCATCGATATACACGAACCCGTGACTGCCTTGATGACTTGGCCACTTCATTTGAAGGGGTCGATCACTTGATCTTGACGGAGATTTATCCGGCGGGTGAAGCGCCGATTGCAGGGATCACTGGAGAAGGTCTCTATAAAGCGGTCTGTGCCCATCATAAGGGGACAAGCCTTTTTATCGATGACCGAGATGAGATTGTGGCGCAGCTTAAAAAAATCGCTCAGCCAGGACTAATGATTTTGACACTCGGGGCCGGGGATATCTGGAAGGTTGGTGAGGCCTTTTTGTCGGAGCATTCGGGGTCAAAATGACTGAAGAGATTTGTGATACGGCCTTCTATCGGGAGGTACTCAAGGGGTTTCAGGGCGATCTTCGTTGGGATGAGCCGCTCGCACCCTATACCACACTCAAGGTCGGCGGTCCGGGCAATGTCATGGTCTTTCCTTCAAATGTGACGGAGCTTGTCTTTCTGCTGGAGCAGATTTCAAAACATCATCTGCCCTATTTTGTCCTTGGCGGAGGCAGTAACCTTTTGATTAAAGACGGCGGCATCGGCGGGATTGTTTTTAATTTGCGTCAACTTAACAAAATAGAGGCCGTCGGTTTTGATTTCCTGATGGCGGAGGGTGGCGCGTCCTACCCAAAAGTCGCAACCTTCGCAATGGAAAACGATCTCGGCGGTCTTGAATTTGCTGCCGGTATTCCAGGTTCGGTCGGCGGGGCGGTTGCGATGAATGCTGGTGTTCCCGGCGCGGAAACCTCGGAGGCCGTCATCAGCGTCACGCTTGTGAATGAGACGGGGGAAATTTCTGAAATTCCGGTTCAGGAGGTCGGTTTTACCTATCGCGGCACGAAGCTTCCGCGAGGTATTATTTTAGCTGTCGCCTTTCGTTTGACTCCGAGGCCAAAGGCCGAGATCGAAGAGAAGATTAAGTCGATCTTGAAAAAACGACGGGATCGCCAGCCGGTTAATCTCTCAAATTGCGGGTCGGTTTTTAAAAATCCAGCCAATGGCTTTGCGGGAGATCTTGTCGAAAAAGCAGGCTTGAAAGGGCATCGTATCGGTGGGGCCGAAATCTCAAGCCAGCACGCCAATTTTGTCATCAACAAGGGTGGCGCAAAGGCCAGTGATTTTATCGCCCTGATTGAAAAAATGCAGCATACGGTCGCTGAGCGTTTCGGCGTTGAATTAGAGCCGGAGGTGAAAATTGTCGGCCAAAAATAAAAACATCGGCGTTTTGATGGGTGGACTCTCGGTGGAAAAAGAAGTCTCCCTCAAGACAGGAGAGGCCGTCGCGGCGGCGCTTAATCGTCTTGGCTATTGCGTGAAGAAAATTCTTGTCGATCAAGACCTTCCCTTTGCCTTGAAATCCGGGAAGATCGACATTGCTTTCATCGCTTTGCATGGCCGTTATGGAGAAGACGGGACGATTCAGGGTCTACTGGAAATCATGCAGATTCCCTACACCGGCTCGGGTGTTTCGGCGTGTGCGCTTAGCATGAATAAGATTCTATCGCGCGACCTTTTTTATGCCCATCAGCTTCCAATGCCACCCGCCTTTATATTGAAGTCAGAAGATGCAGGGGCCTTCACCTTAAAACAACTGCCTTTTGAAACGCCGGTCGTCGTGAAGCCGGTTTCGGAAGGCTCCAGCGTGGGCGTCGCCATTGTTGAGGAAGAAAAGGCTTTTCATGCGGCCCTGGATGTGGCCGTTCAATACGGCCCCCGGATCATCATTGAACACTATATCGACGGGAAAGAGGTTCATGTCGGCATTTTAAGTGAGAAGGCCCTGGGTGCAATCGAAATCAGGCCTAAAGGCCGCTTTTACGACTATTCGGCGAAATACGTCAGTGGCATGTCGAAACATGTTTTTCCGGCACCACTGAGCAAAGATTTCGAAAAAGAAGTACTTAAATTGGCTTTAAAGGCCCATCAAGTGCTGGGTTGTAGTGGATACAGCCGTGTTGATCTATTGATTGATCGAGAAGACCGGCCCTATCTTCTGGAGGTCAATGCCCTGCCGGGCATGACGGAAACCAGCTTGATGCCTGAAATTGCCGCAGGGCTCGGGATTTCATTCGATCATTTAATTGAACAGATATTAGAAACTGCTTCCCTGGGAAAATAGAGCGCAAGTGAAAAAGGTGCAAAAAAAGCAGAACCTAAAAAGGAACTCTCAGAAAAAAACCATGGATAAAAAAGCAAAAATGGCGAGAAGCGGCTTGTCCGGTTCGTTTCAGATCATAGGGGTTTCCTTCTTGTTCGGTTGCGGACTCTTTGCCATTGTAACTGCCCTTGAAAAGATTTCGACCTCCGAAGTCTTTCAGGTCGAAAAAATTAAGTGGGTCGGCATTCAGTCTCTCCGGGAGGATGAGATCATGAAGGGCCTTGACCCTGTTGTTGGACAGAACATCTTTAAGGTTGACATTGAAGCGGTCCATCGTCGTCTTCTGGAAAACCCACGGATCAAAGCCGCCACGGTCAAAAAAGATTTCCCGAATCGCTTGTTGATTATTCTGGAAGAAACCCAGCCGGCAGCGGCGAGGTTTGAAGTGGATGACAATACGGAAAAAATCACCCAGGAGTCCGTCACCGTCGTCATCATCGATTCCGAAGCAAAGGTGCTGCAGACGGGGCTTAATCCGAAAAAAAACCTTCTGGACGGTCTGCCTCGCCTGCTCCATTTCAAGGAAGAGGCTTATGCGAAAGCCCTGGCCTTAGGGTCTGTTTTGGGAAATCGTCTAGACCTGTTTATTGACCTTTCTGACCCGGAAGATCTGCTCGTTTATTTTACCGGAGGGGGAGAGGGCCAGCTCGGCCTGCTTCATTTTGGTGGAACGCACTTCAGTGAACGTTGGGCGCGTTTCTTGGCGATTGAAGAGGATCTCAAGGCACGAGGCCTCTTGAAATGGGAAATCGATCTTCGGTTTCCCGGTCAGGTCATTGTAAAAGGCGGTGCTTTTCGGAGACCGTTTGTATCAGGAAAATCGTCCGATACGACTTATTTCTAAAAAGGAGTACGCGATGTCAAAACATGAAGATATTCTGGTTGGACTCGATGTGGGTACGACAAAAATCTGCACGATTGTGGCGGAAGTGATTGATGATAAACGGCTCGATATCATCGGGATCGGAACACATCCATCGCATGGGCTCAAAAAGGGCATGGTCGTCAATATCGAAAGTACGGTCAACGCGATCAAACGCTCGGTAGAAGAAGCCGAATTGATGGCAGGGATCGACATCGGCCTGGTGTACACGGGTATCGCCGGCGGACATATCAAGGGATTTAACAGCCGGGGTGTCATTGCCGTCAAAGATCAGGAAGTCACGCAGATGGATATCGACCGTGTCCTGGATGCCGCAAGGGCTCAGGCCATCCCGCTCGATCGTGAAATCCTTCATGTCCTGCCACAGGAATTTATTGTCGATAGCCAGGACGGCATCAAAGCCCCGCTTGGCATGTCGGGTGTTCGGCTGGAGGTCCTGGTCCATATCATTACCGGCGCGGTGACGGCGGCCCAGAATATTGTAAAAAGCATTCAACGAGCGGGTCTCGACATGGAGGAAATGATCCTCCAGCCCTTGGCCTCCAGCGAGGCCATCCTGACCCCGGAAGAAAAGGAACTTGGAGTGGCGGTCGTTGATATCGGAGGCGGTACGACTGACATTGCCACTTTTGTGGACGGTGGCATTCGGCATACAGCGGTGCTGCCGATCGGAGGAGGGCATTTTACCAACGACATCGCCATTGGCCTCAGAACGCCCCGGGAGGATGCCGAAAAGATTAAAATTTCCCACGGTTGCGCATTGATCGAGATGGTGAAAGAGGATGAAGAGATCGATGTGCCCAGTGTCGGCGGACGCCCACCCAGAAAACTCTCCGTCCAGCTCCTGGCCGAAATTATCGAACCGCGCGCGGAGGAACTTTTTTCGCTCGTCGCACGAGAGATCGAAAATATGAAAGATGAGGACAAGATCGCCTCCGGTATGGTGATCACGGGCGGCACTTCCTCGCTGAGGGGAATGGCGGAACTTGCCGAACGGGTTCTTGGCTTGCCGGTGCGCGTTGGCAAGCCCGAAGGGATTGGCGGTCTGGTTGATGTTGTCAACGCCCCCGCCTTTGCAACCGGCGTGGGTCTGACCCTCTATGCTTTCAGAAATCGAAAGAAGGAAGAGGTGAGAAGAAATGGGAAGAGACAGATGTTTTTTCGTATGAAAACCTGGGCAAAAGGTTTTTTTTAAATTAAAGAGTTGTCATTCCCGTTTTCAGGGGAATGACAACTCTATTACGGAACCATCAGGATTCGGGTGTACCACAAAAAAAGGAGGGGTGATGTTTTTATTTGATGAAGAGACACAGAACCAGAAAGCGGCGCGGATTAAGGTTATCGGTGTTGGAGGCGGGGGCTCAAATGCGATCAATAACATGATCAACCGTGATGTCGAAGGGGTCGATTTTGTTACGGCCAATACCGACAGTCAGGCCCTTAATATGGCGAAATCTCAACGTATGATTCAGCTTGGGACAAAGCTGACGCGAGGTTTGGGCGCGGGAGGACGGCCTCAAATCGGTCGAGAGTCGGCTTTGGAGACGATCGACCTGATTCGCGAAATGTTGTCTGAAACCGACATGCTTTTTGTGACTGCCGGTATGGGCGGGGGGACGGGAACCGGGGCGGCACCGGTCATCGCCAATATCGCCAAAGAGATGGGGATATTGACTGTCGGCGTCGTGACAAAACCTTTCGATTTTGAGGGACCGAAACGGATGAGACAGGCGGAAGAGGGGATTCGAGAACTGAAAAAAGGTTGTCACTCCGTCATCATCATCCCGAATCAGCGGCTTTTAAGTGTCGTCGAAAAAGGCACCCCTCTGACAGATGCCTTCCTGGTCGTGGATGATGTCCTCAGACAGGCGGTCGATGGCATCTCCTCTCTGATTACGACACCGGGTTTGATGAATGTTGACTTTGCAGATGTTCGAGCGGTGATGTCTCACATGGGACGATCAGTGATGGGCATGGGTGTAGCGAGTGGAGAAAACCGAGCGGTTGAAGCGGCTCAGATTGCCATTTCGAGTCCGCTTTTGGAGGAAAGTTCGATTGAAGGTGCGCGTGGTGTGCTTCTGAACGTGACCGGCGGATCGGATCTCTCTCTTCATGAGGTGAACGACGCTTCATCGATTATCCAGAAGGTGGTCGATCCCGATGCAAACATCATCTTTGGCTCGGTTATTTCAGAGCAAATGGGGGATGAGGTCAGAGTCACCGTAATTGCCACGGGTTTTGAAGAGATTGAGATGATGACTTCTCCCGAAAAAGAAGTGCTTGTTCCGACGCATCCAGCTACGAACGGGTCTCAATCCGGGATTAAAGTCCGGGAAGTTGTGCGGGAAGAACTCAGAGAGGAAGTCAGGGGTGAGCTGAAGGGCATTCGCCAGAACCGATCCCTCTTTTCGGAAGACGAGTGGGATATTCCGACCTTTATTCGAAATCAAGCGGACTGATGCCCCTGAGTCTGGACTCGGGTACCGGGTCGTTTTCTCTCTTTAAGCATCCGGCCCAATTTCATCTTTTTGGTGACCGAGAATTTAAAGGTGAGGGCCTTGAACATGGGGAAGGACCGATTACGGCCACCCAGGTCCACGGAGATAAGATCCTTTGTCTGAGGGATGACGGCCACGGCCTTGTTCAAGAGGGTCTTGCTCAGGGTGAACTGGAAGGAGATGGTCTTGTCACAGATCGCAACGCTTGTTTCATTGCTGTTGCGACGGCGGACTGTGTGCCGGTCCTTCTCTTTGATCCGAAGCGGAAAATCATTGCCGCTCTCCATGCCGGATGGCGAGGTTCCGTCCTGAATATCGCTGCACAGGGCGTCACCAGAATGGTATCGGATTTCGGCAGTGAAGCGAAAGACATCCTTGCCGGGATCGGGCCTTCAATCGGTCCCTGCTGCTTTGAGGTCGGAGAAGATGTGTTGAGCGCCATTGAAGAAAAGACTCCGCACAAGGTGGATGTCATTCGAAAGTTCGGGCGAAAGTTCGGGCGAAAGTCCGAGACCAATCGCTGGAGCTGTGATCTGCCGAAGCTCAACCGGATGCAATTGATCTCCGTCGGATTACCACCTGAACAGATCACAGTGGCAGGTCTATGCACCTCCTGCCTGCCAGAGCGTTATTATTCTTTCCGACGGGACAAAAAAAAGCTGGGAAACATGCTCAGCGGCATTATGTTACGATGACAATCTGTTCAGAAAAGGACCGGTTTTTTAGGTGACAAGTTCCCGAAATGATGAACAACAGATTGGACTCTTTTGACAAAATTACAGCGCTGATTCAGAATGCCGCGAAGCGCTCCGGCAGAAAAGCTTCGGAAATTACGCTTGTTGCCGCTTCAAAGCGAATCGGGCTTGAAGAAATCAAGGCTGCAGCGTGCGCAGGGGTTTCAGTTTTCGGAGAAAACAGGGTTCAGGAGGGTATTGCCAAATTCGAAACATCAGGTTTTATTAAGGAAATTGACGCCTTGCACCTCATCGGTCCCCTTCAGACCAACAAAGTGAAAAAAGCAGTCGGGCTTTTTGACTTGATTCATTCTGTCGATTCTCTTCAATTGGCCGAAAAAATCGACAAGGAGGCGGGTCGTCGAGCTATACAACAGTCTGTGCTGATTGAGGTCAATATCGGTGGCGAGTTGAGCAAACACGGAGCGACACCGGATGCGACACCCGCATTGGTCGCGGCGATACGGGAGCTGCGACACTTGGAACTCCTGGGTTTGATGACCCTGCCGCCGAAAACGGATCATCCGGAAGACGCACGGCCCTATTTCTCGCGATTGCGCTTACTTGGAAACGGTCTGGGGCTCAATCGCTTTTCAATGGGCATGTCTTCAGATTTTGAGATTGCAATTGAAGAAGGGGCAAGCTGGATACGCATCGGCACGGCACTATTTGGACAACGAGAACATGACGCGAAAAACAAACAAAACAGACACTAAAATTGCCTTTTTGGGCTCCGGCAATATGACTGAGGCGATCATCAAAGGCGTGCTTGAGGCAGGACTTTTTTCGGCAAATGCCTTGCTCGCTTCAGATACCTCTAAGAAGCGCTTGCAGTTTCTTCATGAACATTATGGCGTCAAAACAACCCGCTCGAACCGTGAGGCGGTTCGTTGCGCAGAACTCATTATTCTCGGAGTCAAACCCCTGGTGATTGATCCACTCTTAGCGGAGATTAAATCCGAGGTTGGAGAAAAAGTTGTTGTTTCCATTGCCGCAGGGATTCCCCTGTCCCGTCTTGCATCCGGTTTGACACGGGAAGCCCGGATTATTCGAGCCATGCCGAATGCCCCCGCCCAGGTGCAATCGGGCGCAACGGTACTGACGCCCGGAAAGGGAGTCGACGAGAAACTCCTCTCCGAGGTGTGCTCTATTTTTGCCTCGATTGGGACAACAGCTGTATTGGAGGAGCGATTTTTAGATGCGGTGACCGGCCTTTCCGGCAGTGGTCCTGCCTTTGTATTTCTCATGATCGAAGCGATGTCGGATGGCGGAGTTAAGCAGGGCCTGCCCCGCGATGTCGCGCTTTCATTGGCTGCCCAGACCGTGATGGGCGCAGCGCAGATGCTGCTTCATACAGGGGAACACCCGGCCCGTTTAAAAGACAAGGTCGCCTCTCCTGCGGGGACAACGATTGCCGGACTGTCTGAACTCGAAGCGAGGAATACACGTGCCGCATTTATTGCCGCTGTCGAAGCAGCGACCTTACGCTCAATTGCACTCGGAAAGGCTTAGTGCTCTATCTTATATGATCAATATTGATGTAGATTTTATCCGCTCAGGAGGCGATTGATGTTCGTTGCAGGAAATTTCATTTCGGCCGTAGCAACCATACTCGACATGGTTCTTGGATTTTATATGTATATCGTTATTGCTCGGGCAGTGCTTTCATGGGTTAACCCTGACCCCTATAATCCCATCGTCCAGTTTCTCTATAAAATTACTGAGCCTCTACTCTACCCGATTCGACAAAAAACAGGGCATTATCTGGGTGGAATGGACCTCTCACCCATGATCCTGATTCTTGCGATTATTTTTCTGCAGAGTTTTGTAGTGGGTTCACTCATCTCTCTATCGCATCAGCTTCGCTAGGGAGCGGAAACCTAAGTCCAGGAGGTTAATCATGAAATTAACACCACTTGAAATTCGTCAGATCACCTTTGAAAAATCGCTTCGGGGATATTCCTGCTCAGAAGTGGATGATTTTATTGAAACCCTTTCCGACGACCTTGAGCGCTTGGTTAAAGAAAGTGCAGATGACAAAGAAAAGTTAGAGAAACAGGCTAAAATGATCACCGAATTAGAAAAAGCCGAGGGTGCGATGACTGAAACCCTGGTCATGACACAAAGGGCCATGGAAAATGTAAAGGCCAACGCCCAGAAAGAGGGGGAACTGATCATTCGACATGCTGAGATCCGCGCCGAAGAGATCACCAATGAGGCCATCAAGCAGGAATCGCAACTTAAGGGAGAAATCATGGGCCTTAAGCGGCGTAAAGGGGTTTTTGTCGAAAAAATCCGCACTCTGATCCAGAGCCTGGCGAGGGAGATGGAGTGGTCCTCGGATCATGATGAGGCCGGGAAGGGGAGTCTCCTTCCCGGCTCGTCGTCCGGGCAAGAGGAGAGTTCTACAGGAAAACCCGTTATAGAAAAGCCATTTGAAGGTCCTGCGCCTTCGGAAGCAGAAGATGGATGATTAAGAGTGGTATGGGATCTTCGCCATTACAAAAAAGGCGCGCTCTTACATATCAAAGTACAGACCAAGGCCCAGAAAAATTGTTTTTCCGGTGTTTTTGGGGGAGTTCTCCGTATCAAAGTAAGGGCTTCTCCGGTAAAAGGAGCGGCAAATGAGGTCTGTATTAAGCTGCTATCCTGCTTCTTCAAAACTCCAAAATCACAGATCGCTTTTGTTCGTGGGCTTCGGTCAAAAGATAAATGGCTGTGGTTTAAATCGCTGGATCCCGCAGTGATGACAAAGATTCTGGACTTGGAATTTTTAAACCGGTGAAAAGAAAAAACCGCTTTCGTCGGGATAATAAAAGGCGTCGGACAGACAAGGCCGCAATCTTTTTCTTAGGGGCCTTGTTCCTCCTGTCTATCGGGACCTGGGTTTCAGGCGCATTTAACTTGGATCCTTTCAATGACACTCCCCTTTATCTGCACGAAGGTGCACTCCGATTTCAGGACTTTTCCCCGACATTAGATCAGATTGAAGGGGAACGGTATGTCTCTCGATTCGAAAATGGAGTCACTGCGTCTTACACCCTGAATACGACCGTCCAACATTCAGTCAAGTCCTATTTTGAAAAATACGATGTGCCCTACGGCGCCTTTGTTGCCATTGCCCCCAAAACAGGAAAGGTCCTTGCCTTGGTCGATCATTCAAGCCGGGAACCGGGCGTGAAAGATTTGTTCCTGCGAGCCACCTACCCTGCTGCATCACTTTTTAAAGTGGTCACTGCTGCTGCGGTCGTCGAGAAAAAAGGGATTGCACCCGATACAAGCATTCCTTATCGAGGCAATTTTAATCGCCTTAAGCCAGCCTATTGGCGTGATAACCCAAGGAAAGATAAATTGAAGATGAGTCTGTCCGATGCCTTTGCTCAGTCTAATAATGTAATCTTCGCAAAGGTTGCGACTCGCTGGCTTGACACCTCGACTCTGATTTCATTTGGCATGAATTTTCATTTCAACCGTCCCATTCCCTTTGAACTTCCAGTAGAAGTCAGCCGAATAGAAATGGATGAGACTGAAAGCTCGCTTGCGAAAACAGCCGCCGGCTTCGGTGCGGTCGGTTTGTCACCACTTCATGCTGCTCTGCTTGGTTCTGCAATTGCGAATAAGGGGGTGATGATGGCCCCCTGCATGGTAGATTTTGTGAAGAACTCGGCTGGTAAAAAAATCTATGAATGTGTACCAAAACCCCTGAATACGGTTGTCTCACGAGAAACGGCAGCAATCCTTCGAGAAATGATGGGACTTACAGTTAAAAAAGGAACGGTCCAAAACATCTTTCGTCGGCGGAAACTTGATCGGAGCCTTCGCAAGATCAAAATTGGAGGGAAGACTGGATCTTTAAGAGGTAAAAATCCGCGTGGGCGGTATAGCTGGTTTGTCGGGATGGCTCCACTGGAAGACCCTGAAATTGTCGTTGCTGCAATGGTTGTGAATGATCCCTTGTGGCGTATCGTTGCGGCTCAGGCCGCAAAGGAGGGCCTGGGTGCTTATTTTAAATCGCAGCATGAGATAAAAAAAGAGGTGGCACAAAAATAAAAATACAGTTTTAGTCCCGTTCATTTAAAGCGAAGTTGAGGACATTCTTACTGTTTGACAAATATTGGATGAAGCGTTAGTTTATTTTTTTCGTGTTTCAGGAATAAGCCACAAACACAACAAATGATGGAGGAATATTCATTGGAAGATTTGGACCTACTGGAAAAACGTGTTCATGAATTGATTCAACAGCTTAAAGATCTTAAGGGTGAAAAACGGGCATTGGAGGCTCAACTGAGCGAACAAGCAGAATCTTTTCTTCACTTACAGCAAGAACGGGCGGAGGTACGCGGCCGGGTTGAAAAAATCCTGGGTACTCTTAACCACCTGGGTGAGGATCTTAACGACTCTGTCATTGAGCAACAGGAGCAAGCCCCTGAACAAACAACTCCATATTGAGGTCTTCGGACGTCGCTATACCCTTCGCGGGGAAGCTGATCAAGACTATGTGCAGCAACTTGCGGCAATAGTCGATAAAAAAATACACGAGATTTCTCAGCACTCAGAGGGAAGCCCCTTCTCAAAGCTAGTCGTTCTTGCTGCAATTAATATTGCAGACGAATTATTACAGCTACAGGAAAAACAAAAGAAACAGGATGGGGCTGCGGAGAAAAAAACACAGCGCATCATCGAAAGCATCGAAGAAGAATTCGATGATCCTTTGCCAACATAGTTCCCTTTCCGGGTGATACTTGAAATTTTATTTGGACTCTGATAGTCTCGATTTATAGAAAATATTGTCCCTGCTTTGTGCGTAGGTTGGTAGTCTCCAAACCTAACAATAAGAGCAAGGGTGCTGAGTCCAAGGGGGTTGTGTGCATGTTCCCCGTACGACGGAAAAGCCTAATGCTTCCATCTCGGCGTCCACCTGGTAACCCGGGTTTGAGCTGATCTACTCTACGGCAAGGTAGGGACTTTTTTTAAATATTTTCACCTGTTTTGGTTGTCAGGCTTCCCTTTTTACGTCTAATCCCTTTTTCAAATTATGTTTATTAACTTAAGCGCCAACTGCTATTTATGGTGATCTCGCTTTACACTTGGGAGCTTTAGATGCCGGATTTGTTTGCGGCCCTTAGTCCAAAACGAAGAATTCTAAGGGTCCACGAATTAACAAGCGAGATCCGTGGTCTACTCGAAGCTTCATTTTCAGACTTCTGGGTCGAAGGAGAGATTTCTGACCCCAGAATGCCGCGATCGGGTCATCTTTATTTCACTTTAAAAGACACTGATGCCAAGATCAGGGGCATCATCTTTAAATCTCACATGAGATTTTTGCGATTTATTCCAAAAGAGGGGGCATCGGTACTCATCCGTGCTCACCTCAGCCTTTATGAACCCAGAGGCGAATATCAACTCATTTGTGACTACATTGAGCCTATGGGGGCAGGGGCGCTCCTGGCTGCCTTTGAGGCATTAAAACAAAAACTGGAAAACGCAGGGCTGTTTCATGCTGATCGGAAAAGAACGATGCCAAGCCAAGCCTCTAGAATCGGGATCATCACTTCCCCAAGCGGGGCGGCGATCCAAGATATATTGCAGGTCATGCGAGAGAGCCGATTTCCGTGCCGCATCCTGATTTATCCGGTAACAGTGCAGGGCAGAAATGCCGCAACTGAGATTGTACATGCCATTGAGCAACTAAACAGCTACAGCCTGCAGACGCATGGCAATACGCTCGATCTCCTGATCCTGGCACGGGGAGGAGGATCATTTGAGGATCTCGCCCCATTTAATGAAGAAGCGCTTGCACTTGCTATTTCCAGGTCTCTTATCCCTGTGATCTCTGCTGTCGGACATGAGACTGACTCAACAATTTCCGACTATGTCGCAGACCTCCGCGCTCCAACCCCTTCGATTGCTGCAAGCTTGGTGGTGAAATCCGGCATGGACTCAATAGAAAAAGTACTTATTTTGCGAGAAGCCTTGCTTGATCGCATGAAAATGATTCTGAGCGCACAAAGAGACCGCATCGACCTTGCCTTACGTCTTCTTGCACCGCCTCGACGGCAGCTTCAATTTCGAGCAGAACAAGTCGATCACCTTGCGCTCCGACTGAATCAGGCAATAACCCGAGTCATTGAAGCTCGAAAAAACCGGTTCAAAACAACTGAGCTGGCTCTAAACCATTTAAGCCCGCTCAGTCGTTTAAGTGAATTAAGAAGAAAGCACGAGAACCTGAACATGAAACTCATACAAGAAGTGATGCGCGATATTGAACGAAAAAAGGACCGTTTACAGGCGACGATGGAGCAGCTTCATCTCTTAAGCCCTTTGAATATTCTGGGGCGAGGCTACAGCATTACCCGCTTACTTCCCAGTCTGCGTGTTGTTCGCGATCCAGGGGACCTTTCAAAGAATGACCGCCTACAAATTACGCTACAGCGCGGCAAGCTAAACTGTCGGCTTGAAGACAAAATAGTCTGCAATTAAGACTTCGCGTAAAATCCAAACAAAGATAATTCAAAAAAAAGGCAACATTGACAAATGCCAACACTGCCCTTTTTACATGTTATTCCTGGGGGAGTTGACAGGGCATCAGCGTCTCTGTATGGTTCATATATTGATAGTGATTATCAATATTATTAATCTGCCGTGTCTGTCGCCAATGACTTGAAGGAGACAAAAAGTATGTACCCTGGAAAACAATCACAAAAAACAGGGCGATTTTTTTTCGCCCTTGTATTTGGAGCATTGCTGTTTCTACCCTGTTCAAGTAGTACTGCTAGCGAAAATGGCCCTTTATCAACATCCGATATTGCCTCCAGTCCGAAGGTCATCAACATTGTTCTATCAGAGTGGTCGGTTGTGCCGGATAGAACATCTATTCAGGCAGGACAGATCAGTTTTTCCGTCAGGAACAAGGGTCCGGTTGATCGGCATGAGTTTGTTGTTTTTAAAACAGATCTAGCCCCCGACGCGTTGCCTTCCGATTCTGAAGGGGTAGACGAAAGGGGAATCGGATTAACCCTGATTGGAGAGATTGAGGGGATATCCGTCGGTGCTGCCCCGCAAACCGTTTCATTTGAATTGACGCCTGGCAACTATGTGCTGCTCTGCAATATCTGGGATGCAAATGAAAAGGAGTCCCACTACCACGAAGGGATGCGCGTCCAATTCACTGTCACCCAATCCGGTGCAGGAATCAGTTAATCCACTTTCTCAAGGCCGCTGATGGCGGTCTCTTCTCTGACGAAGACGTCTCTCAATCTGGTTTTGGCCTTCGAGTCGGTCATGCAGACGTTCGCGCCCGAGATTGCTGCGCTCAAGCCGATCATGATCCCGGGCGTTTTTAAGACCGAGATCATGACGGATTTTTTGTCTTCTTTCCGGACTCAATCCTTCCCATTCCCTGCGTAAGTTTTGACGCATTTGAGGGGGCAGATCCTTAAAAAGCCGTCTTTCACGCAGTAGCTTGACCCTCTGTTTTTCTGAGAGATTCTTAAATTGTTTAAAACGAAAACGAATCCGATCTTTTTTCGTTGTTGGCAGTTGATCCCATTCTTTAAGACGCACTCTCGCCTTTTTCCGCATTGCGGGTGTCATCTTCTCCCAAAGTTTCGCACCCTTCATCAATCGCTTCTGCCGGCCTTGAGAAAGTTGGTCCCACTTAGCCTTAAAGGGCTGAAGAATAAGCTGCTGGGCCTGACTCAGTTCACTCCATGAAATTCCAGGCGGTGCGGAAAATACGGCCATTGGAAGCACTATCGGCAGAAGAAGAGCAATCAAAATGCTGAGGACGGATACAAGCCTTCCCTTAATCATTTCCTTTCCTCCTCTTCCTTAGGGTTTTGAGCCTTTCCCCGATTCATTTCCTCATCCTTCCAAACATCGTCTTCACCCAGTCCGTCTGCACCCATTCCGTCTGCGATAGATCCCTCTGTAGTCACGGGTTCGACACCGGACGCTTCATCATCAAATAACAAGGGGTCGATCCATTCCCCCTCTTCCGTCCCCCAGTCCCCCAGGAATTCCAGCAGGGCGATATCGGCAGATGTGATTTCGTCCTCCCCCTGAGCCCCGGCGTGTACGCTAATTAACACGAAAAATATCCCAATCAATAAAGAAGTGATTCCAGAAAAAATTCTAACCTGCACGATTTCCTTCCGCCAGCCAGCCGTAAAATTCGAGATCCTCATAAAATTCTATCGCCTCTGATGACGCGAGTAGTTCAAGGTCTTCCACACTCCCCGCAAGACTTCCAGAACGACTTTCCGACCTACCCTTCGAAGTGTTTCGCGAAACAAGCTGCTTCTGTTCGGGGGCTTGAAGCAGGAAAAAGAGGGCCAGAACACCGAGGGAGGCAGATGCAAAACCAACAGCAGGCAGTAGCCACGGTACCCGCTGTTTCTCCGCTGCTGCATCAAGTGCGCGATGGCGCGCCATGCGCAGACGGGAAGCGATAGCAGGATCAAGCGTTCGAAGGGCTTCATCCAGGTCCGCCTTTGCGTCAGCAATAAAAACCGTCTCTTTGTCCTCTCTATTCATTATTGATATGCCCTCATTTTGATACGCAAGGCTCGAACCGCCCGGGAGTAATGGGTCTTCACACTCCCTGCCGAACAGCCCATAATCCCTGCTGTTTCCGCCACATTATAGCCTTCCCAAGCGCGCAATAGGAAGGTTTGGCGCTGGCGCAAGGGTAGAGAGTGGAGAGCGATTTCCAGCGCAGCCCTTGTGCCCTTGTCGGCCAAGTGATTAAGCGGACTCCGGGCACGGATGTCCGGAACCGCCTCAATCGGATCTTTCTCCTCCGATCCTTCCTTGTCCCGATTGGATGGAAACCAAGTGCGCCATTTGTTCCTAACCCATGTCCTGCGCTGCCAGTCCCGGATGCAATGTTGGAGGATTCTGTGAAACAACGGAGCCCATTCCGACTCATCCCGATCTCCATACTTTTGAGCCAGTTTGAACATCGCATCCTGAACCAGATCCAGCGCTGCCTCGGCGTCGCGTGTCGCGATCCGGGCGATCACAAAAGCTCTGCCTTCGACCCCTGCCAAAAACTGATTGAGTTCCCCGGATTGTTTCTTGTCCAACACCGTTTAACATATCCATCTAATTCCCGTTGAGTATAGCCCGCAAAAAAATGACCCGCAACTTACCCTACGAGAATATGAACCCGGGCGTTGTGATGCCGCCGATGATGCAAGCGGCGGTGTTTTCGATGATCTCGAACATGGCGTCGAATTTTTCCATGGCGTTTTACAATTTTTCTGTCGGTAGCGTCATCATGCCCAGCTGTGATCTGAGTTTGCCGCCTCTGAATATTTCCGCTGGCATCCCCGCTCATCACTTCGCTTTCCGCCATCACTTCTCGACCCGTTATCAACACCATTGTCATTATTCCAAGCAACAAAACCTTTTTCATTTTCAAATCCTCCTTATTTATTTTGACTTCTAGCGACTATAACGGATGAGATGGAAATCGGTTGACATACAAAATAGACTTGCATTCTGGAAGACCTATATCAGTCTTCTTGTCCTCTATGCCGAATTCGGCTAAACTCTATATTCATTACCTGAATATGTTTTCTAAGGAGGATACGAAGATGGCTGAGTTTTTACCTGGTTTGGCGGGCGTTCCTGCGGCGCGGTCTAAGGTGAGTTACCTGGACGGCACGAAGGGACTACTCGAATATCGCGGTATTCATATTGAAACCCTGGCAGAGAAAAGCTGCTTTATTGAAACAGCCTACCTCCTTCTGTTTGGAAAACTGCCGACGGCATCACAACTGGAAAAATTTGATCAGGATCTCAGGTTTCACCGACGCATCAAGTACCGTATTACCGATTTGATTAAATGTCTGCCCGAATCGGGTCACCCGATGGATGCCCTTCAGGCCGCCGTTGCGGCCCTGGGCATGTTCTACCCCGACAAGGATGTTCAGGATGAGGAAACCCGCTATATCTCCTCCGTTCGTCTCCTCGCTAAACTCCCCACGATTGTTGCCGCCTATGCCCGTCTCAGACGGGGAGATGACAATGTACAGCCGAGGGATGACTTGTCGCATACCGAGAACTTCCTCTACATGCTGACCGAAAAGGTACCCGACAAGGTGATGGCCGAGATCTTTGATACCTGCCTCATTCTTCACGCAGAGCACACGATGAATGCCTCGACCTTCAGTGGATTGGTCACGGCCTCGACACTTTCCAATCCTTACGCGGTGGTCTCATCTGCGGTCGGTACCCTGATGGGGCCCTTGCACGGTGGCGCAAACGAAAAAGTACTCAGAATGCTTGAGGAGATCGGAACTGTTGACAAGGTTCGCCCTCATATTGAAGCAAAGGTTGCGGCGAATGAACGCATTATGGGACTCGGTCATCGGGTTTATAAGGTGAAAGATCCCAGGGCGATCATTTTGCAAAGATTAGCGAAACGACTGTTCGCCCATCTCGGCACCTCTCCCCTTTATGAGGTTGCTGTCGAGGTTGAGCGTGTTGGAGAAGAATTTCTTGCTAAAAAGAAGGTCTATGCCAATGTTGATTTCTATTCGGGTATTCTTTATCAAAAGATGGGCATCGAAACGGACTTTTTTACTCCAATTTTCGCAATGTCCCGCGTTTCCGGATGGTTGGCTCACTGGATCGAGCAGGTGAAAGATAACCATATCTTCCGACCGACAGCAATCTATGAGGGAGACCACGGCGTGGGCTATCTTCCGATTGAAGATCGAAAGGCTTGACCCTCATTCCTTGAATGAAGGTACAATTTTGTGACGGCAACTTACAGTGCTGTAGTTGCCGTGCATTGGCGATGATGCCGTACCCTTTAAGAAGAGGGGTATGGCATTTTTTTTTAGTATTCGTGGATGGTATCTTGCTTGTAGAGCGAAAAATCGTGCCCGGTCTGGGCACGCCATCAGGATAAATATTTTTTGCAGCTGATCCGCAGGTTTCGGGAGCGCTTCGGCCGCTTTGAAACCACTGTGGAGGATGGCCTTATCTCGATTGGGCGGAATAATGTAGGCGCAGTTCGTCTCAATCGTTGACAATTTTTTAAGGCCGGTGCTACTATCCCCCCCGCCTAATGATGAAAAAAAAATCAATCTATAAAGAAAGTTTGAATCTGCCCGAAACCCGTTTCCCCATGCGGGCGAACCTTGCCGAAAAAGAGCTGAAACAGCTTGCGGACTGGGACGAGGCAGCACTCTACGACAAGCTGCAAAAAAAGCCTGCGCCGGAGGGCAAATACATTCTGCACGATGGCCCGCCCTATGCTAACGGTCACATCCACATCGGTCATGCCCTCAATAAAATTTTAAAAGACATCATTGTTAAATCAAAGACAATGAGTGGCTACAATGCGCCCTATGTTCCGGGCTGGGATTGTCACGGTCTTCCGATTGAGCATCAGGTTCTAAAAAAACTCGGTTCGAAAAAACGGGAAATGTCGCTTAATGAAATCCGTAAAAAATGCCGAGAATATGCCCATCGCTTTGTTGAAATCCAGAAGGAAGAATTCAAACGACTCGGGGTCAACGGGGATTGGGACCATCCCTATCTGACCTTGACCGCCGACTATGAAGCGGCGATTGTGCGTGAATTTGCAAAGGTTTTCGCCACGGGTGGGGTCTATAAAGGGAAGAAGCCCGTATTGTGGTGCGCCTTTGATGAAACCGCACTGGCTGAGGCCGAAGTTGAATATGCCGACCGGACTTCGCCTTCGATTTATGTGAAGTTTAAAGTTCAAGATACAAAAGAGTCGAAGGGGGAATTTACTTCCGACCCGGACAAGGGCACGTCCTTCGTAATCTGGACCACGACCCCTTGGACACTTGTTGCCAATCAGGCGATTTCGCTCCATCCCAAATTTATTTACCGCCGTGTTCTTACCCCATCGGGTGAACTGATTATCGCTGAAGACCTTGTTGTTCAAAGCATGAAGACGCTCGGACTGGATTCAGAATCCTATGAAGTCGTGGGTCCATCCTTGAGCGGGAGCGACCTTGAAGGCGTGATCTGTCGGCATCCCTGGCTTGACCGCGATGTGCCCGTGATTTTAGGGGATCATGTGACCCTGGAACAGGGCACGGGCTGTGTTCACACGGCTCCCGGTCATGGACAGGAAGATTATGAAGTCGGCCTGAAATATCAGCTTGATGTCTACGCCCCTGTCGATAATCGAGGCCGTTTCACTGAAGAGGCTGAGCAGTTTTCGGGTCAAAAGGTCTTCGATGCTAATCCGATGATCATTGAAACCCTAAAGGCCCAAGGCGCATTGCTCTATGTCGGAGAGATCGACCACTCCTATCCCCACTGTTGGCGCTGCAAGCGACCGGTGATCTTTCGGGCGACCGAGCAATGGTTTATCTCAATGGCTGAAAACCGTCTGCGGGAGCGGGCGCTCGAAACCATTGAGCATGATGTCGAATGGATTCCAAAATGGGGAAAAGAACGGATTCTGGGCATGATTAAAAACCGTCCTGACTGGTGTATTTCCCGCCAGCGGGTCTGGGGCGTACCGATTGTCGCGTTTTCCTGCCTCGATTGCGAAGAGACCTTCACCTCCGAAAAGATCATCACCTATGTTGCAGACCGAATGGCCGAAGAGGGAGGAAGTGACCTCTGGTTTGAATCCTCTGCCGAAGCGCTGTTGCCTCAGGGAACATTCTGCCCGAAATGTGGCGGCTCGAATTTCAAACAGGAACAGGACATTCTGGATGTTTGGTTTGAGTCCGGCGTAAGCCATGCGGCGGTACTAAAAGCACGGCCCGGCTTGTCGTGGCCTGCCGATCTTTATCTGGAAGGCTCAGATCAGCATCGAGGATGGTTCCACAGTACGATGCTGGCCTCGCTCATGACGGATGGAAAAGTACCCTACAAGTCGGTTTTAACCCACGGTTTTGTTGTCGATGGCTCGGGCCACAAAATGTCAAAGTCGGTCGGCAACGTGGTTGCCCCGCAGGAGGTCATTAAGCGGCATGGCGCAGATATTCTGCGACTCTGGGTGGCTGCCTGTGACTTTCGCGAGGACGTCCGCATTTCGCAAGATCTGTTGACACAGTTGATTGAGTCCTATCGAAAAATCCGGAACACCTGTCGTTTTCTCATTGGCAATCTGTCCGACTATTCCACAGAAAAGGCTCCCTCTCTCGGTACCGATTTTCTCGACATTGATCGCTGGGCGCTGGATCGTCTTCACCTCTTAAATCAAAAAGTACAAGAGGCCTATGCGGATTCGTCCTTTCATCTGGTTGTTCAGGCCTTGACCAATTTTTGCACCGTTGATCTCTCATCCTTTTATTTAGACATCCTGAAAGACCGTCTTTACACAGCGGCTAAAAATGCGCCCGAGCGACGGGCAGCGCAAGAGGTGATGCGGACGATTCTTTCCAGCATCGTTCGTCTGATGGCCCCGATTCTTTCGTTTACCGCCGAAGAAATCTGGGGACATCTCCCGGAAGACTTTAAGAATGAGTCGAGTGTTCATTTGGCGAATTTTCCGAAGATCCAGTCTGCCGATCCGGCACGCAGCGAACGCTGGGAAAAGCTCATCCAGGTACGAGAAGCGGTTGCCCGGGTTTCGGAGACCGCGCGAAAGGAACGCAAGATCGGCAATTCACTCGAAGCCCGTGTTGTCTTGTCGGCGACAACAACCCTCTATCCCCTGCTCAAAGACTATGAAAAATTTTTGCCCGCCCTCTTTATTGTTTCTCAGGTTGAACTGAAGCAAGGGGATAAAACAACACGGATAGAAGCAAATGAGACGCCTGAGACCTGGGCCTTTTCCGAACAGAATGAAGAACTCGGCTTGTCGATTCAGGTTGTACTGGCAGACGGAAACAAGTGTGAACGCTGCTGGGTTTACCAGATTGATGTCGGCTCAGATGAAGTCCATCCGACCCTCTGTCGTCGATGTTCCGAAGTAATGTGTCTTGAGGGCGTGGATGGGTAAATATCTTTACCTCCTTCTGATCGGCGGCAGCACCATCATTCTTGATCAAATCACCAAAATCATCGTACAGAATATATTTGATCTTCATGAATCCATCATCGTGATGGAAGGCTTTTTCTCCTTAACTTACATCTTAAACCCCGGGGCTGCTTTTGGCTTTATGGCCGACCAGAGTGAAACCTTTCGGGCCATTTTTTTCGGGATGGTTTCGATCATCGCTCTGAGCATTCTCATTGTATTTTTTCGTCAAACCCCTGCCAGCGATACCTACTCTCTCATTGCCCTCTCCCTGCTTTTTGGCGGAGCCATTGGAAACATGATTGACCGTGTCCGACTTGGCGAGGTTGTCGATTTTTTGGATTTCTACATCGGCCAACATCATTGGCCTGCCTTTAATGTGGCGGATTCTGCCATTACCATCGGTGTTTCGATCATGATGCTGCATCTTTTTTTTGAGAAAAAGGACGACACGGATCAACAGGTCGAAGCGCGCTAAAACCACCGCTTCGACTGCTCTGAAGCGAGCTGCACATCTTTTAGAACCTGATATAATAAAAAACAAGGATATTCGATCATTACTAAATGACCTCGCTAATCAGTGTGTAAAAAGATGGATAATCGTAGAAAATCATTAAGAATTCCAATTGTTTCAATCGCCCATGTCACCCATCAGGAAAACCAGCTTACCGCAAAGATATTGATTCGAGACCTCTCAACGACGGGCCTCGGTGGTTACATCAATTGCCCCTGCCAAAAGGGAGATCGTCTCCTGGTCGATTTAAAATTGACCTCAGCGGACCATGAGGTCTTTGAGGCCCGGCTAAGGGGGGAAATCTGCTGGTCAACAGAAATTAATAAGGGAGAAAAATACGCCTTTGGCCTCGTATTTCCTGACATGGCAGTACAGCATCCTGGGGTCTATGCCTATCTGCTTACCCTTGAAAAAAACTACCTCAAAGAACTCGAAGAAATATGCGAGTTGCCGTAATCTTCCTGACCGTAAAATAATACAAAAAAGAAAGAAAACCAGATAGAATACTCAGGCTTGAGGGGTAGTCACTTAAGTAGAGTTTGCGAGAAAGCTCTGATTAAGTCTGACTCGGCATTACACCTGGAAGGGATAGTCAATGAAATGGGAATACAAAGCGGAACAGCTCGCAGGGGTTCAGATTGACAATCAGCTCAACTTTCTTGGAAATGAAGGCTGGGAACTGGTTCAGATCATCCATCAAGCGGAAAAGGACCACCCCTTTCTTTGCTTCTTGAAACGACCACTCAAAAGATAAACTCGCGGCCTACGAAAGGTCTTATTCGTTCTTCATCTCTTTCATCTGCATTCCAGCGGCGATATTGATTAGACGTGCAACATTGCCTGCCGCATAGGTTCTGACTGCCTGGTCGGGATCTTTCAGCGCCGCCTTTAACAGAGGCAAACTCTCCATCTCACCCAGAGCGCCAATCGCCCGAATGGCCGTCAAACGGACACGCTGGGTGCTGTCTTTCGCTGCGGAGACGAGCATCGGCATGGCCTTTTTACCCCAGGTTTTTCGGAGCGAGCCGATTGCAAAATGTCGAACCCCGTAGTCCGGGTCTTTAAGCGCCGCTTCATAAAGCTCCGGTCTTCCGATGCCTAGACGTTTCAAGCCTTCGGCTGCAGAAACGCGGACAGTGGGAATGGCATCTTTGCTCAAATCTTCCAATTCGGGAATGATGGCCCGATTCCCTAATTTCCCGAGCGATGTGGCCGCTGCGCCTCGAACGGCAGAATCCTGATCTCGAAGCGCTTTTTTGAGCGGCTCATAAAACAGAGGCGAAGAAAATTCGCCCATGGCCTCTGCGGCAACCATGCGCAACATTTGATCAGGCTCCTCAAGGTATCGGGTCAAAAGCTTTGCAGAAAGAGGGTTCTTGCTGCGTCCGAGGGCGACTACCCCGACCATCTTGTCATCATCGGCCAAGTCCTTGATCCCCTTTAAAAGCGCCAGAAAGGCCTGTTCGTCACCCAGTTTCGACATTGCGGCTAATGCAAAGAGTCTTACGGCGGGATCTGCATCGCCCGTAAAAGTAGCAAGCAGGTTTCCTAACTGAAGCCCTTCCTGTTTTGCTGTACCCATGTCATTGAGTGCCTTCACCGCTGCCGTTCGTACCATGCCTTCACGATCCTTCCCCGCGGCCATAATCAGCTTCAAGGCCTCTGAGCCGCCGAGTTGTCCCAGGGACTCCACAGCGAAAAAGCGTACAAACATGGCCGAATCTCTGAGGCCGGGAATAATCAAAGGAATCAAGTGCTGATCTCCCATTTCCCCAAGCGCCTTGATCCCTGCGCTACGAACGAAAAAATTTTCGTCTTTTAAGGACAGCTTCACCATTGCAATGGCAACCTCCTTGAGGAGCGTCTGCGATTTCTCAGGGTGTTTTGTTTCAACAAGATCATAGGTATTGAGGGCTTTGTCACCCTCTGCCTGTGCGACATGAGTAAGCGCCTTGATGCGGCTGGCCTCAAAGCTGTCGGGCGCGTTTTGAAGGATAGAGTCGGCCAGGGTGAGGGCACGAGTATATTGGCCGTCGTCGAGGGCTTCCTGTGCCTCGTCGAGTGTTTTATCGGACGAAGACGGACATGCAGTCGCGAGAAAGAGCAGGAAAAATAAAATCAATGCGTGCTTGAACTGTTGAATAAAATTTGGTTTTTTCATGTTTTGAACTCCAGCCTTACCTCCGGCGAAGAAAAGAACTTATCAGGACAAGTGAGGGGATGACAATCAAAGTGCCAAGGCCCAATGAAATCAAGCTCATCGCTTCGTCAACCCTCTCCCGGTAGAGAAGCGCCATGCCTAGGACCCAGATCGTCAGAATCGTCCGATAAGCCAGGGCGTAGATTTTACTGAGAATGTCCGAGAGATCTTCGGAGTGCATCAGTGTTCTGAATTGTCCGCTGTTTGCATAATCGAGGAAGTCTTTCAGGGTTCCGGGAAGGGCAAGGAGGGTCGTGACAAGTTCTTTTCCTTTTGTAAAAAACTCCGTGCTCCAGTCAGCAGAAGAAACAAAGCGTTTGGCGTGGGGTTTCGCTAATTCAATGATATTCAAGTCAGGGGCGAGCTGTGAACAGAGACCGTTGAGCATACCCGCCGTTCGTCCAACCAGAATAAAATGATTGGGGATCTGAAGTCCGGGATAGATCTTAAAGAGGATTGAAAAATCCTCGGCAATTTGGGAAATCGTGATTTCCTGATAGGAGCGCGGCGGAAGATCACGATAGCGGTCCATAAAAAAACAGACCGTCTTTTCGATACCTTCCATCTTTTCTGTCCGAGAAATAAAACCCAGATCAAGCAGGGCTCCGGAAATTGCGGGAATATCCCGATCAATAATAGCGATGATCATCCGCTGCATCCCCTGGTGCATCTTGATGTTGATGCTTTGCATCAGGCCGAAATCGACAAAAACCAGGCGAGGCCCCTTTTGTACAAAAAGATTGCCGGGGTGGGGGTCCCCATGAAAAAAGCGGTGTTTAAGAATCTGTTTCATGTAGGACTCGACCAGCAGGGTCGCGACCTCTCCCTTGTCGATACCGGCCTTTTCAATCTGATCAATGAGACTGATTTTAATGCCATCGACAAATTCAAGGGTCAGGACACGGGAGGTCGTATGGCTCCAAATCACCTTTGGCACAACAATGCGCTCATCCGACTCAAAGTTTTGATGGAACTGCTCTGCCTGCCGACCCTCCATAATGTAATTGAGTTCCTGCTGAACAATGCGGGAAAACTCATCCATCAGGACATCAAAGCGAATATTCCTAAAAAACCTCTGAAGGACTGAAACGATCAGTCGGATCGCTTCCAGGTCGGTTTTGACTATGGCTTCGATACCGGGGTATTGCACCTTGACTGCAACAGATAAAAACTCAAACGATTCATTGTCGGATGTTTTCTGCTCAGACGAGCCAGGCTCTGAGGCGAGTAAGCTTGTCCTTCTTAAAGTCGCCCGATGCACCTGACCCAGAGAGGCCGATGCGATCGGAACAACATCAAAGGTCTCAAAAACAGCCTCTGGTGGCGCACCGAGTTCCTTGGTCAGGCGGGACTTGATCTCATCGAAGTCCGCAGGGGGGACTTGATCTTGTAGGAGGGAAAGGACGTCGGTGTAGGCTTCGGGCAGAATATCAACGCGGGCACTCATAAACTGCCCGACCTTGATCAAGAGACCTTTTAAAGCCAGTGTGGTGTTTTTGAATTTTAGGGCATTTTTTCGGTGAAGCCGGTTTTTCCACAGACGGCCTCTCTCTTTTGAAATAAAAAAAGAACAAAGAAAATAAACGAAATAGCCTGAAGTAATCGACAGCGCAAGCCGAAAAATCAGTAGGCTGCGTTTGCGAAGGCTGGTGTGGTCAGTCGCACTCGAATTATTGAGCAAATGCTTTCTCCCTGTTCAGAGCAATGAATCACTCAAATGAATCACCCGGTAGAAGGATGGCATCCTAGCACTCACTGTTCCAATCAGACAATGCAAAGCCTGTTTTTGGATCAAAAATACTTTACGTCCGTAAAGTATTGCCAAGGAAAGACAGGGCAGACATTTGAGTTGTGAAGGGTGGACAGTGTTTCAGTGAAGGAAGCTTTGATGAAAGACTAAATCCCGGAACCATGAAATTTAAAAGCTTCCTTAGGCCCAAGCCACTTGTTGTCATTTAACGATGTAGCATTGGCCTCGCTAATCAGGAGCGCCGTCATTTCTTCTGCCGGAATCGGTCGACTGAAGAGATATCCTTGCCCTACCTGACAGCCCCGAGACTGCAAAAAATCGAGCTGAGCTTTCGTCTCAATCCCTTCTGCAACGACTTCGAGTCGTAGCTGAGCGGCAAGAGTGATGATCATTTCAGCGATTGCAGCATCATCCGGGTCTTCCGGAATATTTTTTACGAAGGATTGATCGATTTTGAGCGTATCGACCGGAAAACGCTTTAAATAACTTAAAGAGGAGTAGCCGGTGCCGAAGTCGTCGATAGAAAGCAGGACGTCCAACTTTTTGATGGCCTTCAATCTGGCAATAACAGTCTCCTGATTTTTCATGAGGAGCGATTCTGTCATTTCCAGTTTCAAGGTCTTTGCATCCAGAGATGCCTCTTTAATGATTTGTTCCAGACCTTCTACAAAATCGCTCTCCTGGAATTGTGGCGCGGCAACATTCACGGAAAGGCACAGACCTCTAAAACCGGCATTCTGCCAGGATTTCAGTTGTGAGGTCGCTGTCTTCAGTACCCAATCACCAATCGGGAGGATTAGACCCGTCTCCTCCGCCAGAGGGATGAATTTTGCGGGTGAAACCAGTTGGCTTCCGCCTCGATTCCAACGAATCAGCGCTTCCATCCCGATGATGTTCCCCTGTTTCAGATCAATGAGAGGTTGATAAATCAAAAGAAGTTCTTCGCGCTCAATGGCGTATGAGAGGGCCGCCGTCATATCAATTTTGCTGTTTCCATCGGCATTGATGACAGATGCAAAAAAGTTATAACGTCCACGCCCGTTTTCTTTAGCGCGATACATGGCGGCATCGGCATTTTTTAAGAGGGTTTCGGCATCTTCCCCATGCTCAGGATAGAGACTGATGCCAATGCTCACGCTGACAAGAAGTTCCTGCTGCGCAACTTTAATCGGTTTTTTGAGCGCGGCGACCACCTTTTGAGCAACAAGAACGGCATCTTCTCCTTTTGCGATGATCGGCAGGAGAATCGTAAATTCATCCCCACCCATCCGGGCGACCGTATCTTCGGGACGGAGACAGCCTGTCAGGCGCTTTGCAACCTCTTGAAGAAGTTGGTCTCCCGCAGAATGTCCGAGCGTATCGTTGATGAGTTTGAAACGATCAAGATCAAGAAACATGACAGCAAAAGGCTTTTTCCCCCAAGTCCGCTGCTTAATCGCCTGATCAAGACGGTCATTAAAAAATGCCCGATTCGGAAGATGGGTGAGTTCATCGTAATGAGCCAGAAGACGGATTTTTTCTTCGGCCGCTTTTTGTGTGGTGATGTTGCTTCGGATCGCAAGATATTGGTAGGGTTTCCCCTTATCATTTAAAAATGGAACAATCGTCGTGTCCACCCAATAGAATGATCCGTCTTTTGCCTTGTTATAATAATCCCCCCGCCAGACCTCTCCCTTCTCAAGCGTTTTCCACATATTCCTAATAAATCCCTTAGAATGCTTTCCGGAACTGACAAGGCGATGGTCCCCGCCGATGAGTTCTTCGCGACTGAACTTTGAGGTTTTGCAAAAGCCGTCATTCGCATACTGAATGATCCCTTTCTCATCTGTCACTGCCACGATGGCCGCATGGTCCAGTGCATATTTAAAGTCTGTGAGATCCTTGCTGCGTTCTTTGATTTTACAAACCATTTCATTAAAATGCTCGGCAAGCAATCCGATTTCACCTCCGGATTGGACATCTACTCGGGAATCGAGATTGCCGGACGCAACCAACTTGGCCCCTTCCACGAGCCGGTTGATGGGTTTGACGATATTTCTTGAGGCTTTAGAGGAGAGGAAAAGGACAATAAATACGGTGATGAAACACCCGAGGAAAAAAGTGTTGTTCAGGTGGGTGATCGGCGCAAAAACTTCTTCCCGTTCAAAGAGGATCATTAAGGCCCCGCCCGTCTCTGAAAGATGGCGATAGGCAATGAGATGGTACTCAAGCTCAACAATACCCGTCTTTCCCCCAACCCCTAAGTCAATAATATGTTCAGGAACAATATCCGCATTGATCGTTGAAGGGAGGCGGGTGATCACCTCTTTTTTCTGATTCAATAAAAAAATAGGCCAGGGGGAAGCTGATAAACTGGCCTCGATTTCGTTAATCGTTGCGACCAGGGTAATGCGGCCAATCGAACGAAGGTGCTGGGTTGAATGCTCAAAGACCGGGCCGCTGACCTTGATGTAGGCCGGTCCTTCGGCGCCACGGAAGAAATTGACCTGCGTTTTATCCTTTCCAGCTCCAAGCCCCCCATCTCTGAAATCGCTCTTTTCAGAAAAAGCAGCATCTATATTTTGGGTCTGCTGGCTTAATAAAAGTACGCCGTCATTTCCGAAAACACGTATTGCAATAAAACCGGATATATCAAGAAACTCCTGGACCTCTATTCCTATGTTGGCTTGATCTTTTTTCAGGAATTCAGGCCGATCCCCCGGCTCTAAGTGCATGTAGTCGTCGAGCAGATTTTGAACCAGATGATTCGCTGCTAAGATGTCCAGCCTCTTCCTGTAGGCGGCAGTCAGATTCTTGAGACCACTCTCCCGTTCTGAAATACTTCGGGCGATTTCACCTTGCATGTCCTCCCAGAGCGACTCCCGCATATAGCGGACCCCCAGGATCCCGACGATAAAAAGAGGCACAAGTGAAACGAAGAGAAACCAGCGACGGGTTTGTTTTTCTATTCCTTGGTGCAGATGCATACAGGAAGACCCATTACCTCATCAAATATAAAACCTTAATGCCTTGTTTGTTTTCCAGATCAACAACATATAGATACCCGATTGCGCCTTTTGTTTTTCTGACTCTGTTGACCATCCTCTGAACATTCTGGACAGATGCGGGCGGTGTAAGCCCCTCCCGAAAAATCTGTTTAAGCCAGTAGGCCTGGTATTTCCCGACCGTCGAAAACAGGAGCTTCCCGATAAAATCCCGTTTCACAGGCCCATTGTCTTGATAGTCTACGGGAACAATCTTCATGCCGCCTTCAGTTGTTTTTTTCCCCAGATACACTTTTTTTAGATAGCCGCTGTTCACCTTGTCTATCGGGAAACTGCTGTTTGCAATCACCGCAATGTCGCCTGCGGAAACTATTCCAGGTAGAGACAAAAAAAATATCAGAGGCAGGACAACAACTATTTTGGATAAAACTTTCATGAACTTCGCCCTCTTCTAAAATCCAAATGTCCATTGAAGGGCATAGGACTCGCTTGATCCGCCAGGCTCATCTTTAGCGCCCACTTCAATTTTAATCGAAGTCTCTGCTCCCATTATCAGGTTAAAATCAAACCGGGCGCCCAGGAGACCGAGAGCGTATTCGCTTGTGCCCAGGGTCACAAAGTAGGGATCTTTCGGATCGAGGTCTTCAAAAGACTCATATCGGGCATAGGGGGTGACAAAATCAAAAAATGTCTTCCCGATCTGCACATACCAAAATGTCGTTTGATAGGATTTTCCTGCTGGGTCTTCATTGTCTACCACATAATATTCGGAGATCAATTCGATCCCCGTCGTCAGTTCATCCACAAAGCTTAAATCCACTTCGTAAATCATTTGATCCACCCAGTCACGCTCTGCGCTTAATGGCGTGACATCCAGATTCCCATCCTTATTGACGTCCTTGTTAATCAGGGTCTGTTGCAGTTTGTTGTAATTGAAGCTGAACCCTATGCCCAGACCATCCAGCGCGTGAGGGGAAACGAGCGCCCGGGCGGCAAAACCTTTTGCATCATCGTTATCACCGGAGCTATTCGGATCGATCTCCTCCCCGTTATGGTGTGCGCCGTTTCCAGCCTGGAACTCAATCGTCACACCGCTGATAGAGGTATCGAAATGACCAAGGGCCATCAGCCCGACAATGTGAGACGGAAGCACTGCGCTTGAACCATCCTCAAAATCCAGAAAGAGAGGGCGGAATACAGTGGTCTGCATGTGGGATCCGTGGTGATACACTCGATTCCAATAACCAAGAGAAGAATGAAACCTTCCGGCACGGATATCCCAGTTGGATTTGATAGAGGCTTGAACCCACAATCGTTCCAGATCAATGACAAAGCCGCCATCATGGGACTCAACGACCAATTCAAAAAAGACCTTGAATCGCCCGTCCTGATCCAATTTCTGAGTCGCCCAGAAATCAAGTTGTCCCAGTGAAAAACCGCCGGGTTCCCCGGTCTTATTGCTATCGCTAAATGTCACATCGCCAAATGCAGACAACTCCAAGGCCTTTGCTGAGCTTGCCCAGCTTAGGCAAAGTCCGGCAAACAGACATATGATGTATCCTTTTTTCATCACCATACTCCTCATTATTCTTTGTTTTAGGTTTACAAAGTTTGATTTTTTACAGAGTAAGAAGGGGCATTGCCTCATTAGGAAGGGACTTAATCAGAGGTCCCTTCATATTTGTATTCACAAAGCTTACCATGAAATTTAAAAGAGTAAAGCGAGACGAAATTGAAGATTTATGTCCTGCGATCATTACAATTCAAGTGAAATGATTTATGATTGACAATCCTTCAGAGAATAGAAAATTGCAGAGCAGCGGAAATTGAACAACTCAAAATTTTACGGCCTTTTTATTGGCCTCTTCGCATTTGCGATCATCCTTGTCATGCCGACACCTGCAGCCATCAGCGATCTCGGATGGCGTGTTGTCGCCGTCGTGGCTTTAATGCTTTCCTGGTGGGTTTCTGAAGCGATTCCGATTCCCGTCACGTCACTGCTCCCCATCATCCTTTTTCCCCTGCTTGATATCATGCCCATCAAAAAGACAAGCCTGTCCTATGGGCACTACATCGTATTCCTTTTTATGGGTGGGTTTGTCCTTGCGCTCGCCCTGGAAAAATGGGGGATTCACAAACGGATTTCCCTGGCCATACTCAAAATGACCGGGACAAGCGCCAACGGCATCATCGGCGGTTTTATGATTGCCACGGCATTCTTAAGTATGTGGATGAGCAATACAGCGACGACCGTCATGATGCTGCCCATTGCCGGTTCCGTATTGGATCTCATTTTAAAAGATCAAGGCCCTCTTCGATCATCTTCAAACGAAGGGGAGCGTTACTTTGCCCTCTCCTTAATGTTAGGCATCGCCTATGCCGCAAACATCGGCGGCACGGCAACCCTGATCGGAACACCGCCAAACGCCGTCTTCGCCGGTTTTATTCAAGAGCAATATAACTACGCGATCAGTTTCGCCTCCTGGATGCAAATCGGACTACCCTTTGCTGTTATCTTATTGCTGCTTTGCTGGGTTATTTTGACAAGGTGCATCTATCCGAACGGCCTTGGAAAAATAAGACACGCAGATGAAGTCATTGAAGCCGAATGGCAAAAACTGGGGAAAATGTCGAGGGCTGAAAAACGCGTGATGACGGTTTTCATTAGTACTGCCGCCTTTTGGATGTTTAAAAAACTGTTGCCCTTTTCCATCACTGACACCGGCATTGCCATCATTGCAGCAGTTGTCCTTTTTATTCTCCCGACTGGTTTGGTGCGAGGAGAAAGAATATTAGTCTGGGATGACATGAAACGATTGCCCTGGGGCATCCTGCTTCTTTTTGGTGGCGGCCTATCGATTGCCGCCGCGATGGGACAGAGCGGCCTGGTTGAGGTCATTGGATCCGAACTTTCATCACTCTCAGTTTACGGAACACTGACGATGCTCATTGCCGTGATTTCTGTTGCCCTTTTGATGACGGAACTCATGAGCAACGTCGCCCTCATTTCGGTCTTACTGCCGGTCCTCGGAGGAATGAGTCTGGCCTTAAATGAAAACCCCCTGCTCTTTACCATTCCCGCAACACTGGCGGCTTCCTGTGCATTCATGCTGCCCATGTCCACACCGCCCAACGCCATTGTTTTTGCCAGTGGTCACATCCGCATCCCGCAAATGATCAAAGCCGGCATATGGCTCAACATTGTCTCCATTCTACTGACTACCCTCTTGGCAATGACATTGATGGGTATCGTGTTTCATATCGAAGCGGGGACACTGCCTGAGTGGGTGCAGGTTAAATAAAGTTGAGACTTGCGCTCGAATCATTTCCAAAAAAATAGAGAAGAGGTCATTAGTGGTAATATTCAAACCGCAACCAGAACCTGAAAATTTATTAACGCTCTTGGATTTAGAGAAAGTAGCGCCCAAAATATGAACCCTTTCATTTCACAGATTGTCTTATGAAGAAGGCGCTTAAAGCTGCTTTTTTGTCGGGCGTACTGGGTGCGGGTGCGGGACACCTTTACCTGAAGCGATATCGGCGGGGCGCGTTCTTGATTATGAGCACGCTTTGTTGTTTGGTGGTCATTGCGACCCAAGCGATCAAGCAAGCACAGATCATCTTTAGAGAAATCCCAAAAGAGAGTGAACTGCTCAACTTCGATGAGGTTTCCGTCTTGGTGACAAAAAACTTCAGTACTGAAGATTTTTTACTCACGAACTTTGCCACAATGCTGATCATGCTCATTTGGACTTTTGGCATATTTGACGCCTATAAAATTGGCAAAGACATGGACAAGGCGAAGTCGTCATCTACAAATCAATGAGATCTTAGGCTGTAAAAATGAAGCGGGCAGTTAGAATTTAATGAAGAGGGGGGCAGAATCTTATGGCACTAAAGCGACGGATCTTTCTTTCTCTTTTTCCGTTTTGTCTGATTATTTTGATTGAAAAGCGCACTTTTTTCTAATTCAGAGACAGCAGATGTGATCGGGGCCACTGAATAGCTTCGGTTTCGTCCAAGGGTTTTGGCCTTGTACAGGTATTCATCCGCCAACTTGATGAGTCCCTCAGAATCCAGAGGGGATGACACGCTGGATTCTGCGGCGCCAATGCTGACGGTGATGGAGATCAAGCTCTGCTCTGCAACGGAGACTTTTTCTTCTGAAACAGATAAGCGGAGTCTTTCTGCAACTTGAAGGGCATATTTCAATGGGCAATTCGGAAGGATAATCGCAAATTCTTCTCCGCCGTAACGGGAAATGGTGTCTCCCGGTCTAAGACCCATTTTGAGCCGTTCAGCAATGATGATGAGCGCAGCATCACCTGCCGGATGTCCGTAAGTATCATTGATTGATTTGAAGTGGTCGATGTCGATCATCAGGAGGGCGCAAGTTGTGCCATCACGTTCCGCACGGTGGATTTCCTGCTTTATTGCGATCTGAAAATATCGCAGGTTGCTCAGTCCCGTTAAGCCGTCTTGCATCGACAGGGTGCACAATCCATCAATGACGCGTTGCAAAAGTTGCCCTTCTCCCCCGGACTCCCCTTCTAATCGTGGATCCGGATACCCCGCATGGCAGATTAAGCGGATGGCTTCGCTGAGATTCACTCCCAGCGCGTAGGCTGTGTGGTTTTCGGGGCTATTTCGGATTTTAGAATCAGACATCATAGACTTGCTTCTCTCAGGGGAAATCATACCACATGATGAACTGAAGGGCGTATTTTGATTACATCCGTACCCTAAGGCAAATATCTAGACGCCATTGTTGACTGAAGTTCTAAAGGAATGATTGATCTTCTTTTTATCTCCTCAGCGCCTAAAGACGCGATATTTCATGTTGTATCTCTTTTCAGGAATAAAAACAAGGTGATAGATGAGGTATCGGCCGAAGCATTTTCAAGAGCACTGATTGCCGGTGTATCGATAAAGTGATATCCTGCTGCCCGTGAAACAGGGCTATTTTAAATTTATTGTTAAACATGCTTATGGGGTCATGGTACTGATTACGGTCGTGACCCTCAGTTGTTTTGTGCAAATTCCCTCCATTGAAACCGAGATCGACCCGAAACAGATTCTTCCTCAGGAACACCCCTATATCGAAACCAACAGCAAGATCGAAGCGCTCTTTGGTGGTGGAAGGGTGATCGTCATGGGGGTCGTCTCAAAACACGGCAGTCTCTTCACCCCTCCACTGCTCGACAAGGTTGATCGAATCACACAAGAGATCAAAAGGATTCCCGGCATCTATTCCGACAATGTGCTCAGTATCGCCTCACGCCGGGTCAAACACCTTCGTTTTAATGATCAGGGTTTTAATGTCGAAGCTTTGATGCCGGAAGTGCCAACATCGCAAAAAGAGGCTGAGCGTGTGAAAACACGAGTCTTTTCAAACCCGCTTTATGTCGGTGCGCTGGTCTCCTCTGATGCGAGCGCTGCTGCGATTATTATCGATGTTCAAAATGAAGGGGGATTTGAAAAAAGCCGCGAAATCAGCGGGGAACCCCTTGTTGGCGAGCCTTTAAACGACCTCGCACTCTACGAAGCCCTTCACCGGATTGCACTCAGAGAAAGCGACGCCGATACCTCGATTCATTTAGGAGGATTGCCGGTTTCTTTGGCCTTTCTCGAAAAAGATACGCAGTTGATGAACACCTGGATTTTCCCGATTGCCTTTATCCTGATCATGTTTATCCATTATCGCGCCTTCAAAACCTTTCAGGGGATGTTCATCCCTGCCCTGACCGCCCTTTTGAGTGTGGTCTGGGCAATGGGGCTTGTGGGCTTCATCGGGATGAAACTCGATCTCTGGACCCTGGGTTTAACCCCTATTTTAATCGTTGCAATGGCGGCCGGGCACTCAGTGCAAATCCTCCGGCGCTTTTATGAAGCGCTGGAATATTCCATCGGAATGGATGTGGCCGAACCGGCCCAGAAAACCGCCGTAATCGAAGCCACTTCAAAAATGGCTCCTGTTGTGCTTACCGCCGGGTTTGTCGCGGCAGCGAGCTTCGCTTCACTCATTACCTTTGATCTGCCGACCTTTCGTTCCTTCGGATTAATGACTGCCTTCGGTATCCTAAGCGCCCTGATTCTGGAGATGAGCCTGATCCCCGCCCTGCGTTCCCTCATTCCACCACCCAGCGGGGAAGAGTTGGAAGCGGTTCTTGAACATCACAGATCGGATCGCTTGCTGGCGATATTTGAAAATTGGATCTTGGGGCCGAAACGGAGAGAGGTGATCATTGTCGGAATCATGATGCTGATCCTGCCATTTATCTTTATGGGTCGTATCCAATTTGCAAACTCCCTTCGCGGGCTTTTTTTTGAGCGGACGGCTCTGAGTCGAGACGATGCTGTTCTGAATGAAAAATTCGGCGGCACCTCAACCTTGAACATCCTTGTGACAACGCCTGAGCCGGGAGGGCTGAAAGAACCTAAGGTCATGCGCGCAATCTCGGACCTGCAAGACCATTTGCGGAGAGATCCGAAAGTGGGCAGAACTGAATCCTATGTTGACACAGTGAAACGGATGCGCAGAACCTTTTTTGCGAACGACCCAGAGGAGGAAGCCGTGCCTGCCAGCCGGGAAGAAGCGGCGCAGTTTCTGTTTCTCTATTCCGTTTCAGGTAATCCGGATGACTTTAAAAAACTGGTGGATATTTCGTTTCAAAATGCCGTGATCACCGCCTTCCTAAAATCAGATGAAACGGAATTGGCAGCTAAACTCATTGAAGAAATCGGACGATTTCAGAAAGCCGATTTCCCTCCCGGAGTCACACTGCGTGTTGCCGGAAGCGTACCGGCAACACTGGCCCTAAACGAGGTGATCATTTCCGGTAAACTTCTGAACATTGCGCAGATGATCGGGATCTGCTTTATCCTGGCGTCATTTATCTTCAAGTCTTTTATTGCCGGTCTCTTTGTTCTAATCCCGCTGATTACCGCTGTTGCCTGGAATTTCGGTTTTCTGGGGTTAAGCGGGATTCCTTTGGGCGTCTCGACCGCAGCCGCCTCGGCAATGGCCGTCGGCATGGGGGCCGACTACGCTATCTACATTCTTTACCGGTTCAGGGACGAACTCTCTGTGAACCGGCACATTGACCGGGTGGTGAAAATCACATTGGAAACCTCCGGCAGAGCGATTGTTATCATCGCTACCGCCTTTGCCGCCGGAACCTTTCTGATTGCCTTCTCAGGCTACTACCTCCACATCGAAGGCATCTTGATGCCCATTGCGATGTTGACCAGCGCATTTTCAGCAGTCTTCCTCCTGCCTGCCCTGGTACTACGCCTGCGCCCGAGATTCATGTTTCGTGTCAGGCCGAACGAATGGATCGAACTTCACACACGCGGCGAATCCCAGAAATACAATGTTGACGGGGATGTGCTCCGCCCACCCAAAAAAAAGGGCGACTAGCCCTGGTCATTACATCTTACGGACGTTCAGAGGACCGCGTTAAAAAAAGGCATCCACAATAATTACCGCTCGATATAGAAGTAAATATAAAAATTCGCAAGAACTGAGTCAGATTAGATGATAGAATCTCCCTGTTTTGTACCTCGGTTCCGGAGTAAATAGGGCTTGCTGAAAAAACAATAAGTTTTTGATTTTAAAAGGTTTTAATCTGTAGTATCCTGCTCCAAGTGCAAAGAAAAAGACCTTTAGCCCCTAAAAAGCGTGCACCAGGAGCCTCCATGTATCGAAAAAGTAAC
>JAJDBU010000074.1 GCA_029261195.1 Nitrospirota bacterium | reverse complement strand
TTTATCCTCCATGGGAATATAGAGGATAATGCGGAGATTTATTTTACAGTTCAAGTCGGTAACACCCATAAAATGCTTATTTTTCTTTAAAAAACATTATGTTAGAGCCGGCTCATGTAACTTTAACGGGACAGTAGTGATCTTGAGTAACTCTTCAATAAGCGCCTTATCCAAATCAAGTGTTGTTCTCATATAATGCTCCTTGAAGTGATGACTCTATTATGTGCATCAATGATGCATAACGCAAAACACCACTTAAAGTGTTTTTGCGAGGCATACAGTCATTGGGCATGCAGAGGACCACAGGCTATTCCACGAACCGCCCTTTTTTACATCTGCTCCGGTGCGCTGATTCCTAAAATATCGAGTCCGTTTTTTAGAACAATGCGGATTGCAGAGATCAGAACGAGACGCGCTTTTGTCTGTGCTTGATCATCCGTGATGATGCGGCAGTTGAAATAATAGCGATGCAACATGCCGGCGAGGGTCTGCAAATAAAAAGTCAAACGATGCGGCTCCAGGGCTTCTGCCGCGGATCGGACCAGGTCGGGATATTGAGCAAGTTGCTTGATCAAGGCCTGTTCTTCCGGTAGGGAGAGCGGGACAAGGTCTTCAATTTTTGTTTCACGAATGACCGCTCCCACATCCACTTTTTTGCCTTCTGCGACACGGGTAATACTGCAAAGACGAGCGTAGGCGTATTGAACATAGTAGACCGGATTTTCGCTGGAGGCCTTTTTTGCCAGTTCGAGGTCAAAATCGAGAGTGGTGTCCGAACGACGCATCAGGAAAAAGAAGCGTGTTGCATCGACGCCGACCTCATTCATCACTTCTCGCAAAGTCACAAATGACCCTGCCCGTTTCGACATTTTGACGGCCTTGCCGTCCCGCAGCAGGTTGACCAGCTGGTGAATGAGTACGGTCAGGCGTTCGGACTTATAGCCCATCGCGACTGCCGCTGCTTTGACTCGGGGAACGTAACCGTGATGATCGGCGCCCCAGATATTGATGAGTCTGTCATAGCCTCGCTCAAACTTGTTTCGGTGATAGGCAATGTCGGAGGCGAAATAGGTCAGCGCCCCATTGCTGCGAATGACGACCCGATCCTTGTCGTCCCCAAATTGTGTTGTTGCGATCCAGGTTGCGCCGTCTTTTGAATAGAGCATTTTTTTCGATTTTAAAAGGGCAAGGGCCTTGGACACTTCTGAGCCTTCGAGGACCTCTTTTTTCTCATGGATCTCCTTTTCAGAAAACCAATGGTTAAAATCGACTCCGAAGTCGCTGATATCTTTTTTAATCCACGAAATAATGGTTTCAAAACTGTACTGAGTGAAAAAGGGAAGATGTTCACTTTCAGGGCCTTGCAGATAACGATCGCCAGCACTTTTTTTAATGGCTTCGGCGATTTCAATAATATATTGGCCTTGATAGCTGCCTTCCGGTAAGGCAAGGGCTTCTCCAAAAAGTTCCCGGTAGCGAAGATAGGTGGATCGTCCAAGCAGGGTCATTTGGGCACCCATATCATTCAGATAATATTCCCGATCCACTCTATGCCCGACGGCTTCAAGCAGGCGGGCCAGCGCATCGCCCAAAGCGGCAGCGCGGCCACTGGCCACATGGAGCGGCCCGGTCGGATTGGCGCTGACAAATTCAATCTGTATCTTTTGAGGTTTCGGGGACTGAAAACGCCCGAAGTCGGCTTGCTGGCTGTGGATATCAAGTAAAGTTTGCAGCCAGTAATCGGCGCTGAGGAAGAAATTAATGTAACCCGGTCCGGCGATCTCGATTTTTTCTATCCAAGAGGTTTTACTTCCCGGCCAGCACCATTTATTTTCCAATCCTGCAACAAGGGCCCGGGCAATTTCTTGAGGGGATTTTTTTTCGATCTTCGCAAGGGATAGGGCGAGTGTTGTTGCAAAATCGCCCTGCCCCTCATGCTTGGGTGTCTCCAGGAGAATCGACGGGACTTCCGCTCCGTTCAATGTGCCCTGAGATCGGCATTCCGTAAGCGTCTCTAATAGGATGAGAGCGAGCGTGTCCTTTCCTCTACCCTCCCGCTTGTCCATTGTCATGACCCTGATCCCTTCGCAAACAAAACAAACGCGCCATTATAGTTTGTTCACTTGTTTTGTCAAATTGAATCGACGAAGTCTACTGAGTTTGGAGGACTTTCTGGAGATAAATAGAACGCGGGACTCAATGGAGAGAAGACTTAAGAATGGTCCGAATCAAGGGTTGCCCAGGTGCCGGACAGCGGTGTCACAGAACGAATCCCGGGGAAAACGGCCTTTTCAAAGGCGCTGTTATACCAGACCTCAAGCGCTTGAGCGCCTGCTCCGGTAAAACCTCCCCTGGAAAAGAAGGCGCCGTAGGCTTTAAACGAGTCTTGAATCGTCATTGAGCCATTTGTGTAGAATAGGCCCTCAAGGTTGATTCCGCTTAATGTGGGATGGCCCCCTGCTGGCGTTGTTGCAACGACTGTCCGCCCTTCTTGTCCACCAATAATAGTGATGTCACCGGAAAAGAAAAAATACCCCTTATATCGTCCACCGCCAATGAGTAAGGGAGGAGGGTGATGGACTCCGGGGTCAAGCGTAATCCAGACCAAGCGAAAATTGGAATCCTCTCCCTCAGGAATTTCAAAGACTTCGTCAAAGGTTCCAACAGTAGCGCCATCTTTCTTCAGCTTGCCGTCTTCAGCAACAGAGTAAAGTTCACTATTCATTCTGAGAAAACGCCTTAGAACCACTTGGTCAATATCGTCCGGATTCACCTCATTCAATGAGACGTTTTCATCATTTTGAACGACGTTGGGGCGTTCGACAAAGGAATTCCCACCATCGTCCGGATGGGGTACGGCTATATTTTTTTCAACACGAATGTCCATAACTGGATCAATATTGGCTGAAAAGTCCGAATCATTATAAGAATTCCCATCAAAGGGTTCGCTGACATCTAATTTGGGGACCTTCAAGATATTTGTGCCTAGATTCTCTGCTGAGACTCCAGTATAGCGGATGCCTCCCCAGTGAACCCAAATGGGTAAAGGGCTTGCCGCATTAAGGCTAGTTCCCTGGATGCCTGCGGTGATTGGGCCGATTGGATTACTAGCCAGGTCAACTCTGATTTTTTTTGTTGCCCCCTTGCCGCTGATTGCGGTCACTTCGAGGGTGCAGAGCCGTCGGTCACCCGCGGCGGGGGGAATGGCCTGACCAAGGGGTGCATAGAACTTGATTTCTTCAATTTCCCCCATCACCTTCAATCCGGAAAAAGGGCTATCTGTACCCGCCAGGAAGGAGTTGTCGTCAATAATCAGGTCGGGATCCTCCGAATCTCTCGAACAGGGCTTTGTCGGCAAGGCGTCAAAAAAGTTTCTTGCCGCAATGTAGTCATCAGGGTAGGTGTTGGGGAAAGATGCCGGATCGATAACCCATGAGACGACTTGATCCACTCCGGATTCTGCCAGATACTGAGAACTCATCTCATATTCGGTGAAGCGGGAAAGCTCCAACTCCTGCGTGGAGGAACGGAATGCGATCAGGGCAATGCTGCCGCCGAGGCTTAAGACCATGATGGCGATCAGCATGGCGATTCCCTCTTGGTTTTTTTGTAAGATCGGCTTCATTTTAGGCGTTTTTTAACCAGATATCGTAAACAAAGGTTCGTGTACGGTAGCCCCCATTCTCAGGGTAGTCTTTGTCCGGTCTGTCTGTTTGGGCGGTCAAGCTGAGGATCACCTTCCAGATGTCTGATCTTTCATCCGCCGTCAGGGCGCGTGTATTCGGAATCGGATTGCCGTCCGGGTCGAAGGCGACATTTGGAATTTCGTTGTTGTCGTCATTAAAATATTGAAAGTTAAATCCGATAATATCGCTTGAAACCGGCTGCATTCCGCTACCGTTGTTCCGGTAAAGTGTATTTGGGACACGATTTCTTCCACAAATATCCTTTCCGATCGAACCCACCCACTCGTATCGGATATGCTCATTTGATCCTCCCGGCAAACCGTTTTCGTCTAAGTCGGCCAGATAATGGAAGATGCTTGGACTTGCTTCTAAAATACGTTCGACCGACGCATGAGTGTCCGTGCTATCACAATTGTTGTCCGGATTGCCGTCAGTTGTCGCCCCACTAGTGAAAAAAACACCCTTGGGGTCATATCCGGTCTGGCGGATCTCACGAGAAACGAGGTCGGCGGTAAATCGCCCTTGCTGCTGCATCTCCGCAATGGCGTCCTGTGTTTCAAAATTCTTGGAGAAGGTCGATAGTATCTGGTAGAAAGAGACGGCCAGCAAGGCAACAATTGCAACGGACACGAGTATCTCAATCAAGGTAATTCCACGTTCTTCTCGAATAAGCATCTTTAAGATAGTCCATTAATTGGAACGAAAACTTTTAAGTACAACCTTTTTCGATTGCCCTTCTTGATTAGTCCAAGTGACTTCTACCGAGATGAGCCAGATATTATCGTTTTCTTCGCTCGGGACTCTTGACCAGCTTATCAGCAGTCCCTTCCCCGGATCCTCTCCCTTTGTATAATGTGCCTCGGTAATGTGTCCGGGGCGTTCATGTCTTAAGGTTTCCATCTTGTCTTGAGCGAGTCGAAGGGCGGTTGTTCTGACGCTACTCCCTTTTAATGCCTTGAAACCCGTGCCGTACAAACTAATGAAACCGAGCAATCCAACCGCTAAAATCGTCATGGAGATGACCACTTCAATAAGGGAAAAACCGGCAGCTTTCCTGGTTACTGCCATTCACTGCCATTCCATTCAAAGAGCTTTACCCGCCCAGTGCTGCTAACGGTGATTGCAATTGCCTCATTGCGGAAGGGAGCATTTGTCATATGGAGTGCCCCCAAAGAACCCGGCAAACCATTGGGTTTGAAGGAGGCGGTATGGTCATGGAAATTCGTAGCATCATCTTCAGAAGCGTAGACCCCTCCGTTTTTCAGAGGCACATGATCAGGTAAACCAAATTTGACATGGGAGGGCAAGTCTTGTTCTCCAAGATTTTCAGTTTTGTAGGTCCCATGGTTAACGTCGAAAGAGATCTCGTGTCTAAGCCCTTCGGTAATTGCTGTTTGACGCAACAACCTTAACTGTGCCGTAAGGTCTCGTCCTGCCTCGCGCAATTCATAGCGGGGGATCTGTTGGGTATAGTTGACCACTGCGATGCCTGCAATAATGCTCACCAAGGCCAGGGAAACCATCATTTCGATGGCTGTAAACCCCTTATTTATATAAGTTTTCAAAGCGTGCCAAGCTGCTTGAATAAACCGATTATACCAAGCGAGTTTTTTCTATAGCATAGTCTTTGATCTTAGTCAATAAGGTCTTATAGCTGACCTGAAGGATTTCAGCGGCACGACTTTTATTGCCTCCTGTTTTCCTGAGAACCTTAATAATCATCTTTGTTTCGACAAGCCGGCTGGCTTTTTCACTGACTTCGTGAAGGCTACCCTCCAAGGGAATGTGATCAATGGATGACTCTGTTTTTAACCTTTTTCTTAAACCGAGATGGGCAGGCTCGATCTCCTTTCCGTCACACAAGATCATGGCCCGTTCGATTGCATTTTGAAGTTCCCGTACATTACCGATCCAGGGATGGCCACACAGTAGATTAAGGGCCGACTTTGAAAGATGTTTAAGGTCCTTTTTCATCTCCGCAGCATAATACTCCAGAAAATGCGTTGCCATCAGAGGAATATCTTCCTCTCGTTCTCTTAGAGCTGGGATGATGACGGGAAAGACATTTAGGCGGTAGTAAAGGTCTTCTCTGAATTTTTTCTGTTCGATCAGCTTTAGCAGGCTGCGATTAGTCGCCGCCACAACTCGAACATCTATCTTGACCTGTGCTGTAGCGCCCACCCGCGTAAGGGTATTTTCTTCCAGGACTCGTAGCAGCTTGGATTGTAAACTAATGTGCATCTCACCGATCTCGTCGAGAAAAATTGTTCCCCTGTCTGCAAGCTCAAACTTGCCGATTTTTTTTGCGACTGCTCCTGTAAATGCGCCGCGCTCATGCCCGAAGAGTTCACTTTCGAGCAGGTCGTGGGGAATTGCCGCGCAATTGATCGCCACAAAACTCCGGTCTTTTCGAGGACTGAGCATATGGACGGCTCGGGCAAAAAGCTCTTTTCCTGTGCCGCTTTCTCCGGTCAGCAGGACCGTTGTTTTCCCCTGGGCCACCTTACGAACATGTTCAGTGGTTTTCACAATGCCGGGGCTTTTCCCGATAATTTTCGGAAAGGCGAGCTGATCTGAAAAGGTGTCTTTTAAAACAAGGTTCTCAGTAATCAATCTCTGTTTTTCGAGGGCCTTTTCAATCTGAAGGAGGAGGTGGTCCGGCTCAAAGGGTTTGGTAATAAAATCGAAGGCACCCGCTTTTACGGCCTTGACTGCAACATCGACACTGCCGTAAGCAGTCATCAAAATTACCGGCAGTGCGGCATTGCCCTCTTTTGCAGCATCAAGTACTTGAAGGCCGTCTTTTTTGGGCAACTTCAGATCGGTCACAACAAGGTCAATTTTTTCTTCTGAGATGGTTTTGATCCCTTCAGCACCATCTTTCGCCCAGAGTATTTGATAGCCCTCATTTCTCAATGTCTGTGACAACATTTTTGCGAGCCCTTCGCGATCTTCAACAATGAGTATCGTTTCCATCCGGTTTCTCCTTTTAATGCTTTTGCCGGTTTTTCTTTTTAATGTTTTTGATGGATGGGAAGCACGATGGTTACTGTCGTCCCTTTTCCCACTAGGCTTTCTATCGTGAGATGCCCGTTATGAGACAGGACAATTTTATGGGCAAGGGCCAGCCCCAGACCCGTGCCGCTTTCCTTCGTAGTAAAAAAAGGGAGTAGTACCTTTCCGATGACTTCGTTTGAAATACCGCATCCATCGTCCGTAATCTCAATCTGAACCTTCTCACTTGAGCGGCGGAAGACGGTGACATGGACAAGTCCCTCATTTTCAATACCCTCCAAGGCGTTCTGGATTAAGTTTGAAAAGGCCTGGCGCATGAGTGTCGGATCAAGGTCAATCATTGGGAGTGCGTTCTGAAAAGTGGTTCTCAAGTTTTCCGAAGTATAGCGTTTGTTTTCAGCGAAGCTTTGGATTGACTTTTCAATCAAAGAAGGCAGGGAGATTGCTGTCGCGTTGATCTCCCTTTTTTTGCTATAGGAAAGTAATTCTGTAATCAGACGCTCCATTGCGGAAAGCTCATCCGTAATCTCGGAAATCATCTCCTTTGCCTCCGAGTCTTCCGTAAGCCTTTTTTCGAGCAGCCGGGAGAAACCGAGGATCGTTCCGGTGTAATTTCTGAACTCATGGGCGATCCAGGCCGACATCTCTCCCATCATGCTCAGACGCTTTTTTAATGCGATCTGTTCCTCCATCAGTTTCTTTTCGCTTAGGTCGGTAAAAACGATGGTAACGCCGATCATTTCCTCCTCTGTGTCCCTCAGCAAGGAGGTGTTTAAACCGAGCCAGATTTTTTTACCGTCGGGACGATTGATCTCGCATTCCTGGCGAAGCATGTCTTGTTTTTTTTCTAAGGTTTCCTCTAGAAAATAGATCATCTTCCCGTTCTTTTCGAAGACCGCTTGATAGGGCTGGTGCAATATCGCCTCCGGTGATAGCTTGAGAATGCTGCCGGCCGCCTTATTGAATGTTGTAATGATAAGATCGCAATCCACCGTGAGCACACCGCTGGGAACGCTCTGCAAGATTTTTTCATTAAAGCTACCGACACGATCGGCATGGTCTTCCGCCGCCTTTCGCATCGTCTCCAGATCCTCTTCCTTTTCCTTCAATTGGCGAATTAAATCCTGGAAGGTTTTCATCATAAAGTCGGATTGCCCCTCTTTTTCGCCGACCTTTTTAAGTTTTTTCAAGCGTAAGCGAGTGGGAAAAAGGCTTCGGAGGAAATAATAAGTCAGTAGTGACAGCCCGATGATTCCGGCACTGATTAGCAATAGGGGGGATGGGATCATGTTTCCTTACATTTACATTCTACCAATCGAAAAGTACCAGTCCAGAATGCCCTTTTCCCAAAAGAGGGCGACGACTGCGCCTACCGCAAGGAAGGGCCCGAAGGGAATCGGTTCTGCGCGGTCTCTCCCCTGAGTCAGAATGAGCAGAATACCGATAATTGACCCGGAACAGGCCGCTAGAAAGATAGTCAGTAGCATTCCCTTCCAGCCCAGGAAGGCTCCGATCATAGCAATCAGTTTGATGTCCCCTCCTCCCATGCCCTCTTTTTTCAGAACGGCAAGTGACAGCACGGCAATCAGATAAAAGATCCCTCCACCCACAAAAAGACCCAGGAGCGAACTGAGGGGTCCGGGAGAAAGGACCGTCGAAGCACAAATCACTCCGATAACCATTCCAGGCAATGTAATTTGGTCCGGCACAATGCGATGGGAAAGATCGATAAAAGTCACGGCGACAAGAGATGAGAAAAAGAGGCAGTAGATCAGAGTGTTAAGCGTCGGGCCGAATTGGAAAAAAATAAAGAGAAAGGCTACACCGTGTAGCGCTTCGACCAGGGGATATTTCCAGGAAATCTTGGCCCCGCAAGCCCCGCAGCGTCCTTTCAAAAAAAGAAAACTAACGACCGGAATGTTTTGGTAGGCCCGAATGGGTGTTTGACAGGCAGGGCAATGCGAAGCGGGATAGGCGATTGATTCGTCACGAGGCAGCCGATAAATACAGACATTGATAAAGCTGCCCAGAATTAACCCGAAGAAAAATATCCCGATTTCCAACATTTAGCGGTCCTGTTTGTCCTGAAAAGTACTGATAAAAAAAGGATAGCACAGGAGGGAGTCCCCTGCACTTTTTGTTACAGACCCTCGGTTTGAATGCCTCTTATTTCGTCTTGGATTGCTTGTTTCACTAAAGGCTCTAAGGTGGTTTGCTCAAGGGCTTTTTTAAATTCTTGCAGAGCCTTGTCCGGCTCAAGGTTCAATCGGTGATAACGCCCGAGGTGAAAGCGCTCTTTTCCTTTATTATCCAGGGCGTGGTAGGACCGTGCCAACTGAAAATGGATGATCGGGTTTTCAGGAGCGAGGTCCCTCGCCTTCTCAATCTGGGACACTGCATAAGCGTGCTTCTCTTCTGATTGCGCAATCATGCCCAGCACGAGATAAGGCATTGCAAACGTTTTTGAAATGCCTTCTTGGGCAGTGCCTTTTTTAAACAATTGAATGCTTCGTAAGGCGGAACGTTTTGCCGAATCGGCCTGCTGAAGCTGCATGTAGATGTTGGAAAGATCGGCATGGTAGATCGCCTGATTTGGATTAAGCAGGATCACCTCCTGATAGTCCTCCAATGCCTCGTTCAAGGCCCCCGACTTCAGAGCGGAAAGCCCTCTCAAATAAAGCTGTTTCTCTTGAGCCTTTTGCTCCGTCCCCTTTTTTATGGGGCGTTTCTTGATGCTGCCGCCCTTTTTTGCTCGCAAAATGGTTGCTACACGGTCCCATTGTTCCTCAGATACTGTCTTTTTCGGAATATTATTGACGAGCCGATCAACCATGAAGCGTCGTTCTCCTACTCCGGGGTGAGTTGAAAGATAGGGGGGAACCGTGCCCTGTGTCAGTCGTTGGTAAAAAGAGAGGGTGGAAAAAAAAGTGGAAAGGCCTGCGGGATTGTAGCGAGTTTTACTGAGAAAGCGGATGGCGTGCAGGTCGGCCTCTTCTTCGTTTTTCCGGCTGAAACCCAGCTGCATGGAGGTATTGGCCGCAATCGCAATGGTTCCGGTCGCCCCCATTCCCTCACCTGCGAGACCGGCCAGGATCAGCGAGGCCATCGTCGCCAGGTTGATCGCAGAGATTTTCTTTGCATCTTTAAAAAAATGATTCAAGCGGACATGGGCGATTTCGTGACCTAGAACGCCCGCTAAAGCATCGATTGAATCGAAATTTTTTAGCAAACCGTCAAAGAGAAAGATATAGCCTCCGGGAATCGCAAAGGCATTCAGCTGGTTTTGCCGAACCACAAAAAAATGGTAGCTGTCAGGATCTTCTCCAATGGCCTCAACGATTTCTCTACCAACCTGATTGACCAGGGCGGCGACTTCAGAATCTTTGACGAAGGTGTATTTTTTAAGGGCCGTTTTCATGAAGGACTTGCCGAGTTCCTTGCCGTGTTCCTGAACCAATGGAGGTTCAGGAGGAGGGGACTGCGGTTCTTTTTTTTGCGGACTGGCGGCACAGCCGAAGAGGATGAAGCAGGATATAAAGACAAAAAGGAGTCGTCGCATAATACATCTCATTTCGATTCAGGATTTAAATAATCGTCATGATAATTATCATGAACTCCCGAAATAATGTCAAACATGCAGAGGTCCACATGCAGAAGTTCCAATAGCGATCTAAGCGAGCCATGCTGTCCATTTTTTTGGACAGGCCGTTCATGTTTTTAACGAATATCGGACTGCCTCTATTTTCAGCAAAGAGCTTCTTGTTCTTAATAAAATAACGCTTATTCTCCCTTGTCTCGTGTTTATCAACAGCTTTTCCACGGATGAGGTGGAAAACTCTGAATGGCGGATCTTTTATTGCGGCATTGCCCATGCTATAATTCCAAATTGGCAGGATTTTGAGCATAACGCGAGAGTGGCGGAATGGTAGACGCGCCAGATTTAGGATCTGGTGAGGTATCCTCGTGGGGGTTCAAGTCCCCCCTCTCGTACCATGATTGACATCGGTGTAAGCCGTCGATAAAATACCTCACTTTTAACCGCATGAGAAGGAATGAATGAAGGTTCAAATTGAAGACATCTCCACGGTAAAAAAAGCGCTCACCATCGAAATTCCGCAAGAGGTTGTTTCTAAAGCGTTTTCATCTGCCTATGCTAATCTGAATTACAAGGTGAAAGTGCCCGGTTTTCGGCCCGGCAAGGTGCCGGTTTCTCTGCTTGCAAAAAGGTATGGTTCCGCCGTCAAGGACGAAATCCTGCGTGATCTCATTCCGGATCACTACGAAAAAGCGGTGAATGAGACAGGGATTTTTCCGGTAGATCTTCCCGTCTTTGCCCAGGTCGAAGCAAATAACAATGCGCCTCTTTCCTTCAAAGCTACTGTGGAAGTGCGCCCGGAGATCACTTTAGCCGACTACGACGGCATCATTCTCCCTCGAAAAGTGATAGAAGTTTCAGAAGAAGATCTTGAGCAAGCCCTAAAGGCAAAACAGGAAGAGTTGGCTCAACTTGAAGCCTGCGCGGATGACTATGCTGCCGCATCCTCCGACTATGTCATCATGAATTTTGAAGGATCTGTAAAAGACATTCCCCTTGCGGAAGGGAAACAGGACGGTTTTAGCCTTCAGATCGGCTCCAACACACTGCCTGAACCGCTTGAAGCAGCGCTGATCGGTAAAATAAAGGGAGATGCTGTCGACCTCGAAGTGCCCTATCCGGAAGATTTTCAAAACAAGGATGTTGCGGGTCAGTCGGTGCGCTTCAAAGTGGATATATTAGAGATCAAGAAAAAGGTGCTTCCGGCGATAGATGATGAGTTTGCTAAAGACGCAGGGCTTGCCGATCTTGATGCGCTTAAAAGCGAGTTGAGGGCAAGCTTATTAGATCAGAAACTTGCCAAGCAGAAAGAGGACCAGAGAAAAGTCCTTTCCGAAAAATTGATTGCAATGCACAGCTTTGAGGTGCCGGACTGTATGATCGCGCATGAATTGCAAACAATGATGTCTTATTTTAAAGGTAACACCCAGGAGACTGAAGGTTCTGAAGGTGCAGAAAAAATGCAAAAACTTTTGGAACCCGCTGCAAAAGAAAGGGTTCAGGAGGGTTTGATTTTGTCCGAGATCTCAAAGAAGGCAAAATTAGATGTGAACGCAGAGGAAATTGAGACCGAGATTGAGGAGATTGCCAAACGAAGGGGATTCTCTCCTGCTGAAATGAAACGCCAAGTCCACAAAAAGGAAGGTGCGATCTCAGGAATCCGTTCTCAATTATTGGAGCGAAAAGCCCTCGACCTTGTTTTTTCCAAAGCCGGTTTTGAAGATGTGCTTGAGGGGCAAGACGTACTTGAGAGCCAAGATATAGTCGACACTGAAGTGAAGCCGAAAAGTGATCCTGACAGTGCAAATCAAACAGAAGAAGGAGACAAATCCTAATGTTAGTGCCGATGGTAATCGAACAGTCGAACCGTGGTGAGCGCGCCTATGATATCTATTCCAGACTTCTGAAAGACCGGATTATTTTTTTAGGTACCGGGGTTGACGACAATGTCGCCAATTTAATCATCGCACAGTTGTTGTTCCTTGAAGCGGAAGATCCTGAAAAGGATATTAATATCTATGTCAATTCCCCCGGAGGTTCTGTGACCGCCGGACTGGCGATCTATGACACCATTCAATATATTAAATCACCCGTATCGACCATCTGTATCGGTCAGGCGGCCAGTATGGGCGCGCTCTTGCTTGCGGCGGGTACCACCGGAAAACGCTTCGCCCTTCCTAATGCGAGGGTCATGATCCATCAACCCATGGGTGGTTTTCAGGGGCAGGCAACCGATATTGACATCCACGCCAGAGAGATTCTAAAAATTCGTGAACGTTTAAATGAGATCCTGGCAAAGCACACCGAACAGACGATTGAAAAGATTCAAACCGACACAGAACGAGACTACTTTATGTCGAGCGAAGAGGCAAAGTCCTATCATCTGGTCGATGAAGTCATCGAACGCGCACCAAGCCACGACAAGTAAGGGGAAGTTTTAGTGAAACCGCATTGGTCGGAGAAAATTCGGCAGGAGAATAGAAATGGCAAAACATGAAAAAACTGAATTGCACTTACGTTGTTCCTTTTGCGGGAAAAATCGAGACGAAGTCAAAAAGCTAATTGCCGGGCCGACGGTCTACATCTGTGACGAATGTGTTGATCTTTGTAACGACATCATTGCCGAAGAGTGGGAGGGAGAAAAAAACACGGTTACCTCCTCGCTGCCAAAACCCATTGAAATCAAAGAAATCCTGGACCAGTATGTGATCGGGCAGGCTCAGGCCAAAAAAGTGCTTGCAGTCGCCGTGCATAATCACTATAAGCGGGTGTCATCGAATGCACAGAACGACGATGTCGAACTACAAAAAGGTAACATCCTCATGGTCGGCCCGACCGGCACAGGAAAAACCCTCTTGGCCCAAACCCTGGCTCGTATTATTGATGTGCCTTTTACCATCGCAGACGCTACCACGCTGACGGAAGCGGGTTATGTTGGAGAAGACGTTGAAAATATCGTGCTCAAACTCCTGCAAGCCTCGGATTATGATGTCGAAAAGGCGGAGAGGGGGATTGTCTACATTGATGAAATCGATAAAGTTTGTCGTAAAAGTGACAGTCCTTCGATTACGCGCGATGTCTCCGGAGAAGGCGTTCAGCAGGCCCTGCTTAAACTGATTGAAGGGACAGTTGCCAACATCCCGCCGCAAGGGGGACGTAAACATCCCCACCAGGAATTCATACAGGTCGATACTACCAACATCCTCTTCATTTGTGGGGGAACATTTATTGGACTGGAGAACATCATCGGAGATCGTATTCAAAAAAAGGCGATGGGATTTGGCGCAGAAATTAAAGGCAAAGGCGATCGGAAAAGCGGTGAACTTTTTGCGAAGGTTGAAGGGAAAGACCTCATTCATCATGGTTTGATTCCGGAATTTGTCGGACGGATGCCCATCGTGGCGACACTGGATGACTTGGATGAACATGCCCTCGTTCAAATTTTGACCGAACCGAAAAATGCCCTGATGAAACAGTATGAAAAACTGTTCGCTCTCGAAAAAGTTAAACTGAAATTTACAGACGGTGCCGTGGCCGCAGTCGCTAAGAAATCCTTTATACAAAAAACCGGTGCACGTGGACTACGTTCCATCCTTGAAAAAATCATGCTTGATTTGATGTATGAAGTGCCCTCCCTGCCCCAGGTTAAGGAGTGTGTCATTACCGAAGAAGTCATCAAAGGCACGGGTGAGCCGGTGCTTTTGTATGAACGGGAAAAAGAAATCAAATCCGCCTAGTCGGCATCCGAACAGTCCCACGCCTTTTCCCGTTTGCCTTCTTTCATGACGATTGTCTTGAACGGGAAAATTCCTCTACAATATAAAAATGGAAAAGACGCTGTCTCAAAGTAGTCTGTTCTTCTTCATCATACTTTTCATTGCGCTGAGTGGCTGCGTCCACGGTGTGAAAGCCATTCCAGATCGCTTTAAGGAAGGCGTTTCGAGGGTGAGTTTTCAAGAGCTGGGCCGTAATCCGAAGGCGGCGATCGGGAAGACTGTCCTCCTTGGTGGAACGATCATTGAAACAATTAACCACAAAGAAGGCACCCGCCTGGAAATTCTCCAAAAACCGCTCGATCGCTATGATCGACCCTTGGAGGGGGATGAGAGTCATGGACGTTTTTTTATTGAGCAGCCGGGAGCATTTCTAGACCCCGCTGTTTATGAAAAGGGACGAGAACTGACCGTCATAGGAAAAATCACCAAAGAGCGGGTGCAAAACATTGGTGAGCTGGAATATCGCTATCCCTACATTGTCGTTGCCCATCTTCACCTATGGAAAAAGCGGGCCGAGTATTCCGGCATAAGGGCCTACCCCCTTTATTACCCGCAGCCCTACTGGTATGGGCCTTATCCTTACTATATGCAACCTTACGGGAATTACATGTATCCATTTTCTGATCCATTCATCTTGCATCGCCCTCATCGTCATCAAAGACACAAGAACAAATCAAACGCAAAAAAATAGAAGAGACCTGTTACTGTATTGGAGGATGAAAATGGATCGCCCAAAAATCGCTGATACAGCCCCCATTCCCGTTAATCTCGAAGCCGGTGAGGAATATTACTGGTGCAGTTGCGGCTTAAGTAAAACCCAGCCCTTTTGCGATGGCTCACACAGCGGAAGCTCTTTTTCACCCCATGCCTTCCAGGTCGATGAACCCCAAGAGGCCTACCTGTGCATGTGCAAACACACAAAAAATCCGCCTTATTGTGATGGCGCACATGCAAGCTTGAGCGAAGAAGAAATTGCGCCGGATGCGCCGTCGGAGACTTCGGAGACTTCGGAGACTTCGGCCACTGAGAAAACCCTATCAGTTCAGTCCACACCTGAAGAACCTAAACTCAAACAAATCCATGACCTTGCCCGTGACGGCCTCTCAAAAGTCGGCCATCATGGACCAATGGCCGCAATGGGGGTGCCCGGTCCGACCCTTCCTCAATGGGATGACATTCAGGTTCTAGCTGCTCAGTTTGCAAGCAAGCCTTTGATGGACAATATCCCCGTTGGCACCGATTTGATTATCGGACCCAATGCGAAAACACCGCTTCATCTCAAAATCCCCCTCTTTGTTTCCGATATGAGCTTCGGCGCATTATCGGAAGAAGCCAAAACCGCACTTGCAAAGGGGGCAGAATTAGCGGGAACCGGAATCTGCTCCGGTGAGGGTGGCATGTTGCCGGAAGAGCAAGCTGAAAACAGTCGTTATTTTTATGAACTGGCCTCGGCGAAGTTTGGATATTCAGAGGCCTTGCTCACAAAGGTTCAGGCCTTCCATTTTAAAGGCGGTCAGGGCGCGAAGACCGGTACGGGCGGTCATTTACCCGCCAACAAAGTAATTGGAAAGATTGCGGAAGTACGGCATCTCCCCGAAAAAACAGCAGCCATTTCTCCGCCGACCTTTGAGGATTTGATCACACCGGAAGATTTTAAGCATTTTTCAGATCGTGTACGAGAAGCCAGTGGCGGCATCCCCATCGGCATGAAGCTCTCTGCCAATCATATTGAAGCAGACATCGATTTTGCGATTAAAGCCGGGGTCGATTACATCATTCTCGATGGCCGTGGCGGTGGCACGGGTGCGGCCCCCTTGCTCTTCCGGGACAACATCTCCGTGCCCACCATTCCAGCCCTTGCGAGGGCGCGTTATTATCTCGATAAACGCTGTGTTTCCCATATCACTCTCATTGTTACCGGAGGCCTGCGTGTTCCTTCCGATTTTATCAAAGCCTTGTGTTTGGGGGCCGATGGCATTGCACTTTCAAACTCGGCGATGCAGGCCATTGGCTGTGTTGCCGCACGCATGTGCCACACCAACCATTGCCCAGTCGGTGTGGCGACGCAGAAACCGGAATTGCGAGCGAAGCTGGATGTTGCGCTAGGGGCTGAGCGACTGGCACGATTTTTTGAATCTTCGGTGGCCTTGATGCAGGTCATGGCGCGAGCCTGCGGGCACGACCATCTGAATCAATTTAAGCAGACGGATATTACAACCTGGAAAAAGGACATCGCCGAATTAAGCGGCATTCAATATGCCGGGTTCGATGTCGAAAGGTAAGCGATGACACCTGAAATAAAGAGCTTTGATGCCCATATTTATTACGATGAAAGCAGCTTTGAACAAGCCAAAAAACTAATTGATGCGGCGGGTGAAAAGTTTACTTTACGCGTCGGGCACATGCATCGGAAATCGGTTGGGCCGCATCCCTGCTGGAGTTGTGTCTTGGAGTTTAAACCCGAACTTTTTTCTGAAGTTATTCCCTGGTTGATGCTGAATCGCAAGGGACTTGTGGTGTTTGTGCATCCGGATACAGGTAATGATTTAATTGATCATACTGATTACACGCTTTGGATGGGTGAGATCAAAACACTCAATCTTTCGGTGTTTTGATCTTCCTTTGCTTAAAGACTTATATCGGCAAGCTGCCAGAACAAGGTCAGTGAGAATGACCGTGATCATGATCATGAGAGTGATCGTGCCCATGGTCGTGGTTATGATCATGATTGTGATCATGCGAATGGTCGTGATCGTGTCCAGGACCGTGAGTATGACCGTGAATTTCCGGAATGTCGTGGAAAGGATCGTAGGTGGTATCCAAACCTTTCCCGACCGTCACTTCAATTCGCACAACCCCTTTGACATTCGCGCACTCGTTATCTCCACAGGGAATCGCCAGTCGGGTCGGGCCACCTTTTGAAACGGGAATGGGCCCGCCATCTCTCTTATAAATTAATATGCCTTTTTCCGTGGCCTCTGCCAGAGACAAACTTGCCGCAAACTTGCCATCCTCCGAATGAAAGGTCGCATAATCAGAACCGCTAATCGGACTGGCCGAATTCAAAATAGCTTTCAGACGAACACCGGAACCAACCATGCCCGCAACCAATTTGCTGACATCTTCAACTTGATGCTCGTCCGGAAGCCCTGCAAGTCTGTCATAACCCCATTCTTCTTCGTTCTCAACGGCTCCGTTCACCTTTAAAAAACAGCTACTTTCTTCTGTCATGATTATCCCCCAAGAATATTATTTTACAATTTAATTAAAGAAAGTCTACCAGAGGGACTAAAGTAGGTCAAGGGAGGTGAAGTGACCCAAAAGTCATTAAAACCTCTTTGATATCAGTATCATATCCACCTTTTCTGCACATCACTTCGTCCTCATCAACTTGCATTTTCCCCTGCTGGATGCTATCCTCCTTCGGCTTTATTTTAAGCTAAAAATTTATCTAAGGAGAGATGCAGTGATTAAAACAATTAGAGAAGGGGCGATGGGCAACCCCTGGTTTTTCCGGATCATCATGATGGGTATCGCGGCTGTTTTCGCCGTTTCAATGGGATGGTGGGGTTTCAGCGAGGACGAACGTGATGACGCGAATGCGATTGCGACCATCAACGCCGTTTCAATTTCAGCACAGGATTACCAGCGTTCCTATCGACGCATTTCCAAGTTCTATCGGGAGCTATTCCAGGACAAATATGATGATGAAAAGGTGAGAGTTCAGGTGATTGATGAACTGGTTGACCGTAAGCTTTGGGTGGAGGAGGCGGGTCGTATGGGTATTAAAATCAGTAACGCAGCCTTCCAGGAATCGGTTTTATCTGCGGGCGCCTTCCAGAAGGAAGGAGAATTCGACTCTGAGCTTTACAAACGGTTTTTGTCCTTTGAAAAACTCACATCAAAACACTTTGAAGAAACACAAAAAGAAGCCCTCCTAGTCGAAAAAGTGAAGCAGATCGTCAAAGACGGCGTTGCCCTGACACCGATTGAGATCAAAAATGCGGAAGAAGGCGATCCGGAAACACTTGACATCGAAAGAGAGATCGAGAGCCGACTGGCGCAAAAGCAGGAAAGGGCCGTCAGAGCCTATACCTTGTCCTTGCGCGCAAAGGCAGATATCCAGATCAAAGAAGAACACCTTTAATCCCTTGTTCCACACCTATACCCAGTGAACACCCCTTCGGAAGGACAATCAAAATGAGCATGGCGAGTTCCAGTCGCAGCGTCACCTTACGGCTTCAGTTTCCAAACAAGATCGGAATGCTCGGAAAGATCACCTCGGCCATCGGGCAAACCGGCGGGGATATTTCCGCCATCGACATCGCCAATGCCGAAGGCGGGATGATCTTGCGGGATATTACTGTAAAAACACGAGGAGACGCCCACCTCAAGGAAATCCGGCAAAGTTTAAAGGCAATCCCGGAAGTGGAGTTGGTTCATCTGTCAGACCGGACTTTTTTGCTGCATCTCGGCGGAAAAATAGAAGTGTGCAACAAAATTCCCCTCACAACTCGAGATGATCTTTCCCGAGTTTACACACCGGGTGTTGCACGGGTCTGCATGGCGATCCATGAGGATAAAAGCAAGGCCTTTGCGCTGACCATCAAAAAGAACAGTGTTTTGATTGTCAGCGACGGTTCTGCCGTACTCGGTCTGGGGAATATTGGACCGGAGGCGGCCATGCCGGTAATGGAAGGCAAAGCGATGCTTTTTAAAGAATTCGGAAAAATCGATGCCTATCCGATCTGCCTTCAGACCCAGAAAACCGACGAAATCATTGAAACTATTGAGCGGATTTCTCCCGGATTCGGCGGAATCAATCTGGAAGATATTTCTTCACCGAGATGTTTTGAAGTGGAAGCCCGCTTAAAAGAACGCCTTGATATCCCGGTCTTTCATGATGACCAGCACGGCACTGCGGTTGTTGTACTCGCGGCGCTTCTCAATGCCCTGAAGGTCGTAGGCAAAAACATGTCGGAATTGAAAGTGGTCATCAGCGGCGTCGGCGCAGCAGGCATTGCCATTGCGGACATCCTGCTCGCTTCCGGGGTTCAGAATATACTCGGTTGCGACCGGACAGGCATTGTCTACGATGGCAGAGCAGAGGGCATGAATGCCATCAAGACGCGCTTTGCCAAAAAAGTCAATGGAAACAAGGAAAAGGGAGACTTAGGCACTGCGCTGCAGGATGCCGACGTTTTCATCGGCGTTTCTTCCGAAGGCCTTTTGAAACGGGAATGGCTGAAGAATATGGCTCCTGACCCCATTGTTTTTGCCCTTGCCAACCCGACGCCCGAGATCATGCCGGAAGAGGCCGAAGGCCTCGTTCGCGTCATGGCGACCGGTCGCTCAGACTATCCGAATCAAATCAACAATGTCCTTGTTTTTCCAGGGATGTTTCGAGGTGCGCTCGACGTGCGCGCCTCTGAAATCAACACAGAGATGAACCTTGCCGCAGCACGAGCCATTGCTTCAATTATTCCGGATGCAGAGCTTTCAGAGGACTACATCATTCCAGGTGTTTTTAATCGCAGGATTGCAAAGGTCGTCGCGCATGATGTTGGCGAAGCCGCCATCGAAAGTGGTGTGGCCGGCCGAGAGAAAAAGGCAGGTCGACGTCGCGTGAGCTAGTCTCAAGTGTCATTCCCGCGAAAGTGGGAAGCCACAGTACTTTAACGCCTCAAGCTGACCATAGATAGATTCCCGTTTTCAGGGGAATGACAATCTCTAAAGACTCCCCAAACGTTCAATCTCTTTCTTTGCTTCAATGACGCGGAGATCATTCTGTTCGAGGGCCGGATTTTTGACAAAGTTTCGAAAGGCATTGGCTGCCTCCTGAAACCGCCCCACTCTTTTGTACGAAAGCCCTAAATAATAATATCCGATACTGCCTTTCGCCTGTGCCCCAAGTTGATCAAGAGCTGCGGTGAGCTTCTGTGCGGCCTCCGGGTAAAACCCGGCCAGGAAGATACCGGCCCCGCTGTTGAGTGCATTGAGAGGATTGAGTACCACGCGTTCAAAGAGGGCCGCCATGCGTACTTCTTCCGGGATGCGAACACCCACCTTGCGCCGCCACTCGACATCCTTCCAATAGGAAAGCGCTCTGAGTTCCTTGGGTCGTGTTTCCAGTTTTCTGCGCCAGGTATTGAGGCCGACGATGAAGCGACCGAGGGCCTGCTTCGCTTCGTCTTCCAGTCCCAGTTTTTGATAAACGAGGTTTTGATAATAAAAAACGAAGGGTTTGGAAAGATCTTCTCCGACCAGGAGGGCCTCAATGGCGGAGAGCGGTTTGCCTCGAAAATAATAATCAAGGCCTTTGTAATAAGAGGCCCTGAGATAAATCCGACTTTTCTTATCAATTCGTTCAAGCAGTGGACTCGCTTTTTTAAAGGCCCCCTGAGATTGATACAATTTTGCCAATAACAGCAGGCTTTCCTGATGTTCCGGGTCGATCAGCAAGGCGCTTTCCCAGGCCTGTATTGCTCCGCGCCGATCCCCTTCACTTAAGCGGATGCGGCCCCGGAGCAAAGCTCCCTCTGCCGTTTGATCAAGCCGCTGACCCTTTGCGATCAAAACACTTGCCTCTCTGAGTTTGTTCTCCCGCAAAAAACCCTTGGCCATCGCATAGGCGCCCTTCGCCCGAAGGGCCGCAGGCTCGTCCTCCGCAAAAAGATAGTTCCCTCCCATGGCGGCGGCCCCCTTCATTTCGGCAGTATGGATGGAAATCGTATCCTCAAAGAGGGACTTGGGGGTCTGAAATTCAACCAGGGTGAAATCATCGGTGTTTAATTGTGCGTCACCGACATAACGATCAATCTCTCCCGGCCCCAGAAGGAAATGGTTCCAAAGATCAAAGAGCGAATGAACCCCTGCGCGAGCCAGATCTTTGGCAACCTGCGGGTCTTTCATTCTCCGGGTGATTTTCGCACGATCGACTTCAAAGGCTTCTTCAGAGCCGAGCATAATCAGGTCACCCGCGTCGGTATAAAAAATCATCACATTCGGAAAGACGCTATGAAAGGTTTTAATGACCGATTTTAACTCCGGCGCACGAATCCCGTAAAAGTGAATCCACTGAGAAAAGACCCCGCCCGGAGCCAGATGGTTTTTACCGATTTTAAAAAATTCCTGAGTAAAGAGTTTGGCCGATCCGCTTCGCCAGGGGTGAGAGGGTTCCGAGACGATCACGTCATAAAGGTCGTCTGTCCGGAGCAGGTAATTTCTGGCATCGTCTTCCACAAGAGTCACTCGGGGATCGTCCAGAATGTTGTGGCTGAATTGATCAAAATAGCGCGAACCTTCAATGACCGCCGGTTCCAATTCCAGGGTAATCAGTTTAGAAATGGGATGTACCGCCATCGATCCGGTGGTGATGCCGCTGCCGTGACCGATCAACATCACATCCTGCGCCGGTTGCGGCACAAGCAGCATAGGTAGGTGGGCCACAAGCAGCTGCGTTTTCATGTCGCCAGTGGTCGAGGCATTCGCTTTTCCATCAATCGCCAGGGTCAGATGGGCATCCTTTGCGAGGGTCTGGTGCTGAACAACCGTTACCGTCGATGACATGCCTTCTCTATAATAGAGGAGCTTGAGTTCCGTGTTTTGGCCGAAGAGATCGCTTGACATCATGAGTGGGTCCCAGGTTGGAGAGGAAACACTCAAAATAACAAGAAAAGCGAAGACGCCGCCTGTGGCCCAGACACGCCCTTCTTTATTCGTGACCGTGTGCCCGGCAGTGTTCACATCCGCCACGAGCAGGCAAAGCGCGAGGCACAGAAAAGCGTTAATCATAATCGCAATATGGAGGCTGGATTGAATGCCTAATTCCGGCAGCAGGATAAAACCGACCGTGAAGGAGCCTGCGATAGTTCCGAGTGTATTGATCGCATAGGCTCTGCCGACAATCGCGCCCAGCGCTTGTGGCTTGCTGTCTTCTTTTTTGGAGGTCAAGAGATGAATGACCAATGGAAAGACCCCGCCCATGAGGAGGGTCGGAATAAACATCACCGCAGCAGAAAGAATGAATTTCGAGGCCATTCGTACCTTGCCCCAGGTGTGAAAGGCGGCCATGACCTCCATGAAAATGTTTGGAAGTAAGGGGAAGACAAATTCTCCGATAAAACAGGAAAGGGCGATGCCTCCTTGCACAAGGGTAAAGAGGAGCAGCGGCCTTTTAAAGCGCTTTAATAGCAGTGAAAAGACGAAGCTGCCGATGGCAAGCCCGAGCAGGTAGGTTGCCAGCATCGTCGCATAGGAATAAACCGTAGAACCCAGAATAAGGGTCAGGATGCGCGTCCAGATCACCTCATAAATCATTGCCGAAAAACCGGAGACCGCAAAGACAGTGAGCAGGACTTTTCGTCTTTTATCATCGGCTTTCGCAAGAAGGCGCTGTGCGGTCTTCTGTTTTTTTGTTGTCTTTTTGTTTTCTTGAGTTTGTTGGTCCTCTGGCAGGGGTATCACTTCTCCTTCCTCTGAAACAGAAGAAAGGGGATCTCTCTTGCCTAGAACATAAGCGAGCAAGGCAATCAGGCCGTTGAGACCCGCTGCCACAAAAACCGATTTTTGAAGGCCGAAAGTCGGCAACAAGTAGAACCCTGCGCCCAGTACCCCGACCACAGCACCGAAGGTATTGAAAGCATAGAGTAAACCAACGCCCTTCCCCACACTCTCCCGGTTTTTATAGCGTTGGGCGAGGACGGGCAGGGTGCCTCCCATCAGGGCGGTCGGGAAGAGAAGAATGATGACGGCCAGCAAAAAACGCACCAGACTGAAGGCGTAGAAAGAAAAATCGAAGAGTTCCGCCAGAACCTGGTAAATCGGGAGGAGGGAGGAAAAAAGAAGGGGCACCAGAAAGGCGTAAATACCGATGCCCAATTCAAGTCCGGCATAGACAAAGAGCGGGTTACGGAAACGCTCCGCCCGTTTTCCGAAAAACCAGGAGCCCAAGGCCAAGCCCCCCATGAAGGCCGTGAGCAGGGTGGAAATAGCGAACATTGAGGCCCCGAAGACGAGAATCAGCTCTCGCATCCAGACCATTTGATAGATCAGGGCCGTAAAACCGGAGAGGAAAAACAGAATCGGAACCAAGGCAAACATGGGGACGCATCTTAGAGGAATTGCGGATCGACGTCAAAATGAATGGTCGCTAAGCAGCGATTCTTATTGTCTGATGAGGCTAGGCCGAGAGCCGCCCCTAATATGATGATAAGGCGAGGAAAAACCTAAAGAGTAAAGATCCCCAGCCGGAAGGGCGGGGATCTTTACTGTAATGAATGTGTCCACTAAAACCAGATTGCCATAAAATGACCTGGTCTGGAAAAAGTGGACAGTTTTCTTAGGCCGCTTTTTTTAAATACCACCTTCTTTCAAACGCCATTGGACTCAAATAACCCAGGTAGGAGTGCCGTCGTTTGCTGTTATAAAACATTTCGATGTAATCGACA
>JAJDBU010000073.1 GCA_029261195.1 Nitrospirota bacterium | reverse complement strand
AACCTTCGCTCAGAAAGATAAAAGGATATAGGTTTCTTCCACTGCTAAAAAGTAATATGGAGAAATTCGCTCAAGATCAAAATCAATCAAAAGCAGCATAGGTCATCTATCAATTTTCAACTAACCTTGGGATTGACTCATGAAGGCATCTGAAAAACGGACGATGCCCATTAAAAATTGGAAACCCGCCCTAAATCGATTCGCCATCGAATTCGAAGGCCGCTTCCAATTGAATTGAAATCAGTTACACAAAATACTTTACAGGGCCCTTCACTTTTCTGTGGCCTTGCGAAACCACTTGAACGTCTCTTTATTATCTTTTGGAACTCCTTTCCCGTTATTATACATCAAGCCAAGGTTAACCTGTGCGATGGCGTTGCCCTGTTCTGCCGCTTTGCGAAACCACTTGAGCGCCAATTTATAATCTTGTTGGAAACCATTTCCATTATCATACATTAAGCCAAGATTAGTCTGCGCCGTGGCGTTGTCCTGTTCTGCCGCCCTGCGATACCATTTGACTGCCACTTTATAATCTTGTGGGACACCTTTTCCCTTGTCATACATTAAGGCAAGGTTAGTCTGCGCTGTGGCGTTGCCCTGTTCTGCCGCCTTGCGATACCATTTGGCTGCCACTCTATAATCTTGAGGGACACCATCCCCCTGACTATACATCAAGGCAAGGTTAGTCTGCGCTGTGGTATTTCCCTGTTCTGCCGCTCTTCGATACCATTTGGCTGCCACTGTATAATCTTGAGGAACACCATCCCCCTTGTCATACATCAAACCAAGATTAGTCTGCGCTGTGGCGTTGCCCTGTTCTGCCGCCCTGCGATACCATTTGGCTGCCACTGTATAATCTTGAGGAACACCATCCCCCTTGTCATACATTAAGGCAAGGTTAGTCTGCGCTGTGGTATTTCCCTGTTCTGCCGCTCTTCGATACCATTTGGCTGCCAAATTATAATCTTGTTGGAAACCATTTCCATTATCATACATTAAGCCAAGATTAGTCTGTGCTGTGGCATTTCCCTGTTCTGCCGCCCTGCGATACCATTTGGCTGCCACTTTATAATTTTGAGGAACACCATCCCCCTTGTCATACATTAAGCCAAGATTAGTTTGTGCTGTGGCATTTCCTTGGTCTGCCGCATTGCGGAACCACTTAAATGCCTTTAAATAATTTTGAGGAACACCATCCCCCTTGTCATACATCAAGCCAAGATTAGTTTGTGCTGTGGCATTTCCCTGTTCTGCCGCCCTGCGATACCATTTGGCTGCCATTGTATAGTTTTGAGGAACACCATCCCCCTTGTCATACATTAAGCCAAGATTAGTTTGTGCTGTGGCATTTCCTTGGTCTGCCAGAATATTGATGACTGCTTCATGTGCTTGTTTTGTCTCTTCGGACATTGCAGGTGAAACAAGCAAAGTAAACACGAAAAGACAAGCAAATAATGGGGTCTGGAGGCGTATCTGGTGACCTTGTTCTGTAACCAAGAACATAAAAGCCTTCCTCTTAACAATTCCCAGCACGTGTCATGACAGGAGTGTGCTGTACGCATAAACCCAAAAGCCGATTAGGCAATTGTGACTCCCATTTTCTTCGATTAAACTGGTAGCAGTATTCATTGAGATACTCCTGTAAGTATTCCGCAGACACACCGTGATAATTGCCTAGAATAAATCGCTTTAGTTTGCTGATGACGATTGAACCCAAGGTAAGCACTCATCCGCTTGTTCTGCTGGCATAACGCGCGCTTCGGGATGATTCTTTTCTACGGAAGGCTCAGTGCAGGAAGTGCATCACCGTATATGACGCTGTCTGCGCCCAAATGGCGCTTGGCAAAATATCAAGCCGTCTCATGAGCAACGCCCAAAACGCTTTCCATGGCAATAAAACCCGCTTTTTTACCTCCACTCTATTACTGATGTTATCTCATATGGAGCTATTGTCAAACTTGGTGTATGGGATTTTCATTAAGCGGCGATCTGCCCTGATTTAATTATATGAATTCCGTCCTTAAAAGGGACTCTTTCAATGACCTGAGGCAAATAGCTAAAACCACGTACCTTGGGCCAGTTCTTCTCAGCACATTGACTGAGTTTAAGCATCATACGCAACATGCCATCCCTGGATAGATCTTTTCCAGGGCCGACCAGAATCCCATGGCGCCATCTCCAACGGCCAATTTTGGACAATTCAGACCACGAGATTTAAATCTCACAGGACTTCCCCCCAGCTTTGTGTGGATTCCCTGACCCCGTCTGCGATTCCCAGAAAATGCTTCTCACCCTGTTCATTTGCTCCAATGATCACAAGGGAAGACAGTTTGGTATCCTCAGATCTCAGGCCACTGTAAATGCCATCTGCGCAAATATAGACCCAACGATCTTTACTCAGATGGTTCCCACGCCAATCTCGGTATTCCTGTGACCAGACCTGCTTCAAGCGTGAAACTGTGGCAACCAACAATCCAAAAGCCCGGTCCAAGCAGGATTTTGAGCGCTTCACTCATCTCACCGCTGCTCACGCCCTTCAGATATAACTCGGGAATTGCCGAAACTGGATTTCTACATCAAATAGAATTGATGCAGGGCGGGAATCATGACAGGATAATTCCCTTGGCGTGATTTTCGCAAGCAACACCACAAAGAAATACACCCCTTTAATCTTCCAAGTATTTCATTTTTATTTTAAGATAAAAAACTAGGCGTTTGAATATACTTCTTACGCTCCTTTAGCGTATACGGCTCTAGCGAATCCATTCTAGGATACTGGCACGCAGAAGGCATTGATCAAACGCCCACCCGCCGTAAATTCAATTATTCGTTTTCTTCGACTCCCGGACTGACCTGTCCAACTTCTGGCAATGTTTTTCCTGTCCTAACCCAGCAGGCATATTGGGGCTATAAATTAACGGCGGCATTTATATACTTCGTAAGTCATTGAAAACATTGGTGGGCGATACTGGTATCGAACCAGTGACCTCTTCCGTGTGAAGGAAGCGCTCTACCACTGAGCTAATCGCCCATTCCCTTAGGATGGGAGATCGTTTCTAACAGAAGGGCTTTCTTAAAGTCAATCTGAGAACTATCCCCAAGATCGACGATAGGAAATGATGCAGCCTTGCCGATGGTACCCGCTCGGTGTAGAAAAATTCGAGACCGCTCTCATCATGATGGAAACACATGATTGGAAAGGACTTGTTCACATCTTAACGGGAACCCAGGCAGAGCAGCTTATACGAATACCCCCCTGTACGGTGGCAACAATCACATCAAAGAATAGCCCGGCTTGAGAAGAAGCATTACGACCCATTCAGTAAATAATCCTCACGTTTTCAAAATCTTGAAAATCGTAGCAGTGTTTTCTATCCTTTGATACAATGCTCTTCTGAGTCTAGGCTCAAGCCGAACAACCTAGGCAAGTCGCATTTAAAGAAGTCTACATAGCAAAGACATCAAAACTACAGGCACTAACATCTTGATACACTATTGAGCAGTTTGGAGGAACACAATGTCGAACGAGACAAACACAATCATATCCATTTTGAAAGAACGCATCCTCGTCATGGATGGGGCGATGGGCACGATGATCCAGGCACAAGACCCTAAGGCCGCTGATTTTGGCGGGGAAGCCTATGAAGGCTGCAATGAAATGCTCAACCTCACCCGCCCCGACATCATTCAATCGGTTCACGAAACCTATTACGCCGCCGGCGCCGACATTGTTGAGACCAATACCTTCGGGGCGACGGCGCTCGTTCTGGCGGAATACGGCCTTGAAGATCGTGTCATTGAAATCAACAAAGCGGCGGCACAAGTGGCAAGAGCGGCAGCCGACAAATTCTCGAGCCCAAACCAACCCCGGTTTGTTGCCGGATCGATGGGGCCGACCACAAAGGCAATCACTGTCACTGGCGGTGTGACTTTCGATGAATTGGTAGACAACTTCCAGCTTCAAGCGGAGGGCCTCATCGCAGGCGGTGTGGATCTGCTATTACTCGAAACGGCCCAGGACACCCTCAACATCAAGGCCGGGGCCGTCGGTCTGCTGAAGGCCCTGGAAAAATCGGGTGCATCCATTCCGATCATGGTTTCCGCAACCATTGAGCCGACGGGTACGATGCTGGCGGGTCAGGGCGTGGAGGCCCTCTATACCTCCCTCGAACACCTGCCCCTGCTTTCCATTGGCCTGAATTGTGCGACCGGCCCGGAATTTATGACCGACCACATCCGTTCCCTCTCTGCAATGGCCGCCTGCCTCGTGAGCGTCTACCCGAATGCAGGGCTCCCAAACGAAGACGGCCTCTACGAAGAAAGTCCCCAAATGCTGGCCGACAAACTCGAACGTTTTGTGGATGAAGGCTGGATCAACATTATCGGGGGTTGTTGCGGCACGACACCGGAACATATTGCGGCCATCGCCCAGATGGTGAAAGGGAAGTTACCGCGCATTGCCCGACCGACCAAATGCACGACGGTTTCCGGCATCGACTTTCTCCAGATTGAAGACGAGATGCGTCCGATCATCGTGGGCGAGCGCACGAACGTCATCGGAAGCCGGAAATTTAAACGGCTGATTATCGAAGGCAAGATTGAAGAAGGGGCCGAAATCGGCCGAGCCCAGATGAAAAAAGGGGCGCAGGTCATTGATGTCTGCATGGCCAATCCGGATCGGGAAGAGGCGGAGGACATTGATGTTTTTCTGGAAGTCCTCAACAAAAAAGTCAAAGCCCCGATTATGATTGATTCGACCGACGCCCATGTCACCGAGCTTGCCATGAAGCGTTGCCAGGGAAAATCGATTGTCAATTCGATCAACCTGGAAGAAGGTGAACAGCGATTTGAAGAGGTCGTCCCCCTCTTGAAACGCTATGGCGGGGCTGTGGTGGTGGGCTGTATCGATGAAGACCCTGAGATGGGTATGGGCATCAGTCGTCAAAGAAAAATGGAGATTGCAAAGCGTTCTTACGACCTGCTGGTGGGCAAATACGGCATTGCGCCCGAAGATATTATATTTGACCTGCTGGTCTTTCCCGTCGGGACGGGGGACGAAAACTACATCGGATCGGCGGAAGAAACAATCGAAGGCCTTCGTCTGCTCAAGGCAGCTTATCCGAAAGTGAAGACGATCTTAGGCATCAGCAATGTCTCCTTTGGTTTGCCGACGGCTGGACGGGAGGTTTTAAATGCCGTCTTTCTTTACCACACGGTAAAGGCCGGTCTCGATTATGCGATTGTGAATGCCGAAAAGCTGGAGCGTTACCCTTCTATCCCGGAAGAAGAACGTCGTCTATCCGAAGATCTACTTTTTTGGCGGGGTGAAGACCCGATCGCTGCTTTCGCCGCCCATTTTAAAGACCTTAAGGAAAAACCACTTAAAGAAGGCGTTAGACTCCCCCTTGATGAGCGACTGGCCAACTACATCCTCGAAGGCTCGAAGCAGGGATTGAAAGAAGACCTCGACTTAAAATTGAAGGAGATGGCTCCCATTAAGGTCATCAACGGCCCCCTGATGGCCGGCATGGCGGAGGTGGGGCGATTGTTTAATCAAAATGAATTAATTGTGGCCGAGGTGCTGCAATCGGCAGAGGCCATGAAGGCGGCCGTGTCGTACCTTGAAACCTACATGGACAAGGATGACAGCAGGTCTCGCGGCAAGATGGTACTGGCGACGGTGAAGGGGGATGTGCATGACATCGGAAAAAACCTCGTCGAAATCATCTTGTCGAACAACGGTTTTGAAATCGTGAATCTGGGGATCAAGATTCCACCGGAAGTATTGATCAAGGCGGTGAAAGAGGAGCAACCGGACATGATCGGGCTTTCCGGTCTCTTAGTGAAATCGGCTCACCAGATGGTCACGACGGCCAAGGATTTGAAGCAGGCGGGCATAGACATTCCCATGCTTGTTGGCGGCGCCGCTCTGAGCAAACGCTTCACCCATACGAAAATCGGCACGGCCTATGCCGGTTCCGTGCTTTATGCAAAAGATGCGATGGAGGGGCTCGACCTCGCCAATCGCCTGAGCGATGAGGAAAAGCGCCCTGAACTACTCGAAAGTATTGCGGCAGAGTCCGCCAGACTGATAGCGATGTCTGCATCAAAGGGAACAAAGAAAGCGGTCGAAACAACAGTCGATAGCCGACGCTCAAGTGTTGCCGATGACCTACCCCTTCCTCTGCCACCCGATCTGGATCTTCACAGTATTCGCTCGGGATCGCTTGAGGCGATTTTTCGGTTTATCAGTCCGGCCATGCTTTACGGAAAACATCTCGGCCTGCAAGGCAACATCGACAAACTTCTGGCCGCGGGAGACGAAAAAGCAAGCAAACTCTTTCATAGGGTCGAAGCAATGAAGGCCGAAATCATTTCGGAGTATTTGCTTGAAGCCCGGGCTGTTTATCGTTTTCTCCCCTGCAATGCCCGTGGCAACGACCTACTGATTTTCGACCCGAAACAACGTGACGACACTCTTGAGACTTTCCATTTTCAGAGGCAGTCAGCGCATTCACGGCTCTGCCTTTCAGACTATTGCCGGGATACGGCATCAGAAGAAACGGATCACATTGCACTCTTTGTGGTCACGCTCGGCAAGGGCGTGCGTGAATTGTCAGAGCGCTGGAAGAATGAGGGTGAATACCTCCGTTCCCATCTCATTCAGGCCATCGCGATTGAGGCGGCGGAAGGCTTTGCCGAATGGCTGCATAAAAAAATCCGCGCGGATTGGGGTTTTGCCGATCCGGAAGAGATGACGGTTCGGGAGGTCTTAAAAAACAAGTACAGGGGGATGCGTGTCAGTTTCGGTTATCCGGCCTGTCCCGAGATGTCGGATCAGGAAAAGCTGTTCAGGCTTTTAGATGTTACTGCACAAACCGGCGTGACCTTAACCGAAGGCCACATGATGGACCCCGAAGCCTCGGTTTCGGCCCTGGTGTTTCACCATCCTGAAGCAAAGTATTTTAGGGTCGAAGAGGAGTAAAGGCTCAAAATGTTGTGCCTCTAGGTCTTAAATTGGCGGACGACGCTAGGGGTTTCCAAACCTGAAGAATCAATCGCGGTGATCCGCCAGTAGTAAATTGTATCGAGATTAAGATTATCCACAACTTGGGTCAAGGCCTGAGTTCCGCCACTGTTATTGTTGCCTCCCCCGCCACCACTACTGCCACAGGCTGCCAGCAGGAACTGCGAAGCAAGGAAAAAAACAAACAAGGATAGAATTCTTTTTTTCTTATCTGCCCGCATGAATAAGACCATTCCGAAACCCAAAAAACCGATACCCGCAACCAGTACCCCTTTTTGCTCTGTTTTTGAAAGCTGCGCTGCAAGCGCCTTGCAGCCTGCAACGCCCGGCGTCTCGCAAATCGTGTATTGATAGCGGACTGTCCCGCCTTCGGGGTCGCTTGACGGCAGCCAAGTGAGTGTGACACTTGTCCCCAAGTCGCTTTGTCCTTCCTCTGGAGAAATGAGTTGCGGGACTGATGGCGGGCTGTTTACCCCTGTAGCCAGGCCCCTACCACTTAAGACGAGCTGGGGTAGATCGGGAGACCAGGCCGGGGTCTTGCCTGTTGTGGAAATCGCGAGTTGGCTCCCAAAGCTGCCGTCAGCAGTCACAATAATAATTTGGTCTTGCAAACCGGCAGGACGATGAAAAACGAGTTGGCTGGAATCGGGCGACCAGCTTGGATTTTTTCCCTCGGGATGGGCCGCCATTGGAACCGGATTACCGTTCGGATCAATCATGTCTATCTTGCCGGGCGTTGTGCTTGTATTTTGGAAGGCAATCTTCCGGCCGTCGGGTGACCACGCCGGCGTATTGCCATTCGGGCTTAATATTTCTTCCTGGCCTGCACTGACGAACGCACCGGATATCGGGTCAAAGTTCAATGAGGTCTTGACGATTTCGTTTTTATGATTCAAAAAGTTCGCCCGATGGAAGGTCATTTCATCACCGGCCACAAACCAGCTCGGATCTCTCAGTTCTCCCGAACCTGTTGAACCGAAGGGCTGTTCCCTGATGCCCGAGGATAAATCAAAAAACTGGATACTTGCAAACTCGTTGTCTCTGTAGGCAATCTTTCTCCCGTCAGGGGACCAGGCAGGGGTTCTCGCATTTTCAACCAGGGTAATGGGTGCCGAAGCCTGATCAAGGCGAGCCATCATCAAGGCTCCACCGACATCGTCTCCAGGTTTATGACGAATAAAAACGATCATCCCGCCGTTTGGTGACCAGCTTGGATCGCTGTCCTCCATTCCAATGCCGGCAGGATTGGTCAGATTTGTAGTCTCTTTCGTGGACAGGTCATATAAACTGATCCCCTTCCTCTCCGTGTTATGAAAGGCGATTATTTTGTTTCCTAATGAAAATTTAAGAAAGGCCGTGCGGAGACCGATTTCATTTGGAACAAAGCGCACAGTAAGGGTGCAATGCCCTCCCGCAGGAATCGTCGGGCTGCTGTTTCTACAGGGCGCTGAACCGCCGTTTAAATTCAGGGAAAATGCAAGGGGGTCAGGGCCGGCCAACTGAATTTTGCTGATCGTCAGAGAGCTGTCGCTTGAAGGATTGGAGAGTGTAATGGTTTCGGCCGAAGACTGCCGACCTGCTGCAAGCGAGGTAAAAGGAAGGAGCAGGTCCTTGGATGGAGCGATTGTGTCAGAAACGTTTTGCGAAATACCAAGAGAGGGGGCAAATAAAGTTACAACAAACCCGAAGCATAATAACGCCTTACGCATAAAGTGAAACATATCAACCTTTCAATTCAAAGAACTTAAGGGAATTTTGACTACGATGAGTTGATGACTATAAACAGCTCAGCGTCAGAGAATCAATCCCCTCAAGTGGGGGGGGTGGGAATCAAGGCTAGTTCTGAATAAGCGCCGATGATCCAGGTTTTCAGAATGACTTCTACTTGTCTTATAAATAAGGCGCGTGAGATGATATTGCTCATGTCTGATCTTGAAAAAATATTAAAAACACTGCCGAAGCTGCCAGGGGTTTATCTCATGAAGGGCAAGCGGGCACAGATCCTCTATGTCGGAAAGGCGAAGGCGCTGGCCAAGCGAGTCAGAGGCTATTTCCAGGCCGGAGGGGAGACTACGCCAAAAATTCGATCTCTGGTTTCACAAATTGTCGATATCGAAACCATTGTGACCGGCTCGGAATTGGAGGCCTTGATCCTTGAAAACAACCTGATCAAGCGGCATCGGCCAAAATACAACGTCATCTTGCGGGATGACAAAAACTATCCCATGCTCCGTCTCTCGCTAAAGGATGACTACCCCCGACTTGAAAAGGTTCGCCGTATACAAAAAGATGACGCCCTCTACTTTGGACCTTATGTACCCGCAGGCGGTCTTCATGAAATGCTTAAGCTCCTTCGAAGAATTTTCCCGCTTCCTAATTGCAGCATCGACATTGATGGTCGCTTGGAGCGCCCTTGCATCGAGTTTGAAATCAAGCGCTGCCTCGCCCCTTGCACCGGCAATCAGTCTCAGCAGGATTATCGCCGGATGATTGATCAGCTCATCTTATTTTTAAGAGGAAAGGACAAGACTCTTGTCAGAAGTTTGAGATCCTTAATGGAAAAACGAGCGGCTGCGCTTGATTTTGAATCTGCGGCGCGGCTGAGAGATCAAGTCAGGCAGGTCGAAAGGGCCTTGCAAGAGCAACGTATTACTTCGGCAAAAATGGAGGATATTGATGTCATTGCCCTTGCTCGTGAAAACGAAAGCATCGACATTCAAATTCTTTTTATTCGGGCAGGCAAGATGATCGGGAAAAAGGATTTTTTTTTGGAAGGGCTTGCTGAGACCTCAGATGATGCCTTGTGTACCGCTTTTCTCCAGCGTTTTTATCATAAAGAAGTCATTATCCCACCGAGCATCATGTTGCCCTGTGTGCTTCGAGACAAAGTCCTTCTGGAAAGCTGGCTCTCAGAGCGTAGAGGGGAGGGGGTGAACTTACATACGCCAAAGCGGGGGAAAGGGGCGGCCCTGATCCGTTTGGCGGAAGAAAATGCGGAAAGCGCTCTCAGGGTCCACCTGCAAATTCGTTCCGGAGACAAGTCTCTATTAATAAAATTAAAAGACCTGCTCGGGCTTAAAAGACTCCCCTCACGGATTGAGGGTTATGACATTTCCAACATCTTGGGAACAAACGCCGTCGGATCTATGGTTGTTTTTGAAGACGGGAAAGCAAAAAAGTCCGATTACCGCCACTTTCGGATTAAGACCATAAAGGGGGCGGATGACTTTGCAATGATGGCAGAAGTCTTGAGTCGTCGATTCAAGCCTGAAAAATTAAAACTTTCTACCGGGGCCCTGCCGGACTTGATTTTAATCGACGGTGGAAAAGGGCAACTCTCTTCGGTGCTGGCCGTGCTTTCTGAAATCCGCTTGCAGATTGATTTGCCTGTCATTGACTTAATCGGCTTGGCGAAGGAGCGTGGTGAGAGAGGAGAGCGAGTTTATCTTCCCGGCACATCAGAGCCGATTGAACTCGCTCCCGCGTCCTCAGTCACTCATTTATTGATGCAGGTTCGCGATGAGGCTCATCGTTTTGCGGTCTCCTATCACAGAAAGCTTCGCAGCAAGACCTTCTTTGAAACGCCGCTTCAAAGGGTCGAAGGCATTGGCCCTTTGCGGAGGCAAGCGCTTTTGAAATATTTTGGTTCCTTAAATCTCATCCGACAGGCGACACTTGAGGCATTACAGTCTGCCCCTCGAATGAACAAGACGATAGCAAAACGTCTGTTTGAGGACTTGAAAAATAAATAAACAGCTTACCGCAGCACCAAATCCGTAAAAACGCTGGTCGCCGCAACAGAGGCTTCAATAAAGGGTTTCGGCCAGATGCCTAAGAGAAGGACTCCGGCGATGCTGACATAGAGGGCGATTTTGAGGTGACTTGAGATTTGAATCGGGGTGGTTTCTGTGGGTTCTACTGCGTAGATCTTTTTAACGACGATGAGGTAATAATAAAACGAGATCACCATGTTGATGAGGGCGACGGCAACCAGAAAAATCAAACCCTGATTGACTGCGGCGGCCAGGACATAGACCTTGCCGATGAAACCCGCAAGGGGCGGCACGCCTGCTAAGGAAAGCAGGAAAAGCAGCATAGCAAAAGCCATTAAAGGAGATCGGCGATTCAAGCCGGCCAGGTCTTCGATGTCATCTTTGTCGGTTAGATTCTGGAAGATGATCACGACGATAAAGGCCCCGATGTTGGCGAAGAGGTAGGTGAGCAGGTAAAACAGAATGGCATCGCTACCCATCTTGGTTCCGGCCGCAAGCCCGATGAGGACGGTGCCGATCTGGGCGATGCCGGAATAGGCCAGAAGGCGTTTCATGTTTTTCTGGGCGATGGCCGTGATATTGCCATAGGTCATCGACAAGACGGCAATCGCAACAATCATCCATTGCCAATCGGCCTTGAGGTCTAAAAAGGTGCCTAGAACCACCCTTAAAAAGATCCCGAAAGTCGCCGCTTTCGGCACTACCGAGAGGTAGGCTGTCACAGTCGTTGGCGCGCCCTGGTAAACATCGGGCACCCAGGTGTGGAAAGGCACCGCGCCAAGTTTGTAAGAAACACCGATAAAGATAAAGAGCAGGCCGATCATCAAGCCCACGGTGGCTTCAGGGCGCATGGCCACAATTTCCTGGAAAAGGACGGTGCCGGTTTCTCCGTAGACAAGGGAGACACCGTAGGCGATCATGGCCGCAGCGAGAGCGCCCAGGATGAAGAATTTAATCGCCGCCTCATTCGACTTTAGATCGTCCCTTAAATAGGCAACGAGGATGTAAAAACCGAAGGTTGAAAATTCGAGGGTGATGAAGAGGGACAGAAAATCGTTAGCCGAAACCATGAACATCATGCCGAGGGCGGAGAATAGCAGCAGAAAATAATATTCCCCTCGAAAATGCGGGATTTTTTCCAGGGCATCAATCGAAGCCAGGGTCATTAAGATTGTTGAAAGCAGAATGAAGATCTTAAAAAAGAGGGCGAGCGGATCGAGGACAAACATGCCACCGAAGGAAATTCCAGCCTTACCTTCAATGGCATATCCCACTAATTGCAGGGTGATGAGACCCATGCCCGCCATAGAGAGATAAGCGAGTTTCGGTTTTGAGAGCTTCGGGCAAGCGAAATCCAGGATGAGCACGATGCAGGTAAGCAGGGTCATCCAAAGCTCTGGCGCAATCAGGCTGAGCTGAAGATCTGCAAGCGTGAGGACGGGAGGCGCCATTTAACTGTCACCTCCATTTGCGATACCACGATCAACCTGTTGCGCAATCGCCGATCCGGTGGATGCTGCATTAATTCTAGACAGGATCGGAGAAACCCCTTTTTCAATTACGCTGATAAAATGCCCTGGAAAAATACCGAAAAAGAGGGTGAAAAATACGAGTAAAATCAGCGGCACCCGTTCAAACCAACGGGTTGCATCTCTTAAATGAGCCATTTTCGGATTCAAGTCTCCAAAAAACATGGTGCGCGTCATGCGAAAATAGTAAGCCCAGGTCACCACCACGGCGATGGCAGCCAATATCGTCTGCACAGGATAAACCTCCCAGGCCCCGATAAACACCATCAGTTCCCCGACAAAGTTCATGCCTCCGGGAATACCGAAAGAAGCCGCTGCACCCACAACGAAGCAGCAGGTCACAAAGGGCATCTTGTGAACCAGTCCACCCAGCGATCCGATATCCATCGTATGCGACTGGTAATAGATAAATCCGGACAGGGCAAAAAGCAGACCCATTGCCATTGCATCGGCATAGAGAAAGAAGACCGCGCCGGAGAGGCTGATCATATTCAGCGAGGCCATGCCCAGAAAGATGTAGCCCATGTGGGCCACTGAGGAATAACCGATGACAAACTTGGTGTCCTTTTGCAGGAAGGCGACAAAAGCGCCATAAAAGATATTGATGACGGCGATAATGGCGATGACCGGCATCCATTCTGCCGTCTCTACGGGGAAAAGGTAGAAGCAAATCCGGATGATGGTAAATTGCCCCAGTTTTTTTAAGACCCCGGCGTGCATCATGCTGGCAGCAGGGGGAGCTGCGGCATAACCGACGGGAGACCAGGAATGAAAGGGAAAGATGGCGGCAATCGGCGCGAAACCGATAAAAATCAGGAAAAATGCAATCTCCCGAATATTCCCGGGCAGCTTCCCTTTCTCGGCGATTTCAATAATATTAAAGGTGTTCAAACCCGTTTCGACATAGACCAACAGAATGCCCAGTAGTGACACGACCGCCCCGAGGGAGAGATAAAGCGTTAATTTCATCGCCGCGTATTCTTTACTGTTTTTATTGAAATTGAGAAAGAAGTTGACCGAATCCCGTTTCTCCTTGCCCTCCATATTGAGGATGCCCTTCATATCGGTATAACCCTTGGTGTGCCGTCCCCACATGGTGAGGAAAAGGTACATGGGGATGACCGATAATTCGTAGAAGAAAAAGAGGAAGAAAAGGTCGAGGGACATATACACGCCCATCGTCGCCGAACCGAGCACCAACAAGTTGATATAAAATTCTTTCAGCCGGTCTTGCACATTCCAGGAGACGAAGATGCCGCAGAACATCAGAAGGGCAGAAGCCAGCACCATCGGGGTCCCGATGCCGTCGACTCCCAAAAAGAAGGAGATCCCAAGAGACTCAGACCAGACGGTCTGTTGCTGGAATTGAAAGCCGCCTTTTTCAATGTCGAAGATATAGAGGAGATAGCCGGAGACAATCAGAGGAATGCCGGAGAAAGTCACTGCAATCGCATGAACAAGGTCACGGTGCTTATTGGAGACAAAAAAGAGAATCGACGCACCCACGAAAGGCGCGAAGAGGATGATGGATAAGATGTAGTCGTCGAGCATCAGTCCTCCTTAAGGGCTTTTGTTTTCAGGACGAATTTTTCCGTCTCCGGTGCTTTAGCAAGCACCTCAACACTGTTCAATCTGTTTGTGATGAAGGTGACTGAGCCGTCCATCATCTTTAAGAAGGGAAAGGGGTAGATCCCCATCCATAAGATCACGACCGTCAATGCGGTACAGATGCTGATTTCAATACGGTCCAGATCAAGTAATTTTTTATTTTCGGGATTTGTCAGCTCACCCATCATGATTCTTTGATAAAGCCACAGCAAGTAGGCTCCGGCCAGAAGCACACCGATAAAGGCGAAGGATGCGATCGGCCAATTTGTTTTCATTGCTCCGAGCAAAATCATCAACTCGCCAACAAAACCGTTTGTGCCCGGGAAGGCAAGTGAAGACATGCTGATGAGCAGGTAAAACCCGGCCAAAATCGGAACCTGTTTTGCGAGGCCGCCATATTCTGAAATGGCGCGTGTGTGGCGCCGGTTGTAAAGGAAACCAACGATAAAAAAAAGACCGGAGGTGGAAATACCGTGGTTGATCATTTGAATGATGCCGCCTTGTATGCCCATGTCGTTAAGCGCGAAAATCCCGAGAATGACAAAACCAAGATGGCTGATGGAGGAGTAGGCAATCAGTTTTTTAATGTCGTCCTGAGCCAGCGCCAGCAAGGCCCCATAGATGATACCAATCACTCCCAGAATAGACATCAGCGGCACAAAATAAATGGAAGCTTCCGGTAAAAGCGGAAGCGAAAATCGGACGAAACCATAGGTCCCCATTTTCAAAAGCACACCGGCTAACAAAACACTGCCCGCCGTTGGCGCTTGCACATGGGCATCGGGTAACCAGGTATGAAAAGGGAACATGGGTACTTTAAAGGCAAAACCGAAAAAGAGCAGGGAAAAAATCCAAAGCTGCTTCGTGCGTGAAAGAGGCGCCTTGAGGATTTCGATCAAATCGAAAGAATAGATGCCGGTCAACGTGTGGTGATTCAGGTAGAGGATGACAAATCCGACCAGCATCAAAACACTGCCCACAAGGGTATACAGCACAAACTTCAGTGAAGCATAATCACGCTGGGCCCCACCCCAGGTTTTAATCAGGAAGTACATCGGAATCAGCATAATCTCCCAATAAAGGAAGAAGAGGAAGAGGTCGAGGGCACAGAAAACGCCGAGGACCATGGTCTCCAGAAAGAGCAGACAAATCACATATTGTTTGAAATAATGCTCAATGCCTTTCCATGAGAAAGCAAGCGTCAGGACCGAAAGAAAAGTCGTGAGGACCACCAGGAGGATACTGATACCATCCACCCCGACGTGATAGGTAATGCCCAGGGGTGCAATCCAGGTATATTGCTCGACAAACTGCATGTCGGCAGTGCCGCCCTCAAAAAGAAGAGGCAGAAAGACGGACAGGAGGAAAGCAGTCCCCGTGGCAATCAAAGCGACCTTCCGAATCATCTGACCGTCTTTCATCATCGCAATCATCACGGACGCTGCCAGTGGGATGAAGGTCATAAGCGACAGGATCGGAAAACCAATCTGATCGCTTGCTAATATTTCACCGAGTGTGCTGAGCATGAATTTCTTTCCTGTTTGAACGCAAGCAGTTCATCATTGTTTTATGCTTTTTCATAGGCATTCAAAAAATCACGACGTGAGATACCGGACTGGGTGCAGATTGTTCTTAAAGTTGAGCTCTTCAGGGTCTTGTGATTCGGTATCGTCAGTGGTGTTTTTGATCCATCTGAATTTATTCTGAGCATTGAAATGTGTTCTTTTTCTCGTATCAATGAAAATCCAAGGCTTTTCAAAGTCTTCATTACCTTTGTTATTGGGGCATCAACTGGAAATCGCACCACTAGACTGAAATGCCCGCTTCTGCGACAAAGGCTTCCATAATCGGGTCTTCTTCCTCAAAGACTTCAGAACCAAACGTTTCAATATGGAATGTTATCGCAGATTTCACGTTGAAGAGCGCTTCTTCATAAGACGCGCCTTCACTCACAACAACCCCTTTTAATCCAAGTGGATAAGCAAGATATCCATCCGGGTGCTTTTCGACAATAATTTTAAATTCGTGTTTCATCCGTTCACCTCTTCCTACTTCGCCGCAACCATGAACCCGGCCAATTCTTCTCCAAAGAACATGTAGATATTCACCAAGATAAAAATACCGACGATGATGATCATTGCGTAGTTATGCACCGATCCGGTCTGAAGCCGTTTCAGGATGCGTGCGGCAATGTGATTGGCATAACCGACGACGTTGATGAAACCATAAATGATATATTTCTCAAACCCGTTGGTAATCCAGCTCCCCCCGCTTACCCCGCGTCCGATTTCGTTGACAATCCGGTCGATTACGCCTACATCAAAGCGTCGACAGACCTGTATAAACCATTTAGTCGGTCGAATGATGGCCGCTTTGTACGCCTCGACAATGAAGCCTTCCCAGATGGCAATCGGACCGTGGGCCAGCTTCAAAAAAAGCGTGCCGCCTTTCCGGTAAAACCAATCCGTGTCCAGACTAATTGTGGTATGGGGGCGGAGCTTTTCAAGGAAGATGAAAAAGACAACGAGAGCCGTCAATAGAATCTGAAACTGCATCACCAGATGGCTGACCGTAAAGGTGTGATATTCCACATCCGGGTAAGGCAGGTATTGAATCAGCAGGGTAGGATAAACGCCGATCATCGTACAAAATGCCGCTGCAATCCCCATGGCCATCAGCATATTGGGGGGTGGATCCGTCACTTTTAACTTTTTATCGCGACCCACAAACACATTGAAAGGGAGTTTTAGCGTGGTCGAAAGAAAAGTACCCGAGGCCGCCAAAGTGAGCAGGAGGGTTGTGACGGGGAAATGGGCTTCTGCGGCTGAACCGATAATCATGCCTTTGCTTACAAAACCGTTAAAGAGGGGTACGCCGGAAATCGAAAAGCCCCCGATCATATAAAGCAGGGCCGTCATCGGCATCACCTTACCAAGACCACCAAGATCGGTCGCCTTGCGCTTTCCGGTCATGTAGATCACCGAGCCCATGCCCATCATTAACAAGCCTTTAAACAAGATATTGTTGATCGCATGGGCGACGGCCCCGTTGATCGCCAATTCCGTGCCGACACCGATTGCGGCGACCATATAACCGACCTGACTGATGATGTGATAGGAAAGCAGACGACGAATATCATTTTCGAGAATCGTCATGCCGAGACCGAACAAAGTCATAAAGAGCCCGACATAAATCAGAACTTCTGCGCCGGGAAAACCCCGTACCAAGGCATAGACCGCGACTTTCGTAGTAAATGTCGCCAACCAAATCGTCCCGGTGACACTGCCTTCCGGGTAGGCATCCGGTAACCAGGCATGTAAGGGCGGCCCGCCAGCGTTTACCAAAAAGCCGAAAATCATCAAGCCGCCTGCCCATCCACCCGGGTCCATTGCCGAAAAACTGATATCACCCGTATTCACCACGTGGATGATGATACCGCCCAGGAACATGACGCCACCAAAGGTATGAATGAGCAGGTAGCGCATTCCGGCCTTTGCAGATCGTTGATGGCCGCCGAACCAGATGATGAAAACCGATGAGAAGGACATCAACTCCCAAAAGAAGAAGAGTGTAAAAAGGTCACCCGCAAAAACGGCTCCCATGGCCCCGCCGCCGTAAACAAAGGCCGCGATGTGCTCCCGGACGGTTTTCAGGTGGAAGCCGTACAACATGCCGATAAAACCGATAATGGCAAAAATAGTGCCGAAGACCAGGCTCAAGCTGTCAACACGGCCAAAGGTTAATTCCTGCCCCATCAGATTGATGACACCATGTGTGCCTTTTGAGGCGTAGTACAAAGGAAGCAGGGAAAGTATGGGTGCGCCAAGTTGGATGAATTTTCTTTGAGTTTCTTTTAAAAAGGGAAGCGCTGCTGCGGCAATAAAAAAGAAGAGCGCCGGATGAACCCAGTGAATCATTGAAAAACCCCCCTGGCGAGCGCCATAAAATAACTGGGGAAAAGACCGATCAAGAGGGACATCGTTGCGGTGAAGACCAGAGGCACCACAACAAATTTCGGGGCCTCCCGGATATCGTCATGATGGATGCCGTAGTTGCCCTCCGCCTCTGCCGAGGGGTCCTCCGGTTTGTGAAAAAAGGCCTTGTAGATGACAGGCACAAAGTAGGCCGCATTTAAGACCGTGCTCGCAAGCAGGACGAACAGGATCGGAATCTGGTCGGCCTCAATCGAACCGATGGCAAGATACCATTTCGTAATAAACCCAGCCGCCGGAGGTACACCGATCATACTCAGCGTGCCGATGGCAAAGGCCGTCATCGTCCAGGGCATCTTTCGCCCGATGCCGTTAAGTTCAGAGATATTAATCTTGTGAGTTGCCACATAGATCGATCCGGCGCAAAAAAAGAGGGTGATTTTTGAAAAGGCATGATTCGCGATGTGCATCACGCTGCCAAGCATAGAGCTGGGCGTCAGCAAGGCGGCACCCAAAATAATGTAGGACAACTGGCTGACGGTAGAATATGCAAGTCGGGCCTTCAGGTTATCGCGCGTCAGGGCATAGATAGAGGCCATAATAATGGTGAATGAAACCACATAGGCCGTCGGAATGCCTAAGTTCAGGCTTTGCATTAAATCCAAACCGAAGACATGAAAAATCACCCGCAGCACTGAAAAGACCCCCACCTTCACAACCGCCACGGCATGTAAGAGGGCGCTCACCGGCGTAGGTGCGACCATCGCCCCCGGAAGCCAGGCATGAAAGGGCATGATGCCTGCCTTCGCAATCCCGGCAATGAAGAGGATGTAAGTCACTGTCAACATCATGGAAGAACCCTGACCGTTAAACAGTCCGCCCTGTGTAAAATCGAGGGTTCCGGCGATGTTGTAGGTCAGGATGAGGGCGGCCAGAAAGAAGGTCTTCGAGGTGCCGAAGAGGTAGATCATGTACTTCTTCGCGCCTTCAAAGGCGGTCTGAGTGCCTTTGTGAGCGACAAGCGGAAAGGTGGAAAAAGACAGAATTTCATAAAAAATAAACAGCGTCAGCAGGTTTGCGGAAAAGGCAATCGCCAAGGCTGACGACACACTGACCGCGAAGCAGGAATAAAACCGAGTCTGGTTTTTCTCTCCCGCCGTCCGCATGTAACCAATGGAATAACAAGTGGTCACAATCCAGAGGGATGATGCGACGGTGGCGAAAAAAAGACCGAGCGCATCGACTCTGAACGCAATATCAAGGCCGGGCACAAAAGTTAGAAGCGTATAGCTATACGTCCCTCCGGCAAGCACCACCGGCGCCATTGAGATGACGAGGGCAAACTTGATCATACCGGCAACGATTGAAACCGCTTCCCGCGTATCCGGATTTTTATCGTATTTTAAGATGACTCCCGCAGCAACCAGCGAGACCATGATCGCCAGAAAAGGCCGGACCGTTTCAATCGCTTCCAATTAAGAACAAGCCTTTCTAGTTGGTTTAACCGCGAACCGTTCTTCTACCATTTCATTAAATCCATCTCATCCACATTCGTTGTGGCCTTGCCTCTGAAAAGGATGATGATAATCGCCAGGCCGATAGCCGCTTCCGCCGCCGCAACCGCAATAATAAAAATGGACATGACCTGCCCGTCTACCTTTCCGGAATAGTGGGAAAAGGCGACCAGGTTGATGTTGGCGGCATTCAGCATTAATTCGATGGAAAACAAAATAATCAAAAAGTTTTTCCGGATCAGAATCCCCACTAAACCCACCACAAACATGGTGGTTGAAACCACAATGTAATAAGAAAGCGGGATCATCTAGAGATACCTGTCAATGTCCAATGCACCATGAAAAACACCTAAAATATCAATCTGTTCTTTATTTCGGATAAGGTATGCAATACGGTAATGCCCATACAGCAAAATCCTTATTTCTTCCGCTTCTTTAGAGGCATACCTGTAACCAATCTTAGGGTATTGCCTGATCAATTGTGCTTGCTCAAAAATACCCGAGACGACCTGGTTTGGCTGCATTCGGGTGATCATGATAGATGTATCCATGTATATCCTTCAGCCATTTTTTCTTTCAATATCGCCATGACGGGATCCTTATTTTTTGGAGTTCAAAATTATTCAACTTTGGCGCTCACCGCTTTTTGCTTCAGCGGAACTTTCTTCGCCAGTACCATTGCGCCGATTACAGCGCCCAGCAAGATCAGGCCGACGACTTCAAAAGGCAGTAGGTACTTATTAAACAAGGCAAGACCGATGGCCTGAGTATTTCCAATGGCTTCTTCGGCTGAAACGGGAACCGGCATCTTTCCCATAATCGGAGATTTAAAAAGTCCGATCAAAATTTCGACAATAATCACAATCCCGAAAAAGACGGCCCACCAGACCTGCTTGTGCATGAAAGATTCATTACTTTTGAGATCCAAAAGCATCAAAATAAAAAGGTAGAGCACTAAGACCGCACCGACATACACAATAATTTGAATGGCGGCGATAAACTCGGCATGGAGCAGGACAAACAAACCCGCAACATGCAGAAAGGTCGAGAGCAAGGCGAGGGTGCAATAGACAGGACTTCGGAAACCGATTGTAAAAATCGAAGAAACGACAGTGGCGAAAGCGAAATAAAAAAAGAAAGCGGTTAGCATTTAAGTCGATTTTTCCGGTTCTGGCACCGGTTCCTGTTTCTGATAATAGGGGAAACGGTAGCGGTATTCGCTGACAGTCTCTTCTTCGCCCTCTTGGTCGTGAGCCACAAGGTAGCCCTTGGCTTCGACATGGCGATGGTCTCCAATTTCGTAGAGCTTCGCTTTGTCGAAAATCAGGCTCCGTTTATTGTTTGTTGAATACTCATAGCTTTTCGTCATTGCCAGGGCATTCACTGGACAGGCCTCGACACAGAAGCCGCAGAAGACACATTTTGTAATATCAATGTCGAAGTCCGTGGCATAGCGCACCACATCCCCACTTTCCAATTTCTCAGCACTGACCACAGAAATGCAGCCGGAGGGGCAGGCAGCCTCACAGAGATCACAGCCCACGCATCGTTCCGTCTCGTTTTCGTCATAACGCAGCAAGCAGAGCGCCCCGCGAAAGGTATCCGGCAGCGAGGTTTTTTCATGCGGATATTGTAGCGTGATGTCTTTCACAAAGTAATGACTGAAGGTCAGTTTTAAACCTTTGAGAATTTCTCTAAAAAAGACATTATGGAAAAATTTTTTCAATTTTGTTCTATGTCCAATTTTTTTTCTCCGCCGTGGGTCTCATGCGGAAGGACTTTCAGCGCCTGAGCCGGATCAAGCTCAAGGGACACGTCCCCTTGCCTCGTGTAAACGACTCGACTCATCTTGTCGGTCGTGACCTCCAATAGGTCTTTGACTGCCGGATGATTAAAATGGATCGGGAAGGAAACCACCCCTGAGGGAAGTTCAGCCTTCACTTCAACTGCAACATCCAAGTCGCCCAAATCTGTTTTGAGCCTGAGTTGCCCGCCGGAACTGATGGCAAGAACTTCTGCATCTGCTTCTCCAATCGACAAGAGCGCCTTGTCATCAATTGCCATTAAGCCTTCATCATGGGTTGAAAGTTTGCCGGAGTGGTAAAGTCCCTGCTCCAGCCGCAATGCATAATCACCTGTTTTTTTTGCCGAAAGCGCCCTGTATCGCGCAGGAAGTTCAGCAACAAAATCCTTTTTGAGATAGCTGTCATATTGGACGCTGGGTAGTTTCTGACGAAAATAACCGGGCACGATCTTGTTAATTTCCTGATAAATCTCTTCAGAAGAACGAAATTGGAGTGAATGGCCCAGGGCACGTGAGAGGTCCGAAAAGACCTTCCAGTCCGGCTTAGCTTCCACTTTAGGTTCAATGGCTTCAGAAACACGATGAACGACCCCGGCCATATTGGTCATGCTGCCCTCATTTTCGGCGAAGGTCGCCGCCGGCAAGACAAAATCGGACAGCACCCCACTTTCCGTCAGAAAAGGGTCCTGGCAAATGATGAGGTCGATTTTCTCAAAGGCTTCTTTCACTTTAAAAGAAGCGGGAAGACTCCCGACGGGATTTTCCCCCACGATGTAAAGGGCCTTGATTTCTCCGCGATGTGCCGCTTCTATCATTTCTGGAAGGCTTAGTCCTGATTGATGCTCTTCCGGTGTTGGCAGAGTGCTATGCCATGCCGAGGCAAAGCGCTGACGCTCGGCCTCATTTTGATAGGAGATCTGCCCGGGCAGAAATTCCGGCACCGCGCCCATATCCACCGCGCCTTGTTCGTTGGCTTCTTCACAGATAGGTTGTAGTCCGGCCCCCTCCTTTTCATACAGTCCGCTCAGAAAGGCCAGGTCGATCAGGCGTTGCACATTTTCATATCCGCCTTGCTGTGAGACGACACCTTCACCCCAGATCAGCGTACCTCGTTTTGACTGTGCCAGTGACTCTGCTGCCTCCACAATTTTTTCCCAGGGTAGGCCACAGCCTTCGGAAATGTCCTCTTCGGAAAGATCGGAAACAGCCGACTCAATCGCCTTGTAGGCTTCAAGGTATTTTTCAACAAAAGGCTTGTAGGCGCACTTTGTGGTGATGATCGCTTTGACTAGACCTTGTAAAAAGATGGCTTCTGAATCGCAAGCCAATTGAAGTGGATGGGTCGCCAGGGCCATCATCTTCGTTTTCCAGCGTTCTGCCACAATAATTTTTGCGTTAAAATCTGTTTTCGCTTTTTTCAAACGAAGCGCTGCAATCGGATTGGTTTCCGTAATGTTGGAACCCACAAGCAAAATGACGTCGGAGAGGGCAATTTGCTCATAGCTTGTCGTTGATCTTCCGACCCCCAAAGCCTGCTGCATCGCCAGAACGGAATTCATGTGACCGTAACGCGCAGAGGTATCGATGTTGTTTGAATCCAGGATGGAGCGCATCAGTCGCTGAAAAAGAAAAACCGCTTCATTGGTGCAGCGTCCCCCGATTAAACCCGCAATGGCCTTGCCGCCGTAGTTCTTTTTGATGTCATTCAGTTGCTTCGCCATCAAAACAAGCGCCTTATACCAGGGCACCTCCGTCAACTGTCCGTCCACTTTCATGAGGGCATGGCTCAAACGTTTCTTGCTTTCGACATATCGATAACCGAAGCGTCCACGCACACAAATGCCGCCATGCCCGTCTCCGGGACCGACATCCAGTCCAAACTTCGTCTCCCAGGAAAGATCGCTTGCAACCTGAACAATCGTCTGGTCCTTGGTTTCGAGCGTCAGCTGGCAACCGTCGGAGCAGTAGTTGCAGGTTGTTCGGGTCTTTTTCGTCTGCCAGGGTTTGTAACTGTATTTTGAGAACTTGTTGACGATTGCGCCGACAGGGCAAACGGTGAGGCAGTCACCGCAGAATTCACAGAAGAGCGTGCCGCCACCATGCGCGCCGACCAGGGTGTTTTTATTTTCCTTGTAGAAACATAGCGCGTCAACCAGTTGAACCTCTTTGCAAACATTGATACAGAGGCCGCATCGGATACAGCGTTCCATATTAAAACCGAGGACGAGGCTTCGATTATCTTCGGGAATATCCTTCCGAGCCTTCCCTTTTTTGATGTCATAGACGCCAAGATCATAGGTCATGTCCTGCAACTCGCATTGGCCGTCGGCATCACAAACGGGACAGTCGAGCGGGTGAGTCAGCAGATGTTTTTCGACGGCCTTTTTTCGGGCATCGGTCATTTCTTCGGTGTCGGTATGGACCACCATGCCATCAAGCGATTTCGCCGTACAGGCCCGGACATTATTTTTCTTCCCCTCAACCTCGACAAGACAAATACCACAGGAGCCAAAGGGTGAAAAGGAGTAGTGGTAACACATGGCCGGCAATTTCACGCCGATGCTTTTGACCGCATTAAAAAGGGAAGAGCCCTCTTCGACGACCACTTCCTGACCGTCGATGGTCAATGTTGCCATCTTAAGTTCTTCACCTTCCGCTACCGGAACGCTTTTACCCACTGTACTCATACTATTCTCTTAAATCTCAACGGTCACACTCTCCCATCACGATATCGTAAGTCCCGAAAATCGTGATGATGTCGGCAATCATATAGCCCTTGGCCATAAAATCAAAGGCTCCCATGTGTACAAAAGAGGGGGCGCGAATCTTCAAACGATAAGGCTTACCCTCTCCCTGACTCACAATGTAAAAACCGAGTTCTCCCTTGTGAGCCTCCGTGCCGCAGTAGATATCGCCTTTCGGCGCTTTGAATCCCTGGGTATACAGCTTGAACTGGTAGATCATACTATCCATATCGGTAAAGACCTGCTCTTTCGGCGGGGCGACGACCTGAGGGATATCGGCCTTGAAGGGGCCCGATGGAAGTTGAGCAAGGCACTGCTTGATAATCTTGGCGCTTTCCTTCATTTCTTCCATGCGAATCCAGTAGCGGTCGTAGGTGTCACCCTTTGTGCCCAGCGGCACCGTCCATTCTACATGGTCATAAGCCCCGTAGGGTGAAACCTTGCGCAGATCATAATCCACGCCTGAGCCGCGTAGGGTCGGGCCGGACAAGCCGAAGGCTACGGCATCTTCACCGGAGATCACGGCAATGTTCTTGGTCCGGGCCAGCCAGATTCGGTTGTTGATCAGGAGTGTGTCGTATTCATCGATTTTTTCATCAAAAGTAACGAGAAATTTAGAGAGATCATCAACGAACTTTTGAGTAAAATCCCGCTCCACCCCGCCGACACGGTACCAGGAGGTCGTCAAACGTGCGCCGCAGAGTTCGGTAAAAAGGTCAAGCAGGTCTTCCCGATCTCGGAAGGTAAAAAAGAAAACGGTCATCGCCCCGATGTCCAAAGCCTGTGTGCCCAGCCAGAAGAGATGGCCGATAATACGCTGCACCTCGGCAACAATTGTTCTGAGATATTCAGTACGCCAGGGCACTGTAATATCGAGCAGCTTTTCAACCGCACGTACATAGGCGAAGTTGTTATACATCGCGCAGACATAGTCGAGACGGTCGGTATGGGGGATAAACTGGTTGTAAGTGACGGATTCAGCGAGTTTTTCAACACCGCGATGCAGGAAACCCAGTACCGGCTCCGACTTGACCACCTTTTCGCCTTCCAGAGTCACAATCACTTTTAAGACACCGTGGGTCGAGGGATGCTGAGGGCCGAGGTTGAGCAGGAGCTCTTCCTTCCGCAAAAGCGGGAGGCTGTTTTCCTCTTTCGGTTTTTCTTCAGGTGTGACTTCTACTGCCATGTCTTCATTTTTAAAATGTCATTTCGACCGTAAGGGAGAAATCTTAAGATCTCTCCCTTTAGTCAAGATGACAAATCCTTAATTAATGAGGGAAATCAAAACTATCTCGCCAGCCCCGGCCTTGCATGGGGAAGTTTTTCCGTAAAGGATAACCCTCATCATAGTCGTCCGGCAGAAGGATACGCTGCAGGTCCGGATGATTCGTAAAACGAATCCCCATCATGTCGTAGACTTCTCGCTCCAGGTAGTTCGCACCCTGCCAGATTCCGGTCACCGAATCAATACAGCAGTCATCTTCGGGCACACGGGTTTTCAGGCGAATTTGGCGCTTTTCCCGAATCGAAAAAAATTCATAAACCACCTCAAAACGCTCTGCCTCCCCCATGTAGTCTACCGATGTAATATGGACGGGGTAGTCGAAGTCAAGATCGGCATCATCTCGAAGCAGACGACAAATGGAGACAATTTCTTCCCGTTGAATATGAACGGACAAATCTCCCCGAAAAAGCGTTGCGCCGAGATAGGCCTCCGGAAAACATCTGCATATTTTTTGTGCAAGCACATGGTTCTCGCCGTTTTCCATGCCTTCTGGAATTCTAAAGGGCTTCATTTAGGCTGAGTCCTTTAGGGTAGATTCAGTAATTTCATCTCTTTTGACGAAGACCTTCTTTTTCATGATCTGCTTCTGAAGTTGCATCAGCCCTTCCAAAAGCGCTTCCGGGGTTGGAGGGCAACCGGGTACATATATATCCACCGGAACAAAACGGTCTACCCCTTGGACAACACTGTAGGTGTCATAAAAATTTCCGGAAGTTGCACAGGAGCCCATGGCTATGACATAGCGTGGCTCCGGCATCTGGTCATAGACCTTGCGAATCACAGGGGCCATTCGGCGACAGACCGTACCGGAAACGATTAGCAGGTCGGACTGGCGGGGCGAACCGCGAAAGATACCCGCACCGAAACGGTCCATATCATAGCGGGAGGCCACAGCAGCGATCATCTCAATGGCACAACAGGCCAGGCCGAAAACCATCGGCCAAAGCGAACCTTTTCTGGCCCAGTTGACGGCTTGATCCAGCTTGAGGGTCACATAATTGGCCTCAAATTTTCCCGTCAATCCCATTCGAGTCCTCCTTTTTTCCAGGCGTAAACATAGGCCACCAGAAAGAGCGCGATAAAGATAATCATCTCAATTAAGCCGAAGAGACCGATTTTATTAAAAACAACGGCCCAGGGGTACAAAAAGGCCACCTCTACATCAAAGATCACAAAAAGCATGGCAATAATATAATACCGGGCGGGGAAAGGGTTTCTGGCATCGGAGATTGGCTCGCTACCGCATTCATAGGTCGATAATTTCTCCGGATCGTTGACCCTAACCTGAACGAAATAACTGAGGACGAGAGTGCCGATACCGAATGCAAGCGAAACAGCAATAAAGATGAAGATAGGGATGTAATTGATTGGAGGGCTATTACCGATCATCACAAATACAAGCCAATTTTGGTGGACTATAGCATATTAAAATAATCAAGGGACATCTTATCTTTCCGGTAAATGGATGTTCAATGGAAAAAAAGACCTATCTTTTTAGAATGGCAAATAGGCCTTTAGGCCTATTTATTTCGGAGTCGCTGAAGAAGAAAGGAGGATTCCCTCCTTCACGGAGAGAACCTTCCCGCTTGAATCTCAAAACGTGTTGTAAGGCAGAGTGGTCAAAAAAATCAATGACTTATACACTTGGAGAAAGTGTTCAGACGTGGCTTAATCCGTGATAGAAGCAATGACCTTGGAGGCAGTGGCCTGCCCTTGTTCGATGCAGTCCGGGATGCCGACCCCTCGATAGGCTGCCCCGGTTAAAAAGAAGCCGGAGTGTTTTTGAACGTGTTTTTCAATTTCAGACACGCGATCAAGATGACCCACATGGTATTGCGGGTTGGCCTTGATCCATCGGAAGACTTTTACGACGACCGGTTTCGCATCAATCCCTAAAATTGCTTTAAGGTCTTGTCTCACCATTGTAATGAGATCTTCATCATTTCGTCCGATCACCTCTTCCCGGTGAGCGCCTCCCAGAAAGGTACGAATCAGCACGTGCTCCTTTGACGCACGACCGGCGAACTTCGTCGAACTCCAGGTCGAGGCCATGATGCCGCACTTTTCCTCGCGCGGCACAACAAAACCGAAACCCTTTAAAGGATGTTTGACCTCAGATTTTTTGAAGCCAACCGACACGGTTGCTGTAGAAACATAGGGGATTTCCCGAAGTAGGGTCGAAAGGGGACGATTCCAGTGTTCAATCCATCCGGCGCTTGTATGGGTATTGCAGGTCACAACCAGGGCGTCGGCCGGCTTTCGCTCGGAACCGACTAAGACCTCATAGCCTCCGGAAGTCGGATTGACCTGCTCCACGGCCTGCCCCGTCAAAATTTCAACCGAATCCAGCCTTTTTCGGAGTTCTGTCACAATGCTTGAAAGACCGTCCCGAAGGGTCACAAACATGGAGTAAGTCGGCTTTGATCCTGTATTTCCAGCGCTTTTCCCTTGCCGCGCTCGTGCCCGCATCCCGGTAATCAAACTGCCGTACTTTTGTTCAAGGGCCGTAAACTGGGGAAAGGTCGCCTTAATGCTCAACTTTTCCGCATCGCCTGCAAAAATACCGGCGAGAATCGGCTCGGCGAATTTTCGCACGGCCTCATTCCCCAATCGACGGCGGACAAAGGAGGCAATACTTTCGTCATCATTTGAATCTCTTTTCGGAATAAAAAGATCCATACCCATGCGGAGCTTTCCCAAGGGAGAGACGAGGGGTGTCAACAGAAAGGGCATCATCCGGCTTGGAATCATTAAATTAAAGCCTTCGGGAAAGGGCTGAAGCTTGCCTTTCGTTAAAACAAAAATCGCTTTGTCCAGTGGATTAGTTTGAACCAAACGGTCCTCAAGCCCCAGTCGTCGGCAGAGTTCCAGGCCCCATTTTTTTTGTGTGATGAAAGAATCAGGACCGCCCTCGATGATGAAATCGTCCGTCTGTACGGAGCGGATCTTTCCACCCAGACGATCATCCGCTTCAATTAAGAGACAGTCTGCCGGGATCTTTTGCTCTTTCAGCTTTTCCTGAATGAAATAAGCAGTCGAAAGACCGGTAATACCACCACCGATAATAATGATTTTTTTTCGCGGAAACATGCGGCGCATTCTACTTGAACGGATTCGGTCTTTCAAATAAAGACAAGCATCTCTTACTTTGAAGGCCGAGCAAGGGGAGGCAGCGATGTTTGAGCCGTGTAAATACCCCATAGCAGGCCGAGGTGGACTGGCAGCGCCAGGGCGATGGCCTCGCCATTCCCTTGTTCAAAAATCGGGATGAACTTGAAAACCAGGCCGAGTAGAGAAAGACCCGTCACGATTTTTAATAACAGCAAGGCCTTTTTCGGAAGCTGCCCTTGTACCATCAACATAATAAAGAAAATCGCTGAGAAGAAAGACAGGGGATTGTATTGCAGCAGATTGGCATTCCAGTGACCATAGCGATGTTCGGTAAAACCCCAGATCAGTAAAAGCAGGGTGCCGACCAAAGCGGAGATCAGCGACCACAGGCTTCCACCCAATGCAAGTAAAACACGCGCCCACTTTTTACCCGCAGCGCTGACATAACCGAGGCTCGCAAAAAGCAAGGCAAGCGATGCACTGATGGGTAGATAGAAAAAGAGATAGGAAGTGACCTGAGTGGGTTCTTTATTTGAGGATGCGGCGTAGACCAGTTTGTCCGACAGTACGATGGGCGAACCATCTGAAAAATTGATTTTATTGAGATGACGCCTCAGAGACATCGGGGTAAACATATCCTGCCAAATGGAAATTTCCCGGTCAGCGGGCGCACCCAGGGCCAGCTGAACTCCGAGATAAGCTCCAGGTATTTTTTGCAGTAGACGTTGCGTATTTGACCGGAAGCTCTTACCGCTGCCTTTTCCCGTTGTCGCATTGGAAATCAGGCCGCCCAGCACCTGATCCAGAATGTCCCGTGCCCGTGTCGAACAATTGTCCAGGTAATAGTTGTAGCGATAAATTCGCTGCCCTTCGGTGTCATTTTTGATTAAAAGCCCTGTCAGTCTGTTTTTTTGATCTGCACTGAAATTCAATTCCTGAATTTGAACGCCGCGCTTGCTTTCAGCATAGAACTGAAAGAATTGCCGGGAATCGATACTTCCAATCGAATAATCCATATAACCTTGAAGAAACTTCGGCCAGAAATTTTCCGATTGAAAATCAAAGAGTCCCCAATGAAAGACCATGTCGAAGCCGAGCGCCGGATCTTGGATCCATATGCCGTTGTGCCCGAAACGCTCCCAGACCAGTGAACCGGGGCCAACAGTGACAAGATATACCTTGGCATTTGGACTGAGTTTTATGATGTTGTCCAGCGGATCTGTTGGAGTTGCCCAGCCTCTGTTGATACCAAGAAGGATGAAAAGCAGGATCAGTGCGGCGGTCACGGAGGATTGAGTCAATCGATGAGAGATAGACCGCAGTTTGTTGCTTTCGGATACGTTCAGGATATTAAGCCGTTGTTCTGGAAGATGAAGGCAGCGATCAGATTTGGAACGCTGCATAAGAAGTCTGTAGAATGTCTCATGAGCAATATTACTAAAAGGAAGTGAGTGTGATCAACTACATATAAATTTCACTTAATATCAATTGCTTGTGTGTTATTCAGTAAGCCATGTTTCGTCTGGTTTTATTTGGGTGGATTGGAACGTCGAGGGAAGAAAGAGATGGGCTTAGATTCTTTATGCGCTAAAAACCGGACACATTATTATCTCCCTACATTGTTTGCCTAACAAAGTTGACAATGCTCCGCACTCAAGATACTATCTAGCCAGACTAGACTGAATTAAAAGCAGGAGGTGAAAGATGAGTCATGCCTGGCAGTTGCAGGAAGCAAAAAATAAGTTCAGTAATTTGGTTGACCGAGCCCAGCAGGAAGGCCCTCAAGTTGTAACCAGGCATGGGAAAGAGGCTGTTGTTGTGCTATCAGTCGAGGATTATAAAAAGTTAGCAAAGCCAAAGCTTAACTTATTTAAATTTATGCAGAAATCTCCACTCGGCGGTAAAAATATAGACCTTGAAAGAGATAAAACCCCACCAAGAGACGTGGCAATATGAAATATATTCTTGATACTTGTGTTATTTCAGAGCTCGCAAAGCCGGCACCAAACAAAAAAGTCATTTCTTGGGTAACTCGAAATAATGAGGAAAATTTTTATTTATCCACGCTAACATTTGGAGAACTGCATAAAGGAATCTCAAAATTATCTCATTCAAAAAGGAAAAAAACCCTTCATCAGTGGGTTGAGTATGAGCTGAAAGAAAGGTTTGAAAACAGAATAATCGAGGTAGATTTAAAGGTTGCCAAAGTATGGGGTGAAATTCAAGGAGAAGCGGAGCTAAAGGGACGACCTATGCCAGCCATAGACAGTCTCATTGCTGCAACAGGTGTCGCCCACGACTTAATAGTGGTCACAAGAAATAGTTCAGACATGGAGCAAAGCGGGGTCTCACTTTTCAACCCGTGGGAATAAAATGCTCTCAAGAAACACATTTTTAAGTAGTTGATTTTATTAGTGTTTCTTTTGGGGCGATTTTTGGCTTTTTCGGGCCAATTACGACGCTAATCAGTCGTTCAACCCGACCGCGTAATACTTTGCGCCTTCGGGTTGCGTTGTGGGGCGGACGGGCTAGTTCTACGATCTCAAAGATTTTTAAGACGCATTGCTACTTTTGCTGAGAAAGCAGGTTTTGAGGTAGTCTTCAGAAAGGTTTTCCAGAAAACACGCAGACCGAAACAATTATCGAGATGATGGTTTTTGGAAGAAATTGAGTTTTCCGATGGCTTTTCAGACTTACATACATTGAGTATCGGGACATCTTATCAGGTGGCGGGTTTGGTCTGGAAGAAGCGAGATTGAGCATTGAAACCGTTCATAATATTCGTGTGGCAACGCCCTTAAGGTGGGTTGGAGAATACCATCCATTTGCTGGAAAAGTGAACGGGTAATTTTGTAGATTAAGGGTCCTCATGCAAGTCAGACTTCATCCACATGCCCAGGATCGCTTGCAAGAGCGCGGTGCTTTGGAAGAAGAAGTTGTTCTTACGGTCAAGCGTGGGGAGCGCTTCGCCGCCAAATACGGAAGAACAGGATTTCGCTGCAATTTTCCGTTTGACGGCAAGTGGAACAATAAGCAATATTCAACCAAGCAGATTGAGGCGTATGCCGTTGAAGATGATGGCTGGCTAGTGGTTACAGTCATCGTAAAGTTTTACTAAAGACTGGAGGGTGTCGTGAAGCTAAGTTTTGATCCCAAATACAACATCGCGTATATCCGGTTCCGCGAAAAAACGGGGCAGGTAACAACAATAAAGATCAGTGACGCAATGAACATTGATATTGCGCCGGATGGCACGGTCTATGGCATTGAGTTGTTGAACGCAGATGAACAATTGACCAGCGACGAGGGCGCATTGATTCTTGAATTGGGCGGCCAGCGTCGAGAAATACCCCTTGTGGCATAAATAGAAGTGGACCCGGTTGCCTGAAAGATTAGCGTCGTAATCGGGCCAAAACAGCCCCCCCAAAAGGAACATTCACATAATCAGTCACTTATGATGTGTTTCTTGAGAGAGATCAAATCGTAATCACGAAAAGCGACACATCAACCCTATTTTGGGTAAAAAAATTGAAAGAATTAGTCAACAAAAGATTTGATGTTTTTTTTTCACTAAAGGGCCATTATAAATGAAGGATTTTGCCTTGATTGGTGCTGCCGGGTACATCGCACCTCGACATATGAAAGCGATTAAAGACACGGGCAATAACCTTGTTGCGGCCCTGGATAAAAACGATTCGGTCGGTATTATTGATCGATATTTTCCAAAGGCGGTTTTTTTACAGAGTTTGAACGATTTGATCGTCATGTTGATTTAATGAAGCGGAAAGGAAGCAGTATTGACTATGTCAGTATTGCTTCCCCGAATTATTTACATGATTCGCATATACGCTTCGCCTTGAAAAATGGTGCCGATGCGATCTGCGAGAAGCCCCTGGTGCTGAATCCATGGAATATTGATGGCTTGCAGCTTATTGAAAAGGAAACGGGCTCAAAGGTTTATAATATTTTCTTATCGCTCGTTTTTACATTGGTTACCTAAACAAAGATAAAAATAGGTGTCTATGCCAGAAACAAGTATCGTTATTCGTGCTTTTAATGAAGAAAAGCATCTAGGAAACCTTCTTAAAGAAATTCGAAATCAAGACTACTCCGATTATGAAATTATTTTGGTCGACTCCGGTTCGACCGACAAAACTATTACCATAGCAAAGGACTTCTGTTCCAAAATATTAGAGATTAAAAGTCGAGATTTTACATTTGGCTACTCGTTAAATGTTGGTTGTAAGCATAGTGACGGAAAGTATGTGGTCATTGTGTCAGCACATACAAGGCCGATGAATCGCCATTGGTTGACGGCTTTAATTGCCCCCTTTATGGATAATAACGTGGCCATGGTGTATGGAAAACAACGGGGAGCGCAAGAAACCAAGTTTTCAGAACGTCGAGACTTTTCAAGATTCTTCAAAGAAACGCGGCTGATGAGGAAAGATCCTCCTTATTATGCGAATAACGCGAATTCGGCCATCAGGAAGTCACTTTGGGAATATTGTCATTTCGACGAATATCTTACAGGTCTTGAAGACATAGCTTGGGCAAAGTATCAGATGGAACAAGGCAATATTGTTGTTTATGAACCTAGAGCAGCTATTTACCATATTCATGAAGAATCATGGCACCAAATCTACAATCGTTATCGACGTGAAGCAGTGGCAGCTAATGGAATTGGCTTGCCAGCGCCGCCTCATGCAGGTCGATCCTTTTGGCATTTCTGCGTGAATATTGTTGAAGATGTATTGGCTTCGTTTCCATCAATCCAAATAGCTGTAGCAAAGCAGATTGTACAATTTCGCTATTACCAATGGAGGGGAAGCTATGTTGGTTGGACAAATAAGATAGATTTGCAACGAGAGAGAAGGGATCTCTTTTATTCAGGGTCGAGCCAAGCGGTCGTAATTTCTGGTAAGCATGATGCTACATTGCTGGAACTTCCTATCCCTGCACGAAAGCCAGGCGATGTATTGATAAAAGTGGCATATGTGGGTGTTTGCCAAACTGATCTTGAGATTTATGATCAGACACTTGGGTACTATAAAAATAAAATTGCAAAATATCCGATTGTGCCGGGGCATGAATTTTCTGGTGAGGTTGTCCATATTGGTGCAAATTGTGAATCAATTAAGGTAGGCGACCGAGTTGTTGGTGAATGCATCTTATCAGGTGGCCAATGTAATTTTTGCCTGGCTGGATCACCAGTTGCCTGTAAAAAACGGCAAGAAGTCGGTGTTGTGAACCATGATGGTGCGTATGCCTGGTTTTTGTCTCTTCCTGCAAAACATGTGAATAAGATTCCAGATAATGTCACGCTCAAGGAAGCCTGTTTAGCTGAGCCGCTCGCCGTTGTCAGGAAGGGATTAAGTAGAATCTCTGGTCGAATGCAAAAGAAAGGAGAGGCGTGTGCAGTCATTGGCGCTGGTCCGATCGGCAACCTCTCGGCTCAGTCCTTGATAGCCATAGGACATGATGTAACAGTATTTGATGTGAATCAAGATCGCCTTCAGTTTTTTGAAGGGAAGGCTCAAACCGCCTATACCGTTGGTAACTTAGACCAATTTGACGTGATTATTGAAGCAACGGGACGATTAGAGGTGTTAAGGCAGATATTGGAAGAAAGCCGTACAAATGTGACTATCCTCTTGTTGGGTTTTCCTTACGGCGAGCTTCCATATAACTTTGAAAACGTCGTTGCACAGGAGAAGGTGATTGTCGGTTCAGTGGGGAGCAGAAAAGAGGATTTTCAATGGGCGCTGCAAACGCTCTCCAGTTTTGACCTGTCCTCTTTTGTTAAGAGAACCTTGCCGTTAAATGATTTTTTAAAGGCCTGGGAACTCCATCGCTCTGGGAAACATTTAAAAATCATTCTAAATGTCTGGGGAGACGAGATGTCATGAAAGAAGCAGAGATCCGCCCGCAAGAACTTTTTAATCGTTACCTTGAAGTTGTGCGACAAGACATCAAAATGTTCTTTGCAGACAAAAGTCAATTTGTAGATGTGGAATGCCCTGCCTGTGGGTGTAATTGTCAGGAATTTGCATTTGAAAAGCTAGGATTCCAATATAAAATCTGTAAGGAATGTGGCTCTCTTTACCTTTCTCCCAGGCCAACTTCGAAAGTAATAGATCACTATTATCAGGAAGGTAAAGCTGTAAAATTTTGGAGCAGCAATTTTTACAGAGAAACATCTGATGCCCGTCGAAAGAAGATATATCGACCTCGGGCCGAATTGGTCGCTGACATTTTAAGGTCTTACTCAAAGACGAATAATGAAGTTTTTACGGACGTGGGTGCGGGCTTTGGCATCTTCCTTGAGGAAGTATCAAAACAAGATGTCTTTCAGTCGGTCATAGGGGTTGAACCTGCACCCAACATGGCAGATATTTGCAGAAGCAAGGGATTTCAGGTTGTTGAAAAACCGATTGAAGCGGTTTTGACAGAAGATGTTCAGGCCAATCTGGTAACGTCTTTTGAAGTATTGGAGCATGTCTTTTCTCCATGTGATTTTTTGAAAGCGATCAATAAAATAATCGTCGAAAACGGCTTGATCCTCTTCACGACTTTGACGATCAGTGGGTTTGACTTGCAGGTGTTGTGGGAGCATTCAAAGAGCATCTATCCTCCTCACCACATAAACCTTATTTCATTCGAGGGGATGCACAGATTGGTTGAGCGTAGCGGTTATGAAGTGATTCAGATCACGACACCCGGAAAAATAGACCTTGATATCGTTGTGAACGCCGTGAGAGAAGATCCGGCGATCAAGGTGCCTCGCTTTGTAAGGCATCTGATTGAGAAAACAGATACCAAAGCACAAAAAGCGTTTCAGATATTTTTACAGGAGAACAATCTTAGTTCACATATCCGTTGCATTGCTCGGAAAAAATAATGAGGTGTTGATATGAAAATTGTAGGACTGATACCCGCCCGGATGAAATCCGGTCGTTTTCCTGGAAAGCCTATGAAGAAAATACACGGGATTCCAATGATTGGGCACTGCTATTTTCGATCTAAAATGAGTAAGGTTTTGGATGAAGTATTTGTTGCAACCTGTGACGAAGAGATCTACAGCTACATAAAGAGTATTGGTGGCAAGGCCATTATGACGAAAGACACACATGAGATGTGTACAGATCGTGTGGTGGAAGCAACCCAAAACATCGAAAAAGAAATTGGGCATCATCTTAATATTGTAGTGAATATCCAGGGTGATCAGCCGATGGTATTTCCTGAGATGATAGATGATGTTGTTCATCCACTGCTGGAAGACAAAAAAATTCCTTGTACAACGATGATGGCTAAGATACGGTCTTTCGAGGAACATGACGATCCAAACAGGATAAAGATTGTTGTAGATAAAGAGAATTTCGCGATGTATATGTCGAGAGAGCCTATTCCATCTCGACGCAAATTAAAGGAGGGCGTTCGCCTCCCGATGTATGTTCATGTTGCGATTATCCCCTTCCGCAGAGACTTTCTGATGGCGTTCGGAAACCTTCCAATGACTCCCTTGGAAAGTGTAGAATCCGTGGATTATCTCCGAGCAATGGAGAATGGTTATCGTATTAAAATGGTTTTGACGGAGATCGAGACTGAAACGGTCGATACTCCCGAGGATCTAAAGAAAGCCGAACAAATGATGCAAGGGGATCCCCTAATGCCTGGATATGCTCACTTGGCCATACAAAGTTGAGGGAAAAGGATCATTGTTATGAAGTGGAAAGTACTCGTATCAGCACCATATATGCAGCCTGTACTTGACAGGTTTAGGCATATTTTTAAAGAGAACGATATCGAACTTGTTGTGCCACCTGTGAATGAGCGACTTTCAGAAAATGAACTTTTGAAATGGATTGAGAATATTGATGGCGTGATTTGCGGGGATGATCATTTTACAGAACAGGTATTACGCACCGCCCACAGTCTAAAGGTGATTTCAAAATGGGGAACGGGCATTGATTCTATCGATCAAAGTGTAGCAGCACAACTCGGGATTGAAATAAAAAACACGCCAAATGCCTTCAGTGGGCCGGTAGCAGATACTGTTTTGGGGTATATCCTCTGTTTTGCAAGACAATTGCCATGGAGTGATCAAGACATCCGAGAGGGAAAGTGGAAAAAAAGACCCTGTATCTCTCTTTCGGAATGTACATTAGGTGTTATTGGCATGGGAAATGTTGGGAAAAACCTTGTTCGCAAGGCGCATGCTTTAGGAATGCACGTCCTTGGAAATGACCTTATAGAAATTGATGGGGAATTTCTGGAAGAACTTGGCGTAGAGATGGTTTCTCAAACAGGCCTCCTCGAAAAATCTGATTTCGTAAGTTTGAACTGCGATCTAAATCCCACTAGCTTCCATTTGATTGGGGACAGGGCATTTGAAATCATGAAACCAACCGCTTGTATCATCAATACTTCTCGTGGATCCGTCATCAATGAACCCGCCTTGGTTAGAGCATTGAGTGCTGGAAATATAGCAGGCGCTGCTCTTGACGTCTTTGAGGAAGAACCCTTGCCATCTGATAGCCCTCTCCACGGGTTTGATAATGTGTTGCTTGCTCCTCATCTCGCAAACGGTAGTCCTGCTGCATGGAAGCATGTCCACGAGAATACTATTCAAAATTTGCTCGAATGCCTAAAAGCTTCAGAAACTGTTGGATAGAACGGGGCAAATCGGTATATGAAAACCTCTGGTCCCGAGCTTGTTCTGTCTTCTCCTGTAAAACCATCCCACAAACCTGAAAAAAAAGAGGGCCTTGCTAGAAATTTGGCTTATATGACCGCTTCTTCCGCCGTCATCCGCAGTGGAAGCCTCATATACGCGATTCTAATTAGGAGAATCCTTGGGCCGCAACTGATCGGAGTTTGGAACTTTATTGAAATTCTCTCTGCTTTTTTTTGTACAGCAACGATTGGAGTGAGTTACTCCTCCGAGCGTTTGATTCCTTATTATCGGGCACGTGGAGACCAAGAGACTGAAGACCACCTTAGAAACTCTTTTTTCAGTTGGAGTATAGCTGAAGGCCTACTGTTGTCCATTGGAATCATCGTTTATGGTTTTTTGTTCGGAGACCGATACCCTGAAAACATCCGACTTGGTCTCTACTGGCTTCCCTTCATCTTTATTTTTCAAAAGCTCCTTTCTATCTTTCTTGTCCTTCTCAAGAGCGCTAAGGCGTTTAAGTTTTACTCGGTGGCAAATGTTATCGGCGCTTTTTTAGATTGGTCTTTAATCGGCTGGGCATTTCTTTGGGGACTACAAGGCGTTTTTGCAGGGACGGCTGTGATCGGTATTATCAAATTAATATACTTTTTTGTCTCGGGGAGATCACTTGGTCTGTTTTCATTTTCCTGGCGTTTAAACTTGCGAGACCTCCGTCTACACTTTCCTTATGGTCCAAGTTATTCGGCTTTCAAAATATTGTGGACCATTGCGGAAAGAGCGGATACCTTGCTTGTTGGTTATTTGCTTGGAGAAGCTACGCTGGCTTTCTACTATATTGGTTTTAGGTTTTCAAGGATTGCCTTGGAAATCCCGATTGCTCTCGTCTATATCGCATTTCCAAATATGATGGAACGCTTTTCCGTATCGCAAAAACAGAAAGATTTTTCAAGGGAATTTTTGCGTTATTTGCGGATTGACCTTTTTTTGATCCTGCCGATGATTCTTCCACTGGGTTATTTTGGAAGCGAGTTTATAATAAGGCACTTTTTGCCGGAGTTTTCCCCAGGAATTGTTGCGGTGAAAATTAGCATGATGGCTGTTGGAATGCTAGCAATCCGGTATCTCTATTATCAGATACTTATGGCCCATAAGCGAGTTGATAAATTGATTCTGGTCGCAGGAGTCCAACTTCCAAGCTTTATGTTGTCTTTTTTTACCCTCCGCGATTTCTTTTTGGAACCTTTGGTCGCGGTTTCTGTTGCAATGTTCATTGCGTATGGAGTGCATCTTGGTACGGCCTTATGGGTAACGCGTTCTATGATAGAGCGAGAGGGCGAATGGTGGTTCCGTTTTTGGGGAGGGTGTCTGTTTGTTGTTTTAGGCTGGGCGGGGCTATTAATGACTATTGATCTGACAATTCCAGGGAACTTGGGTGGTACGATAGGAAACGATTTTTTACAAGTCGCCCTCCGAGTTTCCCTCTTCGGGTTGTCTGCCTTTCCCATAATGTATGTAGGCTTAGGTTCTGATCGGAAGAAAGTGCGAGACATATTTTTAAAACTATGTGGTGGATAATGTGAGCATTAATCTAAAAAAGATTAAAGAAAAACTTAGATTTATTAAAAAATGGGGAGTAGGAGAATACCTTCGTTCGGGCCAACAAATTTTTTCAGGCCTAAACGCTTATTTAGAAGAGGCAAATAGACTTGAATTAGATGTGGGGGAAATTCACTTTGATGTGAGGGCAGGTGATAACAGTTCCGAGCATCCGCTTCGCAAGTCAGTTCTTGAAGCATCATTTGCAGCAGAAATGGTCAGCAGGGCGAAGCCTGAAACGGTCTTCGATATTGGTTCCGACCTCGTTTTTCTTGCAACACTCTCAAGTTTTGTTAATGTCGTAGGTGTTGATACACGTACTATCGATTTTAGAAAGCCTGGTCTTAAGTTCAAAAAAATAGATGCGCGCGGTTTGCCTTTTAAAGATAACGAATGTGAATTCATGTCGTCACTTTGTGTGATAGAGCATATAGGATTAGGACGATATGGTGATACGATTGATCCGATAGGAGATCTCAAATTTATCAGTGAAGTAAAACGATGCCTGAAACCCGGAGGGATATTTGTGTTTTCCATCCCTGTATCAGCTTCCTCAGTACTCGTTTTTAATGCACACCGGATATATAATCTTTCACAGATCGATAAGATGATAACGGGATTCTCATTAATTGATGAGCGGTTTATAAGATCCGGTTTCGGCTTACTCCAAAGGGAAGAAGCGCTCCCCTTCTTCACAAATGATCCAAAGGAATACATGGTGTGGATTGGATGTGTGAAGAAATCTTATCCTGAGACAAAGGAAGTTGAGAGGGGGAAATGATTAGGAACTACTTGCGGAGGACACCGCTTAGAAATTTTATGCTCAAAAGTTATATTTCTGCATGTTTTGTTTTGCGAGGTCGTGAGGTTTATAAGCGATACAGCACTGGATTTGAGCTGCTAAAAGGTGATCAAAGATGAGGCTGGGAATTGGCAGACAGCTAGAAAAGTTGAAAATAAAGCTTGTGCCAGGGTATTCGGTTTCCTTCCGGGACATCATTTTATTTAAGAAAACCCTTCTTGGAGTGGTTGCCCCACTAAATTTATATGGAAGATGGAGACAGCTTCTTGATTATTTGGTTCCGGAACAGCGTTTTTGTGAAGCCGGGTTAGAAAACATGAAAGAGGTTTACCCAGGTAAGTTTGATAGACAAATTATGGTAATGCAGTGCCTCATTAACTGCCTGAAAGTACCAATAAAAGGTGTTGTAGCAGAATTTGGATGTTTTAGAGGACACACGGCTATCCAGATAGCACAAACGATGAGGAATCTAGGTGATCGCTCAGAATTTTACCTATTTGACAGCTTTCAAGGTTTCCCTGAAAGTGATCTCCGGGAGGATGCATTTTGGAAAAAAGGCGATCTCGCATCTAATTACGATGAGGTTAAGCGCCGATTCGAGCCATTTGAAAATGTAAAGCTGATAAAAGGTTTTTTTAAGGAAACTTTGTCCGAATATGACCATCTCAGGTTTAAATTTGCTCATGTTGATGCAGATCTGTATTCATCAATCAAGGATGTTAATGGAATGTTACTTGATAGAATAGTCCCTGGAGGAATTATTGTGTATGACGACTATGGTTTTTCAAACTGTGTCGGTGCAAAGAATGCGATTGATGAGTCTATGAATGACCGAGATGACTTCACGACCTTGTATGTTCCAACAGGTCAATTCCTTTCGATCAAAAGATAGTAATATTTAAATGTTGTATTGATGATTATAGGAAGTGAGAGTTCTTGGTAAATCTAAACAACCGCGCGGTCTTTATTGAATTTTCAGGAGAGGCAGGTTTACTTGATAAAGCTGGATTATTAAGAGGAGAAGGGATCCATCGTGTTTGCCTGACCCCTATTGCAGCGTATGAATTAGAAGTTCTTAACCTTGATTACATTTTTCCTCATCAAAAAGTATCTTCACTAGAAATTCAGTTTGAATTGAATGACAATTGGGCCAAGCTTGAAGAGCTAGTTTCGCTAATCAACGATTGGATCCCTTTTGGTAGAAATGTAGCCTCTTATTTGAAGGTACTCCTTGATAGCTGTATGGAAAAAATTATTCAATTAGCTATTGTTCTTAAATCAATGCAACCTGATCAGATCTTTTTTTTCCAGACAAACTCTTTAGACCTCGACTTTAGTCTCACTTTTGATGAACAGGAATCTTTATATAGTTTGCTCCTCCCACACGTATGTAAAGTTTATTCGCCAAATTCTGTATTAACGTACCTACCCCGACCAAAGGGAAGGAGGAAGTTAAGTCACCTGATAAAGATACATTCAAATTTCAAGCGGAAGCTTGGGATGTTTTATCAAGATTTGAAAATTGAACTGAAGTTCTGTAGAAGGTCAAAATCGGTATCATCGATATGCTTTGTAGAAGGAGGGTATGGGCTAGCAAGTGCGATGGACCTACTCACTTCTAGGTACAGAGTGGTCCCATGGAATCCTTCAGGCCCTCTTATTTTACCTCTTGGATTTGGTTTAAGGTGGGGGATAGAACTTCTCAAAATACCAAGAATACCGCACAGATACAAAAAAAAATGTGGTAATGCTTGGCAGAAGTGCCAGCACAGTTCTCGCCTGAAGTTGCTTTTATCATGTCGAGGCGTTGACTTTTTTGAAGTAGTATCCAGTCGGCTTGAGTATATGTTCAAGAAGATCTTCCCACGCCTCTTTGTTATTGAAATCATATCATATGGTTATTTTAAAAGGCGAAATGTGGTTTGCTTAGTATCTAGCTACTTTTCTCACCCGAATACTTACACGCTTGCTCAAACGGCAAAGACACTGAGTATTCCGGTGGTTACAATGCAGCATAGCAGTTATGGTTATTGGGATTGGCCCATGGCAAAATATACCGATGGCCTTATGAGCGACTATAAACTAACGGGAGGGCATGGCGTTACAAAATATGTAGCAAAGGATGAAGACTCGGGTTGCAGCCCAATCACAACTGGCTTGATTTCGCTGGACAACATCATGAAAGAACCTGCGACTCTATGCAAAAAAAAAGAAAAACCGAAGATCGTTTACCCCTTGGCGAGTTATGTTAAAAATTTTATACACTACACGAATAGCCGGCTGACCCTAACAGAATACTTTGAGATAAACCGTCGTATCCTTCAGGTGTTAGGAAAGTTTCCTGAATTGGATGTTATTGTAAGACCGCATCCAGCAAGACAATTTAGAGAGAATGTTGAAGCGATTAAAAGCTGGGTCCGACATCAGAAATGGGATCACATTTGCTTTGAAACAGATGGAAGTGCCATCAAGACAATGCAGGGAGCAGATTTGATCATCATCGATTCGCCTTCCACTGTTTTACTTCATGCGGTGACAACAGATGTAAAGATTTTAGTGTTTAACCGGATTTTCAAAATGCTGGAGGAAGGTCTGACTGCTTTAAAAAAGCGTGTGTTTTATAGTGAAGATTTGGATGCTTTTGTGAAGAGATTGGAAGAGATCCTTGTAACACAGGATTTCGATAATGCTCAATATAAAAATGATGAATTTTTGTGCCAATACGGTACATACAAAAACGATGGAAGCAGTCTTAACCGAGTCGTCGAAGCCATTCGGCAGGTTGCGGCTAGAAAAACAGCGCCCAATTGATAATAAATTGGAACGTCTGCCTGACTAAAAACTTCCTCTCAAAGAGGCCGTAAAATTGGGTCATCGTATTCTTGTTATCTGTGATCAACTTGAAGCAGGTTGGGTGAAAGAAGCGCAATGTGTTGAGCAAGATGTAGAATGGTTTTCAGTGGTACTCGGTTTTAGTGCGACACGCTACCTCCGTGAAAACCGAGCATTGTTCCAGCCGATTCATCATTCTGTTTTACCTGTGGAACAATATGGAGAAAAAGCCCAACAAAACCTACAGGAATTTTATCCGGAGTTTGTCTATCATTTTCCACGGCATGTCCGCTTAGGGGGCCGTACGCTTTTAGAACTCTTGAGAAGGAAGAACGGGGTAAATCTGTGGTGGTTTGGAGAAACATGCGAAAAAAGTCCTCTTCGTGGAAGCATAACGAAGCAACTCTACATCCTTGCCCTTTTGCAAGAGGTTTTAAATAACGAAAGTTTCGATTCGTTTTGGATATGGCTAGGCGACCCTGACTTAAGGACTTGTATTAGCAAAGGATTATCTTCCGGCAATCAATCTGTAAGAATCTTCAAAATACATCCACCTCGTAAGATTAGAGAACTTATAACGAAAAGTCATGGCTTTGCGCTTATTTTTCGTTTGATTGCCTTACGTTGTTTAGTCATAGGGCGCGTTTTTTTTACACGCTTTATTCTGTTTATTCATGGAATACGTCCTCTGCCTAAAAGCAATAAGAGACCGATAGTGGGTTTATTCAGTCGTTACCCGGTCTTATGGAGAAACCCTTATACCCCTACGCATGAAGAACGATACTTCTCTTACCTAGAACCACTTCTCAGGGAAAATGCACATGTTCTCTACTTTGTCTTGATTTCAGACGCTCCTTCGAAATTGTGGCGGAATCGAGATCAAGCACGTAAAACTTTTTTGAGTCCACAAATAGAACCCTTGGAGTTGTATATACATGTCAGTGATCTATTTAAACATTTACTTGATTTAAGACAAATTTTGAATTTCTTGACATACCATTACTGGATGTCACCCGATCTTCAGCCGAAATTTCTTTCCTGGGATATAACGAATCTTTGGGACGTTGAATTACGCAGAACATTAACAGGCGCAGAGATCCAGCAGAATCTACTTCTGATGACTGCCGTAGATCGCTTGACAACTCAATTGCATATAAATGCATTGATTCATCCATTGGAGTTCCAGCCCATGGAGCGCGCAATCTGGAAAGGTGCACATAAAAAAACGGTATCTATTGGAATTCAACACTCTTCGTATTGCCGGAATCATTTTATGTATTTTTTTAAAGAAAAAGAATTAAAAGAATACTGTAATGAAATGGTGAAAGACGCGAGCCCACTACCTGATTATTATTTTGTGGCGGGGACATGGCCTTTTGAAATGATGATATACAATGGCGTGCCGACTGAACGTTTGAATATTTGCGGAGCCATTCGCTATAACAATCTTGCGGTCGAAGAGTTCAATATAGAGAAACAGAAACAACTACGGAAGAAGTTATCATTGCCTATTGAGAAGGTGATCCTTTTAGTACTGACTCCTCAGTCGAGAGATGAATCAATTGATATGGTCGAAGTGCTTGCACAAGTCGCTCTCGAACTAAAGGAATCATTCATTTTTTTATTTAAATGCCATTATCATTCTCGAATAGAGGAACATATAGAGCAGCTATATTCACAACTTTCCGAAAAAATAGATTATCGTATTCTGGATGTTGACGGCCCTCTTTATGATTACATTCGGGCATCAAATATGGTGTTTGTTGGAGGGACAACAGCTGCGGCAGAGGCGTTGGCACTTGCTCGACTCCCTTTGGTTTATGTTAATCCGACATTATTAAACCTAAGTCCACTCATGGATTTTTCTGATATTTCAGAATTTATATCTTCGCCCGATCAGTTGACCACCACCTTGGAAAAGTTAAAGTCTGGAGAACTTTCAACAAAGTTGTTTTTTTCAAAAAGATCTAAGGTGTTGGAGAAGATTTTCTATAAACTGGATAGACAGGCGGATCGAAGAATTCTCTCCTTCCTAAAGGGAAAAGAGCTATTGTAAGTTGAACAAAATGCTCTGAATTGGATTATGCAGCCTCAAAACAAACAATATTTTGAATCGAAAAAAACTTCGAAGTTGGAAATCTCTTCTGATCAAAATAATGCAAATAATCGATTATGGACTTTTATTTGTGACCCTGAGTGGAAGAACTATCTAAAACGTGAATGGAAAAATAATCCACTATGCTCAGTTATAGCTCCTATTCAGCTTGGACTACGCCTTTCACGTTTTATCGGGGCACAAAAACTTAAAATACCGACTGACCAATTAGGAAAAAAGTTCTCTATAAACTCGACTGAGAAATATAATTCTGAATATCCGCCAATTGAGAAAAAAACTGATTGGAATAGAGAACCGCAGCATCTCTTTTCAGGAGAGGATATTCCCTTCTTGACAAGCTATGCCAAGTTACACTTTTCTAAAGAGGTTGCCTCATTAGAGACAGCGGCCAAAAAGTTAATCGAGGGCGTATTCCCTTTAACGGGAGAATCGGAAATAAATCATCAAAACAGCGTAAGTTGGAAAGGACCATTTTCAGACCCGGAACACCTCTTTTATCTCAATCGTTGGTATCATGGCATTACTCTTGCGAAAGTCGGTCTCTACACCGGAAAAAATGAGTATTTAAAGTATATCTTTAAACTACTAAGAGAATGGTCTCAGGCAAATCCCATCGATAACAAGAGCCCGGTGTGGGAAAGTTACTCTGTTGGAGAAAGGATTGTTAATTGGCTCTTTATTCATTATCTGTTACGGGGATTGGATCTGTATGGTGATCGTGAAGCACAATTCCTGTGCACCCTTGTTACAGAACATGCAGAATACCTTGCAAATCATCTAGAAGAAAAAAACATACATAATCATTTGATCAATAATGCCAGGGCTCTATTTATATGCGGTATTCTTTGTCCCGCATATCCTCATGCCGAAGCGCTACGAAACCTGGGATGGAAGATCCTTATACGTGAAATAAATCGCCAGTTCCGTGATGATGGAATGTTGGGTGAACAATCGACACACTACCACCTACTATTACTAAATCGGTATGTTGAAGTAACATTACTTGCCCAACGTAACGGATATCTCGTTCCTAGCGCGTTTCTGCATAAGCTTAAACAAATGTTTACTGTCGGTAATCTTTTTGTTCGAGCTGACCAGTCGATGGTGACAGTCGGAGATGTGAGTCCCGACATACTCCCTTCTGAGCTTATCGGAATTCTATCAGTTGGATCGGCCCTTTTTGATGTTCCTAGTGCAATTTTTCCTAACGAATCTTCACTTTGGTTTTTAGGGTGCAATGGGTTGGAGAAATGGACTCCAAATCAGATGAGATCTGGACTTCATCAACTTCCAGAGAGCGGGTATACCTGTTATAAGACGTCGAATATCCATTTCCTGATGCAGTGTGATCCTCGTGCGGAAGTTATCCGGCATGGCCATAATGATGTTTTAGGAATATCCTTATGGGTCAAAGGACATTCCATTCTTGTTGATCCCGGGAATGCCAGCTTCAAAACCGACAAATGGGGTCTGTTTTTTCGCGAGGCCACTTCTCACAATTCAATCACTGTCGACGGGATGCCCCCTTATATCCGAAGCGCAACAGTACGTTCCTTACTTCCAAAGCAGTATTCAAGCTGCGAGGCAAGGTTTTTAAAATGTGAACAGAAGGACGAAGAAGTAACCATTGAGGCTCAACATAGTGGATATCAACGCCTTGTGCTTCCAGTGACGATACGGAGACAAGTTCAGATTCGGGAAGAAGAGTCCGTTTTCATAAAAGATATTATCAGAGGATCTGGGGAACATTTCGTTGAGATTTTTTTCCAATTCGGATTGAATCAAGTTCAAATTCGAAAAGATGGTTTAACATTAGACGTGTACGATCCCTCCGACAAGAAACTTGCCGAAGTGATTTTTGAGACAGACGTAAATTTGGAAATTGAACTTAGTGTCGGCGTTCAAAGTCCAAAAGTTTCCGGGTGGATATCATCGGCATATGGCATTGTGAGAAGATCAACCACCGCTATATGTCGACTTCAAATGGATCGTTTCGTGGAAGTAAACAGTAGGATTTATCTTTTTTAAAGCGATTTTTTTGAGTCGAGTTATTTTCCTGGAGGCAGTTGTAAACAATGTGTGGTATAGCCGGAATATATACCAAAGACTTGCCCGTTGATACACAGGTCGTACGTGCGATGACGTCACAGCTATATCATAGAGGCCCTATGGATGAAGGATACCTATTCAAGGGGGACGTTGGTTTAGGAATGCGTCGACTTAGCATTATTGATGTTGATGGAGGACATCAACCAATTCACAACGAGGATAAATCGATTTCCGTTATCCTAAACGGGGAAATATATAATTACAAGGAACTCCGTTCCGTTCTTGTTAAGAAGGGACATAAATTTTCGACCCAATCGGACACTGAAGTTATTGTTCATCTTTATGAAGAGGTAGGAGAAAAATGTCTCAATCAATTAAATGGGATGTTTGCTTTTGCTTTGTGGGACGAGCGGAATCGTAGACTATTGGTTGCTCGTGATCGATTGGGGATAAAACCACTTTATTATTATCATAATAATTCCAAAATATTGGCGTTTGCATCTGAAATGAAAGCTTTGCTCAGGTGTCCATTTATTACTACGGATCTCGATTTAAATGCCTTTGCTGATTACCTGACATTTATGTATATCCAAGGTTCTAGAAGTCCATTCAAGAACATCCGAAAACTACTTCCCGGCCACTATTTCATAATGGATCGATCTGGATTTCATATTTCTCGTTATTGGGATCTAAGGAATTCTTGTACACAATTTGAGCTTAGTGAACCTGAAGCAATCGACCAGATCCATAGGCTTCTTGAGGATTCGATTCGCCTCCGAATGCGTAGCGATGTCCCGGTGGGAGCTTTTCTGAGTGGTGGTCTTGATTCAAGTGCGGTGGTTGCTTACGCTTCAAAACATGCTCCGAGGCCGATAGAGACATTTGCTGTTGGTTTCTCTGGAGATGGTGTAAATGAGCTAGGTTATGCGAAGACCGTTTCCAGAGCATTTAACACCTCTCACCATGAGACTACGGTTAAGGTTGACAGTGCGATTCAATATCTTCCTAAACTTATTTGGCATCTAGATGAACCGAATGGTGATTCAGCCATTGTCCCAACATATTTGGTCTCACAATTTGCTTCCAGCCAGCTACGGGTCATTCTATCCGGTTTAGGTGGAGATGAACTTTTTGGAGGATATTCCCGCTATTTTGACGGATATCCTATTGAACACCTTTATCGGAAAGTTCCGGTGTCGTTGCGCCGAAATATTATCGACCCGCTTTCTTCGATATTACCACCTAGGATTGCGCAAAGGATCAGATGGAATAGCTTATTTGATGATGAACGTTATCTCGCGCAGATGTCATACTTTACGCCTACTGAAATACAAAATTTGATAGGATATGAAGCCTGCAAAAATACCGATGTTAAAAATCTGTTTAAAGGTTTTTCTGGAGATAATATCAATCAGCTATTGTTTGTCGATATAAACACATATCTTCCAGGTGATATTCTTCATATTACTGACCGGATGAGCATGGCCTTTTCGCTGGAAGCCCGTACACCATTTCTTGATCACCGTTTAGTGGAATTTTGTGCGAGTCTACCAAGTAAATATAAGGTATCGCAATTATCTCGAGAATGGAAATTGATTCTAAAAAAAGCGATGCGGTCCATTTTGCCCCAAGAGATTCTAAATCGATCTAAAGTGGGATTTAATGCCCCTGTTGCTGAATGGATGTCTGGAGGACTTTGCTTGATTGTTAAAGACGTTTTTCGGAGCAGTACGGCCGTCAAGGTCGGGATACTCAATGGGGACGAAGTGCGACCTCTAATCGACCGGTTGACGGCCGACCCCAAAAAAAATACTGCGGCCCAAAAGTTATGGATATTGCTCGTCCTAGAGGTCTGGTGCCGTGTATTCCTGAGGTCTGATTTTCATAATGAGCCGACTTTTACCATGAATGACCTAAGGGGATAGAGAATTTAATGGTTTGCCTGCCACAAGTCACAATCATTATTCCAGTATACAATGGAGAAGCTTTCCTCGAAGCTGCGGTGGAAAGTGCCTTAAATCAGTCATTCAATGATTTTGAGATTATTGTGATTGATGATGGTTCTACAGATAAGACAGCAGAAATACTTAACACTTTGAGTCCACACTTGCGTATTTTTTCTCAACAAAACAAGGGTGCGTACGCAGCGCGGAACCTCGGGCTTCAACACGCAAAAGGTGAATATATCGCGTTTTTAGATTCGGATGATATTTGGTTTCCCAATCGATTAGCACTTCAAGTGGCAATGTTAAACACCGATAAAGAACTCGGCCTCATCTATGGAGACGGAAAAATTGTGAAAAGTGGTCAGGAGGAGAATGGATCAACTTTCTTCCAAAACGGAAATAAGCCAGAACGTGGAATAGTTTTTTCGCAACTGGTACAAAGAAACTTTATTCCACAGTCATCTGTTCTTGTCAGATACGAGTGCTTTGAAAAGCTAGGGCCCTTTCTGGAGATCCCTCTGGCAGCAGACTACCACAAATGGCTTGAGATTTCCTTTCATTACAAGGTTGAATACATTGACGAACCGATATTTTCCTACTTTATGCATGCTAATAATATTACTAATGATCGGGTTGAATTATATCGCTCACGGATAAAAATATTTAATAGTCTCATTTCAACTATCAAGAATAAAGTGGCACGACCCCTGTTAACAGGTCGTATACGAGAACTAGAGTATCAACTTCCATATATCTACATATGGGAAGGGGTAAGATCGCTCTTTTTCCTCTTTATAAAGCAAAAAAAAGAGACCTCAATGTTCAGTCGAATTGGGTATTTTTTATCTCTTGTCTTCCAGAGGGCAAAGATTGGAATCCAGCGTTTGGTTGAAAAACACCTCACACGCTATTTACATTTCTGATCTCTCTATATCGGTGAAAATAAAGTTGGATTTTGTATCTACAAATAAAAGATCAAACCTCTACAACGAAAGGTTTCTTCTAGAGTATCTTTCGTTATCAATGGGAATCCTTTTTTTTACAATGGGGCAGTTTGAATTTTTTGACATGTTACGCGCAAAAAGGCTGGTACAGATTATTCTTCTCTTTGTTGTAGCAATCATTGGTTTTTCTGTATGGTGGAAACATTTCTTGTTGCCATTTAGGCAGCCACTTTACCTGTTAATCTTTTTATTTATCTTCAGCGAACTTTTTAGGTTTGATGTGAAATCAGCATTAGAAATGATCACTACTTTGTTCTTAGTCGCTTTGATATTTACGATGGCACCTAAATATTCTAACTTAGTACTTAAAGTGATCATTGTCATTGCTTGTATTTTTTCTATTTTAGGTATTATTGAGGCGTGGATTCTTGTTGCCAATCCAGAACTACTTGACCACACAACAATATTCCTTATACAGCCGGTCAAAGAAGGGGAGTACTTTATCAATCATCCGATTGCCTATTTGGGTATGACCCCTGGACAAGTAAGATCATTTTTTGGATTGGAAATTCCTAGAATGCAAAGTTTTTTACGGGAGCCAGGACTTATCCCCGTATATTTTTTAATTCCAGGTGTTTTGGCGCTTACGTATAAAGGACCAATTAAATTAGCTTCCATTCCCTTGATTTTTTTCTCAATGTTAGGTTTTACCGGGACCGTTTATCTCAGTATTATTTTTGCTGTATTTTATTTTATGCTAAGAGTTTTTGTGGCAAGGAAAAAGGAACGAATTTTGAGCGTAGCCGCTTTAAGTATCGTCCTGGTTTCATTGATTACAATTCACTGGACAGATTTTGCGTATGACATCGCTTTTTTAATGTATAGAAACGATGCTTTTCTAGAAAACATCTCAAATGTAGAATTTTTGGACCGCTATGGAACAACTGTAGGGCGCTTGGATGAGCTACCGGATTTTATGGAGGAAGCAAGTGGACCGGGTGGTTCTTCTGGAAAAATACCGGCATTTGTAGGTCTTGTGATGTTTGGATTTTTTAAAGGAAACATTATTGGAATGTTCCTCGTTATATTGGTTTTGTTCCAGTTATTTCAAACATCATCGGCCCTATACATAAAAAAGAAGGTGTTTGCCGGAGTCTGTCCGATGATCTGTGGCATTTATATGCAAGTGGGCATGTTTTCTTTATATGGTTTTACCAGCGCATCGGGCTACATGATTACAGCATTAACGCTTATGAGATTAAGGAATTGTATGGAGTAAAGGATATTTCGTTTGGCACTAAGGTCAAGTTTTTTATTTACCCGTTAACGGAGATTTGAGGCTCAAAATAAATATGGAGACACTCCTAGTTTCAGTACTTATTACAACTCGAGAAAGAAGAGACCCATTAAAGACGTGTATTCATTCAATTCTGACTCAAACCTATAAAAACATTGAAGTACTTATTTTAGATGACTGTTCTGAATCCTTTAAAGTGGCCGATTGGTTGAGAAATGAAATTTCTGACGAACGGTTAAAATATTTTCGAAGTGATGTCTGCCTAGGAGTTGCAGGTGGGCGTAGTTTTTTAATGAATAAAGGGCGTGGAGAGATAATGATCGTATTGGATGACGATGCCCGATTTGATAATGATAAGTGTATCGCAGGTATTATAGAGGTTTTTAGGGGACATAAGAATGTCGGGATACTTGCATTTAAGATTATCAATCATCTTGAACAAGATGAGGAAGAGATGTTAGTCCCATTTAGCCGCCGCTCTCTTCAAAAAAACCCGAAACTCATTGACTCTAAGACCTTAGTGTCATACTTCAAAGGTGGAGCACATGCTTTTTGTCGCGATGCTCTTGAGAGAGGTGGAACCTATTTAGAAGGTTTAATGTACGGTGGAGAGGAACTTGATTTTTCTTACCGGGTTATTCAAGCTCGGATGGGCATTCTATATTGTCCAAATATTTACGTGCATCATTATCCTCAGAAATCAGTTATTACTAATGCTGGCAAGGAGGACAATGAATTTTTTTATGCCTTTAGAGACAAACTCTGGATAACTTATAAGTACATTCCCCTCCCTTATTTGGTTGTTCATTTTTCTATTTGGGTCATTTATCTGTATTTAGTTGCAATAAGGACTCGAAAAATGACTCCTTATTTGAAGGCAATTATTCAGGGAATTAATGGGTTCAAAAAAATTCACCGGGTTCCTCTAGATAGGGAAGCGGTCAAGTATTTAAAGACACATTTTGGGAGACTGTGGTACTAAACATTTATTAACTGCGATCAAATAGATAATTGGCATACGGAGGAGTTAATTTGGTTGTTTGGTTAATTACAATAGGAGAACCACTGCCAATCGATCAAGAAAATAATAGGCTTTTGCGGACTGGAATGTTGGCCAATATCTTAGTAGAGCAAGGCCATAAGGTTGTTTGGTGGACATCAACTTTTGATCATACGGTGAAAAGACATCGATATCATACAGACACTCGACTTACTATCAATGACCGGTATAAAATAAGACTGTTGCATTCACTTCCATATAAAAAAAATCTCTCATTAGCTCGTCTCATTAATCATCATAAGATAGCAGAAAAATTCAAGAAACTAGCAAAATCTGAATCAAAAGCAGATATTATTCTTTGTTCATTTCCTACAATAGGCTTGAGTATGTCTGCATCGGAATTTGGAAAAGAGATGGGGATACCTGTCATTCTAGATGTTCGAGATTTATGGCCTGATACTTTTTTGAAAATATTTCCACTTTCACTCATGTGGTTGGGAAAACTTATTTTTTATCGTTCATTTAGTAATACAAAAAAGGCTTTTAAGAATTGTACGTCGATCATAGGGGTATCAGAGGCATATGTCCGGTGGGGCTTAGCGTATGCTGGCAGGAAAGTGACAAAGTCTGATGCTGTTTTTCCATTAGGTTACCAAATGCCAACAACTTCACGGAATGACGCTAAGGCTTCAGAAGATTCTTTATTAGAGATGGGAGTTGATCCTTCAAAAAAAATATGCTGGTTTATAGGGACATTTGGCTGGACATATGACCTGAGCACCATCATAGATGCAGCACGTGAATTAGAAAAACGAGGACGACATGAGTTCCAGTTTATTCTGAGCGGAAATGGCGAAAGATATGCTGAATGGCATGAGAGAGCAAAGGGGTTGAATAATGTAATATTTACTGGATGGGTTCAATCGAGCCAAATTGAGTGTTTATTGCGATTTTCGGATATCGGAATAGCCGCATACGATGAACAGGCGCCACAAGGGCTTCCAAATAAAATTTTTGAATATATGTGTGGGGGCCTCCCAATTTTGAGCAGTCTTCGTGGCGAGACAGAGGAGCTTCTCTATTCAACTGCATGTGGTTTATCCTATCAACCAGGAAATGTCGAAAGCTTTATAGAAACCTTGCTTACGCTTAAAAACGACTCTAAATTAGTCAAGCAAATGAGTTTAAACAGCCTTGCCCTTTTTAAAGAGCGGTTTACTTCTGATAAAATATATGGCCGTATGGCCAATTATTTATCTGAAGTAGCCGGTGGTACTTCGCCTGAAAGACAAATCATTTAAGTTCTTTTTCTTTTGTATCAACGTGTTACAAGAAGGTAAATGTTATATGTCCGAAGAAATAAAGATCGCTAAACAATGGTTGGCTAAACCCAATAATGGTTTTCTTGATGCGGATAATAATCTCAAAGTGGAAGAAATTCCGTTTGATACAGTCTGCTTCCATTGCCAACAAACAACTACAGGAAAACCGGTTCAGTGAAGGTTCGTTACTACATTGATCCGGAGACTGAATTTCCACATATTTATGGGCATGATATTGAGGAGAGACAAGTGGAGGAAGTTCTGTCGAATCCCGGAGAAGATCGGCCCGGTAGAGACGGATCGAGAGTTGCGGTAGGCCGCACCTCGGGTGGACGTTATCTGAGAGTAATCTATGTGCCTGACCCAGAGCCAAATAGTCTTTTTGTGATCACAGCATATGAGTTACGTGGCAAGCCTTTATTCGCATATCGGCGTCGTAAAAGGAGGAAGTAAAAATGAAAAAAAGCAGGTTCCCGCAAGGCTGGAACTCAGAAAGGGTAAAGCGTGTACTTGATTATTATGAATCGCTGTCCGAGGAAGAAGCAGTCGCTGAAGACGAGGCAGCATCTGAAGCACCAGGACAAACGGTTATGGGAATCCCGACGGAGTTGGTGCCGACAGTTCGCGAGCTGATTTCAAAACATAAAGCGGCCTGAAAACGACTTTATTATCGCGGCAGTAAGGAGATTGATCTCTAAATTTCCCGTGGTTATTTGGACGTAAACAGGCAAAGAATGCGATCATAAATGCCGATTGATTACCTAGCAATCACCGAAACATCAGGCGATAAAGTTTCTCAGGAACAAATCGAGAGGATCTGCCATTGAGGTGGTCTTGGTTTAGTGGACACAATTCTTAGAGTGAATTAAGTTCATTCAGGAGGTGTTCAATGAGTCAAAATAAAAGAAAGCGACACACAAAAGAATTCAAGGAAGAAGCGGTAAAACTGGTAAAGGAGGAGGGC
>JAJDBU010000072.1 GCA_029261195.1 Nitrospirota bacterium | reverse complement strand
GGTGAGTGGCCCCTTTGATATTGTATCCACCACCACATCCAGAACGTGATAGCCCACGGCGGGTGTGATCGTAAAAATCTGATCTGCACCGTGATTCACTGTCGCCGTCGGAGTCGGAGAAATACTTCCGTTTGCTCCCGCTGTCGATGTGATTGCGTAGGTAGCTCCAGCTCCGATTGTGAGGCTATTGGATGTAATTGTTGCACCCCTCTCAGTTGCTGAAAACGGCGTCACAAGCGCCTGCCAGATATCCCCGGCCGTGGTCTCAGAAGATGAAATCATATTCGGATTTGTAATCGTCGCGTGCGTCCCCGCAAGAACGGTAATTTGTTCAAGGGACAAGGCGTGCTTGTAGATTCTTACGTCATCAATGCCACCAATCCAGTTTGTCCCAGTCACACCACTGCTAAAAGAACCAATCTGAACCGTCAAATCGGATATAATGGGGGGAACGTCTAGATTTTCAGCAACCTTTACACCGTTTTTATAGAGTTTCATGATGCCATTACCCGGTGTCGTCCCCGCGTTGGCTTCATATGTCACGGCAACATGATGCCAAAAACCATCTGTAAAAGGGGCTGGATCTTGAACATGGTTCCAAGTCCCATTGTGCCCGGCCGATAATTGGTGAATCCCATCAACAGGAACAAAAGCCCCGTTGGAAGGCACCCAAAATGCGTGACCGGAATTATTCGCGCCTGAAATAATATTCATTAAATTGTTGCTGCCCGTTTTTTTTACCCAGGCTGACTTGGTATAGGAAGCCGTCGGCACCACACTTGCCGTTCCCATATCAATCTCAGCAGTGGAAGCGCCATTAAAAGTAAATGCGCCCTTAACATCATGACCACCGGACACGTCCCAGACAACACCCGCACCGGGCGTACCGATCAAATTAAGCGGATTGCCTGAAAAATCACGGACTGCGTTTCCCAACCCTCCCTCAAAAGGCATGTAAAGTGACATAAGGGGTGATCCGTTTTTATTCCATGCAACAGCAGCAGTTGTACCCGGTGGATTCAAGGTAAAACCAGCCGTCAAATCATCTGCTGTTGAATTGCTCCCTGTCGATGCAGACAGCAAAAGACTAGAGATCGTCAAAGCGCCTGGCGCGAGGGGCACAAAAGCCACTGCGATTGTCCGATCGGCAGTGACCGCTGGAAATGTGTAGGTTTTTGCTGTTGTGCTTCCAATTGCAACCAGGTCTGTCAGGACTGACACCGTACTCGCGCCGGAATCCACAAGCACATCGTCAATGTCCCAGCCTACTTGCGGCGTAATCGTAAATGTCGCATTCGTCGCGCCATTATTCACCGAAAGAGCCCCCAGGGGAGTGATGGTTCCACTGCCACTTGAGACACTCGACGTAATGGTATGTGTTACGCCAGTCGTAACGAAAGGTGCCGATAATAGTGTCACGCCTTTAGCCGTTTGCGAGAACGGGGTCACCTGGGCTCGCCAGGATTCTCCTCCAAAGGTTTCAGTAGACGCGATTTCTTTCGTCTTGCCCTGAAACAGCTTCAGTACCTGCTCAGGGGATATAGCACGGTTGTAAATTCTCACATCATCAATTCCGCCGATCCAGTTTGCCCCAGCAACACCACTGCCAAACGAACCAATCTGAACCGTCAAATCTGATGCAATAGGGGAAACATCTACATTCGTGTGAACCGCCACACTGTCCATATAGAGTTTCATGATGCCGTTACCCGATGTCGTCCCCGCGTTGGCTTCATAGGTCACGACAACATGATGCCACGTTGTATCCAAAGGAAATACGGCCGGGTCTTGAACATGCGCAAAGCCACCACCGTGGCCGGCCGATAAATGATGCTGCCCACCAGACAAAGGCACCCAGAACGCGTGACCGCTCGCACCTGAAATAATATTCATGTTGACATTACTGCCTGTCCTCTTCACCCAGGCCGACTTGGTATAGGAACCCGTCGGTACTACACTTGCCGACCCCAGGTCTATTTTCGCAGTGGATGTTCCATCAAATGTAAATGCGCCTTGGCTGTCATATCCGCTTATCGCCCCCCAGCTAGCACCGGAAGCCCCCAAAACACCATGATTACTCCCACCTGAAAAATCGGAAATCGCATTTGTAAGACCCCCTTCAAAGGGCATATAGAGCGTCATAATCGGGGTTCCACCAAGGGTCCAGGCCGTAGCTCCGGTTATACCGGTTCCTCCTAAAGTAAAACCGGCGACCAAATCTAAATTAGGCGCTGTACCAACTTCACTCAATGAAAGCCCTGTCACAGTCGGACCCGAAGTGCTGGGGGAACCCAGTACGGCCGTGAGCGCTGTCTGCCATGTATTCGCCATCTTTGTATAGCCGGAAACATTGGGATGGACTTCATCAAACAGGTCAGTATCCGTCCAACCTGTTTCATGGTCGACAAAAGTCAGTAATTCGGTGCCCGAAGCGGCCTTTCGCGTAGTGACCAATGTTGCGAGTAGATTGTTATAATCTGTCGTTGCGGTAATTTTCGCCGCAGGGGACGTGGATTTTCTTTGAATAATACGGGCTAAGAGCACATGAACTGTTCTGGAGTTGGTCGATTCCCAAGCATCAATCTGATTGAGAATGGCATTGACATCATCTCTGGTACTTGCTGCAGTTTCAGCGTTACTAATATCGTTTGTTCCAATATGCAACAGGATGATATCCGGCGGTGTTCCTGCCGTCAAAGCAGCATCCAGCCACCCTGTGATATTAATTGTGATCTGATCTGCCCTAAAACCATTATGTCCTTCATGATCCTGGTCAAATCCAGTTCCATCTCCAGTTGACAAGCCACCCACAAAATCAATGACATAACCGGCTGCGACTAAATCATTATATAAAGTCTTCCGATAACCATTGTGAGTGGAAGTAGTCAGACCATCTCCGAACCCCAAATTGATTGAATCACCCAGGTTCATTACCCTCGTAACTGCATGAGCAGAAGAAATATTTATGTTCGCCATCACCATCGTAAGGACGATTGCCAGAAGACCGGTTTTTAGAAAGGAGTTAACTTGCAAACTTAAGGGCCTCTTCCAAAGTTTTTTTCCAGCCAGTAACATTGAATTTAGAATAGTATAACGATTCATGTCTCGCTCCCTATGAATTAAATTAGACGTATTATTTCTCTAAATCTTGAACTTTTCCAAAATGACAACAAGAAACGAATAACCGTTTCAAATTGAATTCGGCCTAAAACAGATGTGCTGTTATTTTTAACAAAAGAATATTCTAAAAAAATAAGGTTGCTTACCTTATAAAATTTACTCTCCTTGGGTCAATCCCCTCAAATGGGGGGGGGGGGGAGATAGAATTTAGAGGAGTTCATTTTCAAGCTTTTTCTAAAGAAAAAAGCAAACTTATTAATTCTAATCTCCTCATCACAGCCAATTACTTCCCTTGAATTTGCTTATAGGTAAGAATAATACCATATTATCCATCACAAAGCAATGTATTGTCTCACTTAATTTAATGCAATCAAATAAGGAGTATCGCTACATTTTAGTATAAAATTGTCCTGCCTCACTTTACACATACGAGAGAAGAACTCATTCATTCTGGATGGAGAAGGTCAATATGTTATTCTCATATTGACGAGTATCCTTCATTCAAGTAAGGGGGAAATCATGCCAAAAAAGATTAAAGTTCGGGAAACAGAGGAAGGGACCACCCTCTACAGTATCGATCCGATCATTATGCTTTGGCATTACGAGGTCAATTACGTCCATTCATATGCTCAGGACTCCCCCTTTTTTACGGCACTTTCAAAGGGGAAATTACTTGGAAGCGCCTGTACACACTGCCCTGCAACATTTGCAACCCCCCGAGGCCATTGCATGAACTGCGGGAAAAAGACCCAGTGGCGTGAGATACCTGCTGAGGGAGTGATCCACACCTTTACGACCTGCTATTTTGGCGGGGAGGCCTTTCTGGAAGAGACACCCTATACCCTGATACTGGTTGCATTTAAAGGATTCGACACCCTTCTACTCTCCCGCCTTATCGGTATAGAGGAAGAGCAGGCCCGAATCGGCATGGCCGTCAGAGCACAATTTTTAAGAAACAGCAAGTTTTTGGCAACCGACGTCTATTTTGTTCCCAGCGTGTAGATTGAAGGAGATGCCGGAACGTGATCGACTTTGAACTGACGGAAGCCCAGCAACTCCTGAGGCAAATGCTTCGCGATTTTGCCTTGCAGGAGATTGCTCCGGGTGCAATGGCACGAGACGAGGCTGCAACCTTCCCGCACGCCCTGATTCCTCCGATGGCCGCCCTGAAACTTTTTGGCATCGCCATCCCTGAAGCCTTGGGTGGCGGAGGCATGGCAGCCATGGAGACGGCGATTATTCTGGAAGAGATCGCTCGCGTTGACGGAGCAACTGCCCTCATCGTCGCCTCCCACAACGCCCTTTGCTTAGGTCACCTGTACCGCTTTGGAAATACGGATCAGAAAAAGCGATTCGTCGTTCCGCTTGCGAAGGGGGAGAAGCTCGGGGCCTGGGCCTTGACTGAGCCGGAATCGGGTTCGGATGCGGCGGCAATGCAGACCACTGCGGTGCGAACTACTGCGGTGAGGAAAAAAGGCGAGTGGATGATCAATGGTTCAAAGCAGTTTATTACGCAGGGTTCAACTGCGGGTATTTATGTCATTCTGGCAAAAACAGACCGGAACAAAGCTTCAAAAGGGATCTCCGCTTTTGTGGTCGAACGAGATACCCCGGGCTTGGTCATTGGAAAGGTCGAAAATAAACTCGGGGTTCGCGCCTCTGACACCGCTGCTCTTCATTTTGACCAACTTCGTATTCCAAGCGAAAACTTAATCGGTACGCTTCACCACGGTTTTCAGGATGCGCTTCAAATATTGGATGGTGGCCGAATCGGCATCGGCGCTATGGCCATCGGTTTTGCTCGTGGCGCTCTCGAAGACTCCATCCGATATGCCGGAACCCGGCAACAATTTGGCCGATCTATTTCGGCCTTTCAGTCCACTCAATCAAAACTCTCCGACATGGCTACTGAGCTTGAAGCGGCCCGGCTCCTGGTCTACCGGGCCGCCCTCTTAAAAGATCAGAACAAGTCCTTTCATCTCGCCGCCTCAGAGGCCAAACTTTTTGCATCTGAACTGGCGATGCGGGCAACAAATCAGGCGCTTCAAATTCATGGCGGCCTTGGATTCATGAAAGAGGCCGAGGTCGAACGCTATTTCCGAGACGCTAAACTTTGTGAAATCGGAGAAGGCAGCTCTGAGATTCAGCGAATGGTGATTGCAAAGGCACTTCTTGGGTAGTTTAAATAAAAAAGATCATGAAATAGTTGATCCGATCTTGGGTGGGAATATCCGTTCTATTTCACGCCTACTGACACAAATAGAGCACCGTGCCCCAGAAGCAAGGCCCTTATTAAAAGCGCTTTATACTCACACAGGAAACGCAAATGTGATTGGCGTAACCGGTCCTGGAGGGGTGGGAAAAAGTACGCTGATCAATCGACTCATCACAGGCTTTAGAAAGGAAAAGCATTCTGTCGCTGTGCTTGCAATTGATCCGAGTAGCCCCTTTTCGGGGGGCGCAATTCTTGGCGACCGTCTCCGAATGCATGAGCACTTCCTTGATCAAGACGTTTATATTCGAAGCCTTGCGACTCAGGGAATGTGGGGCGGAATCAGTCCGGCCCTCTTTGAAAGCATCCATGTTCTTGATGCTGCGGGATACGACGTCATCTTGATTGAAACAATCGGGGTCGGCCAGGATGAGGTTCAAATTGCCCGCTTGACTCCAACTGTCCTGCTGGTCTTATCGCCAGGCATAGGGGATGAAATCCAGGCGATGAAGGCCGGACTTTTTGAAATTGGAGACATCGTTGTTGTGAATAAGGGCGATCTGGATCAAAGCGATTCTTTTTTTCTTAAGCTCCGGGTACTGGAGCCCGAACGGCTCCTTATGAAGGTTGATTCGGATGGGGGCAGTGGTATTCCCGAACTATTGAATATTTTGAAGAAGGAAATGAAAACAGTTAAGGTAAACCGAAGGAAAAAGATTGACCTCATCGCGGAGGAACTTCGCTTGCTCCTGTGCGAGAGTATCGCAAATAAAATAGGAAATATCCCTTTTTCAGAGCAGGAAATTGAAGCCGTACTTTTACGCGAAAAAAATCCATATGAGTTAATTGAAACCCGCCTTAAGCCTTTTTCTTAAGCTCCATGATGACCAACTTGGCCACATCTTTAAGGGTTTCGAAGACACCCGTTCCATCGGACGCGACCGCGGCATACGAGGGGACTTTTCGGGGGTTCAGCGTAAGCTCCATCTCGTCAACAGGAGTTATATTGGGAAGGTCACGTTTGTTGTACTGAATGATGTAGGGGAGTTTTTCCAAGTCAAAACCCTGTTCCTTCAGGTTGATAGAAAGGTTGTCCAGGCTTTCCAGGTTGGCTTCGGTTCGTTCCACTTGGGAGTCCGCAACAAAGATGACACCATCGACTCCCCGAAGAATGAGCTTTCGACTCGCGTCATAAAAAATCTGCCCTGGAACGGTATAAAGGTGAAAACGAACTTTGAAGCCTTTGATGGTCCCTAGGGCCAGGGGGAGAAAATCAAAAAAGAGCGTTCTTTCCGTTTCGGTTGCAAGAGAAATCATTTTCCCCTTGCTGTCGGGATTAATTTTTTTGTAGATATGTTGTAGATTTGTTGTCTTCCCACAGAGCCCGGGTCCGTAGTAAACAATCTTGCAACTGATCTCACGCGCCGAATAATTAATAAAAGACATCTTGTGCTCCCGGGTTACGATCCCAGTATTTTAATTTAAGGAATCAACTGAACAAGTTTTCAATATCCTCTTCGGATATTTCCGTAAAAAAATCGCCCCCGTCCTGAGCATGATCAGGCTTCTCCATTTTCTCAAGCACCTTCACAAAGATTTCAGTCAAAACAACAATGCTCTTTTTCACTCGTAGACGAACAAGCCCCAATGAAGACCGGCCATCAAATATAACGACAAGAATGGCCCGCTGCCCGATCAAAGAAATGTGAATATTGTCTTTTTCGCCTTCGTGAAAAAGGAGAGAAAACTCCTTTTCGCCAAGAAGCTTGGCCATACCACCAGTTGCCGCGATATTACCGGCGGTCAGTGAGGCAAGGGAGGTGGTATCGATATCCTCCGTTTCGCCGACAGATGCGAGCATCTGTCCATCTTTATCAACAAGGAAGGAGAGCTTGGCGTCGGCGAGACGGTTTAGTCTTAGGAGTTCCTTTAAAATACGCTGATAGTCTTCATCATAAAGGATTAAATCTGGATTGTGCATGTAAATAAGAACCCAAGGGGAAAGCATAAGGGCAGAACCCCTAGCTTGATCCTTCATTTATACCACCAGATCCAGGCTTCCGCAAATGGTCCCGAGAAGCTTTTTTTTCCCTAAAAAAGGCAAAAAAAATCCCATCACTTTGAAGTGATGGGATTAAAAAAAACCGATATGCGTTGAAATATTATCTGGAAGCCATTTTTATGGCCTGATGTTTTGCCGCATTACAAACCACAACACAGAGTTCACAGCCTTTACAGCTATACTCATTAACCACGGCAACCTTTTTTTCAGGATCAAACATAATGGTATTCGCTTCGGGGCAATACATGATACAAAGGCGACAGCCCTTATGGGCCACACACGATTCATCTAAAACTTCCGCAACAGCATACATCGCGCTCTTCTCCTTTTCCTAAACCAACACGGGGGATTTAACTGTTTTGATCCAATCTGCGCCTAGATCATAAACCTTCCGAACCGTCGCCATATTTTTCTCAAGAAGTTGCTCTTTTTTGGCGAACTTCTTCTTAATCGCTTCATCAAGGGTTGCTGTGCCACCGGAGGCGACATATTTTTTTCCGAAACGATCCCGGATAGAAGCCTCCATCGACTCCATCGTCACCAAATCAGTCGCACCCATCAATGCTCCCAGCATGGCCATATTGGTGGCCAACTCAGTACCTGCAACTTCAACAGCCATGGGCGTTGCCGCCACATAGAAGATCGGCACCTCCTGATCTTCAAGGAATTTCAGGTTCTCTTCTAAAATAGGGAGTGGCTTATCTGAATTGATGATGACAAGCCCCCCTTTTTTAATCCCATCATAGAATGGCATGGTATAACATTTTCCCATGGTGATCACGGTGGGATGAAAAATCATGATGACATCGGGATAAACCAGTTCTCCTCGATCATAAATTTTTTCATCACCTATCCTGACATAACTCTCAGCGGGCGCCATCCTTTTTTCTGCCCCGAAAAATGGATTTGAGATCGCAAATTTCCCATCCTTGGAAGCTGCAGTCGCCAGGACATGGGCAGATGTTACTACCCCCTGACCTCCAAGACCTGACATCCGTAAATTAATACGCCTTCTCATTCATCGCTCCTTCATTTATCCGTTTGATCTTCAGCGAGTATCGACTAGTCCACTTTTTTCTCTTCGACTCTCTTTTTTTTTCGTTTCTTTTTTGGATGCTTCGCCTCCATGTAGGCCTTTGCTTCGTCAGTGATGAATTCCTGGTATTCAAAACGCTGTCCGGGACCTTCGGAATCTCGCATCTCCTGAAGACCTTCCATCATCTGTTTTCCAATTTCAAGGATACACGGCGTATAGATCTGAACATAGGTCGGGCCAATTTCCCTGGCAATCAATACGGCGTTCCGTATCACTTTTTCCACACGGTTCGGTTTGCTGCTGGTCAACATCGCCACGTAATGGCAACCTGAAGTTTTTGCAAGCCCAGGCATGTCGACTTTCTCAAATTGCTTTCCAGCCGGAGCCATTTTTCCAACAAAGCCTTTCTGCATCAAACCGCTTTCCTGCCCACCTGTGTTGGCGTAGAGTTCATTGTCAAAGCAGATTGTCGCAAATTTTTCCTGTCGAAACCAGGACTGAAGCGTCATATCCAAACCGATATCGACCGTTGCCCCATCTCCCGCAAGAACAACCACATCCTTAATCTTATCAGGGAAGCGATAAGCCAGCGCTCTCTTCAGACCGGAGGCAACCGCATTCTGATTTCCAAATAGGGAATGAATATTGTGAAGGGCGATATGAGGGAAAACAAGACTGGTACAACCCGTTGAACCGACCATCACCGTTTCTTCAGGATTTGGCAAGGAGGCAAGGATATGCCGAAAAGCAATGGACTCAGGACAACCCGCACACAAAGAATGTTCTTCAATCAGTTCTTTTGAGGAACCGACATCCTTCCAACCCCGATCTTCTTTTCCGTAGGTTGCGTTTTCGACCAGCTCCTGATATTCCACCGGCATGATGTCGTAAAATTCCGGATTGATTTTAATCTTTTCCTTATCCATGAATGGCCTCCTTATTCTTCGCAAGGACTTTTTTGATCTCGTCCACGATGACCTCCGGCGGCAAGGTCATTCCACCTGCCACATGGGGTCCTGCTATCACACGATGGTTATCTGGAATGCAGGCCTTAATTTCTCTCGCCATCCAGCCCACCACATTGAATTCCGGGACAAAGATCAAACGGGCGTTTTTGGTAGCCTGTCGAATTTCTTCTGTGGGAAATGGACGAATGGTTTTAATCTTCACCGTGCCCACCCGAATCCCTTCCTTTGCCAAAATCCGTGCAGCTTCACGTCCCTGAGCCAGAGCCGTCCCTGAAGAAACAATCAGGATTTCAGCATCGCTACGGTCCTCTTCGATTAATCCTCCCAGAAGACGGACGGTATGTTTTCTGGAACGCTCACAGGCGGCACGGGTTTCCTGCTGCCAGCTGGCCTGGGTTGCATAGCTGATGTAGTTACTTTTCATGACAAAGGGATCACGCATCATCCGAACCGGAGGAACCTCCATGTCCATGCAGGGTACCGGCGAACGATAGGGATCATAGGGAGGAATCGCCATATCTATCGGCGTAATCATGACGTCATCCTTCGTATGGCTGACAAAGAAGCCATCAATACAAATCGCAATGGGTAGATGAACATCCGGCTCCTCGGCAACCAGAAAGCCTTTGAGGAGGTAGTCGTAGAACTCCTGAGCCGTTTCGGCGTGCCATATCAACATCCCGGTGTCAATGACCAGGCCGATTTCCAGGGTGTCGGGCTGAATACTTAAGGGAGAGTTAACCCCTCTCACCATGAAGTTAATCATGATGGGAAGTCGCGAGCCAACCCACATCGGAAAGTTTTCGTAGGCTCGAAGGGTGCCCGGTCCGGAAGTCGTTGTGAAAACCCTCGCACCACCAAAAGAAGCACCGGCACACTCAGACATCACTGCGAATTCATTCTCGCCTCGAAAGTAGTCACCCACATAGCCTTCCACCCAGAGTTCCCCAACCAATGCTGCTGCCTCACTTTGCGGGGTAATCGGGTAGGAAACAGAGATGTCGACACTTGCCCGTCGGATGGCTTCTTTGACGACCTCACTTCCAGTCATAAAGAAGCGTTCCCTGGGTGCCTCATTGAAGAGGTACTCAGGATCGACGATTTTTTGCCCTTTTTTATTAACGGTACCGATCAGAGATTTTGAACTCATCATTCCCCCTTTCGTATTTCATCTGGCGTTTATATTAATAACGATGTTGAACTTAAGCGGTACCCCTCACGTCATTCGACGCGCCGGAATCCTTAAGGCGTTTAACAGCGTCAACAAGTTTCATAATCTTTTCCGGCGTCGCATCCCGAAATGTGATCATCGCATCCTCATGACCGGCCTGTGCACACATTGCAATGGTGTAACAACTCGTCCCCCCTCGAATAATTTTCAGGGACATATTCGCCTGATGGCAATGCACACCGACAAACATGCAGACATCAATTTTGTTGTGCCAAATGGTCAGGTTTGGGTGGTTTGGATTGATTTCAATTTCCGGATCGATTTTTGGATATTTCGGACGATAGTCGGGCATTGGTATAAGCAATGCCCCGTTGTTATGAGATTTCAAGACATCATAAAGGGCCTTGATCGCAGTCGCCTTTTGTTCTGCATTTTCATTCCATCCCCAAAGGACTAGCGGACCAGGGAAAATTGTCGGCACTTTGGCAGACAAAAAGCGTTTGGCCGCTTCCTCCATCGCCGCATCTTCCGGCACGATTTCACCGTGGATATGTCCCTGACCCGGATCGGGAAGGACCACCCCGGCGCAGGCTGCTGCAGGCGGCAAAAAAGCCTCCGGACCTGGTAAGACTCGGTATTTTTCCATTAATGCCTCCTACACTTATAATTTTAATGTCGATTTTACGGTGCATGACTCCTACGCCCCGAGATTAGAGATTACCCCGGCACTGCTTAACAAGCCTACAATGCGTCTTTATTCCAAGTCAAGAATTTTTAAGCTGGAATCCTTAGGAAGAGCACAACAGAAACAGTCGAATAGGCTTACTTTTTTCCATAATTTGACTGACCGGCGGTCTCCCGCTGAACCCGCTCCCGACTAAAAAGATGAAAGAGGTCATCGTCAATATAGGTGATGGAATAGAGGGTCGAGCCCTCCGACTCATCCGACTGCAAGATCATTCGTGTGGCACCATCGTCCCAGAAGACCAGAAGGACGTCTGGGAAATTGTTGACCCGCGGTTCACCGAATCGGATTGTCCATTCATCAATGCGCTCCTGAACAATGGCCCCTCCGGTTTTAAGCGGGTGATAGTTCAGTTCAATACGAAAGAGCTTTCCCTGATAAAAGTCACAGACAATGTTTAAAATATCGGGAGAGGACGGAAGGGCTGCGAGTTTGTATTGATGCTCATCTGCAAACTGTCCAATTGCCATAGGTTGCTCCTTTTTTTCTCCCTCTGTTTCCAAAAAGGATTTTAGAGACATCCCCAGGATAAGTGGACCGTAGCTTCTAGGAACGGCCTCCCCATCTTTAATGATGGCATGGATCGCAAAAGAAGTTTGAGGGACGGAGAAGAATAGAATAACACTTAGAAAAAGATACGGAAGAGATCGAATAGATTGCCGTAGAAAAAAAAGTCTCTCTGGCGATTGCAGAGGATTGGAAGCCGTTCTTACTCTGATACCCACTGTCTCAGCATGGCGGCAAGAAAGATCACGATGGTACCCATAGCAAGGGTCACTTTATTAGCGCCGAAGTTCGGAGGGCCGTCCTCCTTCTTCAATTCATCATCGTATTTATTCGAAGAACGGATCATGCCGAAAACCAGGCCCGAAGCCATGGCCACGGCAATAAAAACCTTAACAGCAAGCGCGGAAATATAACCGCCCGGCACCGAATCGAATCCCAGACGGCGGGTCTTGAGATTAATTCCCCCTGTCACGACCAGGACAAGCAAGGTCGTCAGAGAGACATGGCGATAACGCTTTGCAAGCGATGCAACCATCGCTTTAGGAAGGGTTCCCTTTTTGATCAGGGGACCCAGAACAAAGACCTGATAGGCCGCTGCTCCGATCCAGATAATAGCCGACATGAGATGCAACCAATGCGCGATGACGGCGGAAAAATTCATTCTAACTCCCTGATTCCAAGTTCAAAACAAACTACATCTTTTTCTTTGAAGGATCTTTTAAATAATCCTTCATACGATCAAGCATCTCTTCATCGATCAGTCCAATGTCCCCTTTGTTTTCCATGTAACATTTAATGTCATCCAAACGTTTTGCGGCCTCTGTATTGTCTTTGAGTCGTGGGGTCTTTTCCTTTGCGTCTTCAAAGGCATCAAAGGTCATTTCATCATATCCGTAGACGCGGAGCCGTTTCATCGCCTTCATCATGGCTTCATTGCGAAACTTGGTCAGTAGTTCTGAAGTCACCGTCGTGACACCCAGTTTTCGGGCTCGCCGTTCCGCCGCCTTTTTGATGCCGCTCCGAACAAAGTCGGGAGAGGTCATGAGGCGTTTTCTGGCTTCTTCACTCCATGCGACATCCGATTTCGGCGCATCCCAAATCTGTGTTGCTGCAGCCAGATCGATTCGAGTGATTCCCATTTCCAGAGCAAGATCTTCGGCGTCATTTTTTAACATATCCAGAACGAAGTTACGGGCCATCTCCGGAGATTCTGCAATTTTTTGTTCAAGTCGTAGTTTTGCGGCATCGGTCCATTCAATCTCAGGTCGAGTCTGATCTTCCGTTTTCTCTCCCAGCTCCTCTGCTTTTTTGAGCAGGTCCATGTCCACTTCAAGGTGCCCACGTTCGAGGGCGACCTCTTCTGCAATCTTTTTAATCATGGACCGCATAAATTCCGGAACAGTGTCCAGCCTTTCCTGGGCTTCTCGGGTCCAGGCGAGCGCTTTTGTTTCGACTCCCGCGGTTTCATGAACCGCAGTCGTCCCTTCATTCGCCATCGGCGTCATCATCTTGTCTTTAAATTGTGCAAGAACCTCTTCCGTAATCACTGTGATCCCCAATTCGGCAGCCTTTTTCTCCGATAGATTCCGGACCATTTTACGTAGGAAGAAGGGGGCTTTTTTTAAACGTATCTCCGCCTCAGGTGTCCAGGTAATCGGATTTTCGTTCTCTTTTTGTTTTGATCCAAACATAGCAGACGGCCTTTCAGTTCTTGTTCGGAGTTGTTTTTTCTGAAACGCTCCGATTAAATTCAGTAAAGTTAAAACGACGTCCCATACGAGCCTCAGCCCGCTCTCGAACAACCTTCATGACGTCCACGGTAATCAATTCAATCTTATTGTCTGTGGCATACTGCTCCACACCTCGCGCAACCATGCCTCGGGCAAAAGAGGGCAGACCTTTTAATCGTTCACGCGCAGCATCATCCCAGGGCAGGGTGGTTTTCAGTTCCAAGCCGAAGGTTTGTGAAGCATCCATCCGGATCTTCTTTCCCCCATATTGTCCCGGTTGATAATCGCAGGCGGCATCTTCCGCAAGATAATCTTCATGCACCGCATAAGCGCGACAACGACAGCCGCTGCACATCTCTGAAAATTCACAGTCTCCGCAGCGTCCACCCAGATTGGGGTCTCTCAGATCATTGAGTACCGGCGAGTTGTACCAAATATCATCGAAGGATTGTTCTCTCAGGTTTCCCGCCGTCACCGGCATATAGGGACAGGGCGTGATCTCTCCAGTGGGAGTGATGCGGCAATAATGTTTGCCTGCAGGGCAGCTTCCCTGTGCGTAGTTTTTCAGTAATTGAGAATTCGGATCTAGTTCATAGATGATGCGTCGAAAGTGTGGGGCACATTTTGCCCGGATAATCAGACCATCGTTTTGACCGGCAGAAACCGTCCAGGGGTCATCATATTGCGTCAAGATCTGTGCGTTGCTGTTCGCGTCTTGTGAGCCAACACCCTGCATCCGGGCGAGATAGGTCAGAATCTCTCTATATTGACGCGGATCGATATCAATAATGCCTTCGGCGCGACCGGTCTGAATAAGAAAAAAGAAGTTGAGGATTTTGGCCCCGAGTTTTCGGGACAATTCGACCATCTTAGGAATTTCACTGACATTCCAATCCATCACACTCATATGGATGGAAAAATCAAGACCTTCCTCTTTGAGATACTCAATGCCACGCAGAGCATTTCTCCAGGAGCCTTGAAGCTGACGAAATTGATCGTGTTTGACGGGATCGACCGAGTCAAGACTGATTGAAGCCCCCATCAGTCCACTTTCCCGCATCTTGCGAGCTTCCGTTTTTCCAACCAGAACCCCATTCGTTCCGAGAACACAAGTGAAGCCCTTGTCGGAGCCATAGGCGGCAATATCGAATATATCTTTACGAACCAGAGGCTCCCCACCTGTAAGGATCATGAAGACATCCGGATTGACCTTGGCAATGTCATCCATCACCCTGAAACATTCTTCCGTACTCAATTCATTCGAGGTATCGGCACCTGGAAATGCACTGAGGTAGCAGTGCGTACAGAAAAGATTGCAGCGCTGCGTCAGATTCCAGGAGATCGAGTAGGCCTGGTAGGCCATAGTATTGCCTTTCTAAAACAAGGGTCTATAACACATGATATCTGTATTACAGACCCTTTGTTGAAAAACCGTAAACAGTATTAAGCTCTTTAGCTCACCTTAAAACCCGCGCATTGCCTCTGCCCACTGCGCAGTCACTTGATCTAAAATCTCAGCAGTGACCTGTGTCAGTTTTTGCTCTTCGGCATGAGCTTCAATCTCCCCGACAACCGTCCCGCGAACAAAGGAAGGGATCAGATTCATACGACGGATAGCCTCATCATCCCAGGGGAGGCGCCGCTCAACCTGCCGAGAAACCTGGCTCCACTGAAGGTACTTCGCCTGAATCACAGAGGGATCGATTTCAGGTAAGCCTTTTTTTCTTGCGTCGGCTTCAATACGCCAATGCGTCATCTCGCGCATAAAGCCTTCGGGAATCTCTTGTAACATGGCTTTGGCTTCGTCAGTCCAGGCAATCGCTTCAAGCGCTTGTTCTATAGGACTTTCTTTCCGTTCAAGTTGGATGTGATATTCGCCATTTGCACCGCAGAGCGAACAATGCTCAGGCACCACCTCTTCCACAACGAGACTACAAACCATGCAGATAAAATAATCACTTGCTGCATTCATCAGCATAAATCGAGACTTCTTCGCATCACAAACAGGACAGTTGTCGGGCACTTTTTTTGCGACGTGACCGCACATTCCGCAAAAGTGGAAGCTAGTCGGTTCTTTTTTCAAAGTCGGCTCACTTCCGATGGCCATGGCTGCCATCTTCTTCCTGATTTCCTCGATACTTTCAGCCCCTGACATAACAGCCGTCATCTCCTCCGTCGCTTTCGCAATTCCGGCTTCAGCCACTTCAAGCGTGATGTGGCTGATTGATTGAGCGAAGGCATGATTTTCAACGTGCTGACGCGTCGCGTCCCGCATGAAACCCACAGGCACCCGTTCAAGGCGCGCCTGGGCCTCATCACTGTAAGTGAAGTGAGGGGTTGCTGGAGTGGCGGCGGGCACATCTTCTGCTTGTTGAGCATCACCGGAAGCCATCATTTCCTCCCAATCCGAGCCTTCAAGAATACGAACGGCAAAATCTTTTGAGATCGTCTGAAAGCCCATCTTCCGGGCCGTTTTTTCAACCTTTGCTTTGGCACGACGCCGTTCAAATCCCGCAGGGTTTTTCCGGAGGATGTTTTTGGCATCTTCAGTCCAGTTCAGCGGCACACCGTCATAACCGACTTCTGTAGAAACGCCGCCTTCAGCTTTTGCCGCCGCTTCGAAGAGTGATTTATCAATGAACTGGAATTGATCGCCCTTTACGCCACAAACAGGACATTCGACAGGTTGATCCCCTTTTGCCGTATAACCACAACCCTTACAGAGATAAAAATCCAGCTTGGCCTTGTCGTCATAGCTCGCCGCACGTTCGACATCACGATCACCGACGATCTGCGTCATCATGCCGGCGATACCCGAGCCTTTAAGGGTTTCGGAAACACTGTCTTCAGAAGTCATCTTGTCCCGGTCGATTCCCTTTTCATCCAGGGTTTTTCCAATATTTTTCATCATGTCCACAGCTGATTTCGGAAGGATATCCCCCATCGCACCGTCAACAACCGAGTTAGTAATAATGGAATAACCTTTCTCAATCGCATAACGATAGACCGCTGTCTTGGCAACGCCTCGCGCAAAGATCGGCACCTTTTCCATCCGTTTGGAGGCTTCTTCTGTCCAGGCAACCGTGTATTCTGCAATCGCGTCGATCGGCGGGACGTAGGTTTTGTTGGAAACCAGAACATTACAGGGTGCCATCCGGATCAGATTTTCAGCGTTGCTCCCGACATCCATCTCTTCATCGGAATGAACGCCGATCCGACCGAGCACGAGCAACCAAGGTCTTTCCTTCTTGACATATTGCAACACCTTTTCGAAGGGTTTTCCATCTAAGAGGGAGGTATTAATCTTCACTTCTGCATCTTCAGCCAATTTTTTGCAGACTTCCAAGTGAGATTGATAAATCTTCGCGAGTCCTGAATCAATCACCTCTTCATGCAGTTTTTCCTGCTCTTTGAAGCGAAAAACCTTACCGGCCTCTTCGTTCAATACCCCGGAGATCGAATTGAAAACAGCATAATGATAGTAGGGATCAAAGGCGGAAATCACGTCCATTTCCAGTTTGTAGGTCTTTGCCAGCGCAAGCGCGGTTTTGAAACCGCCGAAGGAATGGTGACTGCCATCAATGGCAACAACGATTTTCCCCATCTCTCCGGGCTTTGGTGCCGTGGTTTCTTTGACCACAAAGATATCGGACTTCCGCACCCTTCGAATCGTGCGTTCGCAAACACTCCCGATCATGCTTTCTCTCACGGCTCCGACGCCGAGTGCGCCCAAAATAACCAGATCATATCCATTCTTGACGATGTCCTGGACGAGGACTTTGTAGTTTTTTCCCTCCAGGGACACCCGTTCCATGGGCACATTGCTCTCATTCGCCTTTTGATCAATGATGTCGAGATAGGAATCGGTGATGATTTCAAGACCACGGGTAATCAGGGAGTCGTGTATTTTGCGCTGGCGTTCCAGCTCATTTTCATCGTGGTACTCTTCCGGTAATCCTGCCTCCATTTGCTTGAAACGTTTGTCATGCAGTTTTGCCGCGTAGGCATGGCTTCCAATAACCTTTGAACCGTACTGCTTTGCCAGCATCATCCCAATATCAATGGCCGTATTTGAATAGTCTGAGTTATCTACCGGAATATAGATTGATTTATACATCGTTTGCTCCCTTTTACAAATTACAAAAATCGCCAACAGCACTTAAAAAATCAAGTGAAAAAGTGGCAAATTGTAACACCCTCGATTCTTTGTTGACAAGATTTATTTGTACGCTATAAACCCCTACTCTGAAGTCGAAACGGGAAGCAGATCACGACTTCAGAGTAGTAGAACGCAAAAAGCCCCCCGCTGGATAGATCTCAGCAGAGGGCTTTTTTATGTTTCTTGATGGTTCTTCGAACGCTTGGGAAGCGAGGCCTACATCATGCCGCCCATACCACCCATGCCGCCCATGCCACCCATGTCCGGAGGCATTGCCGTACCGCCATCCTTCTTTTCAGGGATGTCTGCGATCATGACTTCAGTGGTCAGCATCAGACCGGAAACACTGGCCGCGTTCTGCAAAGCGGTTCGTGTGACCTTGGTCGGGTCGATGATGCCAGCCTCAACGAGATCTTTATAGGTCTCTGTGTTGGCGTCAAAACCGACGGCTCCGCTCTCTTTTTTAACGCGATCGACAACGACAGAACTTTCTAAACCGGCATTTGCCGTAATCTGGCGAATCGGCTCTTCAATCGCTCTTCTGATAATATCAACCCCGATCTGCTGATCACCCTCAAGCTGAAGTTTATCAAGCACAGGAAGACAACGCAGGAGAGCAACGCCGCCACCGGCAACAATACCTTCTTCGACCGCTGCCTTTGTGGCATGAAGCGCATCTTCAACACGCGCTTTACGCTCTTTCATCTCAGTTTCGGTAACGGCACCCACATTGATGACCGCAACGCCGCCGACCAGCTTTGCCAGTCTTTCCTGGAGTTTTTCACGGTCATAATCGGAGGTGGTCTCCTCGACCTGTGCCTTGATCTGCTTGACGCGCGCCTGAATTTTTGTGGTCTCACCCGCTCCCTCGACGATAGTCGTATTGTCTTTGTCGATGCTAATCCGCTTTGCACGACCCAGATCCTCCAACTTGATATTCTCAAGTTTCAGGCCAAGATCCTCAGAGATGACCTGACCACCGGTCAGGATGGCGATATCTTCAAGCATCGCCTTCCGTCGGTCACCAAAACCAGGCGCCTTGACTGCTGCGACATTCAAAGTACCGCGAAGTTTATTCACGACGAGGGTCGCAAGGGCTTCACCATCAATGTCTTCAGCGATAATCATCAGAGGACGACTTGCTTTTGCAACCTGCTCTAGTACTGGCAGAAGGTCCTTCATTGAAGAGATCTTCTTTTCGTGAATGAGAATGATGGCATCGTCCAGGTGGACTTCCATTCGTTCGGAATCCGTCACGAAATAAGGTGAAAGATATCCACGGTCAAACTGCATGCCTTCAACAACTTCCAGAGAAGTCTCTGCACTCTTTGCTTCTTCGACCGTGATGACACCGTCTTTGCCGACCTTTTCCATTGCTTCGGCAATCAACTCACCAATGGTTTCGTCATTGTTGGCTGAAATGGTGCCGATTTGTGAGATCTCTTTATTCGACTGACACGGTTTGGACATCGCAAGCAGCTCATCCGTCACAGAAGCGACTGCCTTGTCGATCCCACGCTTTAATTCCATTGCGTTGGCACCGGCGCTGAGGTTTTTCGCACCTTCTCTGAAGATGGCCTGTGCAAGAATGGTTGCTGTTGTTGTCCCGTCTCCGGCGACATCAGAAGTTTTACTCGAAACCTCTTTGACCAATTGCGCGCCCATATTTTCAAAAGGATCTTGTAATTCGACCTCTTTCGCGACAGTCACGCCGTCTTTTGTGATGGTCGGCGCACCGAATTTTTTCTCGATGACGGCGTTTCGGCCCTTAGGTCCCAGGGTTGCCTTCACCGCGTTGCTGAGTTGATTGATTCCTTTAAGAACCTTTGCACGGGCTTCATCCCCGAACAGTATCTGCTTTGCCATTTCTTCCTCCTTAGAAATAATTTTATCTTTGCTTCTATACGTCTATCCGACAACGCCTAGAATATCTTCTTCTTTGATGATGAGGAATTCTTCGTCATCAATATTGATCTTGCTGCCGGAGTATTTATCAAAAAGGATGGTTTCCCCAACCTTGACGTCTTTGACTTCGCTACCAATCGCCTCAATGGTCCCCTTTTGAGGCTTTTCCTTGGCCGCATCCGGAATGTAGAGTCCGCTTGCTGTTTTTTCAGGCTCAGCTTCGTATCTGACAAATACCCTCTCTTTAAGGGGTCTAAACTTGACCGCTGTTGCAGTTGCTTCCGACATTTTTCTCCTCCTTCATAGTTTTTACTAAAATACGCAGTTTTCACACGATCCAAAACTGATCGAAAATCGAGCGCCTTGGTTGACAATCAGAACGCCCTTACTTGAGCGACAGTAGCATATATAACAATGATTTTTTGTAAATCAAGAGTACTTGCGATTATTTTTCAAGGCGAGATTTTATTTCATAAAACATTGAAAAAATAAGGCATTCAAAGCGATATAGCGCCTGAAGCCTTACGACTTTTTCCTCACTCCTGTATTCTTCCGACGGGAATACAACGACTAAATCATATGGATTCCGGCTAAAGGATGACCGGAATGACTCAAGCTTGGACCAAGCGTTCAGGTACGCCATCGTTCAATTTACCGAAGGTTCTTTTTCACGGAGAGAATTGGATCCATCTCTTTAAAAATTCTCCAACTCTTCAGGAGATCGATCGCCTTCTTTAACTGAGTGTCTTCATTTGCTTTCTGGACAGAAGGATCAAAATCCTCGGGGCTGATTTCGTCATCCGATTCGGATTGAGCAGAGGGAGCCGTCTTGTCAGCATTGGGATCAAGCTCATTGACAAGATGACGCGCAAGATCTTTCTCTCGAACAATCGGTGAAGTCGCCACCGTTTTAGTCACCTCCGGATGAACAATGATGTCCGGCTCGATGCCCCTGTTCTGGATCGAACGGCCGCTCGGCGTATAATATTTTGCGGTGGTCAAGCGTAAAGCTGAGCCATCCGAAAGAGGGAGAATCGTCTGGACAGAGCCTTTCCCGAAAGTCTGCATGCCAACCACAACGGCACGTTTCCAGTCCTGCAAGGCTCCGGCGACAATTTCTGAGGCACTTGCGCTCCCTTCATTGACCAGCACAATGATCGGGATGCCGCCAAGCTCGCTATTTTTGCTTGCAGTATATTCATCCTTATTCCCATCGCGTGATTTGATCGAAACAATTAATTGACCACTTTCCAAAAACTGGTCCGAAATCTTGACCGCTGCATTTAAAAGCCCGCCGGGATTGTTTCTGAGATCAAGGACAAGGGAGTGGATGTTTTCGTTCAGAAGTGTTGAGATAGCCTTTTTCATATCTCGTGCCGAATGTTCCTGAAACTGGCTGAGATGGATGTAGCCAATCCCCGCCTCAATCACCTTCGATTTTACGCTATTGATACGGATAATGGCTCTGATGAGGGTGAAAGTGAGCGGTTTTGTTTCTGATTTCCGTTTAACCGTTAACGTAACGGCAGTCCCTTTTGCGCCACGCATCATTTGCACGGCATCCATCAGGGTGGTTTCTAGAGTCATTTCAGCCTCGTCTACCTTAAGGATGATGTCTCCCGCCTTTAAGCCCGCTTCCGCAGCGGGCGTGTCGGCAATGGGAGCGACAACGACAAGCCTTTTGTCACGGATGCCCACTTGAAGCCCCAGGCCACCGAATTCCCCCTTGGTATCGACCTGCATTTCCTTATAAACTTCGGGAGGCATGAATGCAGAATGGGCATCGAGGGAGCCAAGCATGCCCTTGATGGCCCCATAGACCAAATCTTTTGTATCAAGCGGTTCGACATAACTTTTTTTGAGAGAGGACAAGACTTCAGAAAAAATTTTAAGATCTTTATATTGCTCTGTCTCCGCTGAGACCTTTGTCTCCAGTCCCTTCCCGACAAAAAGGGTCATTGCGATTGTGCCAAAAATGGCTGTGAGCAAAAAAGTAACTCGTATCTTCTTGATAAACTTCATTTTTTTATCCTCCAAGTCCTTCAAACTGCTCATGAAAATACCATAATGTCATCAAAAAATAGAATCATCGTGCAATAATTCAGCACACTTTAACATAAAGCCATTATATCCTAACCCCTTTTTTTCAGCCAGGTCGTCGGATTGATCGGCTTCCCCTGGTATCTGATTTCGAAATAGAGCTTTGAGCCCTGTGAAAGCCCTGTCCCACCGATTTGACCGATGACACGCCTTGTCTTGATCCGGTCGCCGATGCCAACCAACAGTTTTTCCAGATGAGCATAGAGGGAATAATAATTTTCTCCGTGATCAATCATGATCATCATGCCGTAGCCTCGAAACCAGTCAGCGTAAACGACGGTGCCGTCAAATATATTTCTGACGACATTCCCTTTGCCGGGAGAGATTTCGATCCCTTTCTTGTTGATGATAGTGTCAAACTTCGGGTGCTTCTGCCGCCCGTAGCGACTGACAATTTTCCCCTCATTCGGCCAAGTCAGCCGACCCCTGGCCATTGAAAATTTTACGGTCGGACTTGTAGACTCTGTTTTTTTCTCTTTTTGAAGTCGAGCGATCAATGAACGCACCTGCTGAGACGCCCCGGTCATTTCTAAAATCGCCCTTTTGTAGAGTGTCCGTTCTCGTTGTACCCGGGTCAAGAGCCGTTTTTTTTGTCTCCTCTCTGTCCGACTCTCCGAAAGCTTCTTAGCAAGGGCGCTACGATCTTCGAGCAAGCTGCCTTTGACCTCCTGCAAACGGTCTTTTTCTCCCGACAATTCGACATGGTTTATTTTAAATTCAGAGAGGATTTCGTCCTCTTTTTTTGCAGCGGTATTCAGGTAATAGAGAGTTCTGAGCAGATCGGGATAGTCCTTAGAGGAGAACAGGATCTTCAGTCCCCCCGATTGTTTTTCTTTGTAGAGGGTAGTCAAGCGTTTTGAAATCAATTGACGGCTGGTTTCAATCTCTGTCTTCAGGATGCTGATTTTTGATACAAGTGAAGTTTCTTCCTCTTCCTTCTCGCTAATTTCGGCTTCGAGGAGATGCGCTTCTTTCCGGTAAAGCCTCGAACGTCGGTCAATCCTTTCCAAGTCGGAAAGAATTGACCGTTCTTTTTTTTTTGCCTTGCGCTGTTTTTCTTTCTTGTTTTTGATTTCCGATTCTAATTTTTTGAGTGCCGACCTTTCCTTTTGAATTTGTTTTCTTAAACTGACTATCCCTTGAGTCGATGTCTTTTTTGCTTCGCTCAATGGCGGCATAAAAATCAGAAAAAAACACACACAAGCAATGATGAGAGTCACAAACAAAAGAAGCGGATTCCCGCTTCTAAATTTTTTCCTCGCTAATTCCGGGTTTCTCAGCGTCAATAGGTGGCTTAAGGAAATGAAGCTGCCAGCACCTCCGAGTAGCGATCCGAAGAGAATCAGGCCGATCAAAGTATTCACAGGTAAAAATTGTAGTCCCTGATTTCTCCCCATCGCTCCGACAATCGAGAGCATGTAGTCCTTTGAGTACTCAAAGCCCAGGAAGAGAAAAAGAAGGGAAAAGAGCCCACTGATGCCCCCCATGAACAGCCCTTCCAGGACAAAAGGAATTTTAATAAAACCATGAGTCGCCCCGATCAGCTTCATGATTTCAATCTCTTCCCGTCGGTTATAAAAGTGAAGTCTAATGGTGTTGGCAATATTACTTGTGACGGTGAGAGCAAGAAAAGCTCCGATGCCAATGCCCATCGCCTTCAAAAACTTCAGGAAAGTCAAAAGGTTATTGAGCCATTCTGAACCGTAGCGTACCTCTTCGACCGCAGGCATCGCTTCAAAATGCTCAATAATGCCCTTCATCTTTTCTGGCTCCTGGTGTAATGCCTTGACCTTGACTTCAAAGGAGGCGGGGAAGGGGTTTTCGCCCAGGCGTTCCAGCAAGGCTTTATCTTGAAAAGCGGTGTTAAAAGTTTCAAGCGCCTCCTCTTTTGAAATATAGATAAAGGAAGCAATACGGACATCATTTTTCAGGTCCGCCTCAATGGCTCTAACTAACGGCGTCTGCACCGTTTTCTCTGAACGCTTTCCTTTTGAGCTCTCTTCTCTGAGATAGATACTGAATTGAACACTCTCCCGCATGATTTGAACAAAATCCTGCACATTGTAATAAAACAACAGGAAGATGCCGAAGAGCATCAGGGTGAGACTTAAAGAAACGAGGGAAAAAAAAGCCATGGTCTGATTGAGCTTGATGTTCTCAAGCGCCGACTTCAGGTGATAGAAAAACGACTTCATGCGGGCAGGCCGTCCGAGACGATAGTGCCCTTGCTCAATACAAGGGTTCTCCGAATGACCTTTGAAAAGAGATGTCGATCATGTGTTGCGACAATCACGGTGGTGCCGGTGGTATGAATATTTCGAAGTAGTTCGACAATGTCGAGTGAAAGATCATCATCAAGGTTACCGGTCGGTTCGTCAGCCAGCAGGATTGCGGGGCGATTCACAAGGGCACGTGCAATGGCAACCCGTTGTTGTTCTCCGCCCGACAGATAGGAAGGACGGTGATCATGGCGATGTTCAATTCGGACCTGCTTGAGCACATCATTGACTCGTTTTTTAATGTCGGCTCTCGTCATACCGCTGATTTCTAAAGGCAGGGCAACATTCTCAAAGACCGTCTTGCGTTGAATCAGCTTAAAATCTTGAAAAACAAAACCGATCTTCCGGCGAAGATAGGGAATATCCGCCTCCGTAAGACGTGAGATATTCTGTCCACCGATAATGACCTGTCCCTCATCCGCCCGTTCCTGACAAAAGAGGAGCTTGAGCAGCGTCGTCTTTCCCGCTCCGCTAGCGCCCATGACAAAAACAAATTCCCCCTTCTCAATCTTCAGGTTCAGATCATTTAAGGCGACAAAGTCTTTTCGAAAATATTTATAGACATGGTACATCTGAATCATAAAAATTCCAGAAAAAGAGGTAATTAAAATTGAATGATTTTATGATGCGGAGGGTGGAAATGTAAAGATAAGCATGAGTTGGGGGGAAATATAAGTATGCGAAAGGGTAGTAGATCAAGCGACATTGCCATCCCTTTTCGCCAGATACTCAAGAATCAAGGCATCGAGATCCTTTTCATCTCCGCTGAGCACCAAGCGATCAACCTGCTCTGCTTCCGGCACATCTTTTACAAACACCGTTTGAAGGGGATCCTCCTGCTCAAGCGTGTCGAGACCTTCTATTTCCCCTCGCACCAGCTTTCTGATCATTGTTTTATGCTGTTCCTTCATCAAAGCCGCAACGGTTTCCCTGCAGGAATCGCTCTGAAGCAAGTCGACATAATCCCTTTTTTTTGCAGATGCAACCGCCCCTCCGTCCTTGAACAGCAACGTTGCGATGCTCGGGTTATCCTCTCCGCCGTCCTCCGTTTGAATGTGATAGACCCGTCCTTTGTACTTCACATTGGTGTTCATTCCCATTGACATTTTCACGGGTAAAAGACTCCGTCAAAGGCATTCCGGATCAGCTCAATTTTAAAATTTCCTTGATCTTTCCGAAGGGCAAGGACATCAAATCTGCAGAGGCCGGGGGGGTCTTTTTTTTGACTGAGATAGGCCAGGGCAACACGGGTGATTTTGACTTGTTTACGGTGATCAACAGCCAACTGCGGCGGCCCGAAACGAGTGCTCGACCGTGCTTTAACTTCAATAAAGACGAGGGTTTCTCCATCACGCGCAATGATATCGATCTCTCCGAGTGAGGTACGGAAGTTCCGTTCCAAGATTCGGTAGCCATTTTTAATTAAATAGTTCGCGGCAAAGGATTCACCTTCTGCTCCGCTTAGAGTCATGTCACCCCTCGAAAGGTCTTTCTGTGAATCCGGCACGGGCCGAAGGACTTGATCTTCTCTAAATGCTCCGGAGTTCCGTAACCTTTATGTCGATCAAATCCATATTTCGGGAAGAGCCTATGGTATTTCAGCATCAGCCGATCCCGTGTTACTTTCGCAATGACAGACGCAGCAGCGATACTGAGGGACAGATCATCTCCATGAATAATTCCCTCTTGAGGGATATCAATTTCAGGTAGCTTGAGGGCATCAATGAGCAGGTAATCGGCGGGGAGGTGAAGTCCCTCAACAGCTCGCTGCATCGCAAGAATTGTCGCCTGCAGGATGTTGATGTGGTCAATTGTCTCGTGTTCGACGACCCCGATTCCGATGGATCGGGCCGTCTGTGAAATTTGTTCAAAAAACCGGTCCCGTTTCCGTGGGCTCAGTTTTTTTGAATCCATCAGTCCGAGGAGGAGATCGTCTTGAGCTAAAACAGGGGCTTGCGGCAGAACAACCGCTGCCGCAACCACGGGACCTGCAAGCGGGCCACGGCCCGCCTCATCAATGCCGCAGACCGTCCGGCGCCCAGCGGCATAAAGTCTCTCTTCATTCGAGGTCATCGTCAAAGACTGACGGATCTCCTCAGCTTGTTGAGGATTTAAGTTTATGAAGGCGTATCCGCTTCCGGGGCCGCAGCTGGCGGGGCAAGCTGAACAGACTGTGTGGTCGCAGGGCCTTTCTTCTTCTTGGTGGCATAGACGCGTTCTTTCTCTGGAATCCGGGCGGCTTTACCGGTTCTTGTTCGGATATAATAGAGTTTCGCCCGCCGAACCTTCCCTTCACGAATGGTCTCCACCTGGGTCACAAAAGGAGAATGAAGCGGGAAAATCCGCTCGACGCCGATCCCGTAAGAAACCTTTCTCACCGTAAAGGTTTCCCGATTACTCCCGCCTTTTTTTCGGATGACGACCCCTTCATAAATCTGGATGCGCTCCTTTTCCCCTTCTTTGATGCGAACGTGTACTCTCACTGTGCTACCGATGATCACTTTAGGGACGTCTTTTTTTAAATAACCCTGTTCAATTTGCTCAAGCCGATTCATTTTTTCTATTTCTCCCTCTTGGTCTATTAGATTACTTTTAAAGTGCTCCAGATTGATTCATTCTTAGAATAAACTTCAATGTGATTTTTCACTCACCTCAAACCCTCTTGCTCAAGGTCAAGCCCCGCGACCCAAAGCCTCTCCGCCTTTGTTAAAGGGGCTTCTTCCAACAAATCGGGTCGCTTTTCCAGGGTATTGATCAAGGACTTCTCCCGACGCCAGCCTTGAATCTTTGAGTGGTGACCGGAGGTGAGAATCTCCGGCACTTTCATGCCTCTGTATTCAAAAGGTCGTGTGTAGTGCGGGTGTTCTAAAAGTGAGGTGGAAAAAGATTCTTCCTGAGCAGAAAGCGCCCCGCCAAGAACGCCCGGAACCAGTCTGACCGCCGCATCAATCATCAAGGCAGCCGGTATCTCTCCCCCGGTCAGGATATAATCTCCAACAGAAACCTCTTCGAGCGATATTCCGTCGTTCACTCGCGCATCAATCCCTTCGTAATGTCCGCAAATAAAAACCAGGGGCAGCTTCTCATTGGAAAAGTCCTCTGCCAAAGTCTGATCAAAATGCTTTCCCTGCGGTGAGGGAAGAATCACACGAATCTCACCTCTTTCCTCCCGGATAAGATCCAGGGCAGCAAAAATGGGTTCGGGTTTTAAGAGCATCCCGCCACCGCCGCCGTAAGGCACATCATCTGTCACACGATGCTTGTCGTAGGCAAAATCACGCAGGTCACGAATGCAAACATTGAGGAGCCCTTTGTCGATTGCTCGTTTTAAGATGCTCTGTCCAAAAATCGGTTCGAGCATCCCTGGAAATAGAGTGAGGATATCGCAGTGAATCACAATGTTAACAAACCTTCCGGTGGATCAATCTCCATCCGGTTCTGCTTCAAATCAATTGCCTTAACGATCTTCCGAAGCGCCGGAATCAGCATCTCACGTTTCCCATTTTTTACAACGAAGAGATCATTCACCCCTGTTTCTACAATTTCAGTAATTCTTCCCACGTATGCACCATCGACCCGGTAAACCTCAAGACCGATCAAATCGGACTGAAAATATTCTCCCTCCGGTAGAGAGATCCGTTCCGACACCGGCACTTGAATCAAGCCACCCCGTATCGGATCAACATCCTCTGGGCAATTTATCCCCTCAAAAGCGACATAAACAAATGGAGGCCGCAATGCCACCTGCAAAAGTCGATATCGCAGATGCTGCTCCTCCTTTGTTTTAATCGTGACTTCTTCAAGATCCTGAAACCGTTCCGGCTTATCGGTTAAAGGAAAGACTTTAACCTCTCCACGTACACCGAAGGGCTTGAGAACCTTTCCGATTGTGACTTTATCTTCCTGCAAATTTGAGATTCACACACCTTAAGACGGCAGACAGGCAACAAGGCAACAAGGCAAGAACGGCACCTACTCCAAAATTTCGAGGACACACCTTTTTCCAATTTTTGTACCTGCGGCATTCAAGATCGTTCGCATCGCCCTTGCCGTCCGTCCCTGTTTTCCGATCACTTTTCCCAAGTCTTCTTGCGCCACTCTCAACTCAATAATCGTTGTTTTTTCGCCCTCTGTGTCTTTTACGACGACATTTTCAGGTCTATCTACAAGCGATTTTGCAATAAACTCAATCAACTCTCTCATCGACGACACCTCCATTGGCAGATCTATAGGAAAAAGACAAATCTTTTGTCTTAGCGAATTACGATGGCTTCTGTTTCTGTTCGGCTGCTTGTCTAAATAATTTCGATTTTTTGAAGAGTGACTTTACCGTGTCGCTAACCAAGGCACCTTGATTGATCCAGTGGATTGCCCGTTCTTCCTTAATTTGAACGGCTGTTTCCTGACCAAGAGGGTTATATGTGCCCAAAATCTCAATAAACTTTCCATCCCTCGGTGCCTCTGTATCCGCAACAACCATTCGGTAAAACGGTCTTTTATGTCTTCCTTTTCGGGTCAATCTAATTGTTACTGACATTCACATTCCCTCTGTTTATATATATTTTTGCCATTATAACAGCCTTACAATACTGCTTGTAAGCCCCTAAGCTTCTTATGTCAAAATGACATCGGCATACCCTTCAGACCTCGTCCCTTTCCGGACGACATCCGCTTCATCATTTTCTTCGCCTGCTGAAACTGCTTGAGCAGTCGGTTTATCTCTTGAACAGAAGTGCCACTCCCTTTTGAGATCCGCTTTCTACGGCTGCCGTTGATCACAGTTGGATCTCGCCGCTCTTTCTGAGTCATCGACGAAATAATGGCCTCAACCGATTTCATTTCTCTCTCGACCTTGTCTTGATCGGGAAGGGCCTTCATCCGATTCATGCCCGGCACCATGTCGAGCAGTTTTGCAGCGCCGCCCATCTTTTTGATCTGCTTCAGTTGCTGGCTAAAATCTTCAAGGGTAAAACGATTTTTCCCGAGCTTCTTCTCAATTTGGGCAGCTTCCGCTTTATCAACCTTTTCCTCTGCCAACTCGACAAGAGAGAGAATATCACCCATGCCGAGAATACGGGAAGCCATCCGATCAGGATGAAAGAGTTCCAGCGCGTCCGGTTTTTCACCTGTCCCAATAAAACGAACAGGCGCACCTGTGACCGAGCGAATCGACAAAATCGCACCGCCCCGCGCATCCCCTTCCGCCTTGCTCAAGATCACACCAGTCACATGGAGTTGTTCATGGAAAACCTGCGCCACATTGACGGCAACCTGCCCCGTCATCGCATCAGCAATCAGAAGGGTCTCATCCGGCGAAATCTCCTTTTTCATCCGGACCAGTTCCGCCATTAAATCCTGATCAATTTCGATTCGACCGGCCGTGTCAATAATCACGACATCAAAACACTCGACCCGGGCGTATTCGATCCCATTTTTTGCAACAACGACAGGATCTTTTTGTCCGTCCGGTGAAAGCACCGAAACGCCGATCTCCTTGCCCAAAATCTGTAATTGATCTAAGGCTGCGGGCCGCTGCAAATCGGCACCAACGAGCAGAACACGTTTGTCTTTTTTCTGGAAAAATCGGGAGAGCTTCCCCGCCGTCGTTGTCTTTCCGGAACCTTGCAGCCCCACCAGCATGAGGACGGTCGGCGGTTTCGAGGCGAGGGCGATCCCCCGCTCTTTCGAACCCATCAACTCGGTCAACTCTTCCCAGACCACCTTCACGACTTGCTGGCCTGGCGTGAGGCTTTCTAAGACCTCCTTGCCAACCGCCTTTTTCCGGACAGATTCGCAGAAGGATATGGCAACCTTGTAATGGACGTCTGCCTCCAGAAGGGCAATGCGAACCTCCTTGAGGGCATCATCAATATTTTGCTCGGTTAAAAGACCTCGCCCTTTAAGTTTTTTTAAAAGGGAATCGAGCTTTTTTGTTATATTTTCCAACATGATAGAGACATCTTATTATAGAAAAAACAGGGGGGAGTATAGTGGGCCATCATAAGCAAGTCAAGAATGGAAATCTGCATTTTTTCACCTGACTCCGAAGTATCGGAGCCACAACCGACAATATTCGACTTGACAGATCTTCCTTCTTAATTGTATGAACAATAACATCGCATTCGCCATACACCTATTTTGTATAGTCAGTGTCATTATGACACAACATCACTTCACCCATAAAAAAGGAGGTAAAAATGGAATTTGATCTTGTATTTGAGGGAGGCGGCGCAAAAGGGTCAGTATTTGTCGGCGCACTTGAGGTGTTTGAAGAGCAGGGACATCACGCACGACGCTTTGTGGGTACATCCGCCGGGGCAATTACCGCGACCCTGCTCGCAGCCAAATATCGTTCGGGAGAATTGCTTGAGGCAGTAAACGAGAAACTGCCGGATGGCAAACCGCGTTTCTCCTCTTTCATGGATATCCCCGCTAAATTTAAAAAGCACGACATTGAAAACAGTTTAACCTATTCGATCTTTAAAAAGGTTGACATCCCCTGGGTACCAGGGATGGCGGAAAACTACGTCGATGGTAGAATATTCGAGCAACTGATGAAAATCGACGCGTATCGAGAGATGTTCTCTTTCATAGAGCGTGGAGGGCTTTATGCTGGCAATGCTTTTGTCAATTGGCTTCGAGAAAAACTCGACGTAAAAATCGCTGGTTTGGGAGACAGCACCCTTGCAGAGTTTCAGCAACAAACCGGGAGCGACCTGACATTAATTGCTTCTGACACAGCGGCCAATGAAATGCTGATTTTAAATCATCGGACAGCGCCGGATTGCCCTGTCGTCTGGGCGGTGCGAATGTCGATGAGCATCCCCTTCGTTTGGCAGGAGGTGCGTTGGAAAGAAAACTGGGGAAGCTATCGATCAAAGAATATCACAGGAGATACCATTGTTGACGGAGGCGTCCTCTCCAACTTTCCGATCCATTTACTCACATCTACAGACGAATCCGTCCGTACTGTCATGGGCGATACTGACCCGAATGCCGTGCCTAACCTTGGGTTTTTGATTGATGAAAAACTTGAGGTTGCCACAAGTTTAGCTAAACGGGATGAAGAGGCCGGAGATGAAGACCTCGAAAGGGGGATGCTGCACAATGTGCGACGCTTAAAAACAGTGCAGCGGATTTCAAGGTTAATCGACACGATGACCGACGCCCATGACAGGCAGATTATGGAGGCCCATGAAGCTGAAATTTGCCGACTCCCTGCAAAGGGATACGGAACAACTGAGTTCGATATGAGTGATGCCCGCCTGACAGCCTTGCTTGAGGCCGGTCGAAAAGCCATGAGAAAACATTTCCAAAACCACCCGGCCTAATCGCCCGAATTCCCATATCCCTTCTCTGTAAGAATAAAAACCGTCCCTACAGAGAAGGGATATGACAAGTCTTTTAGAAGGCTCAAACCAGGAAAATTGGCTTCCAAAGCGTCATTGACTCCCCCAAAGGGGAGTGCTAAAATCCGCCGACTTTTTCTCAGCGATAACCATTACTTAGGAGTAAAAATGAATGATCGATTTTTAAGGGCTTGTCGGCGTGAACCGGTAGACGCCACCCCGGTCTGGTTTATGCGCCAAGCTGGGCGTTACATGAAGGCCTTTCGTGACATCCGGGCGAAACATTCACTCTTGACCGTCTGTAAAACTCCCGATCTGGCCACCGAAGTCACCCTGCAACCGATTGAACGCTTCGATTTTGACGCCTCAATTATCTTCGCCGACATCCTGCTGCCGCTAGAGCCGATGGGTCTCAATCTTGAGTTTGTCAAAGGGGAGGGCCCGGTCATCCACAATCCGCTTCGAGATAAAAAAGATATCGAGGCATTGAAACCGGTTGAACCCGAAGAATCATTAGCCTTTGTGCTCCAGTCAATCCGCCAGGTTCGCGCCGCCCTCAATGTGCCCTTAATCGGATTTTCAGGGGCGCCTTTTACCCTGGCCAGTTACATGATCGAAGGCAGCTCTTCCCGAAACTATCTCCATACAAAAAAAATGATGTATGGCGCACCGGAGCTCTGGACTCAATTAATGTCAAAACTGGGCCGTGTCATCGCAGACTACCTTGCCGCCCAAGTCAAAGCAGGAGCACAGGCCATTCAGATTTTTGACAGCTGGATTGGCACCCTTTCTCCCGGAGATTACCGTCGATACGTTTTCCCCCATATGAAACAACTCATGACCGAACTCCATACCTTTGGTGTGCCGGTCCTCCATTTTGGAACCGGAACCTCAACCCTGCTTGATCAGCAAAAAGAGGCCGGTGGCGATGTCATCGGCCTGGACTGGCGAGTTGAGCTTGATGAAGCCTGGAATCGCTTAGGACACGATGTCGCCGTCCAGGGTAACCTCGACCCCCTGACTCTTTTTGCCCCGATTCCGGAGATTGAAAAACGGGTGGATAACATCCTCAAGCGTGCGGGAAAACGCCCCGGACACATCTTCAACTTAGGCCACGGCATCTTGCCTGAAACGCCTTTAGAGGCCGTGGAAGCGGTCATTGATAGGGTTCATCAAAAAAGCGCTGCAATCCTGGCGGAACAATAGCCCTGGCCGGGGGCTTCTACAGTGACCATGATTGAGCATGAACCCACAATCCGGGCGCTTTGCTTCTTGGGTGTTTTTGCCCTGATGGCCCTTTGGGAGTCCCTGTCCCCAAGGCGACCCCTTAGCACTTCAAAACCGAAACGCTGGCTTACCAATATCGGCATCACGCTGATTAACACTCTTTTGCTTCGAGCCCTCTTTTCAAGCGCCGCAGTCGGTGCAGCCGTGCTTGCAGATCAAGAGGGCTGGGGCATATTAAACTACTGGCGCTGTCCTGAATGGCTATCCCTGTTCTTGGCCGTCATCACGCTCGACCTCATCATCTACCTTCAACATGTCATGTTCCATGCCGTGCCGGCCTTGTGGAGACTCCACATGGTCCATCATGCCGACCTCGACCTGGATGTCACCTCGGGTTCCCGTTTTCATCCCATTGAAATCATCCTGTCAATGGGCATCAAACTGGCCAGTGTCGTATTCATCGGCGCCTCGCCGGAAGCTGTCCTGATCTTTGAAGTGCTGCTCAACATGACGGCGATGTTCAATCACAGCAATGTGCAGATCCCGAAAAAAATTGATGGGATTCTACGCTGCTTCATCGTGACGCCCGACATGCACCTCATTCACCACTCCGTCATTCGTGAAGAGACCAACCGCAACTTCGGTTTTAACCTGCCCTGGTGGGACATGCTATTGGGAACCTATAAACACCATCCACAAGAGGGTTATCTCGGCATGACCATCGGACTGGATCAATTCAGAGACCCGATGAAGCTGACACTACCAAAAATATTACTCCTCCCCTTCACTGAAAAAACCGGCAGCTATGCCTTCACCCAGGATGGAGACTAGCACAAAAATTTAAGGAGACAGTCAGGCACATTGACAAGGAAGGTCTTTTTTCGGTAGGGTCTAGCATTTATATTTTGGAGGTTAGCATGAAAAAGCATTTGAAATCAGCCGCCTACGTTGCTGCAATGTTGCTCGTCGGATTTATCATCTTCCAATTGGTCATCGTCATATCGCCCACGACAAATCTTTTTGCCAATCAGTAAACTGAAGACCAGGCTCTTTTTATTGCGGACACTTCGGTAAGCATCAATTTCACCAGCCCGATACTTAACCTTCTTCTCTTAAACATTGCGGAAAATGCCTTAGTAATTTCCCGGTGCAACAGATACAGAGGCAATTCGGGGTGTTTTGTACAGCTAAGCGTTTAGAGTTACGGCTTAGCGCCTTAGCCGAGGGACTCAACTTTGAGTCGATTGCGTCTTTTCCTGATTCAATCGAAGATGGTCATAGCCCTTTGGGCTTATTTTATTGAGTTTTCCTTTGTCATCCCGACCAACAAGCCCTTTTCTTGTTGATATCAGCCTGCCTATTTGAATCGCCTGAATCACGTCTTCCCCAATCAAGCGCTCCAGCTTATGAAGCCTTTTCTCCGGCACAGAAAAAAGTAATTCGTAATCTTCTCCGCCATACAAAGCAAAGTCCAAGGCATCGACTCCAGCCTTTAAGGCGTAGCGTTTCAATGCGGGAGAGATTGGGATCTGCGCTAACTCAAGTGTCGCACCGACATGACTCTGCTTCATCATGTGTCCAAGGTCGGCAGTGAGACCATCCGAAATATCAATCATGGCGGATGCAATCTCCTGATCCGCCAGAAGCAAACCTTCATTCACACGCGCCATAGGGCTCTGCTGCCTGTGAACAAGCCTTGAAAAAGAGTACGGGTCGTCTCCCGACCTGAGCAGTGCAAGTCCGGCGGCGGCATCCCCTAAAGTCCCGGTCACATACAGTCTATCGCCCTCACTGGCTCCTGACCTCCGGACCAGTCTTTTGGGAGCAACCTCTCCGGCGAGGGTAATGGAAATAAAAAAATTGCCTTGCGTCACTGTGGTGTTCCCGCCGACCAAGTGAATACCCGCTTCACGGCTAGCCCTTGCGATGCCACGGTAGAGGGCATCAAGATCGTTGATTTGAATGTCAGGCGGCAAACCTAAGGAGATCAGAAAATAACGAGGCCTCCCGCCCATTGCGGCAATGTCACTTAAATTGACGGAGACAGCCTTATACCCGACCTGAAAAAAGGTGCAGTAAGCGCGATCGAAATGGGTTTTTTCAATGAGGCTGTCTGTAGTCAGAAGGGTGAGATTATTCGGGGAGAAGCTTAGCGCTGCGGCATCGTCCCCGATGCCTACAGGAATTTTTTCAGATGATGGAAATCGTTTTTGAATCCGCTCAATGAAGTCGAATTCGCCCATTCCCTTCATTGTCATCAGCTTTCATAGGGTCATATAACCTTCCATGGGCGCAGCTTTAGCTGTCAAGGCGTTCATGGGAGTTTTCATATAGTCTTCTTGCCGGGCGGCTTTCTTGCCGGTCTTTTTTTCTGAAAGATCACTGCAAGCACATCTTCCATATGGGCGGCGAAGATAAACTTCAGACCTTTTTGCAGGTGCTTTGGAATCTCTTCAAGGTCTTTTTCGTTTTGCTTCGGAAGGATGATACTCTCCAAACCTGCGCGTTTTGCGGCCAGAATCTTTTCTTTCAGTCCACCGATGGGAAGTACCCTGCCACGAAGCGTAATCTCTCCGGTCATGGCAATGTCTCGCCTTAGGGCAGTTTCGGTCAGGGCGGAGGCTAAGGCGGAGGCGATGGTAATGCCGGCAGAGGGACCATCTTTCGGGATGGCGCCTGCCGGGACATGCAGATGAAGATCATTTTTAGCAAAGATGTCGGCGTTGATCTTGAGACTTTTTTCCTGAGAGCGGATAAAAGAAAGGGCGGTCTGGGCAGATTCCTTCATAACGTCACCCAGGGAACCGGTGAGCGTAAGGGCTCCCTTGCCGGACATCATGGCCGCCTCGATTCGAATGATATCCCCTCCGGTAGGCGTCCAGGCCATCCCGGTTGCCACACCCACTTCATCGGTCTCAATCTCCATCTCCGGTAAAAATTTGGGAATGCCCAGAAAACGGTGGAGGTTGGCCGGTGTCACCGACGTGTGCTTTTTTTCTCCCTCGGCGAGACGGCGAGCAACTTTTCTGAGCACCTGGGCGATTTTCCGCTCCAGATTCCGAACGCCGGCTTCACGGGTGTAATCGGTTACAATTTTCTCAATTGCCCCATCTGAAATTTTAACCCGCTTCGGCGAAGTGCCATGTTCTTCAAGTTGTCTCGGAAGTAAAAAGTGCTTTGCGATACCGACTTTTTCTTCCGTTGTGTAACCAGAAAGATCAATCATTTCCATCCGGTCACGCAGGGGAATCGGAATCGGGTCAATCTGGTTGGCCGTGGTGATAAACATGACCCGGGAAAGATCGTAAGGGACTGCAAGGTAGTGGTCGGAAAAGTCTCGGTTCTGTTCCGGGTCGAGGACCTCCAACAGGGCCGATGCGGGATCTCCCCGAAAATCGCTGCCGATCTTGTCGATTTCATCCATCATAAAAACCGGGTTCATTGTGCCCGCCTGCTTCATTCCCTGGATCAAACGGCCCGGGAGGGCTCCCACATAGGTCCGACGGTGTCCGCGAATCTCCGCTTCATCCCGCATGCCGCCAAGGGAAATCCGTACAAATTTCCTACCGAGTGCACGTGCGATGGACTTCCCGAGTGAGGTTTTGCCAACGCCGGGCGGTCCGACAAAACAGAGAATCGTCCCTTTCATTTTCCCCTTCATCTTTCGCACGGCAAGGTATTCGAGTATGCGTTCTTTGACTTTTTCAAGGTCGTAGTGATCGGCATCCAGTACTTTTTGGGCTGCGCCAATATCGAGTTTATCCTTTGTCTGTTTACTCCAGGGCAGCTCCGCCATCCACTCAAGATAGGTCCGAACCGTCGAGGCCTCCGATGAGTCGGGGTGCATCTGTTCAAGACGCCGGAGTTGCTTATTCGCTTCTTTTAAAACTTTCTGAGGCATTTTCGCCGCGGTAATTTTCTCACGGAATTCTTCGACTTCCTTGGCGCGCTCATCAACCTCTCCCAGCTCTTTTTGGATGGCTTTGACTTGTTCTCTTAAATAATATTCCCGCTGAACCTTGTCCATTTCTCCCTTGGCTTCTGTCTGAATCTTTTGTTGCATGCCCATCACATGAAGTTCTTTTGCCATGAGGGCACTGACTTTCCGGAGGCGCTCAACAGGGTCGATCGTTTCAAGAATTTCCTGGGCTGCCTCAACTTTAAGGCCCAGGTTGGATGCGATCAGGTCGGCCAAGCGGCCGGGATCTTCCAGATTTTCAATTAAGGCAATCACATCAGGCACAAGAAATTTTCCGAAGGAGATGGCTTTCTCCATCTGTTCCTTCACCATGCGAACAATGGCCTCGACTTCAGGCGGTATCTTTACAAAAGGGGTCTCTTCGATATTTTGAATCTTGACTTGATAATAAGGCGTTCTTTTTGAAAAGGAGGTAATCTTTGCTTTTGAGAGTCCTTGAACCAATATTTTAATGCGACCGTCTGAAAGCTTCAGCATCCGCATGATTGTGCCGACGGTGCCCAGCCTGTAGATGTCGGCGGGTTTCGGGGATTCCACCTCTAAAGATTTTTGCGCAACGAGTAGGACCATCCGGTTTTCGGAGACCGCCTTTTCGATGGCCTTGACCGACATCGCACGGCCAACAAAGAGCGGAAGAACCATGTGAGGAAAAACAACAATATCCCTGACAGGCAGCAGAGGCAGTTTAGTCGGGATTTCAATCTCTTTGATTTCGTTTTCGCTCGGCTCAGACACGCAGTACTCCTCTAGGAGGGTTGGCAACAAAAAAAGCGCATTGTACACGAGGGAAAGAAGCCAAGGCAATGTATCTTAGCGCTTAAGGAAGCTCTGACAAAGTCTGAGTTGAATTTCGTCTTCTGAAAACAAATCAGGCCTTGAGCAGGCCTTCTCTCACCAAAGAAAGTCCTTTGATATACTCTTCGAAGCTTTTTCCTAACTCGGTGTTTTTTAGGCCGATCTCGACGGTGGCTTTAAGAAAACCGAGTTTGTCACCGGCATCATAGCGGTTCCCTTCTATTAGGTAGCCATACATTGTTTTCAATCTGACAAGTTCCTTAAGTGCGTCGGTGAGCTGGATTTCATTGCCTTTTCCGGGCGGAGTCTTTTCGAGCAGTTCGAAGATTTCAGGAATCAGGATGTATCTTCCGATGACGGCAAGGTCTGAAGGGGCGTCTTCCACTGACGGTTTTTCAACCAGGTCATTGATTTTATAAAGATCGTCGTGTGTCGCTACGGCATCAAGAATGCCGTAATGGTGAACCTCTGATTTCAAAACGCGCTGAATCCCGATGAGGGGGGTGGGGTTGGATTTGAAAATATTGACCATCTGTTTCAGGGCGGGAACACCATGATCCACATCAATGATGTCATCTCCCAGTAATACCGCAAAAGGCTCGTCCCCGATAACGTGTTTTGCGCAGAGGATGGCATGACCCAGGCCACGTGGCTCGCTTTGGCGAATATAACAAAAATCGGCCATGTCAGAAATTTGTCGCAAGCCGGGGATCAAGCGTTCTTTACCCGTTTGTTTCAGTGTTTCTTCCAACTCAAAAGAGATATCAAAGTGATCCTCAATGGCTCGCTTTCCCCGGCCCGTGACGATGATGATTTGTTCGATGCCCGAGGCAACGGCCTCTTCGACGACGTATTGAATCAGAGGTTTATCGACGAGGGGCAGCATCTCTTTTGGAGAGGCCTTTGTGGCCGGTAAAAATCGTGTACCTAATCCGGCTGCGGGAATGACGGCTTTTGTGATTTTATGTGTATGCATTATTTTGTTTTCTCCCTTTTTATGGAATTAAGATAATTAAGTCATGAACAGGTAATAGATGTTCCGGCCTTTCTTTTCAGTCTGAGGTAGATTTGATGTACAGCATTTTCTACCTCATGACGGGGATATCGGTTATCGATGACTTCATTGACCCGTCTTATTTTATCATCGATAGATATTTGCGCCTTGATCCGTCGCTCTGCATCCTCTTGTGTCAGATGATCTCGTTTGATCAAGCGATTGATTTGAGTCCTATGATCCAAATAGACCAAAAGGTTCCAGTCCATTTTTTGATAAGCCCCGGTTTCAATTAAAAGAGCCGCATCAAAAATGATCACGGCCTTCGGATCTTGATTCGCAATGCGATTTTTTTCGGCCTCCGATTCTTCAAAAACGCAGGGGTGAACGATCTTGTTCAGGGTCATGCGTTTTTCCGGGTCACGAAAAATGATTTTGCCAAGACGCTTGCGGTCAATCTGTCCAGCGGCATTCACAACTTTTTTCCCGAAATGCCCGACTATCGATTCGATCACTTCGCTCTTTTGAGAAAGCAGCCTATGGACGATATTATCGGCATCAATGATGAAGGCTCCCTCTTGTTTTAGAAACTGAGAGACCGTGCTTTTCCCGCTCGCAATGCCCCCGGTTAAACCAACCCAGATCACCTTGACTCCATATATGAGCTTAGCAGATTATCCCCAAGAGATATTAACATAGCGGTAAGCATATGGGAAATTTCCTTATAAGTATTTTACTGTCTTTTTCGAATTTTAAATCCTAGACTCCTCGCTCAAGATCGCAGCTCCCATTGACGAAACAGTGAATAAATCGCCGGAATCAACAACAAGGTCAACACCGTCGCTGAGATCATGCCGCCGACCATGGGTGCGGCGATACGTTTCATGACGTCTGCGCCAGTGCCCGTACTCCATAAAATAGGAATCAAGCCGATAAAGGTGGTCGCGGCAGTCATCATGACTGGGCGCACGCGTTTAGCCGCGCCTTCTGCGATGAAAGTAAGTAGGTTCTCTCCCGTCAAAGCTTCTTTTTTTGAGGACAGAGCTTCGTCTAAAAAGGACACCATGACCACCCCCATTTCGGAGGCCACACCCGCCAGTGCGATCAAGCCCACCCAGACGGCGACACTCATGTTGTAGTTCAATAATTTCAAGGCCCAAATGCCGCCGATGAGGGCGAAGGGCACGCTGAAGAGCACGATCATGCTGCGTGCGATGGACTTAAAATTGATGTAGAGCGCCACAAAGATAATGAGCAGGGTCATGGGAACAACCACGGCCAGTTTTTCTTTAGCGCGTAACATGTATTGATATTGTCCTGCCCAAACTAAGGAATAGCCTGCGGGCAACTTTAGGTTCTCCTGTACAATTTTTTTTGCCTTTTCTACGAAGCTGCCGAGGTCACCGCTCACGCCGTCCACAAACACAAAACCGGCCAATGAACCATTTTCATCCCGCACCATCGGCGGGCCTTGATTGATAGAGATTTCGGCCACTTGTCCCAGCGGAATTTGCGCACCGGTCGATGTGGCGACCAAGACCCGGCGCAGAGATTCCGGATTATCTCGAAGTTCACGCGCGTAGCGCACGTTGATGGGATAGCGTTCGCGCCCTTCGACCGTTTGAGCAATGTTTTTACCGCCGATGGCCGATTCGATAACGTCGTTCAAGTCTTTCACGCGCAGGCCATAACGCGCGGCTTCGCGGCGTTTGATTTTAAAATCAATGTAATAGCCCCCGGTGACACGTTCGGCAAATACCGAACGTGCATCTGTTTTGTGTTTAAGAATGCCTTCCATCTCAATGGCAATTTTTTCAATCTCCGCCAAATCCGGCCCTAAAATTTTAATGCCGAGGGTGCTGCGAATCCCGGTCGCCAGCATTTCGTTCCGGGTTTGAATGGGCATCCACCAGATATTGGGCATGCCCGGAAATTGCAACTTGGCGTCCATCTCGTCAATGAGTTCGTCCCAAGTCAAACCCGCTCGCCATTGATCGCGGGCTTTGAAGGTGACAACGGTTTCGACCATGTTGAGTGGCGCGGGATCTGTCGAGGTCTTGGCGCGTCCGATTTTCCCGAACACATGTTCGACTTCGGGGAATTCCTTCAGCATCCTATTTTGTTTTTGCAAGATCGCCTTGGCTTCGCGGATGGAGAGTCCCGGCAGCGTGGTCGGCATGTAGAGCATCGTGCCTTCGTTTAAAGGCGGCATGAATTCGGTACCGAGTTCTTGAAAAACGGGCAGGGTCGCAGCCAAGCCCACCAAGGCCAGGATCAATGTAATGAAACGAAACCGCAGTACGGCTTTCAAAAAGGGGCGATAGATCCACACGAGCAAACGATTGGCCGGGTTCTTGGCGGCGGGGGTGATCTTGCCGCGAATCAACAGGGTCATGAGAGCCGGAACCAGGGTAATGGAAACAATGGCCGCAAAAAACATGGCGAAGGTTTTGGTATAGGCCAGGGGTTTAAACAGCCGTCCCTCCTGAAATTCGAGCGTAAAGATGGGCATGAAAGAAACGGTGATGATGAGCAGTGAAAAAAACAGAGGTCGGCCCAGTTCTTTTGCGGCTTCGATGATGACCGTGGTACGGTCGGCATCGGGTTTCTCCTCCAAGCGGCTATGGGCATTTTCGATCATGACGATGGAGGCATCCACCATCGCCCCCACGGCAATCGCAATGCCGCCCAAAGACATGACGTTGGAGCTGAGTCCCAAATAATACATCGCAATAAAAGAAATCAAAATGGCGACAGGCAGGGTTAAAATCGCCACCAGCGCCGAACGAAAATGCAGCAAAAACAGAATACAAATGATACTGACGACGACGGTAATCTCGACCAGTTTTTCACGCAGAGTGTCAATCGCGCCGTAAATAAGATCGGAGCGGTCGTAAGTCGTGACAATCTTCACGCCTTTGGGCAGTGAGCTTTCGATTTCTTTGAGTTTGGCTTTCACGCCTTCGATGACATTCAAGGCATTTTCGCCGAAACGCATGATGACAACGCCTCCGACCACCTCCCCTTCTCCGTCCAAATCCGCAAGCCCGCGTCGCATGTCCGGCCCGATCTGCACACGCGCAACATCGCCTAAAAAGATGGGCGTGCCATCACCGCGCAGGGCCAGAGAAATATCGCGCAGATCATCCAGGTTTTGGATATAGCCCAGACCCCGCAGCATGTATTCCCGCTCCGAAAGCTCAACCACGCGTCCGCCGACATCGTTATTACTCTCTCGAACGGCTTGAATGACTGTAAGTAAGGGGATCTTGTAGGCCAGGAGTTTGTTCGGATCGAGTACGATTTGATATTGCTTGACCATGCCGCCAATGGTGGCGACCTCGGCCACACCCGGCACAGATTGCAGCCAGTAACGCAGCGTCCAATCCTGAAAGGAGGTCAACTCCCAGAGATCGTGTTCACCCGATTCATCGACGAGTGCATATTCAAAAACCCAGCCGACGCCGGTCGCATCCGGTCCCAGCGTGGGCGTAACGCCTTCCGGCAGCTTGCCTGAGACGGATTGCATATATTCCATGACGCGGCTTCTCGCCCAGTACATGTCCGTGCCGTCTTCAAAGACCACATTCACAAAGGAGAGACCCAAAAAAGACTGCCCGCGCGCATATTTCACTTTCGGCGCGGCGGTCATGGCCGTGACAATGGGATAGGTAATTTGATCCTCAATCAGCGTGGGGCTACGCCCCGGCCAATCGGTAAAGACGATGACCTGCACGTCAGACAAATCGGGAATGGCATCCAGGGGAATGCGTGCCATCGCCCAGATTCCCCAGGCCGAGAAAAAGAAGACACCCAGAAAGACCATGAAGCGATTGCGGCCACAGGCTTCAATGATGCGCTCAATCATGATTCATTCCATTCATGTTTGGCATGTTCGGCATGTTCGGCATCTTGTCCATCTTGCCATCTCCCATGTCCATGCCGCCCATTTTGGAGCCTTCCATTTTCCAGTCGCCCATACCCACGAGGCCCATCATGCCTTCCGTGGAGGCCATGAGTTTACTTTCGGAATCGATCAAAAAAGTGCCCTGCGTGACGACCTGTTCACCCGCTTCCAGACCTTCCAGTATTTCAATCTCGTGATTGAAGCGCCGTCCGGTTTTAATCACACGGGGCTCAAATAGTCCTCCCGCTTTCGCCACAAAAGCGACTTGTCGAAGACCGGAATCGAGTACGGCACTTTCCGGCACGACCAGGCCTTCCGCTGCCTTTATGGTAAAAGTAACATTCGCATACATGCCGGGTTTAAGTTTTCCGTCTTTGTTATCCAACTCAATACGAAGGGTCGCCGTTCGACTGCCCTCGTTCAGATAGGGATAGATGTAAGTCACTTTTCCCCGAAAGACCTGGCCGGGCAGGGAGGCCAGAGTGAGTTCAGACAGCTGTCCAAGTTCAATCCAGACCAGCTCGTGTTCATAAATATCGACCAACACCCAGACCTTGGATAGATCCGCGATTTTATAGAGTGCCATGCCGGGTTTGACATACATGCCGGGCAAGGCCATTTTTTCCGTGATAATACCGCTGGCAGGAGAGAGTACGGGCAAGGCACGAATCACTTTTCCGCGTTTTTCCAGTTCCCGAACCTGTTGCGGCGTGACATCCCAAAGCAGCAAGCGTCGGCGACTGGCGGAAATCAGGTTTTCTCTGACTTTTTTTTGCTTCATTTTTTTTTGCGTTTTAAAAGCCAAGAGGTATTCCTCCTGCGTTTGAAGCAGTTTCGGGCTGTAGACTGAAAAGAGCGGTTTGCCTTTTTTAACGGCCATGCCCGTCGCATCCACGGTGAGCGCTTCGATCCAGCCCTCAATTTTGGTCGTCACGGTCGTTAAGGTCCGTTCGTCATAATCCACCCGCCCGATGGTGCGGATCCGTTTAGTCATGACTTTTTGGCGTACAGCTTTGGTCTTTATACCCACCAGTTTTTGTTTGTGCGGCGTGAGCATCACGGGCACTTGTCCTTCGGGTACTTTATTTCCGGAGGATGTTTGAGACATCGGCAAAGACATCTTTCCACCCTCCATGCCTTTCATCTGATCCATTTGCGCAAAAGCAGCGCCTCCGAAAGGACTCATATTCAAAACAACACAGCTAAGCAATCTCACAACAAAGAATCGTTTCATTTTAAACCTCCATCCGTTTTATTTTTAAAATCAGAGAGATCTGAACCCATCACCTGTTCCAAACGCGCCACCTCCTGATTTTGCAAGGCCAGCGCCTGAAAATATTCAAGCCGAAAAGTCACCAACTGACGCTGACTTTCGAGCAGATCCAGAAAATCAACCTGGTCGGTCTGATAGCCCGTTTGTGCTGAGGCCACCGACTGTTCTGCTTGTGGGATCACATTCTCCTGAAAGAGCGCCGCAAGCCGACCCGCCGTTTGAATCTTTACAATCAAATCTTCTATGGCAAAACGGGTCTGATCTTTCAGGTTTTCGTACATCGCCTCTTGCTGTGTCGTGCGATGCCGTGTTTCCTGAATCCGATGGTCGTGTTTTTGATGAAAAAACCAGGGCAGATTGATGCTGGCCGAAATACCCCAGCCACTCGGCTGGGGCGTGCCCTGATTTTGAAATCGCTTAACGGAGACTTGATAGTCGGGCTTAAATTTAAGCTTCGCCAGCGCAAGCTCTTGCTCACTACGTTTAATCGCCGCTTTGGCTGCTTTCAATTCAGGTCGTACACGCAGGGCTTTGGATGCCAGGGCCACTAAGTCTGAGGGCAGGTCAATTCGCCGCAAGTTTTCGGGTATTGCCAGTGGAGAACGAGGCGAACGTTTCAAAAGGGTATTCAAAGCCGCACGCGCGGTGTGCTGGCGCTGTTCAAGAGTGACTTGCTCGTTTTCCAAACGTGCCAGGGCCACGCGCGCCTTGAGCACATCCTGCTCTGAGACTGCGGCGGTTTGATACTTAATTTCGGCAATTTCCTCGAAACGTTTCAAAATATCGAGGTGTTCTGCATTGACCTCAATGGCTTTGTGCGCCAGATAAAGTGAGTCATAAGCAATTTTGACCGCCGCGATGATGGATCTAACCGTCATGCTGATTTGCGCTTCGGCCCGCGTCGCCACAGTTTCTGCCAGCTCCGCGCGTAGCTTCAGCGTTCCCGCCGCCGGAAAACGTTGTCGGGCAAAAAAAATCCAATTGCGTGTTTGACTTAAATCAAGGGTATTTGGAATATTCCAGGTGTCGAAACCGATCTCAGGGTCATCCAGGACATTCACCTGAGCAATGCGTGCTAAGTGCGCCTCCCACGCAGCATTGGCCGCCGCAATATTCGGATTGGCCTCTAGCGCTTCCTCAATGAGCGAGGATAAAAAAAGCTTGTCTTCCGCTCTCCCTTTTTCGGGAAACAGGGCAGGCAAAAGCATCACTGTCAGAAATAAAGGCAAAATCCAAAAACATTTCATGGGTCATCCTCTCTTGATCCGATAAAAAATAGTCTTAAAGACGGAGTTCACCCCATGCCACACAGCGCAATAGATGAAACGCGTGGACAAAGGTTGAGCTAAGGAAGTGTAAAAAGAGGTCTAAATCAGAAAGCTTTGTATCGAGGTATAGATTGGGATACCTGAACTGTGCCGCTTAATCGGCGCTTCGTTCCGAAGCGGATTGATGCGATGATTCGGTTCAAGCAAGGCTGAGGAAAAAAGCGGCAGCGGATTGATGTCCGACAAAATGATTTGAGCTGAAGGGTTACAATTTTTGTCGGGGTTTGAAAGGGTTTCTTGCAGACTAAAGGCCTGAAGGCTCTGCTCACAGGCCTTTTGCGCGGCCTCGTGCGTCGTTTCCATCCGGCAGCGCTCCATGCAGCAGTCCATCGATTTTCCCTGGCTCATCTCCATCGCGGAAGGCGCGAAACAGGCAATCGCTTTTCCTGTCAGCATCAAGCCAAAGGCCAGCAAGACAGTCCAAAAAATTACGCGATGAGAACTTGCTTTTTTCATCAGATCATTTCAGGCCAAGTGAATCAATGTTGTGAGTCTAACAGTCATTGAATATTTGATTCAAGGTTTAGGAAAAGGAACCGCATCTACAAGGAAGCTTTGAATAAGTCATGCCTTGTTTTTGAGTCAAAAACTTTCAGGTTTTACGCCCCAAATCATGGAAATAACCGACTATTCTCCGAAATTTCTGCCTTGAACCTGATTTGTTTCTCTTGGAAAATTCAACTCGGATTCAATCAGAGCTTCCGAAATTTTCCAGCATCTTTCCGATGTCTTTTGTTTCAATTAGTGTGGCGCCTTGCGCGTAAAGCATTGCCGCCAACTCAGGATGAATGACTTCGTAAAAGGCCCAAATCCAGGGTCCTGGCCACAATTGAGTTGTCGGTGAGGGAATTTTTTCATAATTACAAATGAGCACATCAGGTGCCAATTCCGTTATTTGATGCCGTGAGTTTTCTGTCCATTCAGTTACAACCCAGCCAATACTGCTTGCACCCAGGCTTCTGGCATAGCCGATTGCCGAGGTCGATTTTGAAATAATGCAGCATTGCTTAAGCACAACTTCGATGACCGTCATCACCTTCTCGACAGTGTACTCCAGGCCATGATACCTGAGGCTCTCTCTTTTGATTTCAACAAAGGCAGTCGCCTCAGGCCAGTCTTGTAATAAATCGACCACTTCAGCCAGTGTGGGAATGTAAATGCCCCTATTCTGAAACTGTTTGCCAAAACGCGCCGGTTCACAGGCTTGAATCTGTTTTAGCGCTTCGGAAGACAAGGTGAAAAGGTCTTTTTCTATGCCACAGGTGCGATCAAGCGAACGATCATGAATCACAAAGGGGGTGTGATCTGCACAAAGTTGGACATCGAATTCTATAAAACAGGCTCCGGCCTTGAGGGCCTCACTGAGAGAAAGCAGGGTGTTTTCCGGAAAACAGGCGGCATAACCGCGATGGGCGACAAGAGCAGGGAATTTTTCTTTTTTTTGCTTTTTTTGTGGCTCTTTCTCCATCGTTATTCCTTCTCCTTTGTTTTGGTCTTATCGCTCTTGCTCAATCGCTTTCTTCATTTCCTGTTGCCAGCGGGCATAACGAGATCTCAGTCCTTGGTCATCTTCCGGAAAAAACCGCCTTGTTTTAAGGCCCGCTGTCCAGGCAGAGTCTGGCTTTGTCAAGAGGAAGGCGAGACCGCGTGCTGTTGCCTCCGAGGCTTCAGAACGATTCACTGAAATTCCGGAAAGATTTGAAAGCCTCTGGGAGAGGCCGTCTATTGCGGAGAGACCTCCGCTGAGAATCAATTCTGAGGGAGCTTCAATCACCTTCCTCATCTCATCCAGATTAACCTGTATCAAAAAAAGGATGCTTTCAATCACGGCAGTAAATCGTGAAGTGAGATCTCCATCGCCGATAAACTGTGATGATAGGCGGGGTATCCAATAAGGAGAAGCCAGACCGCCAACGGCATTGATAAAAAGCGGTGGCGCAAGCGTTTTTCCCAACCAGTCTTCGGCAGACTCAAACCACTTGTCCACCTGGTATTGACCGGAAAACCACGCAAGGGCTGAACCTGCGCCATTAATTGTTCCTTCTAGTGCATAGACCCTTTCCTTTTTTTCACAGAGTACAACGCTCGATAATAAGCGCTCTGATTTTATTGGCTGTTTTTGCAGACCTTGAAGAAAACCGCCGGTTCCAAGGTTAATGTAAACCGCATTTCTCTTAGGCTGACCCTCATGAAAAAGGGACGCAGACTGGTCTCCTGTAACAAGGGTAAGAGGAATGCGATTTTTGGAAAGGACAATATGCCCGAATGCATGGCGGGACGGCACACATAAGGGCAGGGCAGTGATCGGAATTTTAAACCTCTTCAATAAAAGATTGTCCCAATTTTCAGTCAGGATATCCCATAGCAGTGTCCTTGAGGCATTTGCCGGATCAGCATAGCTTTGCCCTTCTTCCGTCAGACGGGCAATAATAAAACCGGCCAAAGGACCCATAAGGAGTGTTCCGTTTTGCAAGGCTGTTTGCACAGCAGGGAGGTGTTCAAGACACCATCGGAGTTTGCTTGCACCATAATGGGCTGAAGGGAAGAGACCTGTGCGCCGGTGGAGATCTGAGGAATCCAGCGTAAGCGCTTCCATCCAGTCTGCCGCACGCCGGTCCTGCCAGGAGAGGACTTTGGACAAGGCCTCTCCTGTAAAGCGATTCCAGCACACAATACTGGCCCGTTGCGTGGCGAGACCAGCGGCATAGAGCCTGTCCTGATTTTTACCTAATTGTGAGACCGCTTGATTAATCGCTTCTTGGATTGAAGCGATTAAGTCTTCAGCATCGTGCTCGACCCAGTACGGTAAGGGACGGTCTGTTTTGATCGTACAGGATGCTTTGGCAAGCACTGCGCCTTGCGCGTCAAATACGAAAGCACGGCTTGCATGTCCGCCCTGATCAATTGTGAGAAAAAGACGATGTTTCGGGTCGATACTCAAGCAGCAAACCCCTGATCTCATAAAACCTGAATGCCTTTAAATACTATAACCGGTCATTATACTCAGACTGAAAGTATAAATTGAAAAATTTATCTAAAAGAAGTAGGTTTTTACTTTGAACTAAGCAGGGGCTTTGAACTAACCAGGGAAAATGAAGTCAGACCTTATCTACAACGAAGCGCTTCAGTTCACATTATAGAAAGGGGTGCATGAACGATCGTGTGAAAATTGCCTTGAGAGGAGAGTTCCCCCACAGGCAGCTGATTATTCTTATCATCATGTGGGGCTACGGGATCTTTGTATTTGATCTTGCCATTCAACTGGGATACGCAGGCGGGGTGCCTTACGTGCTTCTGGTGCTTCTCTCCTTTTTTTCTCCGCAGGCTCGCTTTACTTATCTAACGGCTGTTGCCGCTTCATTACTGACTCTTCTGGGTTATTTTTTATCTCCTCCGGGGGGTGTCCTCTGGGTTGTGCTTTTGAATCGGGCGCTCGCACTGGTGGTCATCTGGATCACCGCAATTCTGGTTAATCAATATCGGTCGGCAAGCATAGCATCAAAGATGGCGGAGACGGCGCTTCGCGAGAGCGAAGCTAAACTTCGTACTGTCACTGAAAAGTCTCTGGATGCAATTACCATGATCGACCACGAAATAACTGTATTGTATTGGAATACCGCTGCAGAAAAGCTGTTCGGCTATCAGGCCTCGGAAGTCATCGGACGCAGCATGCTCTCGACAATCATCCCTGAAAAATATCATGGCGTGTTTCGGGAACATGTCGAAGCACTCAGGAGAACAGGAACGGAACCTTTGTTGGGACATACCTTTGAAACGATGGTGCAAAGGAAGAATGGGACTGAATTTCCCATGGAACATGCCTTCTCTGCTTCGGAAATTTCCGGAAAATGGATTTCCGTGGGTATCATGAGGGACATTACAAAACGCAAGGAAGAGATCGAGACACAGTTTTCTAAATTAAACATGGAACATCAAAGAATTGTACAGCTTGAAAAACTCTCGGCGATGGGCCTGATGATCGGGGAAATCGCGCATCAGATCAACAATCCCCTGGTCGGTGTCGTCAACATGGCGCAACTCGCCCTGCGGGAGGGAAAGAACCCGGAAAATACAAGAGAATTGCTGGAGGATATCCAGAACGCAGGAGAGGATTGCCGAAGCTTCCTGCAACGTATGATGGAATTTACAAAAGTTTCATGTTTCGATCGCAAACCGACTGAAATGAAGTCCTTGATTGGGGAGATCATGGCCCTCTGCCAGCAGAGTGCCACACATGCACTCTCAATGGAAGCAGAACTCCCGGAACAGCCGGTCATGCTTGAAGTGGACCCGATCCTGATCCGTCACGCCCTGTTTAACCTCATCTCAAATGCATTTCAGGCAGACGAGAAGGGAAAGGTGACCGTTCGCCTTTCCGCAGAATCAAGGGACGGAGAAGGGGGAGAAGGATGGGCTCTTTCTGTTCTGGACAAGGGGCCGGGTCTCTCCGAAGAAATCATCGATAAAATCTTCACCCCTTTTTTTACCACCCGTTCAAGAGGAACCGGCTTGGGCTTGTCACTCGTCCAGCATGTTGCGATCCTGCATGGCGGGCTGATTACCGCCACCAATCATCCCGGAGGCGGCGCAGCGTTTACGCTTTGGCTGCCCGACAACCTTCATGAGACAGTGCATGGTTAAAATTCTGGTCGTCGATGACGACCCCTACACCTTAAAATTATTCGAAAGACTTTTCCGGGGAAAACCGATCAAGCTTGATCTTGCATCGGACGGTTCGGAGGCCCGCCGGCTCTTTCAAACACATGACTACAACCTTATCCTGATGGACCAGCGGCTTCCCGGAGAACGGGGACTCGAAATCCTGAAGGAGATGCGGAAGGAACGCCCGCAGCAGGTCGCCATCCTGATTACCGGATATGCCGATGTCAGTGACGCCATCCGGGCCGTTCGGGAAGGCCTCTTTGACTACCTGACCAAGCCATTCAAGAATCTGGAAGCATTGGAGGCCGTGATCGAAAAGGCCCTTGAGCTTGATCGCGCATACCGTGAAATCAAGCGCTTGCGCAATGTCCTCGACACTCGGAAGGCCGGACTAACGCTCATCGGCCATTCACCGGCGATGGCGAAACTGATGGCGCAAATGGAGCAGATCGCCTCCCTCGATGCAACGGTGTTGCTGGAAGGGGAGAGCGGCACCGGAAAAAGCCTAGCCGCAAAATATCTCCATGACTTGAGTCAAAATGCCAAAAGAGATTTTCTGGTGGTCAACTGCGGGGGTTTGTCCGAATCACTCCTAGAGAGCGCCCTTTTCGGTTACGAGCGGGGGGCGTTTACCGGCGCCATCAAGACCACGCCAGGTTATTTTGAGAAGGCCGATGGCGGGACTCTCTTTTTCGACGAAATCTCCAATATGAGCGAAAAAATGCAAAGCAGTCTGCTCCATGTGCTACAGGAAAGGACCTTTTCTCGACTTGGCAGCTCAAAGCTGCGTTCCAGCAATTTCCGTTTGATATTCGCAACGAACAAACGGCTTATTGAGGAGGTCAGAAAGGGGCATTTCAGAGAAGATCTATTCTACCGGATTAATGTGATCACGATTAAAATTCCTCCCTTGCGAGAGAGAGGGGGAGATATTACCCTTCTGGCGCTTTATTTTCTCGACCAGTTCAATACCCGCTTCGGCAAGAAGGTTGGTCCTATTACGCCTGAGGCCATAGAGGTATTGGAAACGATTTCGTGGCCGGGAAATGTCCGACAACTCCAACACACCATTGAGCGGATTGTCGCACTCCATTCCGGCGGACCGATCAAGGCATTTCAGATTGAATATCCAGACCAGATTGAAAATAAAGCACAGCAGACGCAAGCTCCGATACTGAAATCCGGAGAGATCTCCCTGTACCAGAAAGAGCGTGAAGTATTTGAGTCTGACTATCTCAAACGTCTTCTGAAGGCCACCGACGGCAATATCTCTGAGGCCGCCCGATTAAGCGGCATACCACGCCAAAACCTGTATGTTCGGATGAAACGGTGGGGGAAACCCCCTACATCATAATTGCTTCAACACCAAGTACACCAAGTGGTCCACCGTCACCGAATCATGATAGATGTCATTGATCAGTGACAACGTTCAAGCACCTGCCAGGATCCCTGCATCGTCGGCAGGGAATAGGCATCCGGCCTTCTCCCCCCTTATTTGGCATTCCGATTGCTGTATTCAAAATAAGTAACTGTTTAGGCTACTAAAATAATAGAGATAAAAACCATGCCATCCTGCATAGGCAGGATGGCTGATACACACCGATAAACGGAGGACGAGGATGATAAAAAAAATCTTGTTTGTATTGGTCGTTGCGTTTCTGGTCCAGAATGTTTGGACAGTGGTTCAAGCAAAAGAGATCACGGTCTACAAAAGCCGATTTTGTGGATGTTGCTCAAACTGGACCCGCTATATGAATGACAATGGCTTCAATGTGACTGAAAAGCCAGTCGAAAATGTGGCATCCCTCAAAAAAAAATTTGGAATACCGCAGCATTTAAGTTCTTGCCATACGGCGGTCGTGGAGGGATATGTGCTCGAAGGCCATGTGCCTGTCAGTGATCTTCGGCGACTGCTAAAAGAAAGACCCGATATAAGGGGCTTGGCTGTTCGGGGGATGCCGACAGGGGCGCCCGGAATGGAACAGGGAAACAGGAAAGACGACTTCAGAGTGATTGCAATCAGAAAAGATGGTTCAACCTTTGTATATAGTTCACATAAAGGGAACTAACAAGCTCTTAAAACAGTGAGTGAGTAGGAATGCTTAGGATCCTTGTCGTTGATGACGACCCCTACACTTTAAAATTATTTGAAAGACTCTTTCGCGGCAAGCCGATTGATCTTCAACTCGCATCCACGGGATCGGAGGCCCGGCGCCTCTTTCGGGAAAAGGACTTTAATCTTATCCTGATGGACCAGCGTCTGCCGGATGAACAGGGGCTGAATATTTTGCAGGATATGCTGAAGGATCGTCCCGGACAAGTTGCAATCCTGATGACTGGATATCCGGATGAGAGTAATTTCGTCCGTGTAGTTCGAGAAGGTCTTTTCGACTATCTCACAAAACCATTTAAAAATCTGGAAATATTGGAAGCAGCGGTCGAGAAAGGACTCGCGCTGGATCGTGCCTACCGGGAAACCAAGCGATTAAGGGACACATTGAATAAAAGGCAAGAAACATCTCAGGAACCGTCCGATTAAATCCCTTGTCAGAATCTATCTCTCTGAATGAAACCTTCTGATGGGACATTTAATAAGATGAAGCTGAAAATCGGCGATTTAGATGATCGCAACAACGACGACAGTCTTGACAGTAGTTCGAATGATGATCTTCCAATCAAGGGATATCGTCATTAAAGAATGACAATTGTCACTAATATTAGAGGGCGCCTAAAAGGCAAAAATGAAAAAGTCTCTTATCAAAACAAAACTCCATATGATGTAACTCATTAAATTTTAAGCGTTATTATTGAATAATAAGAATGGAAGTCTTTTCTGTCAAGAATGCCTTGCATTTGGTATGAGGTTTGCGAAGCCTAAGTGGTAAGAAAAAGAGAATCATTTGAATGAAAATGCAAAGGAGGTTGATGATGAATCGCTTATGTAAATTTCAAGGGGCTTTCCTTCTGCTCTTACCCGCACTCATTTTTTTGGGATGCAGCGATGGTGATCAGGGCGCTGTAGGTCCTCAGGGACAGCCGGGAAGATCTGCAAGCATACGACTTGCTGATGCCGGAAAAATTACGCCAAGCATCACCGATGTAACGATCAACAGCCCCGCAGTGGTTCAGTTCACCCTTAAGGATGACAAAGAGAATCTGGTTACCGGTTTATCGGACAGTAACATCAGTTTTTCTATTTCGCGTTTGGTACCGGGCATTAATGGCGGTGCCAGTGAGTGGCAAAACTACATCACGCGGACCGAAGAGCCGGGAGGAGGGGGATCGGGCACGGTTGCTCAAATCCAGGCGGCAACTGAAAGCGGCGCAAGCGGAACCCTTGTAGATCACCTGGACGGCACTTACAGCTATACCTTTGCAGTCGACTTGAACAATGCCGCCCTACCCTACGATGCGGCACTGACTCACCGTGTTGGATTTGAAATCCGCGGCGGGGCCACCTCAATAGGCAACGCGGTCTACACTTTTCGTCCCTCGGATGGCGCAACAACAGGAATTTTCACCCGCGAAATTGTTAAGACGGAATCCTGCAATGTCTGCCACGACAAATTATCCATGCATGGCAGCGCCCGCTTCGATACCGAATATTGTGTGAGCTGTCACAATCCTGGTTCTACCGATGCAAATAGTGGAAACACCCTCGATTTCAAGGTCATGATCCACAAAATACACCGGGGATCAACATTGCCCAGCGTCGTCGCTGGTGGAGAATATGCAATATGGGGCTTCCGAGACACGAAACATGACTATTCCAAAGTCGTTTGGCCTCAGGATATCCGCAACTGCCGAACCTGTCACAACGAAACCGACACCGAAACGCCGGATGCCCAGAATTGGCTTAAGACCCCCACGATGGAAGCCTGCGCTTCCTGCCACGACGACGTGAACTTTGCAACTGGCGCAAATCATAGCCTCGCCAATATTGTAGTTGCCAGTAATGCAGACTGCACTAGCTGCCACAGTGATGGCGGTTTGATCGGGCGAATCGACACAAGTCACGCCATCCTTACTGATACTGCCGCCGCCGCATTTAAGTTTAATATTCACTCGGTCACCAATGGAACCCCAGGGACATTCCCCATGATTACCTTCTCGGTCACAGACCCAAGTAATGGCGATGCAGCCTACAATGTTCAAAGCGATGCGCCATTTGTTCAGGGAGGAGGGGCAAGTCGTCTAGCAATTGATCTTGCCTGGAGTTCAAGTGATTTCGATAACACGGGAAGTGGTCAAACGCCTGCTTCAATGGTTAGCCTTAATCCTTTAGGAGGCGCAGCCATTGCCAATGGTGATGGAACTTTCACAATGACTTCTACTGTTGCGATTCCGACGGGCGCCACAGGTTCGGGTATGGCGACATTAGAGGGACATCCAGCGGTAGATGTCGATAGTGACGGCATTGTCGAGAGGATCGCTGTGAAGGGAGCGACGGACTTCTTTTCCATCACGGATGCGACGCCTGTGAAAAGGAGAGCCGTTGTCGACATGGACAAATGCAACAATTGTCATAAATCGCTGAGTCTCCATGGTTCAAACCGAACCGACAATGTCGATCTCTGCCTCGGTTGCCATAATGCAAATAACACCGATGTGAGTCGGCGTCCTGCCGATCCAACAACGACCCCCGACGGAAAGAAGGAAGAATCCATCGATTTTAAACGGATGATTCATGCCCTTCATGCAGGCGCTGACGGGATGGGGCTTTACGTTTATGGATTCGGCAGTCGTCTTCACGATTTCACGGGGGTGGTATTTCCGGGTAACCTGAACAATTGTTCCCAATGCCACCTGGGCGATACCTACTATCCCGTTGGAACAGGTGTCCTGGCAACAACGGTTGATACCGGTGTCAACCTTGCCGACCCATTGGATGATGTCAATATCACTCCGAACACAGCCGTCTGCTCCTCCTGCCACACCAGCATCTTGGCAACTGAACATATGAAGCAGAATGGTGGGGCTTTCGATGTGACTCAGGCAGCGAACGGGGCATTGACTTCTACCTCGGCAGGCCTAGTGGTCGAAACCTGTGCGGTCTGTCACGGAAAAGGTGCGCTCGCAGATATCAAAACCGTTCATCAGTTTCAGTAAAAATAAAAGCCGTCTGATACCTGCTCGGAAAAATCAGAGCTAAGACGGCTTTGGAGAGAGAGCAAAGCTTAGAAGGGGTTGATTACAATGGCCAAAATACTCAGAACGGTTTTTTTTGTCACGATTTTATTTTCCGTTGCGGAGGTATTTTTAATGGTTTTTTGGCCAGAACTTCTCTTCAGTCAGGATGCCTTACAGGGTGCCATGAGCGATGCGCCGAAAAAAGAGGCTCCACCTCAATATAGCGAGTATGGCTCGGATCTCTGCCTTCAATGTCACGGAGAAGGGTCAGCGTTTCCGGTGCTTTCCATCTTTAAAACACGACATGCTGAAACTTCGGATGCCCGAACACCTTTTGCCGGTCTCGAATGTGAAAGTTGTCACGGCCCAGGAGCCTTACACCCCGAGGCTGTGATGACCGGGGAAAAAAATATTGGTATCCGAAGCTTCGGCCTCGGAGCCCGTACATCGATTCGTGAACAAAACCAGGTCTGTGAGACTTGTCACAAATCGAAGCTCGGAATGGCCTGGCATGGCAGCACCCATGAAAGAGAAGATGTTTCCTGCGCATCCTGTCATCGCATTCATGCAGAACGTGACCCGGTTTTTAGCATCAAAGATCAGCCAAAAGTCTGTTTTACTTGTCATCAACAGAAACGTGCTGACAGTTTTAAGGCCAGCTCCCATCCGATTCGTTACGGAAAAATGGCCTGCACGGCTTGCCATCAAGCCCATGGATCAAACACTGAATTCCAGCTCATTCGTCAAACCCTGAACGAAACCTGTTATAGCTGCCATACCGAGAAACGCGGCCCCTTCCTCTGGGAACATGCGCCCGCATCAGAGGATTGTACGCTTTGCCATCAGGTCCACGGCTCTAACCATCCTTCGCTTTTGAGTAAACGTCCGCCGTTTCTCTGTCAGCAATGTCATTCCCGGGCCGGACATCCCAGTGTTTCTGGATTACCGAGTGGACTTCCGCCCTCTGGAGGCTCTGCTTTGCTTTTAGCGAGAGGGTGCATGAATTGCCACACTCAAGTGCATGGCTCAAATCATCCATCGGGTGCACGCTTAACGAGATAGAGGAGAAGGAGCATTGCATGCCCACAGCACGTTTACGAAATAATCTGATCAATGTTGCAAGCATACTGGTGTTTCTTCTTCCTCATGTCCTAACGCCTTCTTCCTCCACCGCTGAGTCCGTGGAAAAAAACATGCTTAAGGAAGACATTAAACCCTCAGGATGGATATGTGAATTGTGCCCTCATACAAAAGGTTTGCACGGGCGGTTTGAACTGGGTTCGGCCTATATTTCGGATGATTCCTTCAAATTCGGGGACTATCGTGGACTCGAAGACAAAGGGCCTTATGCGATTGGAGAAATCGACCTTCGTTATTGGGGGAAGGGAAATTCCTATTGGGAAATGCTCGGTTCCGACCTTGGCCTTGATTCACGCAGCCTGAAAATAGAGGGGGGGCAGCAGGGGCAATACGAAGTGAGATTGGCTTATGACTTACTCCAAAAACAAGGAGACGATTCCGGGAAAAGCCCCTTTCTCGGATCGGGCGGCACAAACATGACTTTGCCTACAGGCTGGACGAGGGCTACAAGTACGGGGGGAATGAGTCAACTCACAAACGCGCTTCGTCCAATGCCGATAGCGCATGAGCGTGAAAATACCCAGTTTGGGTTTTCGTATCTTCTGACGCCCCAACTTAAATATGTGCTTGATTACCGGCGGGAAAGACGTGAAGGCCAAGGTCTTCACACGGGAAATTTTATCATCTTCACTTCAATCTTAGCGAAACCGATTGATTACACCACGGATGAAATTGATGCATCCATCACTTACACGAATAAACAAGGACTTCTAAGTCTTGAATATTATGGCTCTTTTTTCGACAGTCAACATCCAAGCATCACCTGGGAAAATCCATTTACCCCCCTGACCACCGGGGGCGACCGCGGGCGAAGTGCGCTTGCGCCCGATAATCAGGCACATCAAATCACCCTGTCAGGAACTTACCAACTCACGATTCAAACACAGGCGAGCGGCATGCTCTCCTTCGGCCGTATGACTCAGGATGAGGCCTTTATCCCCTCTACTATCAATGCAAACCTGGTAGGTCCATTGCCGATTTCTTCATTGGACGCAAAAGTAAATACCACCCGACTCCATCTTCGATTACATTCGAGACCTAGGGCGAAGCTGACACTCAATCTGCTCTATGACCTCAATAATCGCAAGAATAAAACCGCGCGAAAAGTCTACGATTTCATAGAATCGGATACTTTTTTTTCCGATACACGAACAAATATCCCCTACAGCTTTCAACGACAGAATATCGATCTCAAAAGTAATTATCGTTTTGGACGTCGGAAACGATTTTCAGGTGGCCTCAACTACGAAATCTATAAACGGAACTTTCAAGAAGTCTCAAAAACTGAAGAGAAAACGGTCTGGATAAAAATATCCGCTTCAGGCAACAAAGGAAAAAGACCCGTCAGCCTGGAGATCTTACATGCTGATCGCGATGGTAAGCGTTACAGGGGAACCGATGAAATTGAGACCTTTCAAAATCCACTTTTGAGAAAATTCAACCTGGCGGATCGGACCCGAGACCAAGCAAGGCTAAAGTTTTCACTCACACCACATCAGCGTTTGAATGTTGCTTTGTCCTCAGAAGTCAATTCAGATGACTATAAAGATTCGGTCCTGGGTCTGACAGGTAGTGATCGCTTGAATATCGTCATTGATGTCTCTCTACTACTTTTTGAAAATGGCAGTTTTTATACCCTATTCAGTCACGAAAAGATCAAGTCTGATCAAGCAGGAAGCCAGAGCTTTGGCGCACCGGATTGGTTTGCTCACAATCGGGATATGATTAACACACTCAGCAGCGGGTTTTCTTTTTCAAATATAAACGGCCTTTGGAACGTGGGGCTTGACTTTACTTATTCAAAATCAATCGGAGCAATTGAGGCACGCACACTCGGCCGCACCGCAGAAACCTTTCCTGAGCTAAAAACCAGACTTTATAGTGCAAGGCTCTCTGCGAATTATCAAATAAACCCGCGTTTGACGATGAAGGCACGATACTTTTACGAAGCGTATAAGACGAGGGATTGGACGCTTGACGGCCTTGCCGTGAATACCGTTTCAAACGTCTTAGCAAGCGGGGCGGAAAGCCCCAATTACAAAGTCAGTGTGATTGGGCTTTGGTTTTCTTACGCCTTATCGAAAGACTAACGGATGAGACATTTCAATGTGACCTACCAGATGTCAAAACTGCGGGACGGGTTGGACAGAGCTAGGTGCTCACCGGGGGACGACCACACCGTCGGTGGCGGAAGTTTCTTCGATGGTTCCGGCAAGCGCGATTAGAGAGAAAATGATACCAGAGGCTGAAAAATGGGCCCGCTCAGCTGTTTGCTGGGCGGGCCCATTTCATTTGGAGGAGATAGCCGATAGGGGCATTGTCACCGGACCATGACAGTTGTCATGAAACAGAGATATTGCGCAAGGGAGAAGAGCCTGTCCCTCTCCTCCCCGAAGAAATGACTGATGTCATATAAATACACATATTTACAATGACTTATACAGAATGTTTAGTCGAAAACCTCTTCCAGAAATCCACATTTTCCTTGGCATCTGTATTGCTATCTGTATTGCTAATTGGTAATAGCGAAACGCTTTACAAAGAACAGGAGGGAGCAGGTGAAGATCAAAAAGGTGATGATTCCAACTGACTTTTCTGAATTGTCCAACAAGACAAATAAGGCCGCCATATCAATGGCCAAACAGCTTGGAGCGGATGTGGTCTTTGTCCACGTGTTGGCGCGTCTCGATCATCCGGATGAAATGACGGCCCTTTTTGACGAAGGCTATGCCTATATGAAAGATCAGGCAAACGCACTGTTGAACGACCTGGCGATCCTGGCCAGGCAAAGCGGCATCGAGGCAAGCGCAGAGTTGGGCATCGGCGTCCCTCACATCGAGATTGTACGGTTATCCAAGGCCTTGAAGGTCGATCTAATCATGATGGGAACCCATGGGAGGACGGGATTCGACCATTTTCTGATGGGGAGTCAGGCCGAGCGGGTTGTCCAGCTGTCCTCCTGCCCCGTCACGGTATTCCAGAAACAATCACCGCACTCCAGACAACCTCAATTAAATAGGAGGGTAAAATGAAGCATAAAACGACTTGGATTTTGATCATGCTTGGCATTGGATTTTCTTGCCTTTATGGGATGTTTCTCCCCCAGGAAGCCTCTGCCCTACCTGCATGGGGGAGAAAATATAACGCCGATTGTAGCCTTTGCCATTATCCCGCGGTTCCCCATTTGAATAAAAAGGGTCAGCAATTCCGCTGGGCGGGCTACCGAATGTCGGATGAATTTGATCAGGCCCAGGACATCTCAAATGTCGGGCACTTTCTCTCCCTCCGGGGTCGCGGACGGGCACGCTACCAGGCAAAAGAAAATGCCAGTGACGTCAACAGGTTCGAATGGCATGACACGACATTCTTTTATGCCGGAGCGCTGTCAGAGAACATCTCTTCGTTTACGGAACTCGAATGGGAAGGAGAAGATGAAATCAAGGTCGTTGCCCAGGTTCGAGCCCTTTTTGGAAAACCAAGGCACTTCACCACCATTCGATTTGGTCAATTCCACCCGATCCAGGGGGTGGGGATCGGAGGCTTCGACCGACCGACCGGGATTAGCCGCCCAGAACCCCTCTCATCAAGAGACCTGACCACCAGCCCGATTCGTTTCAGGATCAGAGAAAATCAGAAAGGAGTCGAAGTCGCACATGTGATTGGCAACGCCCGGATCCTGGCTCAGGTTCTAAACGGTCTTGTCATCGGGGGGAAATCCGGAATTGTGGGTGATGAAGACAGGGAAAAAGATTTCCTGTTCGCCTATGAACACATCCTTGATGAACTGGCCTCGGGGTTTACGCTCTACGGCTATCGAGGGGTCTGGCACGATGGAACCCTTCCGGATGATTATATGTTCTATCGCTATGGCATGGTGGCCAACAAGATCTTTTCTTCCGGGACAGAGATCATCGGTGGCTACTTCCGTAGCGAAGACAGTGTTCCGACTGCGGCCGGGTCTGATGTCGAAGGGAACAGTTTTTATGTAGAACTGCAACAGTTCCTCAAAGGAAAAGAGACGACCCTTCTGGCCCGCTTCGACTGGATTGATCCGAATGATGGTGCCGGTAAAGATGTCCGTCAGAAGGAGATGATCGGGGCGGTTCACTCCTTCCAGAGGAACCTCCGGCTTGCCTTAGAGGTAAATCGTTCAACAGATGACGCCAAGGGGGCGACGGACTATCAGGCCCTGGCTGAAGCGATGATCAACTTTTAGGCGAGTCAAGCGGAAGGCAAAGGAGGGCGGCGTTCCTCCTTTGCCTTTGTCGAGAGAATGATGATCAGGTCGGTAAAAAAGAGAAATGTCAGGGAGAAAGGAGATGGAGATGCAAGGATTAATCATTGTGATGGTGTTTTCATTGATCAGTATGATGACCGGCCTCCAGCCGCTGTATGCCTCAGAGCCGGTGCATGTCTCAGATTCAGATGTTGATGTGGGGAAGGCCTTCTATGCAAAAAAACGATGCGGCATGTGCCATATGATTGAGGGAAAGGGCGGCAAGATGGGGCCGGACCTCTCTCACATTGCTAGTAAGCGTGACCGTGAATGGCTGATCGCTTTCATGAAGAATCCAAAAAAAATGGTTCCAGGGGCAAAGATGATGCCGGTGAAGGGCTCTGATGCAGACCTCTCAGCCCTGACAACTTATCTTTTGTCTCAACAATAATGGGGAGCGAGTCAATGACTTCACAAAAAGAAGATCGAATGACTCTAAGCCACATTCCCTTGCCGCTTAAGACACTCTTTACCTGCCTTTTGTTGACAATAGGCATTGGGTATCTCTTTGCGTTGGCTTATCTCTATCTTATCGAAATCGAACCCCACACCGAGCAGGGAGATGGACCCGTGGCTGCGGTTGTCGGCAAGTATTATGGAAAACAACAAGGCACAAGGCTTGGTGCTGCCTTAAAGGGTTCAATGGGTGACAATATTACAGCAGGTGAAAAAGAAACCATCTTTCAGTGGCTGGAAGCAGGTGCCCAAGAATCCGGATTTTCAGCACTCAAGCCGATTTTAGAGCGTAATTGCGTCATGTGTCACAGCCCGGAATCCGGGATGCCGGTTGAGCCCCTGACTTCGTATGAAGAAGTGCTCGTTTATACAGAGGTCGATATGGGTCAGTCAGTCAAGTCCCTCGTTCGCGTCTCCCACGTCCATCTATTTGGAATGAGTTTTATATTCTTCTTGACCGGCGGCATTTTTGCGCTCAGTGCGATCAAAGTCCGGTGGCGTGTCTTCTTGATCGCCACGCCATTTGTCGCGATATGGGTTGATATCGGCTCCTGGTGGTTTACTAAACTGCAACCTGTTTTTGCTTATACCGTGATCATCGGTGGGGTATTGATGGGACTTGCCTTGTTACTTCAGATTTTTATTTCACTCTGGGAGATGTGGTTCCGGTCAACCAGGCTGCTTCCCGAACATAATGAGAGGAGAAGATGAAAGAGCATGAAGGTCGCAGGAGATTTCTGGCTAGGGCGACCGGCGCCATCGCTGCCCTCGTCGGCGTAACAATAGGGATCCCCCTTGCGGGATATACGATCATTCCTGCATTCAAGCGGCGAAAGCCCGTTTGGATGGACATCGGTCCTGTAGAAGCACTACGAACAGGGGTTCCGACCGAGCTGGAACTGGTCCTCTCCGTCAAGGATGGATGGCACAAAACCAACAAAAAAAAATCGGTCTGGGCCGCGAAGGACAGCACCGGTCAAATCATTGTCTATTCCCCGATCTGTACACATCTTGGATGTGGGTATCGATGGGTACAGAAAAAACAATCGTTCCTGTGCCCTTGCCACAACAGCGTCTTCGCCCTGGATGGCAAAGTCATCAAGGGGCCTGCCCCTCGTCCCTTAGACCGGCTTCCTGTCAAGATGGATGGGGACAGGATTCTAACGCGTTATAAAGAATTCAAGGCAGGGATTTCTCGTCAGATTGCGTTGTAGCAGAAAGAGATTGCCTCATCGTGGTGAGGCTTTCAGAAAGAAAATGAAGAAGATGCTCTATCGATGGTTCGATGAACGTCTGAAGCTGAGGCCGATCAAGATTGCACTCCTGGATGAAGCGATCCCGGGCGGGGCCAGCTGGGTCTACATCTTTGGGAGTATTACCCTCTTTTTCTTCCTGCTTCAGATGATCACCGGGATGTTTCTCGCCATCTATTACTCCCCTTCTATTGAGCATGCCCATGAGTCGATCCGCTACATCATGGAAGAGGTTGAATTTGGTTCCTTTGTCAGGGGACTGCATCATTGGGGTGCCAGTGGCATGATGGTGATGATTGGGCTTCACATGCTCCAGGTCTTTCTCTACGGCGCCTATAAAAGGCCTCGCGAACTGATGTGGCTTGTCGGGGTGGTCCTTTTTATCATCACCCTTGCATTCGGGTTCAGCGGCTACCTCCTTCCGTGGGATCAGCGGGCCTATTGGGCCACACAGGTAGGAATCAATATTGTCGGTACCCTCCCCCTGGTGGGCACGTCTCTGCTCAGGATCATTCGGGGAGGACAGGATCTTGGTGCGATGACGCTGAACCGGTTTTTCGCCCTTCACACCCTCTTTCTGCCCTGGCTCTTGATACTCCTTGTGACTCTTCATCTCTTCATCCTCAGAAGGGTCGGCCCTGCGGGGCCATGGGACAAGGCAAGGGCCGCCAGGATCAGGGAACCGTTTTGGCCGAAACAGGTGGCGATGGATGCCGTCGGCATCCTCATCGCATTCATGATCGTTGCAGGATTGGCCGTCTGGTTTCCGGCCCCCCTATCAGATCCGGCCAATCCAACCGACACGACGTTTAACCCGATTCCGGAGTGGTTCTTCCTTTTTTACTATCAGTTATTGAAATATTTTTCCGGACCGTGGGAGGTGGTCGGCACGCTGATCCTGCCGTCACTCTTTTTCCTGATCCTCTTCTTTCTCCCGTGGCTTGATCGGCGCAAAGACCGCCGCCCTATCTCTCGACGGTTTTTTTTCGTCGGAGGAGGGCTGTTTCTCACCATGGTCTTCACATTGATAGCGATTTCAATACGGGATATTTCCTCCCTGCCGACCCTCAGCCCCTCGGTGTTACGTGGCAAGGCGGTCTATCATGAACTCGATTGCGCCGCCTGCCATCGTATTCATGGGGCCGGAGAGGCCTTCGGGCCCGATCTCTCGTACATTGGAGAGCTTCGAAGCCGCGATTGGTTCATCCAGCACTTCAAAGATCCGCAGTCGCTGGTCCCCGATTCCATGATGCCGGCCTATGGCTTGGAAGAACAAGCCCTCCATGATTTAACAGACTACATGTTGAGCCTGAAACATGAGATTGACCGATAAAGTGAAGTACTGTCATCTATTTGTAAATGCTTGAAAAATTTGTGTTTGAATGAATCACAACAATATGAAAGGAGGAACATGCCGTGAAAACTCAAATAGTATTTTTGTTTATTGTGGTGATATTTTTTGTAGGTGGAAAAGCGGAGGCAGAAACATCCGATCAGGATCATCCTGTTTCATTCTTTACGCTCAAGACAGTGATGGAGGGAGAAAGGCGACTCTTTGTCGGAGTGGGTGGAAAAATTGATGGTGTCGTGAATCCAACTCTCCCCGTGCGGGCATGGGATGTCGTCAAGATTACCTTGATCAATGATGACGGGCTCAATCACCATATTACATTGCCTAGCTTTTTTATCACATCAGAAGAGGTTTCTGAAAAAGGAAGCAAAACCGTGATGACCTTTGTTCCATTTAAAACAGGTGGGTATGGATATTTCTGTATTCTGGAGGGCCATCGAGCCCTTGGCATGGAAGGCCTTTTGGTTGTCAGCCATTGACAAGACTGAAAACGACGAACAAGGAGAGTCGCCAAAGAGACGCCTGAATGCTGCGCTTCCCGGTTGTGCCTTCCCTCTTTTTGAAAAAGTAGCTTGAAACCGCTTCACAAAGTCGAAGGCAGTTTAAAGACCAGGTGATCGTCTTCATCACCATGAGGCCGCACTTCCCCGGCCAGGTGGATCGCCCACTTGAAAAACGGGGGACCGACAATCTGGTTAAGTACGATGACGGAAATCATCAGGCTGGCGAAGGCGCTCCCCCACTCTGGAAATGCGACTGCAACGTCTTTTGCCAAAGCGAGACTAATTCCAGCTTGCGTAATATAGGCCATCCAACTCACCCTGTTATGCGACATCGGATCTCCGGCCACTGCCCCACCCGCAAAGGCACCCAGCATGATGCCGATCAGGCGAACACCAAAGAGCGCAAGCGCAACCAGCCCTGTGTCGGCCAAATCACCCAAGAGCAGTGAGGCTCCGGTGAGAGTGAAAAAGGCTGTGTAAATGGGTGGTCCGATATTATGCAGTATCGTCATGAATTCGTGACGATACTTGCTGTGGTTGGTTAATAAATAACCTGCGACCATGCAGATGAGCAGAGGTTCTAATAAAATTTCAAAACTCAAACGTGCTTGACTCTGGTGTTGAACAAAATCGCTCAGGAAAAACACGCTATAACCGAAAAGTAAGACCAGGAGCGTAGTTAGGGATCGAGCAAATTTTTGGGAGATGATGACTTGCAGAAGCCGTCCAATGAATAGTCCGATAGCTAAGGAAACCAATAGCTCTGCCAAGACCACAAGTATGAAACCGAAGTTGAACCCCATTTGGGTCAAAAGCCCATCGGCAATTGAAGAGTTCACCGCAAAGAAAATAATGACGACAATATCTCCCAATACTGTAACGCCCAATATGGTCTGTGTGAAGGGCCCCCGTGCCCGGAGTTCATGAATCACCGCAATGGCGGAGGAGGGAGAGCGTGCAACAAGGATGACTCCAGATAGAATAGAGATCGCGATGCGGCTTGCCACCGGCATATCTTTGGTGAAGGGGATAAAATCACACAGCATGAACATGGTCACACTTCCGAGGATAAATGTGATGACAACGAGCCCGGAAATTGTACAGATAATGCTCCTTAATCGACCACGTAATTTTTTCATGTGGAGTTCGCTTCCGGCGGCAAAAGCAATGAACGCAAGTGAGATTTCATCCACAAAGCGTAAACCGCTTGCTGCTTCAACCGGCAGAAGTTCCAGTACGGAAGGTCCGGCCAGGATGCCTGTAAATAAAAAACCGCTGACCAGGGGCAGTTTGATTTTTACAAAGAAGCGCCCGATCTCTTTTGAGGCTAAGGCGACCAGTGCGAAGCCTGCGATCACTGCAAGTGTTTCCTGGTAATATTGAAAGAGCGTCATTGGCTTACGATTCAAGCATTAGTGCAGCAAGGCCTCCGGCGAGACCGTCTTGATGCCGTAGCGACTCAAGAGTCTGCCACTGACCTTTTCAAGGTTGATCAGGGATTTATTATAGTCGGTGAGGGCTTTGAGAGCTTTTCCTTTTGCTCCAGCCAAGTCATCTTGAAACTCAAGGAGGTCGTGGCTGCTGAGGAGACCAAGATCAAAGCGTTCGTTTCCGGACTTAAGTTTTTCTTCGGCGAGACGCTGTGCTCGCCCTGTACTTGCAATCCGCCTGAAATCGGTACTGACGCGTCGAAGACCTTCTTTTGTCTCTTTTAAAATCGTCTGAACCTGTTTTTTTCGCTCCAGTATTTCTTGCTTAAGTGCAACTTTTTCTATTTGAAGCCTTGCCCTGGCTTCACGGTTTCCAATAGGAAGAGACAGGACGAGGCCGGCTTCCCATTGATAGAAACTGCCGGAACTGAGCTGCTCTGTTTGATTGGGGAAATTGCTGCCAAGACCGTTTAAGCCGACATTGCCAACAAGGTCGAGCGAGGGGGCGAGACGGTCTTCCGCCAGTTTGACCGATAAACTCAAGTTATCAAGCAGGAGTTGCTTCTCCTTCAATTCCGGTCGCTGAGAAATCGCCCAACGGAGCAAGGCCTCTTCGTCAATGGCCTCCCTGCTTGTGGTCGCTTGATCGCTGGGATGGAGTGCCGGGGGCTTCAGTAGAGATTGTTCCGGTAGGTTCATCAAAAGGCGGAGTTTGTCTTCGGTATCCTGCACGTCTTTTTTGGCGATGACAATGGCTTCTTCCCGAGCGGCAAGGGCTGATTCTGCGACCAGGATTTCAATCGGTGCAAGCAGGCCGATTTTTACTTTTTCCCGAATGGCATCCAGTACTTGTGCGGCTGATTGGCCGGTCTGTTGTGCGACTTCGAGATTGTTGAGCTGAAAAACAAGATCCCAATAGGCGACGCCCACTTCCAGGATGATCGCCATAAGCTGTGACTGAAAGGCGGCTTGTGAAATACGCTCTGAGGTTTGCGCGATGCGCAGGGGTGTTTCGTTGATCTCTTTCCCGTAGCCCTGGAGCAGGGGCTGAGTGAAAGAAAAAATGAGATTGCTGCTCAGAGTCGGGTTGACTGTCTGGAAACTTGCCTTCGAACGGAACTGTCCCAGCGTCAGATCATAATCCCCGCCCCAGGGAAAACGCTGATTGAGTCCGGCATTGATCTGCTGGTTTTCACGAATGATTCGGCTTGTGCCGGAAGGGCCCGTTTCAATACCGGAGGTGGAACTGCGAACGCTTCGATTGCTTCGTGCGTCGAGACTCAGCGTCGCATCAAATTTTGCTTTTTCCAAAAAAAGCGCAAAGCCCTGTCGTCGAATGTTTTCTCGTTCAATGTGAATATCGACATTATTTTCAAGGCTCTGCTCAATCGCCTCTGCGAGGGAAAGGGGCATTGCGGGCAGGACTTTGGCAAGCACTTCGGCATAGAGTCGCTCGGTCGGTATAATCAGTATCGCAAAGATGCTTGCGAAAAAAATCGCTTTATTCATGAGAAACATACCGCTCAAGATCCCTCCCTTTTACGAATTCGAAGCCAAACATATCATTTACCCTATACACATTCAAGCATAGCCTCCAGAGGTCTGTTTTCTCCCCGAACCGGGGCATAATGCCACATATTATGTGCCTTCACTGTGCATTCTTACATCTTAAACCCTTGATATTTAACATAAGTTTTCATTTTAGCTTTAGTGCGTCCACGGCACTCTCTTTGCTCTCTATGGGGGTACATACTTTTAGGGATTCCGGGTCCGGGCCATGCGGAGTGAAGCGAAGAAAAGAGAAGCGGTTTGTGGGCGTTGCGGCGGACGGATGACCTTTGAATGGTTTGCAGGGAAGGCGGGCATCGCCGGTTGCTGGCGTTACAAGGGCTGGCGTTGTGTCTCCTGCGGAGAGGTCATCGACTCCCTGATACGGATCAATCGGATTCGAGGCGGGAGACCGAAGGAACATGCGACCCGGTTTCCGGCAAAGAAGTGCTTTCTCTCTTGAACAGCATTTTCAGGGGGAAGGTTTCACACAAACATAACGCTTAGGGGGGTTATTGTTATGTATACGACAAGAAAAATAAAAGGAATGCTTGCGGTGTCTATGGGCCTGGCTTTTTTTGGCCTGGCTTTATTTTTGACGGTTATGCCGACAGAAGCGGCAGAGATCCCGCCGGAAGCCCGGGCCAATCAGATCAGCCTGGCTGGAGAAATGATGGCTCAGATGGCTTTCGACACGCTTGAAGGCAAAAGTACCGAAGTGATTCCCGTAGAGCTGTTCGACTTGCTTCGCTCTGCGAGAGCCTTTGAGACTGAGCAGAATTTCAGGCTTGCGATGAGCCTTATCGCTGCTGAAACGGGGATGCCGATGACGGAAATTTTACCGCCGGCACTGGATGTGATCAAGACGGGCGGTACGCGGAGCGGTGCAGGCGTTTCCACTGGATGGGGAGGGTTCTTCGAATACGGGCTTGGGGCCATTCTGTCCTTTCTTTTCGTGGGCTATCTCATGGCTCGGAATGCCTTCGATGTCCACCATCCGGAAGAGATTCAAGAGACTGCCTGGGCTTACCAGAGGGCCGCTTAATCGGCTTTTAGTTCCGGTGATCACTTTTGTCCATCCCGCTTTGCAGAAAAGCGGGATGGACTCCAATCGTTACGCAACAGTTTATTGCAGAGGGTTTGTTACAGAGAGAGGAGGGTAGGACGATGCGTCTTGCGAGCATGAATCGAGCCAAGAAGAGTCAAGCAAAGAAGAATCAAGGTGAACAGAATAGAACCAGGAGTTATATAAGGAGTCCAAATGAACGGCAGGAAAAAGCGCCTTTAATTCTTGCGCGTTTGAAGGTGCTTTTTAAGAGAGAGAGCATTCCCTATCGGGTGATTTCTCATGAGGCGGTGTATACGGCCTCTGAGTTGGCGGAATCCATCCATGTTCCGGGACGGAAAGTGGTGAAGGTCGTCATCGTAAAAAGTTTTAATGAAGATGTCATGGCTGTGCTGCCTTCTCATCGCCAGATTGATTTGAAACGTTTTGCCGAAGTCACCGGCAAAAGGAAGGTGACTTTGGAAGATGAAGAGACGATGAGCAAGCGTTTTCCCGACTGCGAAGCGGGGGCGATGCCGCCCTTCGGCGGATTTTATGGCCTGCCGGTTTATTGCGACGCTTCACTGGCCCATGAGCCTGTGATCTTTTTTGCCGCAGGGACTCACCGGGTGGTGATTGAGATGCGATATCAAGACTACATTCACATAGTCCTTCCCTCAGTCAACCACTTTGTCTTGGAGCCGCTCAAAAAAGTGAGCGGGTTTTAGGCGGTGTCTGCAGGTGTTCTCATTCAGTCGAAACGACAAAGAAGGCCAGGGAGGGATTTTATGAACACGGAAGGGACGCTGGATTATCAGATCGGGCTGGAAAAGCGGATTGCTCATATCTATGAGCAGATTGCAACACAGGTACTATCGTTTGGGGGCAACCATCAGGAGCGAACGGCCTTGTGGGAAAATCTGGCGCAGGACGAGTCGGATCACGCCGCATTGCTTTTAATCGAAAAAGCGCTGCTGCAGACCGGGACCCGTGTCAAAAAACCTGTTGAAATCGATCTCGAAACGCGAAAGGAGATTGATCAACTGCTCGCAGAGTGTGATCAAAAGATAGCAGATGGGGTGAGTGAGGCAGAGGCGCTGGAAATTCTGGTGTCTATTGAGGCATGCGATAACCGCCTTTTTAAATCGCTTCTCAAGGCGACAGATTCCAAAGTACTGAGTCGCTTTATTTTTCTGTCCAGGTCTTACAAGGCACACGAGGCAAGGGTACAGAAAGGCCTGGATATTTATAGACAGGCACGACGCAGCAGGAAGCGCTTCAGCCCTGTGGGCTAGAAAAGGAGTCGGGAGATGTTTGACTACGGCAGGCAAAACAACAGTCAAAACGAAGAAGTGCCCAAACGGAACCTACCAAGGCCGCCTAAGATCAAGGCCTACCTGGATGAATATATTGTCGGTCAGGAGCGCGCAAAAAAGACCCTTTCGGTTGCTGTTTACAATCATTATAAACGGGTTTTCCTTAAGCAGAAAGACCCGATGTTAACAATGCAGAAAGGCAATGTCCTCTTGATTGGTCCGACGGGAACGGGGAAAACGCTTTTTGCGGAGACCCTGGCGCGTTTCGTCGGGGTGCCCCTTTCAATTTCAGATGCGACGACACTGACGCAGTCCGGCTATGTCGGGGAGGATGTCGAAAATGTGGTTTTAAGGCTGCTACAGTCGGCTGACGGCAATGTCGAAAAATGTGAACAGGGCATTATCTACATTGACGAAATCGACAAGGCAGGCCGCAAGGATGAGAGCCCTTCTCTTACGCGGGATGTCTCAGGTGAGGGGGTGCAGCAGGCCCTTCTGAAGATGATCGAAGGGACGGTGGTGAATGTGCCGCCGCATGGCGGGAGAAAACATCCACATGAAAAATTGATCCCGGTCAATACACGAAATATTTTGTTTATTTGCGGGGGCGCCTTTGAAGGGATTGAAGCCATCGTTGCGCAACGCATTAAGAACAAAACAATCGGTTTCGGCAGTATGAGTGCCTTGCAGGAAATTAAGAATACCCGGATTTTGCCGGAGGATCTGCTGAGGTTCGGAATGATCCCGGAGTTTATCGGCCGTCTCCCGATCATCGCCCCCTTGAACCGGTTGCGCGTAAATGACCTGGTTCACATCTTAACAAAACCCAAAAATGCGATCATCAAACAGTATGAACAGCTCTTTGAACTTGAAGGGATGAAACTCCAATTTTCAGGAGAAGCCCTCGTTGCGATTGCAAAAGAGTCGATTGCCTTAGGCACGGGGGCAAGGGGCTTGCGGTCGATTCTCGAAGAAATCCTGCTCGACCTCATGTACGAGTTGCCGGAAAATGCCACAGGTAACGCATGTCATGTCGATGAAGAGATGGTGCAAAAGTTACTGCATCCAAAATTTTCTGAAGAAGGGGAAGAGGCGGTTTGAGGGAGGAGTTTGTGTATCCCTAATAGCGTCATTCCGGCCTAAAACATGCCGGAATGACGGTTTGCTGAGGTCTTGATCTTTTGCTCGGGTCTATTCCCGGTCGTTTGATTCCATCAAAGCGCTATGTCACTATCTGTTTTTCTCCTTAAGGGTAGTCGGCATGGTTTCAGTTTTGCATTTTATCCATCTCTTATCGGTTGTAGTCTGGATTGGGTCAATCATCTTTTTTTCGTTTATTGCCGCACCGGCAATTTTTAAAATGCTGCCGCGTGAGACGGCAGGCGACGTGGTTGGAAAGATCTTTCCTCAATATTATAAAATCGGTAGTTTTTGTGGAGTCTTTGCTATTGCCTCTCTTCTATTCCTTTCAGAAGGTTCGCCGCCCGACAACTGGCGGCTGGTCGCTCTCGGACTGATGACTCTCTTAACCTTTTTCTCCGCATTCAGAATCGGACCAAAAGTTCGACGACTCAAAGCAGATTTGAGGGCAGCGGAAGAGGGCACTGATCGAGAAGAAAAGCAGCAACAGTTTAGTCGCTTGCACGGTTTTTCGATGATCCTCAATATGATTGTCTTATTAGTCGGTCTTATTTTTCTCGGACTGACTTCCTTGAAACACCCCTTTTAATCCCTCTTGCTTCACCTTGACCTCTTTGATTTCGAGTTGTTAGAATCCGCCCCGATAATCAGGGAGCGGACGGACCGACCTTTGTGTGAAAATCAATGAGATCTATCAAAGCATACAGGGGGAATCGAGCTATGCAGGTCTTCCCTGCGTCTTTGTGCGGACAAGCGGCTGCAACCTGCGTTGCCGCTGGTGTGACACCGCTCATGCCTTTGAAGAGGGAGAAAATCAGTCTCTCCTCTCAATCCTGAACACAGTCAGGACTTTCGGGTGTCACCTGCTTGAAGTCACAGGAGGTGAACCGCTCCTCCAAAAGGAAAGCCTCACACTCATTACAGCCTTGCTTGACGAAGGCTATCGCGTTTTGCTTGAAACGAGCGGATCAATTTTAATCGACAGGGTGGATCAACGGGCAACGATTATTCTTGATATCAAATGCCCCGGAAGCGGAATGGCAGAGCACATGCTTTGGGATAACCTGAAGCATCTTAAAACACAGGACGAACTGAAATTTGTCATTTCCGATCAGGCCGATTACAATTGGGCCAAAGCAGTGCTGAAGCGATACCCGCTTTTGCTGGGTCGAATTATCCATTTTTCTCCGGTTTTCGGGGAGATGGACCCCCGGACATTGGCGGCGTCTATTTTAAAAGATCATCTGCCTGTCAGGCTTCAATTACAGATCCACAAATATATTTGGGACCCATCCACCTTAGGCGTGTAGAGCATAGAGGGAGTATAAAAAATAATGGAAATTACTGTGACGAGCGGAAGTCTGGAGAAGGTTTCAGGGGAGTGTTTGGTTCTGGGGCTTTTTGAGGGGGAAGGGATTCGAGGCCCTGCCGCTTCAATTGATCGGGCGATGGAGGGAGGCTTAAAAAAGATCCTAAGCTCCGATGGCTTTGAGGGCAAATTTCTGGAAACCATTCTGATCCGGCCTACGGCGCCCGTCGGGGTGAAACGGCTTGTTCTTGTTGGCCTGGGCGAGCGAGGAGAGCTAAGCGCTGATCGGCTACGACAGGCGGTCGGAAAGGGAACGAGCGTTGCTAAAAAAATCGGTACGACGGCATTGCTTGTCCATTGCGATCCCAAGTTGCTTGCGAAGAAGGGAACGGTGACAGAGCTGGCACAGGTCCTTGTTGAAGGGGTGCTTTTAAGCCTGTATCGATTTGATCGTTTTAAATCGAAGGAATCAAAAAATAAAGAGGGCAAAGAAATTAAATCCTGCACCCTCATTGTCCCGGATGAAAAGCTTTGCGTCGATGCTGAACAGGGAGGACAAGCTGGAAAGGCTATCGCAGAGGGTGTGCGCTATGTGCGTGATCTTTGTAATGCTCCGGCAAATATTGTGACGCCGGGTTATCTGGCAAAAGAAGCGACTCTGCTTGCAGAGCATGACGAGGTACAGGTTGAAATCCTTGAGCGCGCCAATATCAAAAAACTCGGCATGGGCGCCTTCCACGCCGTCACGCTTGGAACAGAAGAAGACCCGAAATTTATCGTCATTGAATACCGGGGAAGCGCGTCGCTTAAGAGCCGTCCGGTCGCCTTGGTTGGAAAGGCCGTCACCTTCGATTCCGGCGGCATCTCCATAAAGCCCTCTGCCAACATGGATCAAATGAAATACGACATGTCTGGCGGTGCAACAGTGCTGGGCGTGATGAAGGTCCTGGTTGAGCTTAAACTTCCCATCAACGTCGTTGCCCTGATTCCCTCAACGGACAATATGCCGAGCGGCACCGCAGTTCATCCGGGAGATGTCGTGACAACGCTCTCCGGCAAGACGGTTCAGATTGACAATACCGATGCGGAAGGGAGACTGCTTCTTGCCGATGCCCTGAGCTACGCAGCCCGCTACAAGCCGACTGCAATGATCGACTTGGCCACTCTAACCGGCGCTTGTGTGATCGCGCTTGGCCACCACGCGATTGGGCTCATGGGAAATAATCCGGCTCTGATTTCCAGGATACAAGGGGCCGGGGAAGCCTGCGGTGAGCGACTCTGGCCTCTGCCGCTCTGGGACGAATATTTCAATCAGATCGAAGGAGATGTCGCCGACCTGAAAAATGTCGGCGGCCGCTCTGCCGGGACAATTACAGCAGGCCTTTTTTTGAAGCAGTTTGTCGGAGAGATCCCCTGGGTTCATCTCGACATTGCCGGGACTTCTTGGTACAGTGACGCCCGACATGCTTATATTCCGAAGGGGGCGACCGGGATCGGCGTTCGCCTCCTTATCAACTACCTGAGCGCAAGTGCGAAACGGAAAAAACCAAGCACGAAATAGGAAAAATGATGAAGCTGACACATAAAATCGGCCAACTCCTGATGGCCGGATTTGAAGGCTTAACGCCCTCAAAAGAGATCAAAGATTTAATTCAGAACCGTTATGTCGGAGGGGTGATCCTTTTTTCCCGGAATATTGAAAGCCCTGAACAGTGTGCCGAGTTAACGGCTTCCCTCCAAAAGCTTGCTCCGGATGCCCCCCTCTTGATTGCGGTCGATCAGGAAGGTGGCCGGGTTTCTCGCATGCCCTTGCCCTTCACGCAATTTCCTTCAGCCCGAACTGTAGGCCAATGCGATTCCGTTCCCTTGACCTATCAGTTTGGAGAGGCAATTTCCAAGGAGCTTCTGGGGGTTGGCATCAATATGAATTTTGCGCCGGTCTTGGATGTCGATACTAATCCGAAGAATCCAGTGATCGGGGACCGGGCCTTCGGCACCAATCCGACCCAGGTTTCAAAGCACAGTTTATCCATCATCGCGGCGATGCTGGATCAAAAAATCATCCCCTGCGGAAAACATTTTCCAGGGCATGGAGACACGGACCTTGATTCACATGAGGGTCTGCCCCGGGTTCAGCATGAAATTATTCGCCTGACCGACCTGGAACTCCGGCCTTTTGTCCATGCGATCGAAAACCGCCTCCCCTGCTTGATGACCGCACATATTTGCTGCTCCGCGTTCGATGATGAGCTTCCAGCCTCACTTTCAGCAAGTGTGGTCACGGACTTATTGCGTAGAACATTGGAATATGAGGGTGTTGTCATCACAGATGATCTTGAAATGAAGGGCATTACCGATTCCTTTACGGTTGCAGAAGCGGCTGTGCGCGCTATTCAGGTCGGCTCCGACATGGCCTTAGTTTGTCACACGCCTGCTGAGCAGTATGCTGTTGTGGATGCTCTGACTGCTGCAGTAAAAAGTGGAAAGATTTCAGAAAAAAGGCTCGTACAATCGCTCGCTCGCATCCTCTTTTTAAAGGAGCAGTTTTTGATGGGTTCGCGTGACGAAGATCCGGAAGATTTACGCGAGTTAATCGGTTCCGAAGAACACTTTGACATCGCCGAATCGATCGAAAAAAAAGCCCTAGCAAAAACAACTACTATGAAATAGCTTGTCGGGAAGTAATGTTATCTTAATTTTTCTCGTCATTCCCGCATGCCCCTGGCGGGAATCTAGCGCCTGAAGGACATGGATTCCAGCTAGAAAAATGCTGGAATGACGCCGGAAGGCCCCGATTGTATGACACAGTATTTAATTCAATATGTCGAATTAGGGGTCGCATACGCGACCCTTTGGGGTTTTCTAATCGTCTTTCTGTTGATGACGGTCGAAAGCTCCTTCATTCCCTTTCCAAGCGAAGTAGTGATGATCCCCGCCGGTTTTCTGGCCTATCGCGCGGAACTTTTTTTTGGGATACCGATAACGGATTTACTCATTGTTATTATTTGCGGCACAATCGGCTCCATCGTCGGGGCCTATATCAACTACTTCCTTTTTTTAAAGCTGGGGCGGCCGTTTTTATACCGATACGGAAAATATTTTTTCCTTTCGCCTCCTGCCATTGCGAGGGCTGAAGAAATCTTTAATCGTTACGGCGACATCGCGACATTCGTCTGTCGCCTACTTCCGGGGATTCGCCAGCTCATTTCGATTCCTGCCGGACTTTCGAGAATGCCGCTTGCACGTTTTACGCTCTTTACCGGCCTGGGTGCGGGGATCTGGTCTATTATTCTTGCTGCAATCGGTTACTACATGGCCAGCCTTGCCGGCGGAATGAGCTACGCAGATCTTGTCCGCGATGGCGGTCGCCGACTGCATGATTATTTTCCATGGATTTTGCTGAGTCTATCCTTCGTTACATTGATCTACTTCTTTGTTCATCGAAAAATCATGGGGACGAAGGCTAAGTCAGCTGCGATCAACTGACGACTTGCCCCCCTGTTCTTTTCTTTCCACTTTCTTTTGAACTCAATCAAAAATGTCCGCCCAAAAATGGGTAGCTCAGGTTCTATTTTGACAAAAAGTGCCCAGTGCCCGGATGCCGGGAATTTTTTGCCGGTCGCATGAGGACATTCCTGTCTTGTTTCTTTATTTATTTTTAGATATTCCCCGTATTTCTGGAAGAAAATCAGTATTTTATAGGGAAATGAGAAATGGCATCAAACCTGCAGAATACCCCGAGCAGTTAGAGTGAAGAGGGGCATTCAGGAGCTTTGGTTTTGCAGGTTTGATCAAAATGACGACGCACACACAGCCCATATTTTTTGCCTTATTCGGACTGCTCATGTTCAGCATCGCCGGGTGTGGAACCAATGTCTCCGCAGGACCGACAGGCGTTTTTGTCGACTCTTCAACAGAAACTTTTCTAAAGAAAGCCTTTTCCGAGACCAAAGAATGCGGCACTTTTGAAAAAGGGGCCTTTGAGGATATTTCAGTTGTATTTATGCCGCCTACATTTCCCTGCAAGCACTATGCGTCCGGCTGTAGCGGAGAGTATGTCAATCCCAATTTCTTAAAGGTGGGCTCACTCTATGTCTGGAAACACGAAGTCCTTCATTTCTTACTTGATGTCAATACAGGTGATCCCGATCCGGGGCATAAAAATGCTCTTTTTAAGAATTGTGTCTGATTTAACCTAATCAAAATCTGTCGACACACAGAAGCCCATGGAATTACTAAATGATGTCTTACTTCAGTTCCTTAAGACTCTTCAGCTCTCTTGTGCTTCTCTCTTAAAACCAACACCCCTCTTCTTGATCTCCTTTTCATTGGCAGGGTCTTTCTTTTTCAGATCCAGCCATTTTTTTGTCGCGCTCGGCTTTGAGAGGTTGAGTTGCTGACCCAGCACCCACACTGTTTTCAGAAGTCGAAAAGTCTCTCTCGGCATACCTTCCGGCAGATCAACGGTGCTGAAATTTTCATGCACTTCGATTTTGCCGATATGCTTGCTGTCCAGATCAGCCTCGTTGGAGATTGCGCCGACCAGATGTCGTGCACTCGCCCCGTGAATGTGGCCGACTTCGACACGATACCGTGCCATACCTGCTGAAGGCGGAGCCTGAGAAGCAGGGCTTTTCCTTGCCCTCAAGCTTCCCTTTTTGACGCTTGAGTCATATCCTGAAGCCCTTGAAGCAATCGGCGCTCTTGCAGGCTTGGGATCATCTTTTAAAAGCAAAGGACGCTTTCCCTGAAATAACTTCGCCAGGGCGGCGGCAATGTCCAGTGCCGGTACATCATGTTCCTGTCGATATTGTTCGATCAGTTCGGCATAAAACTCAAAATCCTCTTGAGCGAGCATGTCGGTAATCTTCTGTTTAAAGTTGGCAATGCGCTTGTTATTAATGACATTTGTCGAAGGCAAAGACATGAGGGCAATTTTTTGTTTTGTGGCCCTTTCGATCTCATACAACATGCGCCGTTCTCTCGGAGAGGCGAATAAAATGGCTTCGCCGGTTCGCCCTGCCCGACCGGTTCGCCCGATGCGGTGAACATAGGCTTCGGTGTCATAGGGAATATCGTAATTAATGACATGACTGATGCGTTCTACATCCAGACCCCGTGCGGCAACATCGGTCGCAACGATAATGTCAAGTTTCCCGCTTTTTAATTGGCTGATCGTTCGCTCTCGCCTCGCTTGAGGCAGGTCTCCATTTAAGGCAGATGAGGCATAACCCCGCGCCTCCAGTTTTTCCGATAACTCAACGGTTGAGACTTTTGTTCTCACAAAGATTAAAACGGCATCCAGTGACTCTGCTTCTAATATCCGAGTCAAAGCATCTAGCTTATGAGCGCCGCTGACCATCCAGTAGCGTTGTCTAATTGTTCCGGCTGTAGCGGTCGGCATTTTTATGGAGACTTCTTTCGGATCATTCAGGTATTTTTTGGCAATGCGTAGAATCTGTTTTGGCATGGTGGCGGAAAAGAGTGCGGTCTGACGGCTTTCGGGCGTCTGTTCTAAAATCCATTCGACATCATCAATAAAACCCATACGGAGCATTTCGTCTGCTTCATCAAGCACAAGGCACATCAAGGCATCCAACTGTAAGGTGCCACGTCGCATATGGTCCATTACGCGGCCCGGTGTGCCAACGACAACATGGACGCCACGTCTAAGTTGTCTGATTTGTCCGCCATATTCCTGACCGCCATAAATCGGCACCACATGAAATTGTCTCAGATGAGCTGCATAATGCTGAAAGGATTCTGCAACTTGAATAGCGAGTTCCCGTGTGGGGGTCAGTACAAAAACCTGAGGTTTAAGCAATTTAAGATTGATACGTGACAATAACGGCAAAGCGAAGGCGGCCGTTTTCCCTGTGCCGGTATGCGCCTGACCCACAACATCTTTCCCCGCCAGGACATATGGAATTGTCGCTTTTTGAATGGGAGAGGGCGTTTCATAGCCCGCATCTTTGATGGCCTTTAAAACGCCAGGAATCAGTCCGAATTGCTCAAAGCCTGTGTCTTCGTTTTCTGATCCTGTGACTGTGTTTGTTTCTGTTTCCGATGTTGACATGTATTGCTCCTAAAAAAAGGTTTAAAAAAGGGGATTCTCTATTGTTTCTAAATTCAATTTTTTTGCAAAGGCCAGCCCATCATCTATATTCGCAAGGACATCTTCAGGTCGATGGGCATCTGATGTGCAGATGACCTTAATTTTATAGTCGGCGGCCAAAGCCCAAAAGGGAGTCCAGGGGTAAGGGTGTCTCAATCCCTCCTTTGTTTGTTTCATTGTTTTTCTAAATCCGTTTCCATTGATTTCCAAGGGTGTGTTTGTCGCCTCGGCGGCCCCAAGAATATCTCGTGAACAGGCCGTTAGATCCGAATTCCAAGTCTCGTTACTGCAACCAAAAACATCAGGATGAGCAATAAAAGCAAACAAGCCTGTTTCCATCATCAAGGTCAAGTACTTCCCGTAAGCAAGCAGCGCTTCTGCAGTCCCCAGTTTGTCAAAAGCGAAAAGCCACTTTCCCTTCAGTGGTGCGTAGTGAGCTGCACCAATGAGATAATCATACGCGCGTTCTCCCAGCAATTCATCTTGAAAGTAGCTATGGTAGGCTGCGTCATACTCACACTCCATGCCTTTATAGATTTTCATCTGAGGCATCATATTTCTTGCCGATTCAATTGCCTGTTCGTAGTCATCTAATTGATCAAAAGGCATACGCACTTCCGGCCAGCGGTTGTCCGGCAATGCCACATGATCAGAGATGCCCAGTGCCAGAGACCCTTGTTCGAAAGCACACTTGGCATAATCAATGACATCGCCTGTGGCATGATTGCATCTGAAGGTATGTGTATGGAAGTTAGTGGGGGTCATCTTTTAAGTCTTACAGAAATCTGACACATCCAAATCCAGGGTAACGGGGCAATGGTCGGAACCCATGACCTCATTCAGGATATCCGCATCTTTGATCCGTCCGGCCATGCTGGCTGAAACAAGGTGATAATCAATCCTCCAGCCGACATTTCTGGCACGTGCGCCCGCCCGGAAACTCCACCAGGAGTATTTCACTTTGTCCGGGTGGATGCACCTAAAGGTGTCAATAAAGTCAGCAGCCACCAAGTTGTCCAGTCCGTTGATTTCCTCCTGCATATAACCAGCGCTCTTATTATAGTTTGCTTTGGGACGGGCCAGATCTATGGGTCGATGGGCCACATTGAGATCTCCACAGGCGATGACGGGTTTTTCTTGTTCCAAGGTTTTTAGATAGTCCAGAAATTCAGCATCCCATCCTTGTCGATATTCAAGGCGTTTGAGTTCGCTTCCGGAATTCGGCGTATAGACCGTGACAAGATAAAAGGATTCAAATTCAAGGGCAATCACGCGTCCCTCCTGGTCATGCACCTCAATGCCCATGTCATAACCCACAGAGAGCGGCTCTTTTTTTGTGAGAACAGCGGTCCCCGAATAGCCCTTTTTCACTGCCGAATTGCTATACAGGTGATAGCCATTAATCTCGGTCAATGCCTCGGCCACTTGATCATCCTGTGCTTTTGTTTCCTGAATGCAAAGTATGTCGGGTTTCATGGCTTCAAGTGAAGCCGCAAAACCTTTTTTCATCGTTGCACGAATACCATTCACATTCCAAGAAATGACCCGCATGTTCTTAAAACTCCTTACGTAATAGTCGGTTAGAAATGGGTTCTCAAACCCTGAACCGCAAAAGATTTTAGCACAAATTTAATTTGTAAGGGATGGTCGGATTCAGGGCAAGAGATCACGCTTTACTGTTGCGCGATGGAGATCTCACTTCAGGTCTGTCTGTGCTCTCATTTTCGCCGGTAAAAAAATGGAAGCGATTGCGGCCGCCTTGCTTTGCCCTGTGCATCGCCCTGTCGGCCTTCCCCAGAAGATCGACAACCTCGTCTCCGTCATCCGGTATGATGACAATGCCGATGCTGGCACCGATCAAGGCATCCTGTGCTTCGATTCAGATACGATGTCTTCTTTCAATAGACCGAGGAAGCCTTTTATGGTCACAAGTGGACTCTTCAGGTCATGAGACACGGTGTAGGTAAAACGCTCCAATTCTGCGTTTCTTTTTTCCGGCTCAGACAACAAGTCTTCCCGTGCTTTTTCAGACTGTTTTCTCTCGCTGATATCCCGAACAAAACTCTGTAAGGCAGAGCGTTCTCCGTAGTAGACAACCCGGCTGCTGATCTCCACGGGGACCTTCGAGCCATCCTTTCGGATTTGAACATGCTCAAATACGATCTCACCCTTCTCTTTCAAGGCTTTGATGATCGCCGCATTTCGACCGGCATCTTCCGGTGCATAAAGGTTCTCCAGTTTTAAGTGGAGCAGTTCTGCCCGGCTATATCCTAAATATTGTGCGGCTGTTTCATTCACATCAAGAAAAGACCTTGTTTCCGGATCGACGATGAAGATCGCGTCATTGCCATGTTGAAAGAGGTCTGCATAGCGCTGCACTTCTTCTTGTAGTTTTTTTTCAGCCTCCTCGCGCTGTATCGTTGTCCAAGCAAGCGCAAAGGAACCCGCGCCTGAAAGTAATGTAAAAAAGGCAAACCAAATCATATATTTCTGAAGATTCTCGGCCGGTAATCCCCCCGAAAAATAGTAGTGATTGGGAGTAGAATTTTCTATCATTATTTGAGGGAGGTTTTACGATGAAGCAGCGATTTAGCGAAAGTCAGATTGTAGGGATATTGAAACAAGCAGAGGGAGGCCTAGCAGTTGG
>JAJDBU010000071.1 GCA_029261195.1 Nitrospirota bacterium | reverse complement strand
TTTAAAAAAGACTTCGCGCCCGGACCTGTTTCTCTGGGTGGAAACGAAGGCGGCGGTAACAATATGTATGTCGTTATTGTCGATAGTGTCAGCAAGGGGGGCAGTGCGACCGACACAACACCGCCTATCCTTTCCAATGTTACAACAGGGCTGATTACAGAAACCGGGGCGACGGTCACCTGGAACACTGACGAGGCCGCCACTTCCAGGATCGAATTCGGAAGTGACAATACCTACAAAGACGCCACCCCGTTCAGCCCTACCCTTGTGACAAACCATAGCCGGACACTTTCGGGGTTAAGTCCCTCTAAAACCTATCATTACCGTGTTGTCAGCATGGATACTTTTGGAAATGAAAGAAAGTCAGGTGACTTTTCATTTACGACCAAGACAGTCACAGTGACACCCACGCCCGGACCGTCCCTGTTACTCATTACGGCATCGGATGTGACGGCTCACAGCGCAAAAATTACCTGGGGCACGGATAAGGAAGCCACAACACAGGTGAGTTTTGGAGAGACGGATGCCTATGGGAGGGGCACTACGAACCAGGCCCTTTCCATTAGTCATTCCCAAATACTGCTTGGGCTTAAAGCCGAAACAACTTATCATTATCAGGTGATCAGTGCCGATGCCGCGGGGAATAGGACTTTTTCAGGAGACCTGATTTTTACCACTGCCACATTTTCACCCGGGACTCCGGTGGATACAACACCTCCGGCGGACGCGACCAATTTTTCGGCGATCCCCGGCTTCCGAAAACTGATGCTGAGCTGGACCAATCCTTCCGATTCAGATTTTCTCGGTGTTCGGATTTACTATCGTACTGACGGCCCTCCGGCAAGTTTCAACGATGCGATTATTTTAGGTGACTTCATCGGGCTACCGGGTCAGGTCATGCATGCCACTCATGTCGGCCTGGAAAACAACGTGACCTATTTCTATGCTGCCGCTTCATTTGATACGCATGGAAATTTTCAAAACACCGCACGGACCAGCGCAAAAACCTTCAACCCTGTGGCAACGACAAATCCGGAGGAGCCTTTTTCCACGGGTGGCTGTGGCATGATCAATCCGAACGATGGAGGAGATCCTCCCGGACCAGGGCAGGCGGCAGAAATGCTCGGAATGTTGGGCATGATCCTATTACTACTGTTAAGAAAAAGGCTTAAGACAAGTCAGTATCCAATGGTGCAAATCTAGATTAACGAAGAAAGGCAAACTTAAATGAACAAGAGCGTGAAACGACCAATAATAGGAGAGCACATGACTTCAGAACCCTTGCTTCCGGAGAAAAAATCCCGGTTTGATCAACCGGTACAAATACAGGTCAAACTTGTATCGCTCGGAAAGACTCACCCAAAAGATATTGAAAATGTGACATTGACCCTCGGAAATATTGAAGAAGGATGGCAGGTCTTTGAATCTCTCACAAATCTTGTCTGGAAGGAAGTCGGGTCAATCTCCAAGACCCCCACTAAATTCCGCTGAAAAGCTTTACTCGTCGGCTGAATAATATCTAACTTGCAAAGACTAGATGGGGGGCTGTAGCATAATGGCGAATCCCCATTTGATCTATGCCGACTTTTCCCACATCCCCAATTCTTGTTCCAGATGAACGCAATCCGGAGCGGATTGATCGCTATCTCATCAAAAAAGGTCTTCCTCTGACACGGGCGCAGATCCAGCGCCTTATTTCAGAAGACCAGATTCTGGTCAACGGTCTTCCGACCCGGGCAAGTTACAAGGCAAAAAGGGGGGATCGCATTGAGATTACCATCCCGCCCCCTCAACCTTTAGACTTGATCCCCGAGGCGATTCCCCTTGAGATCTTGTATGAAGATGCTTATCTGATTGTCCTGAACAAGGCTGCGGGAATGGTCGTACACCCCGCTCCAGGACATTACGAGGGCACGATGGTCCATGCCCTGCTACATCATTGTAAAGATCTCACTGGTATTGGCGGCAGGGAACGGCCCGGTATTGTCCATAGACTCGATAAAGACACCACAGGGGTCATGGTGATTGCCAAAACGGATGAGGCGCATCGTAAGCTTTCCGCACAATTTAAAGACCATTCGATTGATCGAAAGTACTTGGCCCTGGTCTGCGGCAAGGTAAAAAAAGCGGGCAAGGTTACCCTGGCCATCGGGCGAGACCGCATCAATCGTAAAAAAATATCCCCGAGAAGCGCTCATCTGCGAGAGGCCGAAACGGACTACATCATCAGAGAACGCTTTAAGTCGGCGACCTTTGTAGAGCTCTCTCCGCAAACCGGTCGCACCCATCAGATCCGGGTACACATGAATCACATTGGCCATCCGCTTATTGGAGACAAAGATTATGGGGGAAAGAGGACCACGGCCTTCGAATTTTCAGCGCAACGTCAGATGTTGCACGCCACCGTGCTGGGATTTGTCCATCCGCAAAGCAGGGAAACACTTCACTTCTCTTCTCCGAGCCCACCGGACATGGCGGCGATTTTGAGCGTTCTCCGCTCAGAATAGAGCGGAAATCATATCATCATAAGCGTCATTCTCTCATGGTTCTAGCGGGAATCTATTGTCTGAATTATATGGATTCCGGTTCTTAGAATGCCGGAATAACGTCAAGCTTCGGCCAAGTAATCGCCCTGTTCCCCCGATTTACTCAGCTCGAAGGCCATGCTAAGATCATTGCCTTCGACTATAGGTGCAGGTCAATAGGTGCAGGTCAATTTTACAGATGAAAGAGCAAAAAATTATCATCAAGGGGGCGCGTGAGCACAACCTTAAAAATATTGATTTAGAGATTCCCCGCGACAAATTTGTTGTGATCACAGGGCTTTCCGGCTCAGGAAAATCATCGCTTGCCTTCGATACCATTTATGCAGAGGGGCAGCGTCGCTATGTCGAATCACTTTCCACTTATGCGCGTCAGTTCCTCGACAAAATGGACAAGCCCGATGTCGATACGATTGAGGGGCTTTCTCCGGCAATTTCAATCGAACAAAAAACCACTAGCAAAAATCCTCGCTCAACCGTTGCAACGGTGACCGAACTTTATGATTATTTTCGTCTGCTCTTTGCGCGAATCGGGCAGCCCTTCTGCTTCAAATGCGGTAAGGCAATTACTTCACAAACCATTCAGCAAATGGTCGATGCCATCCTTCAATTTCCCGCAGGAGAAAAAATATACATCCTCGCCCCGATTATTCGGGGGCGGAAGGGAGAATACAAAAAGGAACTGCTTACCATCCGACAGAAGGGTTTTGTCCGGGTTCGCATTGACAGGGAAATTATCGACCTGTCGATGGAAGAAAAACCGGCCACTAAAGGGAAAAACAAAAAACACGACATCGAAGTGGTCGTCGATCGACTGATTGTTAAGGAAGGGATAGATCGACGCTTGGCCGACTCCCTTGAACTGGCAGCGAAGATGGGAGATGGCATCGTCCTGGTCTTGAAAGGAGAAGAAGTCATTCTTTTTTCGGAGCATCTTGCCTGCATCGCTTGCGGCGTCAGCTATCCAAAAACCGAACCTCGTCTCTTTTCATTCAACTCTCCTCAAGGGGCCTGTCCGGTTTGTGACGGCCTCGGTACAAAACTGGATGTTGATCCTGATCTTGTCGTCCCGGACAAGTCGCTCTCCCTGCGAGGAGGAGTCCTCCGACCCTGGTCGCGACGGGGTTCTTTTTTTTATGATCCCGTTCTTGAAGCCCTGGCCAAACATTATCAGTTCGACATGCGGACTCCCTTTAAAAAACTTTCTCAGAAAATTCAAGATATCCTGCTCTACGGCTCCGGAGGGGAATTGATTTCCTTTCGCGGCTTGCGGGACAAAGAGGTTGGTGCCTACAAGCGGCCCTTTGAAGGACTGATTCCCAACCTGGAGAGACGTTACAAAGAAACCGAATCAGGCAGCGTCCGTCAGGAGATCGAACTGTATATGGCGAAACACCCCTGTCCGACTTGTAAGGGAGAACGTCTCAAGCCGGAAAGCCTGGCCATAAAAATCGATGGACAATCCATCTCCGAAGTGACCCGCCTGTCCATTCGAGCGGCCCTGAGCTTTGTCGATGGTCTTACATTGGGCGAACGTGAAACCTTTATTGCAGAGCGTATTCTGAAAGAGCTTCGGGAGCGCCTGGGTTTTCTTGAGAATGTCGGTGTGGGTTATCTCAACTTGGATCGGGCTGCCGGAACCCTTTCGGGAGGGGAAGGTCAGCGCATTCGGCTTGCCACACAGATCGGCGCATCACTGGTCGGCGTACTCTACATCCTGGATGAACCCAGCATTGGTTTACATCAACGGGACAATCTTCGCCTGCTGAATACACTTCGACGGCTCTGCGACCTGGGGAATACGGTTCTGGTGGTCGAACATGATGAAGAGACCATTCAGAATGCCGACTGGGTCATCGACATGGGGCCTGCGGCAGGCGTTCACGGGGGCGAGGTGGTGGCGCAGGGAACGCCGCAGCAAATCATTGATGCCCCCAATTCCCCGACTGGAATCTACATTTCAAAACAAAAGACCATTTCCCTTCCACCGCGAAAGCGAAAGGCGAGCAAATTTTTAAAGATCAAAGCCGCCTCTGAAAACAATCTAAAAAATGTCAATGTCGATATCCCCCTCGGCCTTTTTACCTGTGTGACGGGGGTTTCGGGTTCTGGAAAATCGAGTCTGGTTCTTGAAGTACTCTATAAAACGCTCGCAAAAGAGCTCTACCGCTCCACGGACAAACCGGGCGCGTGCCGATCGATTACAGGGATTGCCCAGATCGACAAAGTCATCCATATCGACCAGAATCCCATTGGCCGAACCCCTCGATCCAATGCAGCCACTTACACCGGTCTCTTCACCTTTATCCGAGATCTCTTTGCCCAGCTGCCCGATTCGCGAGTCCGAGCCTATAAGGCGGGGCGTTACTCATTTAATGTCAAAGGAGGACGCTGCGAGGCATGTCAGGGGGATGGGGTAATGAAGATCGAGATGCACTTCCTGCCCGATGTTTATGTCACCTGTGAAGTCTGCAACGGCAGTCGCTACAACCGGGAAACACTCGACATCCTTTATCGTGGAAAAAGCATTGCCGATATATTGAAAATGACGGTCGAAGAGGCTTTGGTGTTTTTTAAGGCAATTCCTTCGCTTTATGCAAAACTGAGCACCCTCGACGAAGTCGGCCTCGACTACATCACCTTAGGTCAGTCGGCGACAACCCTTTCGGGAGGAGAGGCCCAGCGGATCAAGCTATCGAAGGAACTTTCCAAGCGGGCGACGGGGCGGACTCTTTATATTCTGGATGAACCGACCACCGGCCTCCACTTCGCCGATATTCAAAAATTGTTGGAGGTCTTAAACCGCTTCGCCGAATCAGGCAATACGGTGGTTGTGATTGAACACAATCTGGACGTAATTCGCAACGCCGACTGGGTGATTGACCTGGGTCCTCAGGGCGGAGATGGGGGAGGAGAGGTGCTGGCAGTCGGTCCGCCGGAGAAAGTGGCTGGAGTTGAGGCTTCATTTACAGGGCAGTTTTTGAAGCCCTTCTTTGGATAGTCCTTAGAGGGTGTATTCAATAACCTTTAACCGCCTAGAATCCTGAAAACATCAATAATATCCTCTCATAGAACAGAATTACCTATTCTGTTCTATGAGGAAAGTAATGAACCAATTGATCAGATCAGCTCTTGATCGCTAAATAGGGTTTGCTGAAAAAGTCAGGCCCGCTTACCCCTCAGGATGAGCACAGAGATTTCGTGAGAAAAGTTTCTCCCGTTTTTTTGATCTAATCCTTCACTCATGTCGGTCTCAAGCTGCGTATTTCGGAGCAAGGTTACCACCCGTTTCGGTCCAAACTTACCAGTGATTTCGGTTTAAATTTACCACCTGTTTCGGAGCAAATTTACCACCCACTGTAACAGCGGGTCGGCGAAGTTAGACGCTGGATAACCGACAGCAGTAGCATGCCTTCTTT
>JAJDBU010000008.1 GCA_029261195.1 Nitrospirota bacterium | reverse complement strand
TCGGTTATCCAGCGTCTAACTTCGCCGACCCGCTGTTACAGTGGGTGGTAAATTTGCTCCGAAACAGGTGGTAAATTTAAACCGAAATCACTGGTAAGCTTGGACCGAAACGGGTGGTAAACTTGATCCGAAATACGCATCAATGTAAGCAATGACTTACGCCCCCCCCTTTTTACATTACCGGTGTGATAAAATTGTGATAAAAATAACCAAAATCTATAGAATTCTTAGTAATGCATGGAATCAATGTACAGATGCCAAGCATTTGATTTTACAACTAAAACGGGGAAACCATCACAACTTCAAGCAGTTATCAACTTTACTTGTTTAGAATTGCCAAGGCGAGGGTCGCGGGTTCAAATCCCGTTTCCCGCTCCAATAAATCAATAACTTAGGATATTTTATTGCCTTAGCATTCACTGCATTGTGATAAAATTGTGATAAATCTTTCAGAAAGCGTCGAACATCAACCCTGCCTTTCCAACTCTCTCAAATATAACTGAGATATGCTTTTTCCGTTCTATTGCCCAGAGTAGACGCGTTATCTATTTGATTTTAAAGTGAAATTAAGATTGCCTGATCGCGCTTTAGAAAAACCGTGCCAGATCCATAATGAAATATGACCCTCGCCTTTATAATACGAACATGAATTGATGGGGACAAGTGTCTATGAGCACATCTCATCCAGTCCATATAAGACCCATCCCTTGGGGTAGTTGGAAGCCTTATTAAAATCGTGATTTTTCAATAATGCCGATCCTTACAACATTTAATCAGAATTCCACAAAATTCTAGAACCTCAGCATTGACTTAATCAATTTAAATCGCTACGATTAATTTCGATTGAAATAAGAAGGAGTGTTCCATGGATAATAAAGTCATTACGGCTCATGTTCCTCTCTCACTTGCGGAAAAAGTCGATCAGATGGCCAATCGGCTAGAACGTTCACGGGGTTGGATCGTGAAACAAGCATTAAAAGCCTGGGTTGATCAAGAAGAAGAACGGAGGCGACTTACTTTAGAGGCGCTTGCGGAAGTCGATACCAATAGCGTGATTGACCATCAGGCTGTTCAAACATGGGCCGATAGCCTTGGTACCGATAATCCCTTACCTGTTCCAAAAGGATGAAATTAAAATGGACGAGAAGGGCTTTATCGGATTTGGCGCGGCTATACGAATTTTTGGCTCCGGTCAACAGAGAGGCCGCCGCACAAACAGTGCAATCCCTTACAAAAGCACCGACCCGTCTAATAGAACAATCTCGCATTGGTGAAAAACTTGAGGAATTTGAACCGCAAGAAGTCCGTCGTCTCCTCATTGGTCGATATGAAATGCGTTACGAAATTCGACAATCCACTCTCTACATTCTTCGTATCTGGCACACACGAGAAAATAGATAGCACTTCATTCCCTCAATTTTCGCCATGCCTGCTGTTTGTCTAATTGGGCAGCGGCGCGTAGCGCATCGTCACTCTGTTGGCGCAGGTTGAGCCTTCCTGTCTGCTTTTCCCAATTCCGAATCGTTTGCCTGCTCAGCCCCAGAAGCGAAGCAAGTTCGCTCTCGCTCATTGAAAATTTCCTGCGGAGTTTTGCGACGGCTAGGCCTGTTTTCGGATAAGGTTTCCTGCCGGTCTTGCCGATGCCAAACGTGTCTCTTTTCTTTGCAGGATTCTTCATCCCCTTTTTCCCCGTTGTGACTGCTTTACGGTGCAAGCTACGATCGGGCTCATCTTTCGTCGCTTGCTCATCCAAGGCGATGCCAAATATCCCGGACAAATCGCTAGAAGCTAGGCGTCGCCTTGACTTTCCAGAGCCTTCTACCAGGCTCAGATCAATCCCAGTTTCAATCAGTTCTGAATGATCCAGGCCGCGCAGCAAGAAGAGCAGATCAGGAGACTCATCCAGCCTAGTGCCGATACCGTAAAGAACGGCGGCCAAGTGTTTGCATAGATCAGCCCAATCGGGACAGTCACAATTCAACTTAATTTCTCTCGCCCCAGGGAAGAGGCCATGCTCGGTATCGGTAACGACGGCCATCACTGCCGATGAAAGTTTTCCCTGAAGCAATTCCAGTAAGGAACCGATCTTCCCGGAACACTGTTTCTTGATCGCTTGCCATTTTTTTTCGGGGAGTTTCTTGATGGTAATACTGATGTGATAAAGTTCAGAGCCACTGACAATCGCTTGGATTGTTCCGGTCGTAATCTCTAGATGGCAGACCGAACCATTGCGCACATAGCTGCGTCCCCTCGGCAGGCGATTTTCGTAGTCGCTGAACTTTTCCAGATGACCACACCAGGCCTTTCCCCAGAAGGTGCGGGCAATGATACGCTCTTTGATCTCGATCGGCTGAATCTTCTCCCCTTTCTTCTGGAGCTTCTGCATCGCTTTTTTTGCCTTCGCCCGCCGCTCCGCCACTGGCACATAGGGTTTGTAGTCATACCAACTCATATTGTCTCTTGCTCCTGCAGGGTCATGCTATTTAAATCCAAGGCAACAAGGTCCAGCAAGGCTTCATCATTCAAAGCGGTCAAGAGGGTTGATATGCCCCCTTCGAGCAGGGCGTTGCCAAGAGCAATCTTTTCTTCGATCAGGGCATCAATTTTCTCTTCCACTGTACCCCGGCAGATAAATTTGTGAACCAGCACATTCTTTTTTTGTCCGATTCGAAAGGCACGGTCTGTCGCCTGGTTTTCAACTGCCGGATTCCACCAGCGGTCGAAATGAATGACGTGTGATGCTGCCGTCAGGTTCAAACCGGTACCACCCGCTTTAAGCGACAGAATGAAAAAAGGAGGGCCGCTCTCGGTCTGAAAGTCGTCCACCAGCGACTTTCTTTTTTTGACTGCTGTACCACCATGAAGGATCAATCCAGCCTGGCCAAAGACGGCACTCAGTAAATCGGCCAATGGGTCGATGATTTCACGAAACTGTGTGAAGATCAGCACCTTTTCCTGACGTGCGCTGATCTCTTCGCACAGTTTTTGGAGCCGCTCAAACTTCCCACTCTCGCGAGGGTCATAGCTGCCCACACCCAATGACTGACTGGGGTGATTACAAATCTGCTTGAAGCGCATCAAAAAGCTAAGTACCAGTCCACGCCGTTTGATGCCCTCACTGGTCTCAAGCGCCCTTGTAAGTTCTGAAACGGCTTTGCTGTAAACCACCGCTTGCGGTTTGCTGAGGCTGCAGTAAGCCTTGACTTCCGTTTTATCCGGCAGGTCGGAGATGATCTTTTTATCAGTCTTCAGCCTCCTTAAGATGTAAGGGGAGATCAAGTTTCTAAGCGGCGCAAAGTGACTTTGTTCATTTCCTTCAAGTCCCTTAATGAAATTTTTAAAAACTGTCGATGATCCAAGCAGACCGGGACAGATAAAATCAAAGAGCGACCATAAATCGCTCAGCCGGTTCTCAATCGGTGTGCCGGTCAATGCGATACGCGCCTCTGTCGTAAGCTTTTTTACCGCACGGCATTGGCGTGTACCGGGATTTTTGATCGCCTGAGCTTCATCAAGCACGAGCAAGCGCCAATGGATGTCGGCCAACCAGTCTTGACGCTGCAACATGCCATAACTTGTCAGAGCCACATCAATCTTTGATAGCGCCATTTTCGGTTGGGACGCCAAAGCTTCAAGAGAAGGTCTGTCGCTTTCGGAGGGATGGATTAAAGCAATGCGGAGTGATGGGGCAAAACGCGCCAATTCACTTTTCCAATTGGCCAGCAAGGAGGCTGGCATGACGAGCAAGGCCGGTTTGTGCGAGTTCTTTTTCTCTTGTTTCAAATGCAGCAGAAGGGCAATGACCTGTATCGTCTTGCCCAATCCCATGTCGTCTGCGAGACAGGCACCCAGCCTAAGTCTCACGAGCATCATTAGCCAATTTAATCCTTCTTGCTGATAGGGCCGTAGTTTCCCCTTTAGTGCCTTATTGGCTTCACGCGCATTCACTTTTTTTGTGGTACGAATCTCGGCCAACTGCTCTTTCAGCCAGCTTCCGGCAGTGATGGCCGACCAGTCATGTATTTCATACTGCCTGTCATTTGCATTTCCCAGGTCAATTTCCGCCCCGGCGAGAAGACGCATCCCTTCCGCAAAGCTCAATGCCCCGTGTAAGGCATGCTGCTCGACCTGCTTCCAATGCGCTAGGGCCTGAGAAAGTTTTTCTCTATCCACTTCGATCCATTGGCCTTTGAGATAAATAATGCCGTCCTGTGACTTGAGCAAGTTTTTAAACTCCGCTTCCGACAGCCTTTCATCTCCCAAGGCGAAGTTCAGATTGAAGTCGAGCATGGCATCTAGACCGAAGTTGCTTTTACGTTTCTCCCCAATCGACACGGCGATGCGTACCCGCTTACGAGCCTGCCACCAGTTGGGCAGGCGAACGAGTAAGCCACTCTCTTCAAAGATCGGAACCTCCTGGAGAAAGGAGTAGGCCTCCTTTGCCGTCCAGGCCAGGGGATGAAAAAGATCTCCCGAATCAACCAGGTCGTTGACCAGAGTACTCTTTTCCGCAGAGCACTGAACCGGGATAAGCAGATGAACGAGCTGTTTTTTGTTTCGCGCCCCTGCGTATTCCTGAAGCGCCTTGCTCAAGGGCTGAAACTGGACCTGTCCGCTCCGCCCTAGACGGGGAGCGTAGGTGGCCATAAAGGCGAATGGATAGTCTTGATCATTCTTATTCTCTGCTAGATGAAAACAGACCCTGCCTACTTGATGCCAACGGGGCGCATGTTTTTTCAGCCAAGCCGACAGGCTCAATCCGCTTGTTATAACCGCCTTGACGGTCCATGCGTTAAGCGCCTCCCAGTGTTGAATTATCACGCTGGCATTCAAATATTCCCCCCCTGTCATGGGAGGGGCATTCACCAGCAAAGCATTCAGTTCATCATGACTTAGCATTTCCACTCCTATTTGCTCGGCATCGATTGCCGTCAAGTGGCAGAGTCGGCTGAGGTATAGAAGTCCCAGCTCGTGCCAGAAGAGAATGGAAGGTTCTGTTTTTCCGGTGTCCTGCACCGCCAGATTAAATAGTCCCTCTGGCATCGAACGCTTAAAGGCCCCAATCACCTTCTTCATGGGGGCATTGACTCGCTCTTCTTCGTTCACCTGAAGCTGTAGTTGCCCACTGGGCGTGATGTTCAGTTTGTAGCTCATGGTCTTTTTAGTTTATCATTTCATTGCTTACGCGAACCTAAGTCTCAAAACGGTCGAGGGGAGTCTGTCTCCGACCTCTTGTAAAACATTTTGATAGAAGAAACAACTTTATTTCTGAAATCACGAGCGATTCGAAAGCGTGAATTGTTTTGACTCGAAAAATCATTTCGGGATAATCACGATCAACGTAGTCTGAAGCATGATCACCAATCTTGCGAGGCAGGGGAAAAAAAGAAAGAAAATAACGTCTCAGAATGAAAGTGTTCGTGAATCAAAGCTCTACATGAACGCGATCTCATTTGGGATCATACATTTTACAATCCAGATTTTGCCTGTCTTACCATTGTAAAATGGCAACGGTATTAAGATCGAATTGTCACTCGAAGAAATTGAGGAGGTGAATAGCGATTGAGGCGAATCATAGAAAAATCTCAAAACTATAGAAGGAGCTTGAGCAATTTTCTGAAAATTCCAGGTCTTCCTGGACAAGTATGTTGGTCAAGATAAAATAAGAAGCAAATAGGGGGCGGCACAATTTGTTCTTCCTTCCGAGATTCGGCCTTTTTGACTGCAAGTCTCAGACTATATTATTCAATGAAATGGTGAGGATAGCTTCCTCCTACCATCAGTTTGTGTAATATGAGTGAGAGTTTTAGGCAGGAGGACTTATTTTCTTCCTGGGCCGATGAGTCCTTATTACAGTGTGTTCCCTGCCTCCTAAAACCATAATAAGTTGATTGGGTCTAAGACGAACCCTTGTCACTGCGGAGGATTGGTTTGGAGGCACTTCCTGTCTGTTTATGGACATATTTCAAATATGGAGGTGAGGTTGTGAAGTATCTTTATGTCGGGATTGATGTTTCCAAAGAAAATGCATCCACACAGGGAATAGATGGAGAAGGGAAGAAGATGGATTTTCTCAATTGTTGGACATCATCACAAAGCATCGTAACAAAGCATCGTAAAAAGAGAACCAAAGTGATGGTGGCGATGGAATCGACAGCATCTTATCACGTCAACCTTTTCTCCTACCTCACAGCAAAACGAATCAATACTGTCATTGTGAATCCTCTGCTCATCTCAAACTTCACCAAGCTCTCTTTGAGAAAAACCAAGACAGATAAAAAAGATGCTCTGGTGATCGCCCAATTCATTCTCATCCACAAAGACTCGTTGACTCAGTTGGTCCTCTCTTCTGAAATTTCAGACCTACGCGATATTTCAAGACAGCGGGAGAGTCTTGTTGATCAGATGACCGCAGTGAAGCACGAAATTAAGCGACTGTTAAACATCACCTTTCCGGAATTGGAGAAAGTAAAGGGGCTATTCACAAAATCAATTCTACGCCTATTGAGGCACTATCCATCAGCGGATTCTATCAAACGAGCTTCTCATAGCGATATTTCGAAGATTATTATTCCTGGGTCTATGGGAAAGAACACAGCTGCGACAGTAGAGTCCATCAAGAAGGCGGCAGAGATGTCCGTTGGGACAAACAGCTTTAGTAGGGAAATGATCATCAAACAAAAAGCCTCTATTTTGACTCACCTGGGGGAACATTTAGATGAGATCACTTACTTTCTGATTGAACGATGCCAATCGGCTATGTACGAGGATATGGCAATATTAAAATCAATCAGGGGCATCGGAGATAAAACAGCGATGAACTTTCTCACGGAAATCGGCGGAGATATTGAAATCTATTCAAGCCACAAAAAACTGATTGCCATGTCTGGCCTTGACCCCTCTGTTTGTCAATCTGGGAAATATGAAGGGGCAAGTAAGATCTCCAAAAGAGGGAATCGTCATTTGAGAAGAGTCATTTGGCTGATGACAACAAAAGTCGTCATATTCAATGATTATTTCAAAGACTATTATGCAAAGAGAAAACAAGACGGCTTGCCCTATAAAAAGGCAATTCTTGCAACTGCTCATAAGCTGATCAGGATCATTTATGCCATGCTATCGAACAAAACTTCCTTCAATGTGAAGGCTTACTGATGATAGTAGACTGTAAGCTAGCATTGGGATTAATCCAAATCTGCGCTTTCTTTCAGATGGAAATCAACAAATCAAACAACACAGATAAAGGCTTCTTGAATTTTTCAACTCATTTCTATATAAAGTGTTCAGAGTAGGGATCGAAATATTAGTCGCTAACCTCAGCGATTCAAAAGATCTCACTCTATCCTAAAATATACGCACTTTCTAGGCGAACGTAATATCCGCTTAGCATGATTGTGACAAGTCTTAAAAGGAGTCTCGTATGTTAAAAAAGCCTTTTTTAAAAATGGGTAAGATCTACCAGAGAACATTCAAACTTTCCTCTCAAGTCAACGCAGCAACAGTCGCTCTCTGTGGTGAATTTAACAATTGGTATTTTGAAAACAAACAACTCAAGCAATTGAAAGACGGTAGCTTTAGTATTACCGTTTCAGAGCTTCCTTGAAGTTTTCATTTCCCATCAGAAATTGCGACAAAGTGACTACATGGGTTTTTCTCTTCGGACAAAGAGCACTCCGATAAAGAGATCAATAAATCGTGAAAAGATTAAAACGGAAAAATTTTCGGCGTGAGGAACAGGGTCACTCCCATTGCCAGAATTTGCAGCGGTACACCGACTTTCACAAAATCAATAAAACGGTAGTTCCCCGGGGCCATGACCAAGGTATTGACCGGTGAGGCGATGGGTGTGGCAAAGGCGGTTGATGCCGCCAGGGCAACCGTCATCATGAAGGGCTCCGGGTTCAGTCCCAGCCCTTGAGCGGTGGCCAGCGCGATCGGCGCAACGAGGATGGTTGTTGCCGTATTTGAGATAAATTGGCTAAAGACCGATGTAAAAATAAAAAGACCTGCGCAGATCATCATCGGTTCACCGCCACCCATATCCGTGACTAAATAATCGACAATCAATTGGATAGCGCCGGTTTTTTTCATCGCCAGGGCCAGTGGCAACATGCCTGCAATCAAAACGAGGCTGGTGCTGTTCAAGGATTTGTAGGATTCCTCCATCGTGACACAACCCGTTAAGACCATTGCCAGGGCGGCGAGTAAGGTGGCGGATAGGCTTGCCACCAATCCCGACACCATCAAGACCAACATACCGACAAGAATCGCCACGGCCACCGGGGCAAGTGCGCGGTGCGAGGGAAGCTCTTCCATTTCAGCAGGTGTTTCGAGGACGACAAAATCACGGCTCTTCCCCAGTAACCCGATGTAACGCCAACCTCCGGCTAACAACAGGGTGTCGCCAAAAGCCAATGGGGTGCGTTTGAATTTCGGAATAATCGGTTTTCCTTTTCGGCGTATACCAATCAGGCTCAGATTGAATTGTTCACGATAATGACCCTTCTTTGTCGTTTTACCAATCAAGGGTGAATCGGGACGCAGTAGCACTTCGGCCACACCAAATTCCTGATAAACGCGGGACATTTCACCCGCAGGGAAACCCTGCTCCTTGATGCCCTGTTCGGAACAGAGGCAGCTCACATCCTCCTGGTATCCATAGGCCAGCAGGATGTCATTGACCTGCATGACGGTTTCAGACAGAACCGGGATTAAAGTTGAAACGAGTTTTCCATCGCGCCGTATTCCGAAAACAGTCACTTCATAGTTTGTCCGCAGACTGGCTTGTATGACCGTTTGTCCAATGAGTTCTGATCCGGCGGACAATTGTAATTTATGGAGATGCTTCGTAATGCCATAACGTTCGGCAAAAGCCTTGAGCGGCGGATGAACATGCTCAGGCTCCTGCAAGGCATTGACGGGAAGCAGCTTGCGTGCGACAAACACCATGTATAGGGTGCCTACGAGTAAGATCACGAGACCAATCGGTGTAAAGTCAAAAAAACGAAACGCTTTGATCCCTGAGCTTTCCATAAGCCCGCTGACGACGATGTTCGGGGGTGTGCCGATCAAGGTCAACATGCCGCCGATCAATGAGGCAAAGGCAAGAGGTATCAGAAGCCGTGAGGGATGCATCCCCGCTTTTCGAGACATGCTGAGGACGACTGGGATAAAGAGCGCCACAGCACCGGTTGAACTCATGAAAGCGGACATCCCGGCCACAACAGGGATTAACAAGATCAGGAGCTTGGTTTCACTGCCGCCGCCCATACGCAAGAGCCGGTTTCCAACCGCAGCCGCAACACCGGTGCGAAACAAACCCTCACCCACAATAAATAACGCGGCGATCATGACCACAATCGACTGACCAAAGCCTGAGACGGTTTCGGCGGGTGTAATCACTCCGGAGACGGCAAGCGCGACAACAACCATCAACGCCACAAGGTCCATTCGGATTTGATCGGAAATAAACAGAACAATGGTGAGCATCAGGAGGCAGAAGATAAATAGCATTTCACCGGTCATGCGGTCTTCCTCCTCGTCAGACAGTACAGGCCATATTCATTAGCATACCTTCATTCAAGATATATGTCTCTAAGAGATATTTCTTTTAATCAAGCCAGGTGATTGTAGTATAATCCTATAAAAATCAGTTGCAGCACAGAAGTTCACACATTTTAAATTCAATATGTACATCAATATCTTGCATGTCTAAACTGCGCCCAAGTGATTTTTTTAGAGGATAAATGAGACCTGTGGAGGTAGGAGGATGATTTCAAGCAGTCTGGAAACGAATCTGGAAAAGATTCACTCGGATTTGGATTTTATCACCCAATGTTTTCGGGAAGTGTTGGAGGAGGTCGGAGAAGAAGAGCTGGCCCGAAGTTTACCCTGGCCTCACCCTGCACCGGCCACAGGGGAGGACAGCCATCGGCGGACGGCACAAGCCTACTCCATTTCTTTTCAACTTTTAAACAAGGTTGAAGAAAATGCCTCGGTACAGATGCGTCGGCAAATCGAAAGCCGTGACGGTCTTGTCGAGGTTTCGGGTTTGTGGGACCAGAATCTGAAGCGGCTGAAGGACCTGGGTCTGAGCGATCATGACATTGCGTCATCTCTGTCGAAAATACGGATTGAACCGGTGCTCACGGCACATCCGACGGAGGCCAAAAGAGCGAGTGTCCTGGCTCACCATCGGCGTTTATATCTTTTGATGGTCAGACGGGAAAACAAGATGTGGACCCCATTTGAACAGACCGAGATCCGGGAAAAGATTAAAACCGAGTTGGAACGTCTGTGGCGCACCGGAGAAATTTTCCTGGAAAAGCCGGATGTGGCATCGGAGAGACGCAATGTCATCCATTACCTTTCCAATGTCTTCCCCAATGTCTTATCGGTGCTTGATCAGCGCCTCCGCCGAGCCTGGCAGGCCGCAGGCTTTGACTTGGACCTGGTCGCCGAGCCTGAGCACTTGCCTCGGCTTTCCTTCGGTAACTGGGTCGGGGGAGACCGTGATGGTCATCCCTTTGTCACCGCCTCAGTGACCCGACAAACCCTTGCTGAGCTTAGGCTTCATGCACTTCAGCTCCTTCAGGGCCAATTGACGCAATTGGCCGGTCGGATCAGTTTATCTGATCGGCGGCAGTTGGTGCCGGACAAACTCTTGAACCGGATTACGGCGCTGGCTCAGATCCTGGATGAGCGAGGAAGGCAGCCCCTTGAGCGAAACCCGAAAGAACCCTGGCGACAATTGGTGAACCTGATGCTGGCCGGATTGCCCTTCGAGAACTCCCCTTCCGAACAACAGACCGGTCTCTATCGTTGTGCCTCGGAACTCCTGTCAGACCTGAACCTACTCTACGGTGTGTTGCGAGAAAGCGGGGCTACCCGTTTGGCAAGAGCGGATGTCGAACCGATTATCAGAACGGTGCAGACCTTTGGTTTCCATCTGGCGGTACTGGATATCCGTCAGGATAGCCGCTTTCACGATCTGGCCGTCGCGCAATTAATGAATGCCGCCGGTTTGGACGGGGCCGGTTTTCCGAAGTGGAACGAGGAGAAGCGCCTGGCGTTTTTAAACAGGGAACTGCTTTCACCCCGCCCTTTCTGCCAGCCGGGTGCGTCGCCCAGTCCAGAGGCCTGTGCAGTTGTGAGTTGCTACCGTGTTGTCCTTGATCACATTACCCGGTATGGCCGGGCCGGACTGGGCGCATTCATCGTCAGTATGACGCGCAGTTTATCAGACCTCTTGGTCGTCTACCTGCTGGCACGAGAAGTGGGTCTCACTTTTCAGACCGAGGCCGGATTGGTCTGCCGTCTGCCCGTCGTCCCGCTCTTTGAAACCATTGATGACTTGAAAAAAAGCCCAGCCATTCTGGCCGAATTTCTAGACCATCCGCTCACACGGCGAAGTCTTGAATATCAACGGAAGCAGGCCGGTCTGAAGCAGGTGGTGCAGCAGGTGATGGTGGGCTACAGCGATAGCAATAAGGACGGCGGCATCCTGGCCAGTCTCTGGAACCTCTACCGCTCCCAGGACGCACTTGCCGGGATCGGTAGAGATCGTGACATCCGTATCCGCTTTTTTCACGGACGCGGGGGAACCATCAGTCGAGGGGGTGGTCCAACGCACCGCTTTATTAACGCCTTGCCCCATTCCGCCCTGAATGGGGATCTGAGAATGACAGAACAAGGTGAATCGATTGCCCAAAAGTATGCCAACCGCCTGACTGCGACCTACAACCTGGAATTACTACTCGCCGGCACAAGCGGAGCCAGCATCCGTCATTGGCACAGCGACAGGCAATCCAGCGAATTCTCCTCTGAATTCGTCCCTGATTTATCCTCCGTGATGGATGGCCTGGCTGAGTCCAGTCGGAAGGCCTACGAAGCACTACTGCAAACGGAGGGTTTTGTCGCCTTTTTTCGGCAGGCCACCCCGGTGGATGCCATTGAATTCAGCCGCATCGGTTCGCGTCCGGCAAGACGAAGAGGCAAAGCGACCCTGGCGGACTTGCGAGCCATTCCCTGGGTTTTCAGCTGGAGTCAGGCACGATTTTATCTCTCCGGCTGGTATGGTATCGGAAGCGCACTGGAAAACCTGCTGTCGGAGGATCCGGAGGCTTTTAAATTAATCAAGGCACAAAACCAGAGCTGGGCTCCCTTGCATTATATTATGAGCAATGCGGCAACAAGCTTAGCAACAGCAAACCTGGAAATCATGCAGTCCTATGCCGCACTGGTTGAAGATCTTCAAATTCGGAAAAAAGTCATGGACCTCATCGCAAGCGAGTTTGAACGAACGGAGAGGATGTTGGAAAAGATATACAATGGCCCGCTTCCCATCCGTCGTCCGGATATCTATGAATTATTAAAGTTACGGCAACCGGGACTTCGTGTGCTTCACGATCAGCAGATAGAACAACTGCGGCAGTGGCGCCGTCTTGTCCACCAAGAAAAAGAGGAGGAATTATTACTCCCACTCCTCATGACAATCAATGCCATTGCCAGTGGGCTGAGGACCACTGGGTAGAAGGCCAATCCGGCCCATACGACGCTGTCTTTTCGCATTACGCGGGCCGATCCCTCAGCATTTTCCAAGCAGGATCAGGATCACCTGGTCCGTTCGTAAGCGAAAGGCAACACTCTTTCTCATCAGGTTGAACCTCCTCTATCTCCTCCAACTTGTAAAATACATACACCGTAATGCGGTGCATGCCGACTTGGGCCCCGATCTGAAAAAAAATATCCCTTGATCAGGCATAAAGGATATTTGAACACTGCTAAAAATATGGGATTGTTTGTACAAAACATTTATCTTCCATTTTTTCGGAAGGTGGTTTCAAGGTCGAAGTACAATATGCACTATAATGTTTTCCCATGGTAGCACTTTACCTTGATGAAAGTGTTGCATTTCTATTTTGAGTCCGCCAATAGTTTCTTCATGCTTCTTGAAATTTAACAGGCCTTGCCTTTAGAAAGGATATTCTTCTGCCATTTTAATATGAAATCAAAAAATGGTGACTCAGTTTCTGTAGGTTACACTCTGATTCTACCCGTTATCATCAAAATAACTCGCCCTGAAAATTATCAACTTGTAGATGATATCAACGGCGAATTTTTTTTTGTAAAAACTTGATAGAATTCCGATTGCTTGAGCGGATTTAGCGAGATTTTTTGTCGTTTGCTCCAAATACATCCCCGAGCAGGGATTACAGTGGAATTGTGACCGATTTGTGACAGAATAGGTCGAAATCTATGGAATTCGTTGTAAGAGACAGAAGCAATGTGATGAGAATAAGTCTTGATTATGCCTTTAGCTCCCGCATGCCACGATAACCCTATGTATTTAATGACTAAAATGCATTGATGACCAAAATCGTAATGGATGCCGTAATCCTTGACGATTATTGGGTTTAAACAAGCATGCAGCTACTCTTACGGGAGCTAAAGGCATAATCAAGGAATAAGTAGGGCTTGCTGAAAAAACGATAAGTTTTTGATTTTAAAAGGTTTTAATCTGTAGTATCCTGCTCCAAGTGCAAAGAAAAAGACCTTTAGCCCCTAAAAAGCGTGCACCAGGAGCCTCCATGTATCGAAAAAGTAACCCG
>JAJDBU010000070.1 GCA_029261195.1 Nitrospirota bacterium | reverse complement strand
TTTAAAAAAGACTTCGCGCCCGGACCTGTTTCTCTGGGTGGAAACGAAGGCGGCGGTAACAATATGTATGTCGTTATTGTCGATAGTGTCAGCAAGGGGGGCAGTGCGACCGACACAACACCGCCTATCCTTTCCAATGTTGCCGCTAATAATGTGAGCAGTACCGGTGCGATTATCACCTGGAGTACTGACGAGGCCGCAAGCTCCCAAATCGAATATGGGACGACTACGGCCTACGGAAACCTCTCTGCTAAGAATACAATCCTGCTCACCAGTCATAGTCGATCGATTTCAGGATTGATTGGATCAACGACCTACCATTATCGCCTGATCAGTGTCGACACTGCGGGAAATGAGACGGTCGGGACGGATCGAAGCTTCACAACCCTGAGTCCGGATCTAAACGGGCCGGCACTTTCGAATATTTCTGCGGGGAACATTTCCGAGACCAGTGCGCTCATTTCATGGACGAGCAATGAATCGGCAAGTTCTCAAGTCGAATACGGGACGACGAGCACATACGGATCAAGCAGCATACTGAACGCAACCCTGCGCTTCAGCCACTCAGAGACCCTCAGCGGTCTTGAGGCGGGAAGCACATATCACTACCGGGTGCTAAGCAGCGATGCGAATGGCAAGCGCTCTGTCTCTTCAGATAACACATTTGCAACCACTGCTGCCGGGACAACTCCGTCCGACACAACGGCTCCCTCAGATGTCGTCAATTTCTCTGCTGTCGGTGAAGATGGAAGCGTTTTGCTTTCATGGATCAACCCCTCCGACAGTGATTTTGTCGGGGTCCACATTCGCTTCCGTACAGATCGTTTTCCTGCGGATATCAGTGACGGGACACTTTTCGGAGAGATCAGCGGCAGCCCGGACCAGCAAATGCGTTTAAACCACACCGGACTCACCAACGGGCTTACTTATTATTACCTTGCCGCCTCATACGACGGCAGTGGAAATTTTCAGACCACCGTCTTTGTTTCCGCAGTTCCTAATCCCGCAACGGTAGAATCCGGTGTAGGAAGCGAAGCTTCCGGCGGATCAGGAGGTTGTGGAATGATCCGACCCGGCGATGGTGGGCCTCCCGGACCGGGAGATGCAGCCGAAATGCTGACGCTCCTGGGCTTTATCTTACTAATCTTGTTGAAGAAGGCGTCCGGATTGTCCCCTGTACGTCTCTTCGCAAAAAACGGAATGAACCGGATTTAAACGGGGCGCTACGCCGGATGTCTCATACATAAGGCATCCGGCGTAACCTGCTCCCTGCCTTAAAGGCCCCACCAAGCTCCCTTCCCCTTTAATTATCAATTTTATCAAGATTGTGTTATTGTCCGACCGTTTTTAAGATCTGATTTCGGAGGTCTTAAGCATATTTTTTATCACTGACTTTGTTTTGGAGCCACTATGCCGGAGGCAAAATACCATCGGGTTCTCTTGAAGGTCAGCGGGGAGGTTCTGGCCGGAGACGGCGGTTTCGGCATCAGACCTGCTGCCATCAACGCTATTGCGGAACAGATCAAAGAAGTAGCCTCAATGGGCATCGAAACAGCAGTCGTTATCGGTGGCGGGAATATTTTCCGGGGGATTGCTGGAAGCGCAGAGGGTATGGAACGGAGCTCGGCTGACTATATGGGGATGTTGGCGACAGTGCTGAATGCCTTGGCCTTGCAGAATATTCTGGAGCAAAAAGGGGTTTACACCCGCGTTCAATCGGCGATTGAGATGAAGGAACTGGCGGAAGGCTATATCCGGAGAAAGGCCATTCGGCATCTTGAGAAAAAACGGGTTGTGATATTTGCCGCCGGAACCGGAAATCCCTATTTTTCAACAGATACCGCTGCTGTTTTACGTGCAATGGAAATCAACGCAGACGTGATCCTGAAAGGGACAAAGGTCGATGGTGTTTTTGATAAAGACCCGATGAAAGATCCGACCGCGAAAATGTTTTCCGAGCTGAGCTATCTTGAAGTCATTGCAAGAGAATTAAAGGTCATGGATTCAACCGCTGTGACCCTCTGTATGGACAACAACCTTCCTCTAATTGTTTTCAATATCAAAGAAAAAGAAAATATTCGAAAATTAATGACGGGAGAAAAAATCGGGACTCTCGTGCGAAAAACTCAGACCAAGTAAGTAGAACATCTAAGATGAGGAAAAAGACTTGAAAAAAGAAATGGATGAGAAGATGGAGGCCTCCCTTCATCATCTGCATGCGGAGCTTGCAACGGTTCGAACGGGCCGGGCATCGCTTTCCCTGTTTGATTCGGTTCGGGTCGCTTATTACGGTACGCCGACTCCCCTAAGCCAAATGGCTTCCCTTTCAATTCCGGATAGCCGAACGGTCTTAATACAGCCCTGGGACATCTCCCAGCTACAGGCCATTGAGAAGGCCATCAATGCTGCCGGGCTTGGCCTCTCCCCCTCCAATGACGGGAAAATGATCCGAATTGTCATTCCTCCCCTAACGGAAGACCGAAGAAAAGAACTGGTTAAACGGGTCAAGAACATGGGTGAGGACTGTCGAATCGCCATTCGTAACATCCGCCGGGAGACCAACGATCTTTTCAAATCGGAGCAAAAAGAGGGCAATATTTCGGAAGACATGCTTCATACAGAACAGGATGCCGTGCAAAAAATCACGAACCGGAAGATTGCTAAGGTAGAAGAAATTCTCAAGAAGAAGGAAGAAGAAGTCCTCGAAGTTTAAGTCTGATCAAGCAGTCTCATCTGTTTTCGCCTTCATGCCCCATCAAAAAATATATCCAGCACAAGATAACAGCAGCTTCGCATCAAGCATCGCCGAAATCGATCTATCTGCGCTCGCTGAAAACATCCGCCGGGTTCGTACGACAATCGGGGATTGTGAGATTCTGGCCGTGGTCAAGGCGAATGCCTACGGCCATGGCGCACTTGAAATTGCCCGCTTTCTGGCTCAGAACACCATTAAACCGCTTCTCTTCGGGGTGGCTTTTCTTGAGGAAGCCATCGCGCTAAGAGAAGGAGGTATTACAGACCGGATTCTTCTCTTGACCGGCGTGCCGCTGGAACAGGTTGAAGCAATCATTCAATATCGCCTCAGCCCTGTCATTTATGATCTACCATCCCTGGAAGCGCTGAGACGTGCTGCAGAAGCGGCAGGAGCAGTCGTGCCGGTCCACATTAAGATTGATACCGGAATGGGAAGAATAGGACTCCCTCCGGACACAGCGCTTTCTTTTATCAAAAAAGCAGTCGGACTGGCAGGTATTCGGGTTGAAGGCATCCTGAGTCATTTTGCTCATGCCGATCTTAAAGATTCTGCTTTTACTCAACAGCAGCTTGCATCACTTCAAACGATTCTCTCCGAACTGGAAGCGGAAGGGATCCTTATCCCCTACTGTCATCTTGCCAACAGCGCGGCCATTATCCAATTCAGGGAGGCCTGCTTCAACCTTGTTCGGCCCGGCCTGATGCTATACGGCTATTCCCCGATGGGTAAAAGACAGGCATTCGGGCTTAAACCTGTGATGCGCGTGAAAACACGGGTACTCGCAGTCAAAAAGGTGGCAGCGGGGCAATCGATCAGTTACGGTCAAAGCTATGTGACAAAGCGAGAGAGTTTGATCGCCACTGTGGCGATTGGCTACGCCGACGGTTACGATTTTCGCCTTTCAAACAGAGGCGAGATGATCGCCCTGGGCCAACGGGTGCCCGTAGTGGGGCGTGTGTGCATGGACATGACGATGCTTGATGTGAGTAAGGTGCCGACGCTGGCAGCGGGAGATTGGGTCACTGTCATCGGGTCGGAAGGCAGCGAGTCTATCTGGGCCGATGAACTCGCCCGATGGACGGGAAGCCATGCCTACGAAATTTTATGCGGCATCGGGAATCGCGTCAAACGACAGTACATCAAGCAAGGTAAGTACCCACATTCTGTCTGATTACTTAGCTCACCTTCCCGTCATTCCGGCCATTTTTTAAGCCCTGGGTTCCCGCCGGGATCATGCGAGAATGACGAGAAAAATCAACTGATTACCTGACGTAGGTTTCTACGATATGTCCCAGGTGATTGGTGATCTTGCGATAGGCTACCAGAAGGTCGGTGTAGGTGGTTCCCAGAAGCGGGTCGCAAGTCACTGTCGTCATCAACTCCCAATGGTCATGGCGGTAGGTTTTAATTTTTTTCGTAATACCATTTCGAATGACCAGTGTCTTGTGGTAGAAGTCCTTCCAGTTTCCGACCCGGTTCGGGTCCGTGGAAGTGATATAGAAACCCTTGACCTCCTCATGAATCGTCTTTAATGCCTGTTTTTGATCTACGGAAAGCACTAATTCATGTTCTTCCAGTCGCAGGTAAAGCTTCACGATTGCGGCGATATAGTCGCTGATCGACTCAAACTCATCCGCTAGCAAAAGATGCCGGGTACATTCCAGGTTCAAGTTATGGCTCAGATTGTTTCCTTTGGCATTTGTCAGAAACTCCGTAATTTCCTTTTGTACATCGTCGATCATGCGCTCACGTTCAAAGACCTTCTCCGCAGCCTTTTTACTATCCTTTCCCCCTTCCAGATAGGTCTCAAGAGAGAGAAACATGGATTGGGTCTGGATGGCGAGTTTTTCAATTTCAAAGCGACTTTGCTCAATCGCTGCGAAGGACGATTCATACATCTGAAAATTCAAATGCGTCAATACCCGTTTTTGTTCGGGAGCCTGATCGACCACCACCCGATTGAGAAATCGGGCAATCATGGGTAGAAAGGGGAAAAAAATCAGCACATTAGCAACATTAAAGCCGGTATGAACCAGGGCGATACCGGCCGTAATATAAGGGTAGTTTTCAATGCCATCTTTCTCAACCATCAAGGACACATTGTCGATGCCAGAGAAGGTTGCCAGAAACCAATGAATGACAGGCAGATACAATTGAAATAAAGCGGTAATGATGAAGACACCGACGAGATTGAAGAATACATGGAAATAGGCCGCGCGTTTTGCATTGGCATTTGCCCCGAGAGAGGCCAGATAGGCCGTAATCGTCGTACCGACGTTCTCCCCCAATACCAATGCCGCAGCGGTTTCAAAACCGATAAGTCCCGACTGAGCAAGACCGATGGTAATGCCAAGGGTTGCAGAGGAAGACTGGACAATCACGGTCAAAATACAGCCGACGGCGGCGGCTTTGAGTACACCGAAATAAGTGCCAGCATCAAAGGCTGAAAACCAAGCCATAAATTCCGGCATACTCCGCAAGGGTTTGAAGCCGTTTTTCATCAGGGCCAAACCAAAGAAAATCATGCCCAGCCCAAAGACCGCCAAAGCGATGTATTTCACCTTTTCGTTCTTACTGAAAAGATGAACAAAGACTGCGACCCCCAGAATCGGAAGCCCGTATTTCCCGATCTTGACCACCAGTATCCAGCCGGTAATAGTCGTGCCGATATTGGCTCCCAGTATAACGCCCATGGCCTGGTTGAGCATCATAATGCCCGAATTCACAAAGCCCACTGCCATGACCGTTGTGATGGAACTCGACTGCACCAGGCAAGTCACACCGACACCCACACCGACTGCCATAACACGGTGATCCGTTACGGAGGCAATCAGTTTCCGCAATTGGCTGCCTGCAACCGTTTGCAAACCCTCCGACATGCTTTTCATGCCATATAAAAAAAGTCCCAATCCGCCGATCAGGTTAAATAGAATACTTAAGACCATTTATTAATTCCTGCTTGTTATTATTTTTAAGTGAGTTTTCGCATAAGATGACTTATGTTTCAGCGCTTATAGGGGCGATAGACCCCCACCGGAAGAAGCAATACACTAGTTGAGTGTCGTGATCAAACAAATAATGATCCCGGGCAAACTTTTCAGTAAATATGATATATAGGGGCCATCATGATGAAACGTTTTATATTGTTTTTATTGATCTTCCCTCTTGCCTATGGCGGTTTCCATTTTTGGAGCCAGCAAAAAGACCAAACAAAAGGTGAGAGCAAAGCCGAAAAAAAATATAAGGAATATCGTGTCGAACGCGGTATGTTCCAGATGATTGTCAGCGCCGATGGTGTCGTCCAACCGATCAAGCGGATTGAGATTAAATCGAAAGCCAGCGGTCAGATTAAAGCGCTTCCGATTGAGGAGGGCGCTTTTGTTCGGCGGGGCGTGCTGATTGCGAAACTGGATCAACAAGACGAAGAGACCGCTGTCGCCCTGGCGCAAGCCGAGCTCGACATCGCAAAGGCCGAACACAAACAGTCCCGGCGTATGTTTATACGACGCAAGGAACTTTTCCGGAAAAAGATCATTTCAGAGGAAGAGCAGGATCAAATCGGACTCCAACTCGCCATCAGCAAGGGCAAGGTCATACAGTCGAAGACCGCCCTGGATCGGGCCAGGGAGCGACTAGGCGATGCGATTGTGCGTGCTCCGATTTCCGGGATGATTCTGCAAAAATATGTTGAAGAGGGACAGATTATTTCGTCCGGAGTTAGCAATGTCAGTGGCGGAACACCGATTGCCGACATCGCCAACATGCAAACCGTCCATATCGAAGCGGGCATTGATGAAATAGATATCGGACAGATTAAGATCGGGCAGGATGCAAGGGTGCAGGCAGAGGCCTATCCCGACTTGAGCTTTTCAGGAAAGATTATTCGCATTTCCCCGGAAGCGAAAATCGAGCAAAATGTCACCCTTTTTGATGTGGTGATCAAGGTGGAAAATAAAGATAACAAACTCAAATCGGGCATGAATACCGGTATTCAAATTACCATTGTCGAGAAGAAAGATGTGCTTTTGCTCCCCGTAGCCGCTTTGAGGATTTCAGAGCCTGGAAACTCAAAAGGGGAGAACTCAAAAAACAAAACAGAAGTCCTCCTGAAAGCAGGCACACAATTTTCTCCTCTTGAAATCACAAGCGGCCTGTCCGACTTTAAAAATGTCGAAGTACTTACAGGTCTGTCCGAGGGGGATATCGTCGGGGTCGTCATGACTTCTCGCCTGAAAGCCGATAATGATCGCCTTGAAGAACGCATGAAATCCGGTCGGCGTTTCGGCGGAGGGAAGTCCAAGAAAAAATGAATTTAGGAGAAATATGCTAACCGGCACTATCCGTCATCAAGTGGATCAAATCTGGAATACCTTTGTTTGATTCATTATGTCAACGTGCCTTTCGCGGCGAACTCACCCGACAAACCGAGGCCGCATAAAACACAGCTCAAATGAACGTTTTTCCGAATGAACTATACATGTTAAAATTTAAGTGTATATTTTTTGCTGTTAACTATACACTTCATGAACCACATGTATAATAAAGAGCCATAATGAGACATCACATGGACACTCCCTTAGCCAACTTGCCCCTTCCAGACGAATCCATATTGGAATCCATCCCGGTCTTGAAAGCGCTGACAAAGGCGCATCGCTTTCTCGCAGAACTCAAGGGCATGGCGAAAACCATCCCGAACGAAGGCATATTGATTTCCACGCTCACGATGCAGGAGGCGAAAGACAGCTCGGCCATTGAAAATATTATCACGACCCATGACGAACTCTTCCGGGTGGCCGACATGAAAGGTGAAAAAATCAACCAAGCGGCAAAGGAGGTGGAAAGCTACTGCGCGGCATTGCAGAAAAGCTATCACCAAACCAAAGCCACCGGCTTAATCCGTCTCAATGATATCCTGCACATACAGGCCATTATTGAGCCGAACAAGTCTGGGATTAGAAAAATACCCGGCACCGTAATCGCCAACGCGACAACTAAAGAGGTGATCTACACGCCACCACAGCACCCCGACGAGATTAAAGCCTTACTCAGCAATCTCGTGAACTACATCAACGACGCCCAATCTTCGGCACTCGACCCGCTGATCAAAATGGCTATCATCCACCATCAATTTGAAAGCATTCACCCCTTTTACGACGGGAACGGCAGAACCGGACGCATCATCAACATCCTTCATCTGGTCAAAAACGGCCTGCTTGATTTGCCGATTCTTTATTTAAGCCGTTACATCGTTCGGACAAAGTCTGAATATTATCACCTGCTTCAAACGGTGCGAGACCAAAATGACTGGGAAAACTGGGTGCTTTATATTATCAAAGGCATCGAAGAAACCGCACGGGAAACCATCCACTTTATCCATGAAATCAAAACCCTTGTCTTTGAAACCAAGCAACGCATGAGAACGGAGCTTTCGGGCATCTACAGCCAGGACTTGTTGAACAATCTGTTTTTTCACCCTTATACAAAAGTCCAGTTTGTGATGGACCAGGTGGGCGTATCACGCATCACCGCGACGAAATACCTCAATCAACTCACCGAACATGGCTTTGTCGAAAAACACAGAATCAGCCGGACAAACTACTTTGTGAATCAAGCCCTGGTTCATTTGATCCGACAGCAGGAAGAACTGCCCTAAAGGGAATAACGCCATTGGGTAAAAGCACCTCAGTGAAGACACTGGATTCCCGTCTTCACGGGAATGACAAAAAAATGACTTTTCCGACCTTTACACGTCCACCTTACTTGGGTATTGAAAAACCATGCTCTTTTTTGAAAACATCCGAATCGCTTTTCATAACCTGAGGTCGAACCCGCTACGCTCCTTTCTTATTTTGATCGGGATGGCAGTCGGGATCGGGGCGGTGCTGCATGTTGTTGTCCTCGGGAAAATGACGCAGCAGCGCATCGACAAACGTCTACAGCAAATGGGCGCAAACGTCCTCTTGATTCGTCCCGGCGTTTCTCGCCGACACGGGGTCCGCACTGCGGAGTCCACAGTGAATCTAAAATGGAAGGAGGCAGACGAACTGCTCGAACACTCAGCGGCTCTCTCTCATGCAGTTCCGGTCTATTCAGGAAACGGAGGCCTGGTTTACGGGAATAAAAACTGGAGTAGCCAAATTACCGGGACAACGGTCGATTATCAATTTGTGAACAACGACTTTCCTGTTGAGGGACGTTTTTTCAATCAGGATGAGCTGGATCAGCGACGGAGGGTCTCTGTGATCGGATCGACGGTTCACAAAGAACTCTTCGGCGAGCGCTCCCCGATCGGGGAAACAATCTTCATTAAATCGAAACGATTTACGGTCATCGGCCTCTTGAAAGCAAAGGGGGAAAGCTGGACAAATCCCGACAATCAGGTTTTCATTCCATTGACCACGGCCCAGGAACGTCTCTTCGGCGCCGCCCACTTAAGCAGTATTCTGGCGAAAATGCGCTCAAGCGAAGATTTTGAGGAAGCGCTCTTTGACATCGAAACCGTGCTTCGCCGCAGCCACCGTTTAAGTGAGGATAAAAAGAACGATTTCAGGGTGAGACGACAGGATTTTTTTCTACAGGCAGTTCAGGAGACCAATCAGGACCTTGCTGATTTTATTATTGTCATCGCCCTGGTCTCCCTGGTTGTGGGAGGGATTGGCATTGCCAACGTGATGTTGATTTCTGTCACGGAGCGTGTGCGTGAAATCGGTATCCGCAGGGCAATCGGTGCAAAAAAACACGCCATCCTTACGCAATTTCTCACCGAATCCGTCATCCTTGGTATCCTCGGAGGTCTGCTCGGCATCACTGGCGGCATGGCCTTTAATCACTTCTATATCGGAGAAGAAGCCCTGATTTTATGGGATTGGGTTGGTTACAGCTTTGCCATTTGCGCCGGTATCGGCGTTGTCGCAGGTCTTTACCCCGCATTTCGGGCGGCGAATAGAAATGTCATTGATTCTTTGCGCTATGAATAAGAGGTGGCTTTGTGGCTTTGATTGAAATGACCAATGTCTCCAAATCGTATGAGTCGGGTTCGCTTAAAGTGCAGGCCCTGAGCGGTGTCAAGCTGAGCATTGAGGCCAATGAATATGTTGCGCTGATGGGGCCTTCCGGTTCGGGGAAATCCACGATGATGAACATTCTCGGCTGCCTCGATATTCCGACAGCGGGTCGTTATTTGTTTGCGGATCGGGATATCACGACTTTAAAGGATAACCAGCTATCTGAAATTAGAAATCGGCAGATCGGTTTTGTGTTTCAATCCTTTCATCTGCTTCCAAGAGCGACGGCCCTGGACAACGTGGAACTGCCGTTGATTTATAGCGGTTTGTCACCGGAGAAACGAAGAGCAAGGGCAATGGCCTCACTTGAGCAGGTTGGCTTGAGTGAGCGAATGCAGCACACACCCAGTGAATTGTCGGGCGGCCAGCGGCAGCGTGTCGCCATTGCAAGAGCGCTCGTTAACAATCCTTCTCTTATTCTGGCCGACGAACCCACCGGAAATTTAGACAGCAAAACCGGGATAGAAATCATGGCTTTGATTGCGACGCTTCACGCACAGGGAAATACAGTAATCATGGTGACACACGAAGCCGATATTGCTAGACAGGCCGGGCGGATTGTCAAACTGAGAGACGGGCGAATTGAGAGTGATTTACCCACTTAAAAAATCAAAATGACCGATAACGAAAGGATCTAGGACATGCTAAAACATATCGTAATGTGGCAACTCAGAGAAGATGCAGAAGAAAAATATCTACAAAAAAATGCAGCAGATCTCAAAGAAAAACTGGAAGCCCTCATGGGGAAAATCCCGGGTTTACTCAAAATAGAAGTGGCTTACGATCTTTCAGTGTCGTCCGATATCGTGCTTTATTCCGAGCTTGAAAGCCGCAAGGCCTTGGCAGACTATCAATCGCACCCCAAACATCAGGCCGTCATTCCCCTTGTAAAAGAGGTCTGCACGGCGCGGCGAGTGGTGGATTACGAAGTTTAGATCATGAACCTTTCATCCGATAAAAATCAGTTCCGGATCGCGCCCGTACCGGCGCCCACAAAATAGACTGTTGTATTGCTCAAAACTCGACCCCTTCTGGGCCTTGATTCCCTTAGAAAAAGGATGTTTGATCTCGCGCATTTCGGTCACGAGATCGGCAATTTCAATGATTTCCGCCTTGGCCCCTCGACCCGTCAGAACCACATGGACTTGTTTCGGACGCGATTGGGTCTCCAGAACATTCTCAAGATTGAGATAACCTAAGTCTAGGGCGATATTGACCTCATCTAATATCACCATGACGACCTTCATTCCGGTGCCGATGGCCCGCATCGCCAGACCCAGCGCGGCAGTGGTTTTTCCTTTGCCGTTCCCGGTATGGACGATGATTAGACCGGTATTTTGACTCATACTTTCTCCTCTTCTTCTACTCTCTTGTGTGTAGAGTTCGACCGGCTTGAGCATCTGCCCAAGCCGGTCGAACTCAAAAAGTCTTATTGTGGAGCAATTAAGACCATTTCTCCGAGCAGCAATCCAGTGCCGAAGGCCGTACCAACCGTTCTAAGTGTTCCTCCAACAAATAAGCATCGTTCTCCTGATACACCCGTTTACAAGGTGAGTTTGATTCCACCGAAGACCGAAATACCGGGAGATGTAAAGCCGGTGACTTCTTCATATTCTTTATCGAAAAGGTTTTCGATTCGAGCGAAGAATTCAATCTTATCCGTGGCGCGATAGTTTGAAGTGAAATCAACCTTGACATAATCATCCATTTTAGTCCCGCCAAAGTCGATGCGATCTTCAACAACAGTCCCAAGTAGATTCAGACCGAACTCATCTGTTGGATCATAAAGAATGCCAAAAGCGCCTTTGTGTCTTGCCCTTCTCAGGAGTTGTTTCCCGGTACTCTTGTCTTCGCTATCCATGTAGGTATAGCTGAGATTGATCAACAAGCCTTTCATGATGCCGATGCCACTGCTGAATTCAAGGCCACTTGCTTTGGCTTCATTAATGTTGACCGGAATAAAGGCGGGGGCGGGAAAACTGATGAGCTCGTCAAAGTCACTTTTGAAATAAGTCACGTCGAACCAGGATGTTGGACGACCTTCCTTTTTTAGGTATTCTTTCCTGATACCGATGTCATAGCCTGTACTCTCCTCCGCTTTGAGATCTTTATTGGAGAACCCTGGAAGGAAGAGTTCATTGATGGAAGGGGCACGGAAACCGGTGCCATATGAGGCATGGACGGTCATCCCGTATTGTCCGATGGCATAGGCTGAAGTGAGACGAAACGTTGTCTTGTTCCCGAATGTACTGTGGTCATCGTATCGAACTCCAGCTGTCAGAAATAAGGCCTCCAGAAAAACCGCCTGGTCTTCTATGAACAGGGATTTGGTATCGACTTCTCTTCCAAAACTGCCCCGCTGATTCCCCTGTTCTTGGTCGTATTCCAGTCCGAACAAAAGGGTGTTCTCGTGAGAAAGAGAGAATTCATTTTGAAGCAGCACATTCAGGACATTGGTTTCCAGGAGGCTGTTGCTGAAAAGGTCATCCGGATCGTCTTGTTCAAGTTGCTCATCCGCTATGGAAAATTGAATGGACGGGGTCCATGAATCAGTCACCGGTTTCTGAAGTCGAAGCGAGGTGTAGACCACGTCGCGGTCCAATGTCCGGTTTGGATCATCTCCAGAAAACCCGTCGATCTCATTTTCCCCGGTGATGTAGCGAAGGGTAAAATCGATCCGCCCATCTTTGAGGAAATTGAATCCAAGGCGATTAGAAAGGGTCAGGTTTTTATACCCATCTTCTTCCGTGTTCCCCTTTTGCTCGCTTGTGGCGGAGATGCCTTCGCTCTCCAGACCTGAGATGGAAAAGCTGAAATCGGTGTCTCCTTCCGACCCTGCGATACCCATCCTCTGGCGGTAGGTTTCAAAGGACCCGAACTCGCTCATTAGAGATGTCACCGTCTTTCCCTCTCCTTTTTTTGTGATAATGTGGATGACGCCGCCGATGGCTGCCGATCCGTAGAGGGAGCTTTGAGGACCCCTCAAAACTTCAATCCGGTCGATATTCTCAACAAGCAGATCCCCAAAATCAAAGGCGCCCGTTGTAGGACTATTGACCTGAACCCCATCGATAAGGACCATGGTGTGCGATGAATTCGCCCCTCGAAGAAATATAGAGGTTTGCTTGCCAAGTCCGCCCGACTGAGCAACATCAATCCCCGCAACTTCCCGCAATGCTTCCATGACGGTTTTTATATTTCGTTTTTCAAGATCTCCACCTTGAATCACAGTAATGCTGCTTCCGACTTGCAGCATTGGAGATGGAATCCGCGTCGCCGTCACGACGATTGGTTCCAGTATCAATATCTCTTCTTCAGAGCGTTCTGCCGCATTTGTGTGACCCAAGAAACCGGCACCCAAAATAAGAGCCAAGCCAAGCGCTACATAAATCTTGAACATTCCATTTTTCATTTTTTATCTCTCCCTCGAAAGTGTTTTATGTGATTCTGAACAGCCCGGTCTCCTGGCTCTGGGCAAGCTACTCCACCCCTTCCCATCCTGGCTTAGGACAGTGGTATTGGTGGTTTCGTTCCCATCACAGTTGCGGGGCAGCAACGGTTTTACACCGCTTTCCCGTACAGCTATTCAGCGTGTTCTATCAGGGCGCATTTACAATTAGAACGCCCCCTGATCGTCTCCAACAAAAAAAATCCCCAGACTCTGTTGAAGATGAGAGCATGGGGATAGGAGTACGATCCCTTGTCTCATCCATCGAAGACAGCGTGTGATCTTCCTTAAGTCAGGCAGGTCTTCTGGCTTTGGGTTCGTCCTACTCCCCACGCCTTCCCGTCCAGAATTAAAGACAGTGGCATCTCGTGGGTTTCGTCCCCCAATACAGCGGCGGGACCGCTCCCGGTTTTCACGGGATTCCCTTTTCAACCCCGGCTTGACGCCGGGATCACCTGACAAGGTTTTTAAATTGTCGCCACTCTTCTAACAGAGTGGAAAACTGAAATCAATTCATTTTCAAGCCACCTTCATCGGAAGCACCGAGAGCCACCCGGTCTTCGGGTGGCGTGAAATCTCGGCTTCTATTCCATAAACAGATTTAAGATGCTGAGGCATCAGCACCACCTCAGGAAGGCCATCCGCCACGATCCTCCCCTGGTGGAGAAGAACAAGACGCCGCGCATAACGGGCCGCGAGGCCCAGGTCGTGGATGGCCATCATGACGGTTAAACCCTTTTCAACGAGTGACTCGATCCGGTTCAGGAGGTCCAACTGGTAATGAGGATCGAGATTTGCCGTCGGTTCATCTAAAAGAATCAGCTTCGCCTCCTGAGCCAGAGTTCTTGCCAGAAGCACCCGTTGTCGTTCTCCCCCGGAGAGTTCCGTAATTAAGCGCTCAGAGAGCTGTGTTGTTTTGGTTTGGGCCATCGCCTTCTGAACAATCAGAGCATCTTCTTTTGACTCCCGTTCGAAGCGCTTGAGATGCGCATAGCGTCCCATCATGACCACCTCTTTACAGCTAAAGGCACTCTCAATCATCAGATTCTGAGGGAGATAGGCCAGTTGTTTCGCCAGCCTGTTTTGGGTCCATTCCTCAAGGTTTTTATCGTTGAGCGTAATAGATCCCTCTGTCGGTTTCCAGATTTTCATCATCAGTTTAAGCAAGGTCGATTTTCCTGCGCCATTCGGTCCGATCAAGCCAATCAATTCGCCTCTCTTGATCTTAAGATCGACCGCTTTCAGCACTGACCGACCCTTCCTGAAAAAGGAGACCTTCTTGAGTGTCATGCCTTCATTTGTTATCACAGGACATGCCTGCCATCTCTATTGAGAAGATAGAGGAAAAAGGGAACACCAATGAGTGAGGTCAGCGTCCCCAAGGGCAATTCTTCCGATGCAACGAGTGTCCGGGCCAGGAGGTCGGCTCCAACGAGAAGACTACCGCCAGCCAAAAAAGAAGCAATCAGAAGATAACGATGATCCGGGCCGATCATCAGACGAACAACATGGGGAACGATCAATCCCACAAAGGGAATCGTCCCGGAAAAGGCAACGGAAGCGCCAATCACCAGAGAGGCCAAGACCAGTAACATACGCTGTACGCTTCTGACTTCCATCCCCAGGGCAGCAGCGCCCCCTTCTCCTTCCAGAATGAGGAGATTCAAGTCCCTTGAAAAAAAGCTCAGGGCCGTGCTCCCGATTAGAATCGGCCAGGCAGCGATTTGAAGGTGACGCCATCCGCGACCGTCAAGCCCTCCCATCAGCCAGAAGAAGATCTCTCTGAAGGTTTCAATTGAAGGGACTCTGGTCAGGATGAGCGATAGAATCGATCCCATGAAGATGCCCACAGCGATCCCCGATAAGAGCAGTGTCGCCATCGGCGTTCTCCCCTGCCTTGTCGCAATGGCATAGACCAGAAAGAGCGTTCCCAAGGCCCCTAGAAATGCCGAAAAGGGCAGAATCAGGTAATGGTGAAACGACAAACCGGATGTAATCGCAATGACAGCCGACAGGGCAGCGCCGCTGGAAACCCCGATGACGCCGGGGTCGGCCATCGGGTTGCGGAAGAGGGCCTGGAGCGTCGCACCGCTGATGGCAAGCCCTCCACCTACCAGAACGGCCAGAAGAACGCGGGGAAGGCGGATCGTCATGATAATGATTTCATGGGCCTTCTCCCATCCTGAAAAATCGACAAAGGGAAGCCGGTTCAGGAGAATTTTTGTGACCAGGGCATAGGGAATTTGAACCGCTCCAGTCGCAGTCGCAAGAACAATGCACCCGGAAAGCAAGGTCATGAGTAAGAGTATAAAGCCCGGTGCCGGAAAGCGTCCGCCTTGACCGGCTGATCTAAGTACGCTGTTTGCCTTCATGGTTCAGGGAGGCCTGGTTCAGGAGGTTTCGGCTTGAAGTCTGCGGGCTTGAAAAGTTCTGGACGAATCAGATGGGCCAGGGCCTCAGTCGCATCGACAATATATTGTGAGACCGTGGTGAGATATTTCTCCGGCAGCACATAGACCCGGTTCATTCGGACTGCAGATAAATGACTGAGGGCAGGATCGCTCCGGAACTGATTGAGATAATCCGAACCTTCCGGCGACCACGCACTCAGGATGATCATCTCCGGGTCAAGCATCATGATGGTTTCAAGGGAAAGTTTTTTGTGGCCTTTCACCCCGGATTCCGCCGCCAGGTTTCTCCCGCCTGCCCGAATCACCATTTCATGAAAGGTCGTCTCACTCCCTGCGGTCCACCCTCCGGGGCTATAGGCGAGAACGCCCGGCCGCTTCTCCATGCTTGAAATCCGTTTTTCAATCTCATGGAAGCGATGCGTCATTCCGGCAATCAGCTCTTCAGCCTTTTTGGACGCACCGACGCTGCGACCAAGCCTTCGGATATTCTCTTTGATCCCATTGATTGAGGTGAACGTTTCCAATCTGACGACTGGGAAGCCGATTTCGCTCAACTGTTTTACGACATCCGCCGAGGTATAACTTGCGACCAGAATCAGATCAGGGTTAAGCGCCGTGACCTGCTCGACACTTGCTTGCCGAATCAGGTTAGGAATGGTCTTCGCCCGATGCGCCACATTTGAAATCCCGGGATCGACGGCATAGTGCGTCACCGCAATGATCCGCGCCGGATCAACCAGGGCAAAAAGCATTTCATCCGTACCTAGGGTCATGGAGAGGATGCGCTGGGGAAGAGGCTTCACGCCGACAAAATCGGAGACTTCTGCACCCAAGAAATGACTTGGAATAAAACCCACTAAAACAGCATAAAATATAAGCAATCTCTTCATGTCCGCTTGCCTATCCCTTGCACAGTTCATCTCTCCGTTGCTGAACCAGGTGAATCAATTTCGGGTGATTCCCCAAGTGAGGCCGGATTTCGCAGCCGAGCGCCCGAGCGATTTGATCAATTTGTTTGACCAGCACACCTGTAAAAAGGAAGTACGGAAGGACGATGACGGACTCCGCACCCTGTGCCCGACAGTTTAAAATCCCTGTCCGAAGATCGGGGGAGCTGAGGGAAATAAAGCAGTGAGCAACATGGCCGTAACCCGACAATTCCCGAAAACGCTGTGCGACCCACTTCATCTCTGCAATGACCTCTGCTTTCAAACTGCCTCGTCCGACAAGCAGGACGGCCCGGGATGCCGGGCGCTTTACAAGCCCCAGTCTGTCCACTGCCGCCTGGAGCAAGGCTTCCTCAAAGCCTAAGTGTTGTCCAAGTTTGATGCTCATATCAGGATATTTTACCTGTGCTTCTTTAATTAAGCGGGGGATGTCATACATTACATGACCTCCGGCAAAAAGAAAATAAGGAATGACTGAGACCGCTGCTATCCCTTCTTCGCTCAAGAGGGCAAATGCTGTGGGGACCGAGGGTTCGACATAATCAAGCATGCAGTAGCGTACCCCGGCCTCCCGGGCGAAGGCCGTAAATTCGGCGTTTCCTTCCGGGTCTTTGCTTCCGTGGCCAATCAATAAAACGGTTTGTTTCATATGAGTAATCTACAATGCAATAGCGTTCGCAGATGTCAACTGAACTCTTGATCCAGAAACATAAAGGCAGGAATACTGATCAGCACCGTGATGGCTGAGAGTAAAAACATCTGCCGATATCCGAAGGTTTCCGCAATAAAACCCAAGAAGGGAGATCCGATAAAAATACCTAAATCAAAGCAGAGCGTGAAAAGCACCATCCGGGAGGCCCGTTCCGCATCGGGTGCGCGATTAATGAGAAACACAGACAAAATCGGAAAGATAAAACCGTGCCCGATGCCGCAAAGGATGCCGCTTAGCAGTAGCTCTGCGGGAGACGAGAATGAGGTGATGAGAATAATGCCGATTGAAAGGGAGACGAGGGAAGGGTAGAGCACCTTTTTCAGCCCGAATCGATCGGGCCATTTCCCCCCGATCAAGCGCACAACAATCGCAGTTGAACTGTAGGCGAAAAAAAACGAAGTGACGCGAATCCCCAACTCCTGGGCGAAGGGTTTTAAGAAGGTCATGTATGAAACCAGAGCGAAGGCAAAAATGACAGTTGCCGCGAAGGGGATGCGATTGAGGGGCTGAAAGGCGCTTTTGATAAAGTTGCTCAGCGTAAATGTCGTCTCCTTGCTTGCGACCGCAGGTTCCTTAACAAAAGAGATGAGGAAAATGAAGATGGCGGTGAATCCCGCACAGGACTTGAAAAGGCTAGGAAAGCCACCCCTTAATACAAGCTCTTCCCCCAGAAGCACACCGACTGCGCCCGCTAAATGTCCCGCCACACCGAAGAGGGCGATGCCTTCCGCTCGTCGGGATACCGGCGAGATGTCTGCCGCGACGGTGAATAGCGTAGCAAAGAGGGTTCCGATTCCGAAGCCATGAATAAGGCGCACGACATAGACGAACCATCCGATGCGATCAATGCTGAGGTAAAGCAGGTGGGCACAAAAAAAAACAACGCCGCCAAACAGGAGGGATCGTCTGCGTCCGAACTCATCCAGCATGAAGCCGATCCAGGGTCGGATGAGCATGCCGGCGACGGAGGCCAGGGACATAATAATGCCAAGTTCCGTCAGGCCGGCTCCTAAGTCTTGCAGGAAAACAGGAAGGAGCACATAGGGCCAGAAACCCAGGCCGAAAAAGAGGTGTGCAATAAAGAGTAAGTAAAAGTTCCCGGTCAGGAGAACAGGGCGCTGGTCCATATATTCAGGCACCCTGTTCTCTGATAACCAAACATGCCGTCGTTCCTAAGTCACTTAGAAAGAGACCAATACTGAAACCCCAAGTATGGTGTCGGTTCTGTCCAAGCCCGCAGGAGTGGGTTCATTGTCGTATTTAACGACATAGCTGGTCTTGAACGAAAAGTTGCCACTCAGAACTGTCACCAGCGCTGTTGTGGCATTGACGTTGTAGTTGTCTCCATTGTCAAAGTCATAGAGATATTCGACGGATTGCAGAAATTTATTGACCTTTGTGAAGTGATAGTCATATTCACCAAAGGCACGGCCTCTGAGAAAATCGGATTCTGTGTTGTTCGTGTACTCTTCTTTGACATAGTCCAGACCCGCTTCCGCCTTTAGAAAATGCTTTGGCCCGATAAGCGCTTTGTAACCGGCGACAGGACCGCCATAATATCTCGCATCGATTCCGGAGAACTTGTCTTTGAGCCACCCCACCGCAAGTCCGGCAAAGATCCGTTCCGATAATAAGTAGTCGCCCCGAAGCTCAGACATGTAATTTTCAGCGCTTCTGACTCCGGCACTTTTACTATTGAGTGCTGCGACCTTCCAAGTGCCTTCAATTTTTTCAGAGAATTTGTACTTCACCCTGTTTTTTGCAGAAAAAGTCGAAACATCGGAATTTCCCCCTGTTTTTACCAGGGATAGCTCTCCGTCATCCGTCCATTTTTTCTCACCGGCGGACACAGCGGAAACCGGCACAGCTAGCGCGATAAAAAATATCACCAACATTCTCATGTACTTCATTGTTCCTCCATCAAATTTGGGGTGTTTTCTGAGATCTTCGTTCATAAGGTCTTACGCCGCATGCTAGCATGCTATTCCGACTCAGTCATGCAAAAAATAAATGATGACCAAAGAAAGCGAAGCCTCAAAACCTGCCGGATGAAACGTCGTAGCTGCGTTATTCGTCAAAAGGCTATCTGCAGAAAACCGGGGTCAATCCACAAAAGCAAATACTGAATGCAAGCCGGATGTGCCGTCGGGGAAGGCACGGGCGATGAAATCACTTTGTGTGCGACCGATTTTGTCAGTGGCCCGGACGGTGATCTGATAGCTTCCGGATTTGGGACTTTTCCAGACATAATGCCAGAAGACCCAGGAATAAGGGGAGGGCGATTTTTCGAGTTTCGCCGGAGTCCATTTTTCCCCGCCGTCGAAAGACAACTCAACCAGGCCGATACTGTTGTAACCCGAAAAGGCCAGTCCACGCAGGATATACCCATCCGCCAGTGTGCTATAGGGCCCCGGGTCGTCAATGCGGGAGCTGACCTTGATGGTGCCACGGTCGGTCCAGCTTTTTCTCTGCCAGTAGCCCTTGTAGTCATAGGAGGTCAGTTCTATTTTTTTCAGCCATTTTACATTTTTGATGCCGTAAATCCCCGGCACAATTGCGCGAAGCGGAAAGCCGTGATTTTTATTGAGCGGCACACCATTCATTTCATAGGCCAGCATCACATCGTATTCCATGCCGCGATTGACGGGAATGCTGTCTGAATAATCGTCGTCTCCGAAAAGGGCAAGGTCCTGTGCTGATGAAAGCGGCTCCACCTCTTCTAATAATGCCCGAAGGGAGATGCCTTTCCAGACCGCATTGCTCATTTGATCGCCTGCTACGACATTGTCAATGCATGTGAGCGTGACCATCTGTTCAATGGCGGGTCGTTCTCGAATGTCATCGTAGCTGAGCGTGAGCGGTTTTCTGACCTTCCCGTCAATACGAAGCGACCAGTTCTTCATATTAACGGTTTGCGGCCCGGAATATTGAACGATGTAGAAATCGTCATTCGAAGTAATAAAAGGGGTAACTTTCGGGGGACGCGCCAGAAAGCGCTTCATAAACATCGTCGCGGCTTCGGCCTGATTTGACAGAAAGGGTACGGCAAGCCCGGCAGATGCGAAGCGAATAAAGCGTCTCCGGGTGATGATTGCGGGAGCAGAACCGAACTTTTTTTCTGACATGGCTCGATTATATCGGCGGTTTTTTGGCTTTGCAAGAGGGAAGGTTTTCCTGAATCAAGGTGAATTCAGGTTCTAATTCATCATATTTCACTTTCACTTTGACTTTGGCTTTGGCTGTGGCTTTGACTCTGGAATTGAGGAACGCTTCTTTTTTTAATTGTATCTGTGTCAAGATGAACCTCCTTTTTCATGCGCTTTATCGTGAGATAAATTAATTTAAAAAAGGAACCACTAAACAACCTAGAGGACAAAGCATGCGTATCACAAAAGTCTACACCCGCACCGGAGACAAGGGCACAACCCGCTTAGCCGGAGGCCAAAAAATCGACAAAGACCATCTTCGCCTCGAAACCTACGGCACAGTCGATGAGCTGAATTCAGTCGTCGGTTTGGCCCGAGCCTTTCTTCAGGACCTGAGCAAAAAACTTGCAGAGCGGGATCAATTGGACGAAATACTGCACGGCATTCAAGATCGGCTTTTTGATATCGGCGGCATCCTCGCCTCACCGCCCGGCAAAGAATCCAAAGAGATGAAATCGATTTTGAGCACCGAAATAGACGCCCTCGAAGCGCTGATGGATGACTGCCAGAAGACTTTAAAACCGCTCAAAGAATTCATTCTGCCCGGCGGTGGAAAGGTCGCAGCTTCTTTACATCAAGCCAGAACGGTTTGTCGCCGGGCCGAGCGACTCTGTGTGCGACTCAATCGAGACGAGCCCGTTCCGGAAGAAGTGCTTCGTTACCTCAATCGACTGAGCGATGTCTTTTTTGTGCTCTCCCGCTGGATCGCTCAGGCTCAGAACGAAGGCGAAACGCTCTGGCGGCGGCATAAGTAAAGTGATCGCATTTTGTTTCGGTAGAGCGTAAAGGTTCAGGTCGAAAAAAAAGCCCGCCGCCAGTAGAGATAGGCCATGAAGAGCGGTGTTCCAATCAGAAATCCGGTTCGGATGTTGTGCGGCGGGGGTAGGCGAATGAGGCCAACGCTTGCACTTGCGATCATGTAGAACGAAAAGACCATGAAGAGCAGATAGGCCCACCTTCTTCCGAGTAGGGCGCCATATCCTGACGCAAAGTGAAAAAGGGGAAAGAGGAAGTTAAAATACCAACCGATTTTTCCTGTTAGTTTCATCCCGAAAACAGGGAGCCGGTATTCGGGATTGATGGTAATGATATAGGCATCGACGATCCCTGAGAGAATCATTAAAACGCCAAAAAAAACAAGATCGTAAGGCATCTTCGTAAACAGGTCCATCAAGTTTTTCATCAATCATGCATAGCACATTGAGCAAACTCAATCAATATTGATGACTGAAATCAGCTTTGTAAAACAAAGGATTACCGCCGCCCGATCCCTTACGGTGCTGTCGGGGGCGGGCATCTCTGCTGAAAGCGGGGTGCCAACCTTTCGAGGGCCGGGCGGTCTCTGGAAAAATCACAGAGCTGAGGAGTTGGCCACACCGGAAGCCTTTCAGAGAGACCCCATCTTGGTCTGGAGTTGGTATCAGTGGCGAAGAAAGCTTCTTTCTACGAAGGCGCCGAACCCGGCCCATACTGCACTAGTCTCTCTTGAATCGGCAGTCGAGCATTTTACGCTCATTACCCAGAATGTTGACGGACTTCATCAATCGGCGGGAAGCCGCACCGTGATTACACTGCACGGTGATATCTGGAAAGTTCGGTGTACCGGCTGTGATCGGGTCTTTGAAGAGACTTCGCTCAATTTGCCAGCTCTCCCCCGATGTCCTGTCTGTGAGCGCTTGCTGCGGCCCCACATTGTCTGGTTTGGTGAGGAGATTGATGCGAAAAAACTAAGCCTTGCGATTGATGCCTGCCACTCATGCGAGGTGATGCTAGTCATCGGCACTTCGGCCATTGTCCAGCCTGCGGCCTCATTTGCGTCGCTTGCCAAGGAAGCAGGCGCGCTTATCGTCGAGATCAACCCGAATCCTGCCTTGCATGACTGTGCCGATGTGTCGCTGACCGGTACGGCCGCTGAGATTGTTCCACAGTTGCTCTGACAGCTTAGTCTCGACCGCCCTTAGTCATAAACCCGGGGTAATCCTCCCTGAAATTAGTAGTGTTTATGAGTCGAGTAAAGGGCCGGAGACCTTCGATCGATAGCGCTGAATCATCGTCGGGGTACAAACACAGTGGCGTTGAGGATCGGTAAAATAACCGCAAGGACATCCCCGCGTTGCCTTTCTAGCACACCACGCTGAGCAATGTTGAGGGGGGGAAGGGGATGCAGTCGAAGAAAACAATGGAAAAGATTAGGGTTTTTTCTGAGGTGAGCGGTGGTTCTTCCATCTACAACTTTTCAACATTCAAATCTCTAAAAATTATCGAATTCAAGTAGAAAGCTTGTTTTGATACACTTTGAAGTGGCATTTGGATTCTCTACATTCCATTGTCTTATTTTTTATTTTTGAGACCAAACTACCTATATTCCTGAGCCGTGATCAAAATTCCGATCTAAAGTATTTCTAGAAAACTTGCCAAGCGGCTCGGACCAAACAAATCCTTTCTTTATAGATCAGGGGTCTGAGGTAAGACCGCTCGCGACTGATTAATCTTCCCTAAGGCCTCAAACGCTTATTGACCCTCCTCCCATCCCACCCTATACTTTCAGACAAACCTTTGAAAAAGGAAGCATTACTTTAGCAGGTATCCAATGCCTTTGCTTCAGATCAAACTCCTCGGGGATTTCAGCCTTGTATACGACAAACAAGCGCTGAGAGAGGTAAACACAGCACGTTTACAGTCCCTGCTGTGCTACCTCATGCTGCACCGTAGTGCCCCACAATTTCGGCAGCACCTAGCATTTCTCCTTTGGCCGGATTCGCTCGAAGGACAGGCCCGCACCAACCTTCGCCAGTTGCTACATCACCTGCGCCGTTCCCTTCCTCTTGCCGATCAATTCCTGGATATCACGGGACACACCCTTCAGTGGCGACTTGATTCAAATTTTCAACTGGATGTCGCAGAATTTGATTGTTTGGCAAATGAGCTGGATTGTGTAAACCCGGCCACAAGTCCATCACTTGTTCTATCCAAACTTGAGCGTGCCGTTGCACTTTATGGAGGAGAACTTTTACCAAGCTGTTACGATGAGTGGATTCTTCCGGAACGGGACCGCCTGCACGGCCTTTTTTTAAAAATTCTCGAAAGATTGGTTGATCAATTAGAAGAACAGCGGCAATATCAAAACGCCATTTTATATGCCGAACGTCTTCTTCAGCACGACCCGACGTGTGAGTCCGCCACTCTTCAGCTCATGCGTTTGAATGCGCTGAACGGCGAGCGTGCCAAGGCGCTTCGTGTCTACCATCAATGTGTGACAGTCTTAAGCCGGGAGCTTGATACCTCGCCTGGCCTGTCTGTTCGAGAAGCCTATGAGCACCTGCTCCATATTGGGCCTTCTTCCAGCGGGACAAAGCGCCCTCCAATCGGCCTGACTGATACCTTCCCTCTGGTCGGACGAACGAAAGAGTGGGAGAAACTCCAATCCGTCTGGAAAGCAAGTGTCCAGGGGCCACCTCATTTTGTCTCGATCACGGGTGAGGCGGGGATTGGAAAAAGCCGTCTGGCACAGGAACTACTCGCATGGGCCAGACGGCAAGGGATTGCAACGGCCTGGACCCGCTCATACGATGCAGAGGGAAAGCTGGCCTATGCACCTGCGGCAGACTGGCTGCGCTCTGATGCGATAAAACCCTTCCTCAATCAACTGGATCCGATCTGGCTCATGGAGGTTACACGGCTATTGCCGGAAATGTTCTCGGAGCACCCTGAGCTGCCGCGGCCTGCGCCCTTGACAGAGGATGCACAGCGTCAAAGCTTCTTTGAAGCACTCACCCGGGCGATCCTCATAACACAACAGCCTTTAATCTTGATGATCGACGATTTGCAATGGTGTGATCGGGAAACTCAGGAGTGGCTTCACTACCTGCTTCGTTTCGATCAGAACGCGCCACTCTTGATCGTCGCAACGATCAGAACCGGAGAGGCGCGAATCGAAGCATCGCTCAAGCGCTTATTACTTGCGCTTCGCAGTTCCGGGCAATTGAGCGAAATGAAGCTGGGCCCTCTGAACGGGGCCGAAACATTGAGCCTGGCTAAACATTTAGAGAACCAGAATCTTGATCCTGCTTTGGGCAACCATCTCTATCAGGAAACAGAAGGCAATCCATTGTTTGTGGTGGAATACATGCGGGCGGGTTTATCTACTCCAGTTGGCGGCCAAAATGCCGGAGCAGGCGTAGTCGGTCTTGAGGCGCTTCCTCCACTTGAGGCGCTTCCTCCAAAGGTCCAGGCTGTTATCCAAGCCCGTCTAGAACAGTTAACACCCTCTGCAAAGGACCTGATCCGTGTGGCCTCGGTCATTGGTAGAGCATTCACAATGGAAGTGCTGTCAAAGGCAAGTAGCAGTGCGGAAGATGCCTTGGTCGCGGCTTTAGACGAGTTGTGGCAACGGCGAATGATCCGAGAGCTACACGCGGAGGCTTATGACTTCAGCCACGACAAGATACGGGAAGTGGCTTATGCCGACATCAGCCCCATGCGCCGACGTTTTCTTCATCGAAGGGTGGCCGAATCCCTAGAAACCGTCCATGCTAAAAACCTGGACCTCGTGAGTGCAGCTTTGGCAGCCCATTATGATCAGGCCGATTGTCCGGAGCAGGCCATCCTCTACTACCAATGGGCCGCCGGCGTCACGCAACGCATCTATGCAAACGAAGAGACGATCCGTCTATGCAAACAGGCCCTTGCACTCCTCGAAACCCTTCCTGAAAATCGTGAGCGCGCAGAGAAGGAACTCGTACTGCAAACATCGCTTGGCATCCCTCTTGTTGCGATCAAGGGCTATGGCGCTTCAGATGTCATGACTGCATTGAACAGGACTCAGAACTTGTGTAAGCAGCTTGGAAAACCTCCGAGCTCACCCATTCTACGGGCATTGGCCATTGCCCATCTTGTGCGGGGAGATCTACAACAGGCTTGTGAACTTGGGGACCGCCTGCTTCATTTGGCCGATGACTCGCAAAATGACATTCTGTACGTGGAGGCTCACTACGTACTAGGGGTGAGCTTCTTCTGGATGGGGAAATTTACCAAGGCCCGAAAACAGCTGGAGCAGGCCGTTTCTTTTTATCGTCGCGATAAACACCACTCCCATGTCGCCTTATACTCGCAGGATGCCGGAGTCATTTGCCTCATTCGCCTGTCCTACCTTCTAGGCTATCTCGGTCAGCCCGAAGCCGCCGCGATAAAATGTAAAGAGGCCCTGGATTTGGCCGAACAATTGGCCCACCCTTTCAGCCTGGCCTATGCGCTCAACTTTGCGACATGGCTTCATCATGATTGTCGAGACTGGCAGGGCGCACGCGCGCTCAACGAAAAGGCTGCGGTCCTCTCTCGCGAACAGCGGCTCGGATTCCTGAAACCCATGGGAGCGATTTTTCAGGGAGTTTATCTGTCACAAGATGGAGAGATTGAGAGGGGGATTGCCATCATACGCGGGGCACTGGATGAGTATGAAGCCACCGGCCAGCATCTTTATCGACCTTACGCCCTGTCTCTTCTTGCTCAGGTGCATGGAAGGGCAAGGGAGTACAAACATGCACTCTCTGCACTGGATGAAGCGCTGTCTCTGGCGAATCTATCGGGCTTACATTTCTGGGATTCAGTCCTATATCGGCTAAAAGGCGAGTTTCTCCTTCAACAAGGTGAGCAGAACAGCGCTGAAGCAGAGGCACTTTTTGAAAAGGCCCTGAAGGTTTCGCAGACGCAAGGGGCAATCGCCCTTCAGCTTCTGGCAGCGATCAGTCTCAGTCGTCTGTGGCTTCCTTTGAAATCCAGCAAAAAGAATGCGCAGGCCGCAGCTTTACTCAACAAGATTGTCGGTTTTTTTAACGAAGGATGCGAAACCAAAGACTTAAAAGAAGCCAAGACCCTCCTGCATCAACTCTCTAAAAATTAGGCTCTGTCGACAATTATTTCAACAAGAGGAATATCGCTGCAATCTGAAGGAAAGACAGAAAGCTGAGCGCTGTCTTATCATATCTAGTGGCAACCCTTCTGAACTGCTTAAGCTTCCCAAACATTCGTTCCACCAAA
>JAJDBU010000069.1 GCA_029261195.1 Nitrospirota bacterium | reverse complement strand
AACCTTCGCTCAGAAAGATAAAAGGATATAGGTTTCTTCCACTGCTAAAAAGTAATATGGAGAAATTCGCTCAAGATCAAAATCAATCAAAAGCAGCATAGGTCATCTATCAATTTTCAACTAACCTTGGGATTGACTCCTTTCGGGTAAGTGGACGCTGACTTGCCTTTATATAAATCGTGGTAATGGATCTTAAAATAATCGACATCCGCCACCGGCCCCACCATTGGCATTCTGTCCGGCGTGATGGCTCTGAGTGCGGCACGACCTTTGTTCCTAATCTCATTAGCATCATTGGCATCAAAAATCCCCGGAAGCCCTCGTTCTAATTTTCTCATATTTTCGCTGTCATCGCAGGCTCTGAGTTCAGTACCGCTATCTCCCCTTTTGAATGTTGCCCCGATCACATGCCTTCCAGCAAGTTCAGGTAAGACATAGGCCTCATAACAAATCGCACAGCGAATGCCTTTACTCTTTGTTGTCGCAGTTCTGAAGCTAAGCTGACCTCTTGCAGGCTGAAGTGGCAGCCAATCCGTCTGTTGAAATTTGTTTGCATGGGTGGCATTCGCAAGCACGACCACCTCTGATTCAAGTTTCACTTGACCCTCTTGATTAAATAACTGCCAGTGTCCGTTTTGAGAACAAAGACGAGTGATCGTCGTGTTGAAGTGCAGATTAATCCGTCCTTCCGAATCTTTAATCAAACGTTCACACAGGTCCCTCGGGTTTAGCCAGCCTGCCATGGGGAAAAATAGGGCCTTATCATTGATCGGCACACCGGCGATCTCACTGGCCTCTTGTGCGGACAGCCCTTGAACAAAGTCATCTGCACAATTCAATTTGTCGATCTGTTTGAGGATGCGCTGACTTGCGGCCAATTGCAGCACACCGCCCTGCTGCCAGGAAAAATCGGGCGCTTCTTTTTTTAACTTTGTGAGTTCTCGAATCGCCTTTAAATAAGCCACGCTATAAAACGCGCTCTCCCTACTCTCATTTAAACTGATACGTGGCATGAGTATGCTCAGTGGATTTCCAGAGCCTTCTTGGGCGATGGCCCCGTGTTGTTCAATCAAGTCGATTAGCCAGCCTCCTTGGGCTAAGGCCCATGCCGTAGTGACACCGGCAATGCCTGCACCCACGACAATGGCGTGTTTCTTGTTGTAGCGACACTTGTTGACTTCAAACCAAGGTAGGCCGATATAACACTCACTCCCTTGAGACAGTTTGCCACGACACATCTCTCGTTTTTTGGCAAACCCTAAAACTTTTTCCACATCAAAACCCAGGGCACTCAAAGTTCGCTGTATGCGACCGACAACGGTGTTGGGTATTAAGCGCTTGATTTTGTTGCCAGTGGAGTTCTGCTTGTTTCATGGATTGCTTCTTCTTTACGATCTATTTAAAATTCCAGTGTTGACTTGTCTCTACCTTGCCATTAGGCCTTGGACTACTTCGTTTTATTGCACAACACCCTATCCGCAAAAGGTTGACATTACAACAATCGAATAGCGCCCGGATCGAAAATATCTTGACATCCCCCCCCTTGTTTGCTACCTTCTGCGCCGTTGCCGAGATAGCTCAGTCGGCAGAGCAGAGGCCTGAAAAGCCTTGTGTCGGCGGTTCGATTCCGCCTCTCGGCACCACCCACGCCTGCCGGTGAACCTCATCGCTCACAAGAATAAACAAACATGAAAGTCGTCGGGTTAATGTCGGGCACTTCAGCAGACGGTGTCGATGCCGCCCTGATTGATGTCCGTGGTGGCTCATCCCGTTTACAGATCAGGCTGATCGCTTTCGAGACCTATGCCTATCCCCGATCCCTGCAAAGGCGATTGATCACGCTTGCATCAAACCAGGCCCTGCCGGTCTCCGTACTTTGTCAGCTCAACTTTGAAATTGCCGAATATTTTGTCGATGCGACAACTCGGCTTGCCGAGCAAGCGGGTGTGCCGCTCTCCGGGATTCACTTGATCGGTTCACATGGGCAAACCGTACATCACCTGCCGCCGACTCGTCGTAGAGGAAAAAGTACCCGCGCTTCCACCCTTCAAATCGGAGAGTCCGCCCTCATTGCAGAACGAACGGGCATTACGACCATTGCTGATTTCCGAACACGCGATATCGCAGCGGGAGGAGAAGGGGCTCCACTGACCCCCTACCTTCATTACCACCTTTTTAAAGGCAAGAAAAAATCGCGTGCCGTAATCAATATCGGTGGCATCAGCAATGTGACCGTCCTAAGAGCCGGAGCGTCAATTGATCAGACCCTTGCTTTTGATACGGGTCCGGGAAATATGCTGATTGATGCGCTCGTCAGTAGATTCACTAACAACCGAAAGACATTTGATCAAAATGCTACAATGGCAATAAAAGGAAAGGTTTGCCCTGAGCTGCTTAGTGATTTGTTGCGCCACCCCTATTTGAAACGTAAACCACCCAAAAGTACCGGCAGGGAAATGTTCGGGCAAGTCATCGTGGACAAGATACTCAAAAAATCGGAGACACTCGGGCTTTCTCGGAACGATGTAATTGCTACGGTGACAGCATACACCCCAGAATCCATCCTATTGAATTTTAAAGGTTTTATCTTAAAAACCGGAAATATAGACGAGGTGATTGTCGGGGGGGGAGGGGTCTGCAATCCGGTACTCATGGCTCGGCTCGCTGAGGCCCTTGCCCCGATACCTGTCCTCAGCTACGAAGACATCGGCCATAATTCCAGAGCGATTGAAGCAATGTGCTTTGCAGTCCTTGCCCATCAAACATGGCATCAGCGTCCAGGTAATATCCCCTCTGTGACCGGGGCCAGACAGCCGGTTGTGCTGGGGAAGTTAATTCCCGGCGGAAACAGGGGGTAGAAACAACAAAGGCGAACCCCTTCGGATTCGCCTTTGTTAACGTGAATATTTTTATTCTGTTCTCAGAGGTTTAGTGAAGGATCTTAAGCCTTTTCGACTTCTTTAGTCTCTTCTGAAACCGCTTCTTTTTTTGTTAATTCAATCACCGTCATCTGTGCCGCATCCCCTTTTCGAATGCGGGTTTTTGTTAAGCGGAGATAGCCACCATTCTGATCAGAGAAGCGAGGCGCAATTTCATTGAAGAGATGGATCACAACAGAGCGATCAAAGAGAAAAGCGTTCGCTTGTCGTATTGCGTGCAGATCCCCCCGTTTACCTAAGGTGATCATTCGTTCTACAATCGGGCGGATTTCCTTTGCCTTTGCATCCGTCGTCTCAATTCGTTCATATCGCAGAAAGGAGGTCACAAGGTTTCTAAAAAGCGCCCTTCGATGTGAGCCGTTTCGTCCGAGAGCTCGTCCTGATTTACCGTGCCGCATAAGCTAGTTTCCCTTATTTATGTAGTCTGTTCTTGTTCGACAAGTTCCGCGATGGGCGTATTCTCGACATTCATGCCAAGAGATAAACCCATATCGACAAGGATTTCCTTGATTTCATTGAGTGATTTACGCCCGAAGTTCTTCGTCCGTAGCATCTCGGATTCACTCCGTTGGACAAGGTCGCCAATTGTACGAATACTCGCATTTTTCAGACAATTTGCAGCGCGAACTGAAAGTTCCAATTCATGCACATTTTTGAGTAGATTTTTATTAAATGCCTCAACACTGTCCGGATTCTGTTCCGTCACCTGCTCTGCTTCTTCAAAATTAATAAAGAGATTCAGATGGTCTTTTAAAATTTTGGCGGCAAAACCCAGAACATCGTCCGGGCGGACACTACCATCAGTCCACACTTCCATAATTAATTTATCGTAGTCGGTGACACGCCCGATCCGAGCATCTTCAACAGAAAAATTTATCTTTCGGATAGGAGAAAAAATTGCGTCAATCGGAATGGAGCCAATGGTCATTTCCTCATCTTTATTCCTTTCAGCAGGAACGTATCCACGACCGATCTCTACGACCATTTCGATATCGATCTTGCCGTCTTTATCGAGAGTAGCGATATACATATCCGGATCAAGGACTTCGAGATCAGCATCCGCAACGATATGTTTTGCAAGCAGCTTTCCTGCGCCTTTTTTTTTGAGATGAATGGTTTTTGGGCCATCCGTGTGGAGTTTAAGACGAAGGTTCTTAATATTTAGGATAATGTCTGTGACATCTTCCTTTACGCCTGGAACAGTCGAAAACTCGTGGAGCACCCCTTCAATTTTGATTGAAGTAACCGCTGCACCGGCAATGGAGGAAAGGAGTACCCGTCTTAAGGAGCTACCGATTGTCGTCCCAAAGCCCCGTTCAAAAGGCTCGACCGAAAATTTTCCATAGGTAGTCGTGAGCGACTCTTTCTCGACTTCTAGTTTTTTTGGTATCTGAAAATCTCTTGTACGAATTATCATGGAACCCTCATTTATGACAGTAAACAGTCAAACACTGGAGAAGGATCTTCGATCCTAAAGTTTTTAATTGCCAACTCTATCGTGAATAAAGCTCGACAACCAGTTGCTCATTCACTGGAAGCGCCAACTCTTCTTTGTCTGGAAAAGCCTTCACTTCACCTTTGAGTTGGGTCTTATCCAGATCCAGCCAAGATGGCGTCCTTCCACCGGAGTTCTCAAGCGATTCTTGGATAGGCAGAAGTGATTTACTTTTTTCCCTCACCTCAATAACGGTACCCAACTCGACCAAGTAAGAGGGGATATTTACGGGCTTGCCGTTAACGGCGAAGTGATTTTGACGAACAAGCATCCGGCTCTGCCTCCGAGATGCGGCAAAACCCAGTCGGTAGACCACGTTATCAAGACGAGATTCCAGGAAAGTGAGTAAGTTGTCACCTGTCACGCCTTTTTTTCGATCGGCTTTAAAAAAGTATTGTCTGAACTGTCTCTCCAGTAATCCATAGATCCGCTTTAATTTCTGCTTCTCTCGTAACTGAGTACGGTACTCAGAGACACGAGCCCTGACTTGTCCATGCTGCCCCGGAGGTGTATTTCGCCTATCCACAGCACACTTGTCTGTAAAACAACGTGTCCCTTTTAAAAAAAGCTTTGTCCCTTCACGACGACAGAGTCGACATGCCGGACCGATATATCTTGCCAATACAACCTCCGCTTACTGGTAACGATTCATTCTAAAACATAGCGACTGCTCCCTGAGCAGTCTTCATTTAATCAAGATGATTAGACACGCCTTCTTTTTGGAGGTCGACATCCATTATGCGGAACAGGCGTGACATCTTTAATCAGATTCACTTTTAATCCAGCGGCCTGTAAGGCACGAATTGCAGACTCCCGACCCGAGCCAGGGCCCTTTACATAAACATCAACCTGCTTCATCCCACAGTCCAGGGCCTTCTTTGCGACCCCTTCTGCTGCGCGCTGCGCTGCAAAAGGGGTACTCTTACGCGAACCCTTAAAACCCATACCTCCGGCACTACCCCAAACGACTGCGTTTCCATTCATATCCGTAATCGTCACAAGAGTATTGTTGAAGGAGGCCTGGATATGTGCGATACCTGTGGGTATATTACGTTTTTCTTTTTTTTTCGTTCCCTTATTGGCCACAATAACTACCTTTCGTTTTCAAAAAAAACTTTAGAAGAACCCTTATTTTTTCTTGCCACCAACAGCGTGCTTTTTGGGGCCCTTCCTTGTGCGCGCATTGGTTTGGGTCTGTTGTCCTCTAACCGGCAAACCTCGACGATGACGTAAGCCCCGGTAACACCCGATGTCCATCAGACGTTTGATATTCATTGACACTTCTCGCCGAAGATCGCCTTCAACCTTATAATCCCGGTTAATGACCTCACGTAGCCTGACGACTTCGTCTTCGCCGAGATCCTTAATTCGGGTATTGGGATCAATCGAAGTCATTTTTAATATTTTTAATGATGAAGATCGACCGATGCCTAATATATAGGTCAAACCGATTTCAGCTCTCTTGTTTTTAGGAAGGTCAACACCTGATATCCTTGCCATCATTTCTCCTTTTGACTAGCCTTGCCGTTGTTTATGGCGCGGGTTCATGCAGATCACACGCACAATCCCTTTTCTGCGGATAACACGACACTTAACACAAATTGCTTTTACAGAAGCTCTAACTTTCATAATATCCCACCATTCTCTAAAAATTACCTGAATCGATAAGTAATGCGCCCTCTTGTTAAATCATAGGGTGAGAGTTTAATAGTGACCTTATCCCCCGGCAATATTTTAATATAATGCATTCGCATTTTGCCGGAAATATGGGCCAGAACACGATATCCATTATCAAGTTCCACCTTAAATGTCGCATTCGGCAGGGTCTCGATTATCGTCCCTTGCGCTTCTATTTCTTCTTCTTTAGCCACGAAAAAATCGCCTCAATTCAAATAATCGCATTAAACCTGACTTAATATTTTGGGGCCATTTTTTGTAATAGCAATCGTGTGTTCAAAGTGTGCAGACAGGCTTCCGTCAGTGGAGACTGCGGTCCAACCATCGCTTAAGACTTTGACCTGATGTTTGCCCATATTTACCATCGGCTCAATCGCCAACACCATGCCTTCCCGTAAACGGGGCCCCTGTCCCTTAGGTCCAAAATTCGGAATTTGAGGATCCTCATGTAAAGACCGACCGATGCCATGTCCAACGAAATCAGTGACAACTGAATAGCCTTCCTTTTCAACACAGCTTTGAATGGCATGGGAAATATCAGATAACCGTCCGTCCTTCCTACCCTGCTCAATACCGGCAAATAATGAGGCCTCCGTAACTTCAAGAAGCTTCGCTACATCTTCACTGATGCTTCCAACAGGAATGGTAACGGCTGAATCTCCATAAAAACCATCATAGATTGCACCCAAGTCCAAGCCTACAATATCGCCTTCTTTTAATATTTTTTCTGAAGGAATCCCGTGGACGACTTCATCGTTAACGGAGACACAAAGTGTTGCCGGATAATTATGGTAGCCTTTAAATGCGGGTTTCGCACCTTGTTCATATATTTTTTTTTCAACAAAAGCATCAAGCATACGAGTCGTCATTCCGGGCTTAACAAAGGAACGTAAGGCCTTTAAAGAAATCGCCACGATTTGGCAGGCGATTCTAATTTTTTCAATTTCCTTATCCGACTTTAAAATAATCACTTTTGTTCTCAGATTCATATCGTCCAAGCCTATCAACCAAGCTTAAGGGCACTAGGACGGACACACCTTTAAAAGTCCTTCGATCTTTTCGTTGACCAAACCCAATGAACCCTCTGCATTGATTTCAAGTAACAGCTTTAGTTTTTTGTAATATTCGATTAAGGGGGCCGTTTCCCTCTTATACACGGAGAGACGATTCCTTACGGTGTTTTCATGATCGTCTTTTCGTTGAACAAGCGGGACACCACATTTACACTCTCCTTCTTTTTCAGGTTTGCTGTAAATGAGATGATACACAGTTTTACAGGACGGACAGACACGTCGGCCGGAAATACGTTCGACCAAGACCTCATCACTCAAAACTAAATAAACAACTTGATCCAGCTTCTTTCCAGACGCAAGAAGCTGGATAGCAAGGGCATCTCCCTGAGCAATTGTTCGCGGGTAACCATCAAGGATATAACCGGATTTTGCATCCGGCTCCTTTAGACGATCATTCATCACCTGAATGATCACTTCGTCCGGAACCAACTTCCCGGCATTTATATATGCCTTTGCCTTTAGACCAATATCGGTTTTATCTAAGATCGCTTTTCTTAAAATATCACCTGTGGCAATATGTGGGATACCCAATTTTTTTGCAATGATTGAGGACTGTGTTCCCTTGCCTACGCCGGGAGGGCCTAAAAAAACGAAACGCACTTTATTAAAACCCTTTGCCTTTCAGCTTGCCTTTTTTCATGAAACCTTCGTAATTTCGAGTCAGCATGTGGGTTTCAATCTGCTGCGCCGTATCCATCCCAACACCAATGACAATGAGAAGCGAGGTCCCGCCGAATGCAAAGGGCACATTAAATCGATAGATCAAAATCTCTGGAATAATGGCGACCAATGCCAGATATGAAGCACCGGCGAAAGTGATTCGGGTTAAGACTTTGTAAATATAATCGGAGGTTCTTTGCCCCGGACGAATTCCCGGGATGAAACCGCCGTACTTTTTCATGTTGTCGGCCATGTCCACCGGATTAAGAACCACTGCGGTATAAAAGAAGGCGAAGAATATGATTAGCACAGCATAGAGAATTGTATAGAATGCCGTACCGGGCGCCAGATTTCTACCCAAGGCCTGGACCCACGGGACTGTAATAAAACCGGCGATCGTTGCAGGAAAGGCAATAATAGAGGAGGCAAAAATCGGGGGGATCACCCCGGCGGTGTTTATTTTCAAAGGGATATGTGTATTTTGTCCACCATAGATCTTACGTCCGACAACCCGTTTAGCGTATTGCACAGGAATTTTTCGCCGACCACTCTCCAAAAAGACAATTGCAATGACCACGGCGATCATCATGATCACCAAGGCGACAACGAAGATAAAACTAATCTGGTCTGCCTGAACCTGTTGAATCGTGTTAAAGACCGCAGAAGGCATGTTGACAACAATTCCTGCAAAAATAATCAGTGAGATCCCGTTTCCTATCCCTCGTTCAGTGATCTGTTCGCCTAACCACATCAGAAATGCCGTACCCGCAGTTATGGTGATAATCACCATAAGACGGAATGGCCAGCCCGGATTTTGAACAAAGGCACCGCCCTCCATACCCTCCAGGCCAACAGCAATCCCAAAGGCTTGTACAAGACCAATACCAATTGTCGCAAACCGCGTATATTGAACAATTTTCTTTCGGCCGGACTCCCCTTCCTTCGAGAGTTTGGTCAATGTTGGGATCACCACGGTCAAAAGTTGAATGATGATTGAGGCAGAGATATAGGGCATGATACCCAGGGCAAAGATTGTTAACCTCGAAAGTCCACCGCCGGAAAACATATCGAGGAAGCCCATCAGGGCGCCACCCTTTGAGGTCAAGAACTCCCGTAGCTGTTCGTTGTTAATACCCGGAGTGGGAATATGTGCACCCAAGCGATAGACAAAGAGCATCATAGCAGTAAATGCGATGCGCTGGCGCAATTCTTCGATCTTTGCGATATTTTTTACGCTATTGAAAAATCTTTCGAACAAAACCTGTACTCCTACGAAAGAATCTCTACGCGCCCACCGGCGGCTTCGATTTTTTCGATCGATTTCTTACTAAATTTGTGAGCGGAAACGACAAGTGCTTTAGTCAAAGTACCATCGCTTAATATTTTGACCCCTTGATGTTTCTTGTTTATCACACCCGCTTCATACAGAATTTGAGGTGTAACGACTGCATCAGCATCAAACTTTTCTAAACGTTCAAGGCTGACAATGCTATATTCTTGCCTGAAGATATTCGTAAAACCCCGTTTCGGGACCCGACGGGTTAAAGGCTGCTGACCTCCTTCGAACCAAGGGGCCTTTGTTCCTCCGGACCGTGATGCCTGTCCTTTATGACCCTTTGCCGCCGTTTTTCCATGCCCCGAACCCGGACCCCGTCCAAGACGTTTTCGTGCCTTTGTGGAACCCTGTGCAGGTTTAAGATCTGTCAGTTTCATTTAGCTTCCTCCACGTACAGCATATGGGAAACCTTCCGAATCATCCCTCTCGTTTCTGGAGTATCTACGCGCTCAACGACTTGGTTTATTTTACGCAGTCCCAAACCCGCTACAACACGTCGTTGTTTTTCCGGACGCCCGATGCAGCTTTTAACTAATTTAATCGATAACTTGTTGTTCATTTGATCTTCTCCAAGCCTTGAAGCTAAGCCCTTCTCATCCTCATGACTTCTTCCGGCAGTTTTAATCGAGAAAATCCATTTAAAGTTGCACCTACAACATTAATTGGATTTCCACCACCTAGACATTTACTTAAGATGTTGGAAACACCAGCCATTTCCATCACAGCTCGAACTGCACCACCCGCAATAATACCCGTCCCTTCAGAGGCCGGTTTAAGTAAAACCCGTTCAGCACCAAAGCGTCCGATAATTTCAAAAGGGATGGTCGATCCAATCAAGGGCACACGCATCAGATTTTTTTTTGCATCTTCAATCGCCTTCCTGATCGCTTCAGGAACCTCAGCAGCTTTTCCCGTGCCTGCACCAACCACTCCGTTCCCATCTCCTACAACAACAATCGCAGAGAAGGAGAAGCGCTTTCCACCCTTTACAACTTTTGCGCATCGATTAATAAAAACGACTTTGTCGTTCAGGGTAAGGGTATTTGGATCAATTCTTTCCAAGCAAGCTCTCCTTCTTTAAAATTATATTCAGGACGTCACACCAACAATCAAAATTTAAGTCCACCTTCTCTTGCGGCATCAGCAAAGGCCTTAACTCTTCCATGATAGAGATAGCCTCCCCGGTCAAAAACAACGGTCTCAATACTCACCGCCAATGCACGTTTGGCCAAGCTCGCCCCAATCGCCTTTGCGCCCTCAATATTTCCTTTTAGACCCTGGCCAAGACTTGAGACAGAAAATAAAGTTTTACCAGAGCTGTCATCAATGATCTGCCCGTAAATATGGTTTAGGCTTCTGAATACGGACAAGCGCGGTCGCCCTGCATCGCCACTTATTTTACGTCGAACACGTTGATGCCGTCGGATTCTTGCTTTCTGTTTTTCCCTAGACGCACTTTTCACCTTAAATCCCTATTTCCCTTTCTTGCCTTCTTTTCTAATAATACGTTCATCCCGATACTTCACACCTTTTCCCTTGTAGGGTTCCGGAGGCCGAAAAGAGCGAATGGTCGCAGCCGTTTCTCCGACCATATACTTGTTCATCCCTTTGACAATGACGGTGGTCTGCTTTTCAACGACCACATCAATTCCGGAAGGCAGATCATAACGAATTGGATGAGAGTGCCCAAGACTTAAAACCAAAACTTTGGCTTCAAGTGCGGCACGATAGCCCACACCATTAATGTCTAGAATCTTTTCAAATCCTTTCGTAACACCCAGAATCGTATTATTTAGCTCAGCACGAATCAGGCCATGAAGGGATCGAACAAAAGGGCGATCCGATGTACGTGACACAAGCATTTCATCTCCCTCTATCGACACAGAAATTTCAGGCCTAAGTTGCTGAGAAAGCGCACCCTTTGGCCCCTTAACGTGAACTGTGTCGGAGTCAATCATTACTTTGACGCCATCTGGAATTTTAATCTTTTTTAAGCCTACGCGAGACATGAATTTGCAACCCTCACCAAATATAACAGAGGACTTCTCCTCCTAAATTTTCTCTACGCGATTTACGATCCGTCATAATTCCTTTGGAGGTGGAGAGAATCGCAACACCTAGTCCGCGCTTCACATAAGGAATATCAGTAGAGCCGACGTAAACCCGCCGCCCGGGCTTACTTACGCGCTTTAATTCAGTAATCACAGGCTCTTCTTCTCGAGTGTATTTTAGTGTAACCTTGATTTCACCCAAGCCGGTATCACCCAGCTCTTTGTAGGAGCGGATAAAACCTTCCTCTCTCAATATCCGTGCGATCTCACACTTTATTTTGGAGAAGGGAATATAGACACTAGCATATTTTCGCATCTTTGCGTTGCGTATTCGCGTTAACATATCTGAAATTGGATCTGTCATACTAAACTCCAGTACCCTCAATATTGACAAAAGAAGAAGAATGATTTACTGCTATACCTTTTTTATCAAAACCCAGCATAAGACCTACCAGCTTGATTTTGTAACGCCGGGAATGTCCCCACGAAGGCCAAGCAAACGGAAACAGATACGGCACAGAGTAAATTTTCGAATAAATCCACGTACTCTGCCACAGACTTGGCATCTATTGTATTTCCGGACTCCAAACTTTGGTTCACGATTTGCTTTTGCTATAAGTGCTTTCCTCGCCAAAATGCTTCCCTCTACTTATCCCCTCTGAACGGAAAACCAAGACACTTCAAAAGTGCTCGCCCTTCTTCGTCAGTATTTGCAGATGTCACGATGACAATATCCATCCCGTGAATCGCAGCCACTTCGTCATAGTTAATCTCTGGAAAAATAAGCTGCTCCTTGATCCCCAGCGCATAATTACCATGACCATCAAATGATTTCGGAGAAAAGCCTCTAAAATCTCTGATTCTTGGCAAGGAAGCATGAAACAGCCGATCCAAAAACTCGAACATTCGTTTTCTTCGGAGGGTCACAGAACATCCGACTGCAACTCCTTGCCTCAGTTTGAAACCGGCAATCGATTTTTTCGCTTTTCTAATAACCGGTTTTTGGCCACTAATTAAGGCGAGTTCGTTTACGGCGGCGTCGAGCAACTTAGAGTTTGAGATAGCTTCACCCATACCGACATTAAGTATAACCTTCTCAAGTTTGGGGACCTGCATCTTATTTTTATACCCAAAAGATTTTAACATTTCGGGTATTGCTTTAGAGCCATATTGCTCTTTTAGTGTTGAGATCGTTTTTTGCTTTGCCATTACAACAATTTCCCTGCTTTTAAGCCAATTTAATAAGAAGTCTTTTGCTTATGCTTCTTTATCAAGGGCATCCCCACAATGCTTGCATATTCTTAGCTTCTTTCCATCTGCCAGTATTTTCTTTCCTACCCGGGTCGTTTTGTTGCAGCTTCGGCAAACAAGCATGAGATTCGAGAGGTGAATGCGGCCTTCACGTTCAACGATGCCACCTTTTTCTTGACCTTGACTGGGTTTAGTCGCTCTTTTGACCATATTCAGACTCTCGACAAAAGCACCTTGCTTACCAAGAACAACACTTAAAATTTCGCCTTGTTTACCTTTTTCTTTTCCGGTGACGACTCGAACAAGATCCCCTTTGCGAACCCTTGTCCTTGATTGCTGTTGCTTCACGACTGTACCCTCTATATCACTTCAGGTGCTAAAGAAATAATTTTAGTGAATTTCTTCCAACGAAGTTCTCTCGCTACTGGCCCAAATATCCGCGTACCAATCGGTTCTCCTTGCGCATTTATTAAGACAGCAGCGTTCCGGTCAAATTTAATATAAGAGCCGTCAGCCCTGCGAACTTCTTTAGTTGTCCTGACAATGACGGCCTTGACGATTGAACCCTTTTTTACGTTTCCCTGAGGAATCGCTACTTTTACTGTCGCTGTTACAATATCCCCAAGACTGGCATATCGTCGCCCTGTGCCACCAACCACATGAAAACACATTACTTTTTTTGCGCCGGAATTATCTGCCACATCCAGCATTGTCTGCATTTGTACCATAAAAACCCCTACTGCTCCGCTACGACTGTTTCACCCGCACCATTTAATACTTCCAAGACAACCCAGTGCTTCTCTGCACTAAGGGGTCGGGACTCAATCAGCTTCACCTTATCCCCAAGAGTGCAGGCATTTTTTTCGTCATGTGCCTTCAATTTATGAGTTTTTTTAAGATATTTTTTGTATCTCGGATGCATTACTGTACGATCAATCGCGACAACAACCGTTTTTTCCATCTTGTCACTCACAACACGCCCTACAAATTCTTTTCTTTTTTTAAGCACCGGATTCACCCTTCTTCATCCTCACAAAAGTGAGGACTCTTCCTATTTCGTGTCGGACTTCTTTAAATCGATTCGGGTTTTCGATGTGCCCGGTAGCAGCCTGAAAACGGAGGTTAAACAACTCCTTCCGCAGGTCCTTTTCTTTTTCGAGCAACTCACTTAGCGCTTCGTCTTTTAAAACAGATGATTTCATTTACAAATCACTCCTTGAAACAAATTTTGTCGACAAGGGTAATTTATGTGCAGCAAGCCTAAAGGCCTCTTTTGCCACTTCAGGTTCAACCCCATCCATTTCATATAAAATACGACCGGGCTTAACAACTGCGACCCAATACTCAGGAGCACCCTTTCCCTTACCCATTCTCGTTTCTGCAGGCTTTTTCGTAATCGGTTTGTCAGGAAAAATCCGAATCCAAATTTTTCCACCTCGCTTAATATAGCGGGTCATGGCGATTCTGGCAGCTTCAATTTGACGCGCACTGACCCAACAGGGCTCCATTGCTTTCAAACCATATTCCCCAAAACTCAGAGAAGAACCTCGATAGGCTTTTCCGGTCATTCGCCCTTTCATCATTTTTCTATATTTCACTTTTTTAGGTAAGAGCATTATTTCCTCCAGCCGGCGGAATCACTTCGGCCTTTTTCAGGATCTGCCCCAGGAAGCACTTCACCCTTATAAATCCAGACCTTCACACCAATCCGTCCCATCGTCGTCATCGATTCGGCAAAGCCATAATCAATATCAGCCCGGAGTGTATGAAGGGGTACACGTCCTTCACGATACCATTCGGCCCGGGCAATTTCCGCACCTCCAAGTCGACCTGAACAGTGCACTTTAATTCCGAGTCCCCCCAAGCGCATAGTTGATGCGACTGCTTTTTTCATGGCTCGACGATAGGCAACACGTCTTTCAAGTTGCGAAGCGATATTCTCGGCAACCAACTGTGAAACCAACTCCGGCTTCTTGATTTCCCGAATATTGATATAGATTTGACTGTCGGTCATTTTCGCCAAATCAACCTTTAATTTATCGACTTCTGTTCCCTTCCGACCGATAATAATACCGGGACGCGCCGTATGAAGTGCAACAGTAAGCTGGCTTCCCGAGCGTTCTATTTCGATTTGAGAAACCCCCGCATGATAAAGCCTTTTCTTAACCGCTTCTCGGATTTTCAAATCTTCAAGAAGTTGTTTTGCAAAATCTTTTTCGGCATACCACCTTGAATTCCAGGTTTTGATATACCCCAGTCGAAAACCGAATGGATGAACTTTTTGCCCCACTATTGCCCCCCGCCTATCCCGATGAAACGGTATAAACCGGAATCAAGTCGGGGTAAAGTCATTGTCCAGATCATCGTTCTATTCATTTCCTATTTTTTCGCAGACAATATAAGCGTGATGTGACTTGTCCGTTTTAGAATGGTATTGGCCCTGCCCATGGCTCGAGGCCTAACTCGCTTCATCGTTGGGCCTTCATCTACAAATGCTCGTGATATGTGAAGCGTATCGACATCACCCATTTCTTTTTGTGCAGCATTTGCCACAGCTGACTTCAGAACTTTCTGAATAACCTCTGCCGCCGCCCTAGGCGTAAACTTTAAAACCGTCATCGCCTCCTCAGCATTTTTGCCTCGGATCAGATCCACCACCAAGCGTGCCTTCCTAGGTGTCACACGCACATATCGTAATTTTGCTTTAGCTTCCATATCAAAGTCTCTTAAATTAAGGCCGTTTTTACTTACCTGAATTTCGCGCCTTTTTCTGTTTTTCCGCCGACATGCCCTTTAAATGTGCGTGTCGGAGAAAATTCACCTGTTTTGTGACCGACCATATTTTCCGTAATATAAACGGGAATAAATTTCCTCCCATTATGGATTGCCAAGGTATGCCCGATCATATCCGGGATAATTGTTGATCGACGCGACCAAGTCTTAATAATCCGCATATCATTTGTAGAATTCATTTTGGCAACCTTCTCTGAGAGATGGTCATCCACAAAAGGTCCTTTTTTTATCGATCTAGGCATTTCACTCCCTTAACTAATCGCTACTCTCTGCTTTGTGTCGTGCGACTTACTTCTTTCGTTTTCGCACGATATACTTATCGCTCTCGGTTCTGCGGCGGGTCTTAAAACCCTTAGCAAGCTGTCCCCAAGGCGAAACAGGATGGGGATTCCCCTGCCCGGACTTCCCTTCACCACCCCCGTGGGGATGATCAACCGGATTCATTACAGTGCCTCGAACATGCGGTCGACGTCCCAACCAGCGCCGTCTCCCTGCCTTCCCATATGAGACATTTTCGTGGTCGACATTCCCAACCTGCCCAAGTGTCGCCATACACTCTGAGCGAATCAACCGTACTTCACCGGAGGTTAGCCGCACATGAGCCCAATCCCCCTCTTTCGCCATAAGCTGAGCGGAGGCACCAGCACTTCGTGCGAGTTGCCCGCCCTTTCCTTTTTTCAATTCAATATTATGAATCGTGCTTCCAAGAGGGATATTGAGCAGCGGCAGCGCACAACCCACTTTAATCTCTGAGTGAGGGCCGGACATCACCTTATCACCAACCTTCTGGCCTTCCGGAGCGATAATATACCTTTTTTCTCCATCAGCATAAAAAAGAAGCGCAATGCGTGCAGATCGATTGGGATCATACTCAATCGCCGAAACGGTCGCTGGAATATCTACTTTTTCACGTCTGAAATCAATAATCCGATAAGCCCGTTTGTGTCCGCCTCCACGATGGCGACTGGTCATTCTGCCCCGATTATTTCGACCACCAGAAGAATGGAGGGCACGAACAAGTTTTTTTTCAGGTTTCGATTTCGTTATCTCGTCAAAGGTCATGCCCGTAGAGGCCCGGCGACCCGGAGAAGTTGGCTTATGATTCTTAATACCCATTGTTAAAACTCACTTCCAATCCAAATAAATCCATTAGATCTTCAACTTAAATCAAAGAAAAAAAGAATTAAGCTTCAAAAAAATCAATTTTTTCACCTTTTTCAAGAGTGACAATCGCCTTCTTCCAGTCAGCTCGCTTCCCCGTAAACCGATTTAATCGCTTTGTCTTGCCGATCATATTTAGCACATTAACGCTCTTGACTTTCACTTTTAAGGTCTCTTCCACAGCTTGGTGAATTGTTTTTCGATTTGCGTCCCGCCGCACAACAAAACAAACCTTGTTTTCCTCTTCCCGTAAAAAAGTACTTTTTTCCGTCATCAAAGGGCGAATAATAACATCGTGTGAATTCAAGATTTCCCCCAAACTTCAGAGAGTCTGGCTACATCTCTCTGAGAAATCAGCAAGTTTTCAGCCCGAATTAATCCGTAGACATTTAGATGCCGCAACTCAACGACCGTCACATAAGGAAGATTTCTCGTCACTCGAGCAAAGTCATCTTCCACTTGACTCACCGCGATCAAGACTTTTTTTTGCAGTTGTAGTTTTTGAAGCAAGTGTGCCATTGAGCGAGTCTTCGTCTCGGAGAGGGCCCATTCCTCTAAAACAACAAGTTGGCCCCCACTTACGACTGAAGAAAGCGCCGAATACAAGGCTTTTCTTGCTTTCTTCTTCGGAATTGAATAAGCGTAAGAACGCGGTGTCGGCCCAAAAGTAGTGCCACCACCTTTCCAAAGGGGCGAACGACTTGACCCGGCTCGGGCTCGACCAGTTCCTTTTTGGCGCCATGGCTTCTTTCCACCACCGCGAACAAAACCCTTTGTCTTCGTTGCTGCCGTTCCCTGACGCATAGACGCTAATTGCATACGAACAACTTCGTGCATCAGTTCAGGCGAAACAGGCGCACCAAAAATCTGCTCATCCAAGACAATTGACCCTGTTTTTTCGTTATGTTGGTTGACTACATCAATCTCAGGCATTAGCTCACTCAAACCCCAGCATTCACTTGCTTCTTCACAGACTTCCTAACAATAACCAAACCCTTTGTTCCTCCGGGAATGGCCCCTTTTATCATGACAATATTCTGTTCCGGACGTACTTCGATCACTTCAAGACTCTGAGTAGTAACCGGTTTATTCCCCATTTGCCCGGGCATTGCTTTATTCTTCCAAACACGCGAAGGCGTGGCACTATTACCGATAGAACCAGGAGCACGATGAAAATGCGACCCATGGGACTTAGGACCACCGGAGAAATTGTGACGCTTCATTACCCCCTGAAAGCCCTTTCCCTTTGAAACACCGGTGACATCAACAAACTCGCCTTTTTTAAATATCTCAGAGTTGATGACTTGCCCGACAGAAAAACCCGAATCTTCAGTTTTAATTTCTCGGAGAAATCTAGCCGGTGATAGAGACGCCTTTTTATAGTGACCTAGAAGGGGCTTCGTTACGCGATGCTCCTTCTCTTCATCAAAAGAAAGCTGTACAGACTGATAGCCATCTTTTTCGAGGGTCTTCACCTGAACGACCTTGCAGGGCCCAAGCTCCAACAAAGTCACAGGAACAAGCTTTCCCTCATCTGAAAAGACCTGTGTCATTCCTAATTTATAACCGATCAAACCATTAAGCATTTCAACGCGGCCCCTATAATTTAATCTCGACATTCACGCCTGCTGAAAGATTGAGCTTCATTAGAGCATCAACTGTATCAGGTGTCGGTTCCAATATATCAATCAAGCGCTTGTGAGTTCGAATCTCAAACTGCTCCCGCGATTTCTTATCGACATGAGGAGACCTTAAGACCGTATATTTACTTATTTTCGTCGGAAGCGGAATCGGTCCAGACACCCTTGCACCTGTACGGATAACAGTATCGACAATCTCATTAGCAGATTGATCTAGCTGGCGATAATCATAACCCTTCAGGCGAATTCTAATTTTTTGATCCATGATCCCTTGCTCCGTTCCTTAAATCTATTCGCCTACTTAATAACTTTCGTAATCACACCGGCACCGACAGTACGACCACCCTCTCTAATCGCAAAACGCAAACCTTCTGCCATCGCGATCGGCATGATCAACTCAACTTCCATTTCTGCGTTATCTCCCGGCATCACCATTTCAACCCCCTCGGCTAACTTCGCAACCCCGGTCACATCGGTCGTACGCAGGTAAAACTGAGGACGATAACCGTTAAAGAAAGGCGTGTGCCGTCCGCCTTCATCTTTCGTCAGGATATAAGCTTCCGCCTTGAACACGGTATGAGGGGTAATACTCGCAGGCTTAGCTAGCACCATACCTCGCTCAACTTCCTCTCGCTTTGTTCCGCGAAGCAATATTCCAACGTTATCCCCCGCCTCACCGCGATCTAAAAGCTTCCTAAACATTTCAACACCGGTGACGATTGTCTTTCGAGTGTCTTTAATACCGACAATTTCGATCTCTTCACCCACCTTGACCACTCCTTTTTCAATTCGTCCGGTCACAACCGTGCCACGGCCCGAAATTGAAAAGACATCTTCAATCGGCATAATAAAGGGCTTGTCGATTTCTCGTGTCGGGACCGGAATATAACTATCCACCGCATCCATCAACTTCAGGACCGACTCGACACCAACGGCACTCGTATCACCCTCTAAAGCCTTTAGAGCAGAGCCTGTAATGACAGGAATATCGTCTCCAGGAAAATCATAGGATGACAACAGCTCCCTAACCTCCATTTCGACCAACTCCAAAAGCTCCTCATCGTCAACCATGTCTGCCTTATTCAGGTAGACCACAATATAAGGGACACCCACCTGACGTGCGAGAAGAATATGTTCTCGGGTCTGAGGCATTGGTCCATCCGCAGCAGAGCAGACTAGAATTGCGCCATCCATCTGCGCCGCACCCGTGATCATATTCTTGACATAATCGGCATGCCCAGGGCAGTCGACATGAGCGTAATGGCGGTTATCCGTCTGATATTCGACATGAGCGATTGCGATGGTAATTCCACGATCTCGCTCTTCCGGCGCACGATCAATTGAATCGTAGGCCAGATATTCCGCATACGACTTATCCTTATCGGCCAGAACTTTAGTGATCGCTGACGTCAAAGTCGTCTTCCCATGATCGACATGACCGATTGTCCCGATATTCAGATGCGGTTTCGTCCGCTCAAACTTTGCCTTTGCCATTACACTACTCCTCCAATCAAATTTCTTCCTCACCCATCTTCTTCATTGCTTCCACACACAAGAAAAGACACGTGAGACTACAAAACATCAACTAACTCGGGTTTTCTCATCAAGAGAATGTCCCCTGATTTTTGGCAACAATTTCTTCCGAAATATTGCTAGGCACAACTTCGTAACAAGAAAATTGCATCGTAAAAACCCCACGCCCTTGAGTCATTGAACGCAGATCCGTCGCATAACCAAACATCTCCGCAAGTGGAACAAGCGCTGAAATCACTTGAGCCCCACCGCGCATATTCATACCGAGGATCTTCCCGCGTTTTGAACTTAAGCGCCCGATTACATCCCCCATATACTCCTCTGGGACAATCACCTCAAGATCCATAATTGGCTCTAAAATAACGGGATCAGCTTTTTTGGCTCCGGACTTAAAGGCCATCGACCCGGCGATCTTAAACGCACCCTCCGAGGAATCAACGTCATGGTATGAGCCATCATAAATACTCACCTTCAAGTCTATCATTGGATAGCCCGCGACAACCCCGGAAGTAATGGTTTCACGAACACCCTTCTCAACCGCGGGAATATACTCTTTCGGAACAACCCCTCCGACAACCTTGTTAATAAACTCAAAGCCTGTACCAGGCTCAGAAGATTCCACCTTCAACCAGACATGCCCATACTGCCCACGACCACCCGTTTGCCGTACGTACTTCCCTTCGGCCGCCGCGCTTCCCTTAATAGTCTCTCGATAGGCCACCTGAGGCTTCCCGACATTAGCTTCAACCTTAAACTCCCGCCGCAAGCGATCCACAATGATCTCCAGATGCAACTCCCCCATCCCAGAGATAATCGTCTGCAATGTCTCCTCGTTTGTTGAGACGTGCAGTGAAGGGTCTTCGTGACAAAGTTTACCAAGTGACAGCCCTAGCTTTTCTTGATCTACCTGCGTCTTCGGTTCAATTGCAAGAGAGATCACAGGCTCTGGAAACTTCATCACCTCGAGTAATATTTTATTACTCTCATCACATAAAGTATCACCCGTCTTGGCCCCTTTAAGCCCAACAGCTGCGGCAATATCGCCAGCACTAACTCTCTGAATATCCTCGCGCTTATCAGCATGCATCTTTAAAATCCGACCGATTCGATCTCGACTCCCCTTCGTCGAGTTATAGATATACGAACCAGCAGTAAGCGTGCCGGAATAGACCCGAAAATAAGTCAATTGGCCGACGAAAGGATCAGACATAATCTTAAAAGCAAGCGCCGAAAAAGGCTCACTATCCTTAGCCTCCCGATATATATCTCCACCCGTCTTCAAATCAACGCCGACAACAGGGGGGACATCAAGAGGCGAAGGCAAAAAGTCTACAATTGCGTCAATCAGAAGCTGAACGCCTTTGTTTTTAAAGGCTGACCCACAGACAACTGGAACGATCTTCATCGCCAGAGTCCCTTTGCGCAAGGCGGAGTGGATCTCATCAGACGCAATTTCAGCCTCCTCAAGAAATTTCTCCATCAAAACATCATCAAAGTCAGCGATCGCCTCAATCATTTTATTACGATAGATTCGCGCCTGAACCGTGAGTTCATCAGGAATCTCCCCGACGACATATTTCGCCCCAAGCGTCTCATCATCAAAGAAAACACCCTTCATCTCAATGAGATCAACACAGCCTCTCAAGCCAGCCTCTATCCCAATAGGAATTTGAATGCAGACAGGATTAGCACCCAGTCGATCGACCATCGTCTTAACACTGGCAAAAAAATCAGCGCCGATCCGATCAAGCTTATTCATAAAGGCAATTCTCGGCACGCCATAACGATCTGCCTGCCGCCAAACAGTCTCAGACTGCGGCTCAACACCCTGCACAGAGTCAAAAACTGCGACAGCACCATCAAGAACCCGCAAAGAACGCTCCACCTCAATCGTAAAATCAACATGCCCCGGCGTATCAATAATATTAATTCGCTTATCATGCCAGTAACAGGTGGTCGCCGCTGAAGTAATTGTAATACCTCGCTCCCGCTCCTGAGCCATCCAGTCCATAGCCGCATTCCCATCATGAACCTCCCCAATGCGATGGGTCACTCCCGTATAAAACAAGATACGCTCCGTGGTCGTGGTCTTACCGGCATCAATGTGAGCCATAATCCCGATATTGCGAGCATCTTTTAAAGAACTTTCCTTAGCCACCCAAGAAATCCTCAGCGATACAGCATTAAAAAAGGTGAAGGCAAACCCCTTCACCAAAAAAAAACAACAAAACAGGGTGACTCCTACCAGCGATAATGCGCAAAGGCTTTATTTGCCTCAGCCATGCGATGCGTATCTTCCCGTTTTTTGACGGCAGCACCTGCATTCTTAGACGCATCCAGCAATTCAGCCGCCAGTTTATCGCGCATACTTCGCCCCGCCCGTTGCGCAGCAAAACGAGTCAGCCAACGAAGCGCAAGCGTGGTACGACGGTTATAATGAATCTCAACCGGCACTTGATAGGATGCTCCGCCGACGCGGCGAGACTTCACCTCGACTTTCGGCTTCACGTTCTCAACAGCACTCTTAAACACTTCCAGCGGATCTGAGCCACTCTTTTCTTTAATCTTGTCGAAGGCACCGTAACAAATCGACTCAGCTACACTGCGCTTTCCGTCAGACATAATTAAACTAATAAATTTCGTGATGAGACGATCGCCATATCGTGGATCAGGCAAGACTTCTCTTTTTACTACAACTTTTCTTCTCGGCATTTCCAGCTAACCCTTATTTCGGTGTTTTTGCCCCGTACTTAGAGCGACCCTGCTTACGATCCGACACACCCACCGTATCAAGCGCTCCTCGGACAATATGATAGCGCACTCCTGGAAGATCCTTCACTTTTCCTCCCCGAACCAACACAATCGAATGCTCCTGAAGATTATGCCCCACACCAGGAATATACGACGTCACTTCGATACCATTTGTCAAACGCACACGAGCAACTTTCCGCAAGGCAGAGTTCGGCTTTTTGGGCGTCGTCGTGTAAACACGCACACAAACACCCCGCCTTTGAGGAGAACATTTCAAGGCAGGACTTTTGGTCTTTGAGTGGGCTTTCACCCTCCCGTTCTTGATCAATTGATTAATTGTCGGCATTTCTTCCTCTTTTAAGAACCCAAAACCCACGCATTATATTGAACAATACCTAGTAAGTCAACAAGTTTAATTTCATTCATTCTAATTATTGTCTACCGTAGAATTGGAAGTCTTATCGCCTGAAGAAGCATGTATTTCATCCCCTTTTGGTACACGCGCATAAACCTCACGATATTTTGAGGGCCCTGTTCCAGCAGGGATCAATCGACCGACAATGACGTTCTCCTTCAATCCCATCAGCTCATCCACTTTTCCACTAATGGCCGCCTCAGTCAATACTCGCGTCGTTTCCTGAAAGGACGCCGCAGAGATAAAGCTGTCCGTTGAAAGCGCGGCCTTAGTAATGCCAAGAAGAATCGGTTTCCCTGCTGCCGGCTGCCCTCCATCGGCCATTACTTTCTCGTTTTCGTCGGCGAAGACAAATTTATCAACCTGAGCCCCGATCAGAAAAGTGGTATCGCCTGACTCCTCAATCTTAACCCTCCGGAGCATCTGACGAACAATCACCTCAATATGCTTGTCGTTAATGGAGACGCCCTGCAAGCGATAAACCTCCTGCACTTCATCAACCAGGTACTGCTGGAGCGCTCTCGGCCCGAGTACATCCAGAATATCGTGAGGATTCGGAGATCCGTCCATGAGAGGCTCTCCGGCCTGCACCCAGTCGCCTTCATGCACATTAATATGCTTTCCTTTAGGGATTGAATATTCCCGCGTGTCGCCGACATCATTCGTCACCATGACCTTCCGCATCCCTTTAACGAAGCCGCCAAATTCGACCTTGCCGTCAATTTCAGAAATCACAGCCTGTTCCTTCGGTTTTCTTGCCTCGAATAGTTCCGCAACACGAGGCAGGCCACCCGTAATATCCTTTGTCTTAGTGGTCTCTCTTGGAATTCTCGCCAGAACATCACCCGGAAAAACTTCCTGTCCTTTTTCCACGAAGATATGCGCACCAGCAGGAAGCAGATAACGCGCAACCGCTCCCGAAGAGGTCAGTTTTGCCGTCCGACCCGACTTATCCTTAATCGAAATACGGGGACGCAGATTTGATCCGGGATAGTCCACAATCACCCGACGCGCCAGTCCGGTGACCTCATCTACCTCTTCTCGCATGGTCAGTCCTTCAACCACATCTCCTAAGGCAATTTTTCCACCGACTTCCGTCAGAATCGAAAGTGAATAAGGATCCCATTCGACCATTTTTTGCTTTGCTGTCACCTTGGAACCATCCTTCACTTTGATCTTGGCACCATAGACCACGGAGTACTTCTCTTTTTCTCTACCGGTTTCATCAAAAATAGCAATTTTACCGTTCCGGTTCATGACGACCATGTCGCCCACTTTATCGAGTACCGTATTTAAATTGATGTATTTGACAACCCCTTTGTTCTTCGATTCCAGAACAGTTTGCTCAATGACTTTACTTGCTGTTCCACCAATATGAAATGTTCGCATCGTCAACTGTGTTCCAGGCTCTCCAATGGACTGTGCAGCGATCACCCCGGCGGCTTCACCCATTTCGATTTCCTCAGCACGTGCTAAATCTCGACCGTAACACTTCGCACAGATGCCTCTACGTGCCTGGCAGGTCAAAACAGAACGAATCTTCACTTGATCTATTCCGGAATCAATGACAGCCTGAGTGCGCACTTCGTTGAGGTCCGCATTTGCAGCACAGATAAGATCCTCTGTAATCGGATCCAGAATATCCTCTGCAGCAACTCGTCCCAAGATCCGCTCTTCCAGAGGCTCAATGACCTCACCCCCTTCAACAAGTGCTGAGACGGTGATCGAATCAGTGGACTCACAATCTATGAGTTTAACAATGACATCCTGTGCAATATCGACCAGCCTTCGGGTCAAATATCCAGAGTTTGCAGTTTTTAGCGCCGTATCCGCCAAACCTTTTCTGGCCCCATGCGTAGAAATAAAATACTCAAGAACCGTCAGGCCTTCTCTGAAATTGGCCTTAATCGGAGTCTCAATGATCTCTCCGGAGGGTTTAGCCATGAGGCCTCTCATTCCGCCCAACTGTCTAATCTGCTGTGCGCTTCCACGCGCACCGGAGTCAGCCATCATATAAATGGAATTAAACTTTGTCTGCCCGAGCTGCGTCGCCTTCCCGTCTCCAGAACTCACCTCGACCTGTTCCAGCTCCTGCATCATTTCTGTTGCAATCACATCAGTTACATGCGCCCAAATATCGACGACCTTGTTATAGCGTTCCCCGTTTGTAATCAAACCTTCAACATATTGACTTTCAATCTCATTCACTTCCTTGAGAGCCTTATCAAGAAGATCGCCTTTTTTTGTCGGAATATGCATATCATCAATACAAATCGAGATTCCAGCTCGTGTGGCATAGTAAAATCCGAGTTCCTTAACACGATCTAAAAAGACAACGGTCTCCTGGTGGCTCGCCTCTCGGTAGGTCTTGTAAATCAAGGCGACGAGCGCCTTTTTGTTTAGTGGTTTATTGATTGAAGAAAAGGGAATCTTGGGAGGAAGTAACTCACCAAAAAGAACCCGACCCACAGTCGTCTCAACAAGCGTCCCATCAAGCTTCACCTTAATCAGGGCATGCTCTTCTACTGCATCGTGGTCATACGCGATACGAACCTCTTCCGGACCGGAAAAGGTTTTCCCTTCACCCTTCGCACCGGCACGCTCCTTCGTCAACCAATAACAACCCAAAACCATGTCCTGGGAAGGGACCATAATGGGCTGACCGCTTGCCGGTGAGAGTACATTATTAACGGACAACATCAAAACGCGCGCTTCAATCTGCGCCTCAACCGAGAGAGGCAGATGAACCGCCATCTGATCCCCGTCAAAATCGGCATTAAAAGCGGCACAAACCAGGGGATGGAGACGAATCGCTTTCCCTTCCACCAACACAGGATCAAAAGCCTGGATGCCCAGACGGTGAAGAGTGGGCGCACGGTTTAAAAGAACCGGATGCTCCCGGATCACCTCATCCAGAATATCCCAGACTTCCGGGGCTTCCTTTTCGACCATTTTTTTTGCGCTTTTAATGGTCGTGACTGCGCCACGTGCTTCTAATTTGTGATAAATAAAGGGCTTAAACAATTCCAGGGCCATCTTTTTAGGAAGACCACACTGGTGCAATTTTAAATTCGGGCCGACGACAATGACTGATCGCCCGGAGTAGTCGACACGTTTTCCAAGCAGGTTCTGACGAAAGCGTCCCTGCTTTCCTTTGAGCATATCGGAGAGCGACTTAAGCGGCCGTTTATTGGACCCTCGAATGGCTCGACCCCGTCGTCCATTATCAAAAAGGGCATCAACAGATTCCTGAAGCATCCTTTTTTCATTACGAATAATGATTGAGGGGGCCTTCAATTCCAGGAGCCGCTTCAGGCGATTATTACGGTTAATGACTCGCCGGTAGAGATCATTCAGATCGGATGTCGCAAAACGTCCGCCATCGAGCGGGACAAGCGGCCTAAGTTCCGGGGGAAGAATTGGAATCACATCCATAATCATCCACTCAGGCTTATTCCCTGAAGACCGAAAGGACTCAACCACCTTGAGGCGCTTTGTCAACTTTTTCGTAGCGGCGACAGAAGTCGCTACGGCGAGCTTTTCCCGAAGCTCTTCCCAGAGTTCCTCCGGGTCGATGCGTTTTAAAAGTTCCCGGATGGCCTCGGCACCCATTTCGGCAACAAAACCAGAGGGACCGTGTTCGTCAATGACTTCGCGATACTGATCTTCCGTGATAATTTCTTTTTCTTTTAAGCCGCTCTCTTTCGGGTCGACGACTATGTAGTTCTCGAAATAGAGCACACGCTCAAGATGTTTTAGGGTGACATCAAGCAGAATAGCCAGTCGACTCGGAATGCCCTTTAAAAACCAGATATGCGCAACGGGAGAGGCCAGTTCGATATGCCCCATGCGTTCACGCCGAACCTTTGACTGAATCACCTCTACACCGCACTTGTCACAGACAATGCCGCGGTGCTTCATACGCTTGTATTTACCGCAATTACATTCCCAGTCTTTTACCGGTCCGAAAATACGGGCACAAAAAAGGCCGTCCCGTTCCGGCTTAAAGGAACGATAATTAATTGTCTCCGGTTTTTTGACTTCACCATAAGACCACGAACGAATTTTTTCACTGGATGCAATCCGAATACGAATGGCATCGAATGAGACGGCGCTCTTTGACTTGTCAAAAAAAGTCTTGACTGTTTCAAGCTTACTCAGTGTTTCCATTGAACCTCCGAACCTTTAAATAAGGAGTGCTTACCTAAAGGAATAAGTAAAATCAAGACGGGTTGACCAGAGCCCCGGCGGGGATCAATTCAACATCAAGTCCGAGACTCTGAAGCTCTTTAATCAAAACATTAAACGATTCAGGTAGACCCGATTCCAGAAAGTGCTCGCCCTTGACAATCGCCTCATAAATGCGGGAACGACCTGGAACGTCGTCCGATTTAACGGTTAAGAACTCCTGGAGAATGGATGCCGCACCGTAGGCTTGAAGGGCCCAGACCTCCATCTCACCCAAACGCTGTCCACCAAACTGGGCTTTCCCTCCTAGAGGTTGCTGCGTCACAAGAGAGTAGGGCCCGATGGATCTCGCGTGAATTTTGTCGTCAACCAGATGATGGAGCTTCAAGATATACATCACACCCACCGTCACGGGCCGCTTAAAGGCTTCCCCTGTTAAACCATCATACAAGACCGTCTGACCACTCTCCGGAAGATTCGCCTCACGGAGCATGGATTTGATCTCTTTTTCATTCGCACCGTCAAAGACCGGCGTCGCAAAGTGAAGACCTAAGGCTCGTGCCGCCATACCCAGATGGGTTTCCAGAATCTGGCCCACATTCATCCTTGAAGGGACACCAAGAGGATTCAAAACAATCTCTACAGGCGTGCCATCCGGCAAGTAGGGCATGTCCTCTTCGGGTAAAATTCTCGAAATGACACCTTTGTTTCCGTGCCGCCCCGCCATCTTATCCCCAACCTGTAATTTCCGTTTCATCGCAACAAGGACTTTCACCAACTTAATGACACCCGGTGGCAGTTCATCGCCACGCTTCAAGCGACCAACCTTTTCGTCAAAGATGGTTTGCAGGATATCAACCTGCTCCTTCGTAAAGGCATCCATGTAATCGATTTTTTCCTGGGCCTTTTTGTCACTCAGAAGCACATTTTTCAAACTTTCATCCTGGATCTTATCGAGTATCTCTGTCGTGATTTTCCGCTTTTTCTTTAAGACGATTTCGCCCGTTTCAGGATCAACTATATCCACACCGACCAATTTTTCAGCGAGGAATTTTCGAACCTTCTTGTATTTTTCTTCTTCCAAGATACGAAGTTCATCACGATGATCCCGCTGAATCCGGCCCAAGTCCGCTTTTTCAATGGTCTTGGAACGCTCATCCTTTTCAACGCTTCGGCGAGAAAAAATCTTAACATCAACGATCGTCCCCTCAATTCCCGGCGACACATAGAGTGAGGCGTCTTTCACATCACCCGCCTTTTCACCAAAAATAGCCCGGAGTAATTTCTCTTCCGGCGTTAGCTGTGTTTCGCCTTTCGGGGTCACCTTTCCGACGAGAATATCACCCGGCTTGACTTCCGCTCCGACACGAATGATCCCCGACTCATCAAGGTCCATGAGGGCTTCTTCGCTTACGTTTGGAATATCACGTGTGATGTCTTCTTTCCCCAATTTTGTATCGCGAGATTCCAATTCAAATTCTTCAATATTGATCGAAGTAAAGATATCTTCTTTAACGACTTTTTCTGAAATGAGGATAGCATCCTCAAAGTTGTATCCACCCCATGGCATAAAAGCGACGAGGATATTTCGGCCAAGCGCCAACTCGCCCCGATCAATTGCAGGGCCGTCAGCAAGCACATCACCCTCTTTAACACGCATACCCACTGAAACAATCGGACGCTGATTAATACAGGTATTCTGATTAGAACGCTGGTATTTAATTAATTTGTAAACATCAATCGCGACATCAGGGTGGGCTGAGACATCTTCCTTCTCCTTACGAGACAACTCCGCTTTCACCACGATTCGAGATCCATCCAAACTCTCCACGACGCCACCGCGCTTTGCCAGGACAATGTACCCCGAATTGCGAGCTACAACCGACTCCATCCCGGTACCGACAAAGGGGGCTTCAGCAGAGAGAAGCGGCACGGCCTGGCGCTGCATGTTTGAACCCATGAGAGCCCGGTTGGCATCATCATTTTCTAAAAAGGGAACAAGAGCTGTCGCCACACTCACAATTTGCTTTGGAGACACATCCATGTATTCGACCTTCTCAGGCGGCACAACAACAAAGTCTCCCATAGCCCGAGCCGAAACGGTTTCAGTAGTAATCTGTCCATCCGTAGACAAGGGTGTATTAGCCTGGGCGATGACAGGACGGTCACGGTCAATCGCCGAAAGAAATTCAGTCTTATCCGTCACTCGACCATTGAGCACCTTGTGATAGGGCGACTCAATAAACCCAAACTCATTCACTCGGGCAAAGGTCGCCAATGAAGTGATCAACCCAATATTCGGGCCTTCCGGTGTTTCAATCGGACAAATCCGACCATAGTGACTTGGGTGTACATCCCGAACTTCAAAACCCGCCCGGTCCCGAGTCAAGCCACCAGGGCCTAAGGCGGAGAGACGTCTTTTGTGTGTAATTTCGGCAAGGGGATTGGTTTGATCCATAAACTGAGAAAGCTGAGAGCTACCGAAAAACTCCTTAACAACAGCAATAACGGGCTTAGCATTGATCAGATCGTGAGGCAGGACGGTGTCGAGATCCAGCAGGTTCATCCGTTCCTTGATCGTCCGTTCCATTCGAACCAGGCCAATCCGGAACTGATTTTCAAGTAGCTCCCCGACTGAGCGGACCCGACGGTTACCAAGATGGTCAATATCTTCAATTTCGCCTCGCCCTGCTCTTAATTCAATCAGATAGCGGACCACCTCGACCACGTCCCCATTCGTCAGTGTCCGATGAGTCAGTGGTAATTTCAGTCCGAGTTTTTTGTTCATTTTCAAACGCCCGACAGGAGAAAGGTCGTAGCGTTTTTCGTTTGAAAAGAGATTATCAAAAAGGAGCTTCGCCGTGTCCATCGTCGGGGTTTCACCGGGACGTATACGTCGATAAATTTCCACCATGGCTTCTTCCGGGGAAGAGACCTTTTCCAGAGCCATCGTGTCCCGGATAATCGGAAGCTCCTGGATATTATCAATGAAAACAACCTTCATCTCCTGAATACCCGCTTCGGCGATTTTTTCAATCACCTCGGCAGTCAAAGGCTGATTTTCTTCGAGCAGGATTTCTCCGGTTTCGACATCGACAATATCGTTCAATACGGCCTTATCGATCAATTCTTCTCTCGGGTAAGGGATTTCTTCGACTCCGGCAGCGGCAATTTTCCGTAGCGCCCCTTTTGTCAATTTATTACCCTCTTTAACCAGAATCTCCTTCCCGGTTTTATCCGTAATATTGGAAGGGGCCCGCATGCCGGCATGAATGAGCGAATCCAAACGCCTGTAGAAATGGCCCTCTTTCAGGAGTACGTCTTCAATCGGGTAGAATGTTTTGAGAATCACCTCATTGACACTGCGCCCTTCGATCCTAGAGTCCCGATCCGGCATGAAATAGATCGTTTCAGAACCCTTTTTTTCTTTTTGAATAAAGGCTTTCAGGAGGACTGTTGCCGGCAACTTCCGACGCCGATCAATTCGTACATAGAGGATATCTTTGACGTCCAGATCAAAATCGAGCCAGGAACCACGATAAGGGATAATCCGACCGGAGTAGAGAATTTTTCCACTGGGGTGGGTTTTTCCTTTGTCGTGAATAAACGCAGCACCGGGAGATCGTTGCAACTGACTCACCACGACCCGCTCCGTTCCATTGACCAGGAAAGTGCCGTTTCGCGTCATCAGAGGAATCTCTCCGATATACACTTCCTGTTCACGAACATCCCGAAGCCGTTTCGGCTCTCCCTTTTCTCCCTTTTCCCAAATCGCCAAACGGACACGGATCTTCAAAAGAGCGGCATAGGTCATGCCTCGCTCCAGACATTCCTGGACATCGTACTTCGAGTCTGAGATTGAGTAATCAATAAACTCGATCATGGCCGTATCATTATAATCCGAGATTGGGAAAACACTCGTAAAGGCCGATTGCAGTCCTATATCCGCCCGCTTTTCCGGCAGCACATCCCGCTGCTGAAAACGCTCATACGACGCTTTCTGGATTTCAATCAGGTTCGGAATCCCGACCTTCACCGGAATTTTTGAAAAATCTTTCCGTTCCCTGACTTCGACACTAGGCCGCTGAGCCATAAACCCTCCGCACTTTTTCAATCAAATAAAAACAGAACTCAATAAATCAGCATCAAGACGCCCGAAAAGCGGCTTAACTCCTGCACTACTACTTAATCTCAGCCGTCGCACCCGCCTCTTCAAGGCGTTTTTTTACTGTTTCGGCTTCCTCTTTCGGCACAGCGCTCTTCACGGCCTTTGGCGCAGCTTCCACCAACTCCTTCGCCTCTTTCAGGCCCAGACTCGTCACCTCTCGCACAGCCTTGATCACTTGGATCTTTTTTGCTCCGATATCGGTTAAAACAACGTCGAAGGCTGTCTTTTCTTCAACTTCGGCCGCTGCCTCGCCACCATCTGTCGGTGCCGCTGCGACTGCTGCCGGTGCCGCCGCTGTTACACCAAAGCGATCTTCAACCAACTTGATCAACTCTGAAAGCTGTAAGACCGGCATTTCCTCAACTGCTTTTAAAATTTCCTCATTTGACAATGTTGCTCCTGCACTCGCCACTTGTTGGTTCCTCCTTTGAAATGTTGATTTGTTATGTTGATTTGTTATGCAAGGGACTCATAATTCACGTCCCGGCTTCTAAAAATCTGTTCCTTACGATTTTTCACGGTCGTCATGCACTGCCTGCAAAGTACGGACAAATTTGCTCAATACCCCATCAAGGCACCCGGCAAAACCGGAAATGGGCCCTTGCAAACAACCGACTAACTGAGCAATCAAAACGGGCTTTGCGGGAAGTTTTGCAATCTTCCTGAAGCAATCAAAATCAACTACAGTCCCCTCAAAAACCCCTGATTTGATCTTCAATTTTTTTTGCTTATCTGTTGCAGCTTTTAAGGCCTTCGCCGGAGCAACAGGATCGGCATAACCCAAGGCAACCAAGGTCGCACCCTTAAAGTCGGCTTGCAGCCCCTCAAGAGACGTTCCATTTGCGGCTCGAATCGCAATAGTATTTTTGACGACCTTGAGTTCACCTCCGGCAGCACGAAGTTGCCCCCTGACCGCACGAAGCTCCTCGACGCCCATACCGGTAAAATCGACTAAAATAGCCATTTTAGATTGAGAAAACTTTTCGTTTAGCAGAGAAACACCTGCCTTTTTCTCTTCTACGTTCATACCTCTACCCTCTTTTTATGTATGCAGCACAGCTCGAAAAAACCAATATTCCACAACAGAACAGGATGGATCAAGCAGCCTTTTCGGAACGAAGACCGCCCTCATCCACCGGAATACCAGGACCCATCGTCGAGGAAATGGTCACACCTTTAATATATTTTCCCTTGGCCGCAGCCGGTTTTTGCCTGATCACTGAGTCCACCACCGCCATAGAATTTTCAACGAGTTGCTCTCCTGAGAACGAAACACGGCCTATAGAAACATGAATGATGCCAGCCTTTTCAACCCGGTATTCGACTTTACCCTTCCGTATTTCCCTGATCGCCCTTGCAAGCTCAAAGGTAACGGTGCCCGTCTTCGGGTTTGGCATCAGGCCTCTCGGACCCAAGACCTTACCTAAACGACCAACAACACCCATTAAGTCGGGCGTCGCGACAACGCGGTCAAAGTCCGTCCACCCGCCCTTGATTTTTTCGACCAAATCATCAAGGCCAACATGATCTGCACCGGCTTCAGTTGCCTCTTTCTCTTTTTCGCCTTTTGCAAAAACAAGAATGCGAACTTTTTTACCCGTGCCATGTGGCAAGACGACTGAACCGCGGACCATCTGATCAGAATGCTTTGGGTTCACGCCCAAGCAAATTGCAAGATCTACACTGGCATCAAAGCCCACATAATGGACCTTTTTTAGTAACTCACAAGCCTCTTTTAATTCATAAGGCTCTTCCTGCACCTGTTTTAGTGCAGCATCATACTTTTTCCCCATTTTTACTCCTTAGCCCAGCCCTTTAGGCACGGTCATCCCATCCATCCTTAACTCATAAAGCGTATTACTTCACCACTATTCCCATACTACGGGCTGCGCCTTCGATAATTCGGCTCGCACCTTCAAGATCAACCGCATTAAGATCCGACATTTTGAGCTGTGCAATTTCTTCAATCTGTGCCCGTGTCACCGACCCCACCTTGTCCTTTTGAGGGACAGCAGAACCCTTAATTACCCCGGCTGCCTTCTTTAAGAGATCAGACGCAGGGGGACTTTTCAGTTCAAAAGTAAAGGTTCGATCAACATAGATTGTGATAACAGCGGGGATAATGGACCCCTCTTTTCCTTTTGTTTGCGAATTAAACGCCTTACAAAACTCCATAATGTTGACACCGTGCTGCCCTAAAGCCGGACCGACCGGTGGAGCGGGGTTTGCTTTCCCTGCTGGAATTTGAAGTTTCACCAGAGCCTTAACCTCTTTTGCCATTTTACTTACAACCCCTCTTATCTAGAATTCATCATAACGGTTTCAGCAACCAGGACAGACTAAACAGGGTTACGCTTTTTCAACCTGAAAAAAGCTCAATTCAACCGGCGTCGACCTCCCAAAGATACTCACCAAGACCTTTAACTTTTCGTGATCGGCATGCACCTCATCCACAACGCCATTAAAGCCCAGAAATGGCCCATCGACAATTCGTACAGAGTCTCCTTCGTCATACAGGCTTTTTTCCGACGAAGGCGTGGCCCCCTCATCAACTTGCTTCAGAAGATGCCTAACCTCCTGCTCCGGCAAGGGAGCAGGAACTTCCCCCCCTCCTAAGAAGCCAGTCACTTTCGCCGTCCCCTTGATAAGCTGCTGAACCTCATTATCAAGGGTGGTCTCAATAAGTACATAACCCGGGAAGAATTTTTTTGTTGCCATTCTCTTCTTCCCGTCCCTTATTTCAACGACATCCTCCGTTGGAATAAGGATTTTCCCGATTTTTTCTTCCAGGCCAAGCGAGACTACCCGTTCTTCAAGACTTGCCTTCACTCGACCTTCAAAACCGGAATAGGTATGGATAACATACCATTCTTTTTCCATGAACCCTCCCTAGGCGGACTTACACAGCTAAACGAAGCAAACGAACAAGAGCAACATCAATAACTGCCAAAAACATCGCTACAATAATCGTAAAAACAATAACAACAGTTGTCGACCCAATTGTTTCGTTTTTGGAAGGGTAGGTCACTTTCACCAATTCAGCCTTCACACCCTTTACAAAGTCACTCAGGGATTGAAACCCCTTCTTAATCATCCTAAACATACTCCTTATATTTCCATCCAGCAGAGGTTCAACTCAACCTTCACCGCAAAGCATCAGTCGTCTCTGCCACATAAGCGCTTTGCAGGCCAGGAGGGACTCGAACCCCCAACATGCGGTTTTGGAGACCGCCGCTCTAACCAATTGGAGCTACTGGCCTGTACGATGCCATGCAAAGTAATCAATATCGCTCGAAATCCCTATTTCACTTCTTTATGGGGAGTATGACTTCGACAGGTCTTACAGTATTTCTTCCGTTCCAGACGATCAGGGGTATTTCGCTTATTTTTTTTCGTTGAATAGTTTCGATTTTTGCATTCCAAACACCCCAATATAATAATCTCACGCATACAAGCTACCCTTCTTTCATTATTACAAACACTTAAAGCAAATACTTAAAATCAGCGCAATGCTTAACATAACCAAAGAGCTAGTGACAACAGCCCTTGACCGGGATTGAACCGGTGACCTCATCCTTACCAAGGATGTGCTCTACCGACTGAGCTACAAGGGCGGCAGTTCCCTTAGGTTTCGAGAAAGACCAAACAGAATGACAGAATGATCTTATCGATTTACCGAAATCAGCATGACTCCTATTCAGATTTTGGAGCGGGAAACGGGATTCGAACCCGCGACATCCAGCTTGGAAGGCTAGCGCTCTACCAACTGAGCTATTCCCGCATGTATCATAATGGTGGGGAGGGGAGGATTCGAACCTCCGTAGCTCGGAAGCGACAGATTTACAGTCTGTTCCCTTTGTCCACTCGGGTACCTCCCCACTTAAAAAAAAATCCATTTCTCGAACAAACATCCAGTCAGGTCTTTCTATCGACTAATCAGCACAACAAAAACGGGCAAAGCGGCAATTTTGGAGCTGGCGAAGGGATTTGAACCCCCGACCTGCTGATTACAAATCAGCTGCTCTACCAACTGAGCTACGCCAGCATTTCTTCCACTTTGAGCTTCTTTACATTCAAAAAGGCGCTATGCTATATAAGCCTACGCCTTGCTTGAAAGGTGCTATTTAAATCCGTATCCCCGTAATGAGGATAAAATGGAGTCACCTAACCAAACAAACGGCTAATATTAGTGTTGAGTCCAGCGTTTGTCAAGAAAAAAGCTGAGCAACTCATCAAATATTCAATAGGGCAATCTGCCCCCCGAAATGACAATCCCAGGAGGAATGCAATAATGTCCATTCAATTTAAGCCTTTCTTTTTACTTGTACTTTCCAGTCTCGCATTGACTCTTCCACTTCAAAGCGCATCGGCTGCAAATATCGACATTGACACCATTAACCCAGTTATTCAAAGCGCATTTGAGGATTTCACCGAGGAGATCGGACTTGCAATCGCCTACCTGCCAATGGCCCCCGCCGAGCCACTCGGAATATTGGGCTTTGACGTGGGTATTGAAGTGACGACGACTGACATCGACCGGAGCCTTTGGGAAAATGTTACAAAAGCTACCCCACCCGGTTCAGTCATCATCCCCAAGGTCCACGCCCAAAAAGGTCTCCCCTTCGGCATTGATATCGGCGCAATCTATGCCAAAGTGCCCGAGTCTAATATTGCCCTTGCGGGAGGTGAATTGAAATGGGCCTTTATCTCTGGCAATGTCGCCCTGCCCGCTGTCGCAATCAGAGCTTCCTATACAAAATTATTGGGTGTCGACGTTCTAGATCTCGAAACATTCGGCGCCGACATTTCAATCAGCAAAGGCTTTGCATTCCTCACCCCCTATGCCGGTTACGGACAGGTGTGGGTCCGAAGTAAAGAAAATGTGACGGCCGAAAAACGGAAAGCAAACGTAAGTCTCGTAAAACCCTTTGTCGGCATCAAAATCTCAATTGTCCTCATCAACATCGTTGTAGAGGCCGATTTTGCTGAGACACCCCTGTATACCGGTCGAATCAATATCGGATTTTAAGTCTCCTCCCCCCAGATTCTTGCGTTCAATGGGCCCGACAAGTAAAATCACAAACCTTGGCTCACAAGAGAATGCACCACCATAGTTGTGCCCTCATGTAGCGAATTCTTCAGAAAGTGCTTGAATGTTGACAGGTCAAAAAAAAGAAAAAGCAGTGCAGCAGATGTTCTCGTCAATCGCCCGACATTACGATTTGAACAACACCCTGCTCTCCTTCGGACTCCACCACCAATGGAAAGAAAAAACAGTGCAGGCAATCGGCCTCCGTCCGGGGGAAAAGGTGCTTGATATCGGCGCAGGCACTGCCGACCTTTCAATACTGGCATCCGCCCGGGTCGGTGCCGAAGGAAGCGTCACTGCCACCGACCTGAATGAACCGATGCTCCTCATCGGAAAGGACAAACTAAACCGTAGAAAAAAAAGCCAAGTCGCTTGCGTCCGCGCCAATGCCGAGCAACTACCATTTCCGGACCGGTCATTTGATGCGATCCTCACCGGGTTTTGCCTCCGTAATGTTTCAGATCTCGACCAGGCCCTGAAAGAAATCTATCGCATCCTCAAGCCCGGTGGAAGAATGGCCTGCCTCGATTTTTCAAAACCCTCCTTCCCTCCATTTCGCATGTTTTACGATCTTTACTCCTTCAAGCTCCTTCCAAAAATCGGAACATGGGTCTCAAAAGATCAAACAGGCATTTATCAATACCTCCCCGACTCGATCCGAAAATTCCCGGATCAGACAAGTTTTCAAAAACGTATCGAAGACATCGGATTTCAAAAAACTGCCTATCAAAATCTGGCAGGAGGCATAGTCGCAATCCACACAGGTTTTCGATCTAAATTGAGCTAACCTATCCAGCTAAGAACACTAGTATTGATCAGACACAAGTGGCGCATTCAAGGCTCACAAAGCATTATTATGCACTTCATTTATGACATTGTTATTGTTTGATGTTTTTTGGAGAGTAGGATTGCAGGCAAGTGCTTCAAGAAGTGAAAAAGAGAAAGGCGTGAAATTTAGCGACTACGGAATTCTTTGATGATTTGATAGGCTTCCAGAACACGGCGAAATTCTTGTTCCTTACTGCGGTCTCCGCCTCTGGCATCGGGATGATGTTTTTTTGCCAGCCTCCGAAAAGCCAGCAATAATTCGGAGAGACTACAGCTTTCTTCCAGACCTAAAACCGCATAAGCTTCTGATAGCGTCGTAATTTCCTGGTTTCCAATGGATGTTCCGTTTTTACCTTGTTTTACGAAGTTATTGAAAAAATCAAAAAGGTTAAACGCACGCTGACGCCGTCTACGAGGCCGTTGATAGAGATCCGCTTCAATTTCATCTAAACGGTCTTCAACAAAACTGATTCGGCCGCCGACCCGCCCTAAATCGCCCCTACAGTCTGCAGAATTGATCTGCTTTCCGAGTACTTCAAAAAGAGAGGCCAAGTGATCCAGCTTGTCTTCTATTCTGAGATAGGCTAGGGGGCGGCTTTCAAAATACCGGTCAAAGGCATCATTAAGGGCGAGAGAAAGGCTGGCCTTCAGTTTGAGAAGGTGTTGCTTGAGCTGCCGTTTTTTCCTCAGGAGACGGGGGCTTATTTCTTCTTCCGACTCCGCCTTAGTCTCACCTTCTATTTTTGGTAAATCAATGATCTCACGCTCCATGCTATAAAAATCAGAATAAAATCGCGGGGGTGAGCTTGTCAAGGAGACTGATTCTAGTGATCAGTGCCTTAATTTTCTCCAGGATCTGACTCTGGAAGGGCTTGATCAGCGGTCTCTTTAGATTGCAGTTTTTTTTCTTCTAACTTACGTTGTTTTTTTTCTTCTTTTTTCTTCTTTTTTGCCAATTCTTTCTGTCGTTTTTCATACTGGAAATTAGGTCTCCCCATATCTTCCTCCTTCTTATGATGTCTATGTTAAAAATAAGGGATCTGTTCGTGGGGGTCAAGTCTCGAATCTCAGAATGAGTAAATTTATTGTCTATTCGGGACTTGACCTCTTTTAAACTCCTTAAAGAGTAGTATCTGAAACCTGAATCTCCATTTCATCATCCAATTCTAGATCAATCCCGCATTCTTTTCCTTTGCCATAGCCGAGGCATACTGGCAATACCTGTAAATTAGACATCACAATTGTTTGATCGCTTCGTGTGCGCTCAGTCTTCTGTTCACCAATACCGATACCGCTTGGACTGTCTCTATAGAGGCCCCGTTCTTTCCACTTTTACATTGGCAATGAACAAATAAGCCCCTATTCAATGTGGACGATGATAGATTTACGTAGATGTATCGGTATGGATCTATTTTTTCAGCAGTAGATGAAAAAATGACGCATTTTTTCCCTCATGACAATATTATTTGAACAAATGTAACTACTCACCCCTGCAAGTCTCATTCAGCAGCGAGAGCGATTTGAATGGCAATAAGCGGATTATATCCTTTGTTCGCCATCGTTTGGAGGTAGCTTGATATTCGACAATAGGCCTGTGCATAAATCTCCGTTCGGAA
>JAJDBU010000068.1 GCA_029261195.1 Nitrospirota bacterium | reverse complement strand
ATTTATCCTCCATGGGAATATAGAGGATAATGCGGAGATTTATTTTACAGTTCAAGTCGGTAACACCCATAAAATGCTTATTTTTCTTTAAAAAACATTATGTTAGAGCCGGCTCATGTAACTTTAACGGGACAGTAGTGTAAATCGTTATATAATCAATTGCTTGTAAACATGAAACCAATGGCTCAAGCGCAATTGGTGCCGCAGTCTTTTCTCGATTTCCAAAGAAGGCATTTCTTCAACCCATCTTACGAGTTGAGAAAAACCAAGCCGACATGCAGATTATTGACCAGTAGTGCTTTTACTTGTTTTCTTACATCGCGTTCAATCAATAAAAAAAGGGCGGATGGTTTCCCATCCGCCCTTAATCAAGCTTGAATGTAAGTACAGACTATGGCATGACTGTTCCATCGGGCAAAATATCGCCGGATTTGCACTTGCCTCGGTTGAAATCCTTCAACTTGCAGACCCCTTTGGTTTGCTGTGTGAACTGGCCTGCTGTTTTGTCGGCACACGTGGCAACATCAGAAGCCATTTGTCCCGTACTTGTAACCTGAGCTGTGACCCGTATCATTTGATTAGCCGTAACAAAGTCACCAGGAATAACTTGTACTAATGTATCACCTAGAGCTGGGAAGGTGTCCCAGTCGGCTGTTGCAGAACCAAGGTCAAATACCGTGTTGATTGTTTGTGGTAATGGCGGAATTGGCTCTGAAATGTTTTCAACCATGATGCCAACGGCCAAGCCATTCAGTAAATCTGCACGGGCCTTACCCTGAATTTGGACCTTAGGTGCCGTAAGACCTGTCACAGGGTCAATATCAGCATCAATTTGACAACGGATACGGAATACTTCCAGGCTAGGATCAATCACCGCAACTTGTGCAAAAGCCAGACTGCTGCCAAAAGCCATTACGACAACCAATGAGAGAATCGTTAGATTCGCAATTGCCATTCTGGTCGCTTTAAATAATTTAAATTTCATTATTTGGTTTTTCCTTTCGATTGGTTGTTTGTTGTTTGTTATGTCTACTGCCTCTTTCATTTAACGATGAACCTCCCATGCTTCGCCATGCTGGGAATATTTTCCCAACACTAGCTCGGAATATCTCTCTCATTGAGCAAAATAAATGCCAAAACTGAGAGACAAGAAGCGTAAAACAATTTTAGGTGTTTTTTTGGTTATTTCTGTAAATATTTAACCATTACATGAAATAAGTAGTTTTAAGGTCAAGTTAAATTAATAATTTATAATATTTAAGGGGTTTATTCTAAGCTTAGGCACATGAAATTATCAGAAAATTCAGGGTAAAGGGTAAGACATTTATTTAAGCTCATAAGAATGAAACAATAAATACATAATAAAATCAACAAGTTAATGGGCTGCGACATATTACTCGGGTGCAATAAATGTCGCAGCCTTTTTTTCCGTTCTTCGCGCATCCCTACAAATAACTCTATAGAATTTGGACTTCAGGGTCTTCAAACACATTCGAAATAATTGAATGAAGTTATAAAAATTTCCAGCTTACGCAGAGGAGGTCGTTTAATTGAGTACCAGAGTGAAAAATCGGGGAAATTGGTTTTATCAGGGGGAGATGTCTTTCAACGCAATAACAAGTCCGATTTTTATCATCTATTTTAAAGTGCCGGTCTGTGTGCCGTCCGCTTATTTCTCATTTTCTTGCCATATTCCTATCTAAAATAAGGACATTTTTTGTAGTCATTCATGAAAATCTACTGAAAAAATGATGCCGGTAATATCCCTTGACAAGGTATAGTGTAGTAGTTCATTTTGTGCGCGAAAGTTGGACAGAGTAAAATATGGTAAATTTATCCCAAATAACGCCCCTACAAAAAAGCATTAAACTACGCTTGCGACACGCATTTATCACTCTGATTTTTAACGATATTTTTTGTATTTTGGCGGAATACTGACTAGAGGCGGCTTGAGAACCCAGTCTATGTTGGAAGACAGGATCTAAAAAATCAACCTACTTGTAAAGAAAAACCCGGGAGGCTACATAGATGAAATCCATAGTGCTTCTCCTGTTTTTACTCTTTTCTTTTTTGAAACCATCCTTCTCAGACGCCTTTTCGACTCCCGATCCCTGGATCGCTGTTGAAGAAGGTATATTGCAGGTACACGAAAAATATCAGCCAAAGAGTCCGATATTAAACAGCAGAACATTTCCTGAAAAGATTAAGCGCTACCTGGATGCAGGACTTTGGTCTTCCGCAGAGATTCTTTTAAAAAACTCCAAAGATCCATCCGTCTTACAGTTCCAGGTTGAACTTCACCTCCGTCGCGAAGAGTATGCTGAGGTCTACAATCTCTATCAGAAAAATCACTTCCTTTTTATGTGGCATCCTGAATTCATTTTAGGCGCCGTACAAGGGGCGCTGGAGCAAGGAGCGTTTAACGAGGCATTGAGGCTTCTTGCCAGTCCGGAAGCTTCCGAACTGAACCGACCCAAGCGGCTTTATTTGACTTCCCTCGCCTATTGGGGGCTTAAGGATAGGGAAGGCCTGAATAGTACCTTTGAAAAGTCCGTTCTCTGGAGCAAGGAGAATGCGGATTCTCCCTGGGCAGGTCGGCTCAGCCTCCTGAAGACCTATTTTCATCTCAGTCAAACGGAATATGCCCTCGCTTTTGAAAACCTGGGCTCGGTCTTTGAGGATGACATTGATCTTGCCCTGCTAACCCTTATATGGGGGTATTTCAAGCTGGATGCTTCCGGGAACCTTTTCAGCGTGCTTCAGGCCTTTGACGAGAGCCAACATAAATCACCTTATTACATCCAAACCTATCAAATCCTCAGCCGTTCACTTGTAAAAAATGGAGATCTTCGCGGAGCGATAGAGATGGACCAGCGAGTGAGGGATGAACTGCGAACGCGTGTGATTCAGATGGAAGAAGAGACCGAATTATTGAAAAAGAAGGTGGTCACATCATCAATCTCTACTCCTGTCGGCACTCTCCTCTCAAAAACCCTGCTATATGACCTTGAAGAACACTACGCGCAAAAGCGGGAAATCAAGGCAATTCTTTGGTATATCGGTCTTAAGGAACGCGAGCAAGTTCTGAAGGCGCTCAAGGAACGGGAACGAATGATTGAAAAGGAACAACGTGCTCTTCATATGGAGATGATCCGGACTTGCATGTCTCTGCGTCAGGCCGATTCGATGTTGCCGAAAATTGAACAGATTTATCGAAAGGCACACAAAGCTTCCGCTCAAGGGAGCGCCCGAGCTGTTGTGAGCCAGCTTAGGCAGAGTGTCTCGCTTCAAGCGAAGGGTCCCTACGCGGAGGAGAGCCACTTTCGCATGGGAAACCTGGCCTTCAAGTCGGCTGATTACAGTGAAGCCATTCAGAGTTATACGGCTGTTCTGTCCTTTCCGAGGTCTCCGCTTTACCGGCCCGCAGTCTACAAATTGGCCTGGTCCTATTATCTTGATGGAAAACCCGAAGAGGCCGTCAAGCGCCTTGTTGCTCAAAAACTCGATTTCAAAGACGACAATGCTTCCGGCCCCTGCTACTTCCCCGAAACACCTCAGGAACATCGTGAATCGTTCAGATTACTGGCCCTCTCTTTGGAGGCCCTAGGCGGTTCGGAGCACCTCGTCGAACTGATGCAGGAAAGGCCCCCTGAAGAGAGTTTTCCCTTCGTTGTTGCACTTGCCGATCATTACGAATCTAAAAAAAAGTTACGGGATTTGTTTGAATTGGCCTTTTCATGGGCTGAAGCCCAGCCCTTGTATCTAGAGACACCCTTCTTTCATCAGAGAGCTGTGGCCCTGATTAGCCCCTCGGATCAGTTTTCAATAGAAAATGTGATTAACGAGCGGATGCGCTTTGTCGTTTCTTATGAACCGGCATCGCTTTGGGCAGTGAAAAACGGAGTGAGTCGTTCTGAGGCCCTGAGACCAATCCTGAAAAATTACCTGCAATTCCTCATGCAGCACTATTATTCAGAGAGAGTAAATGAGGATAACAAGTCAAGCCTGGCAAAGGCCCTTCCCTGGTATCGGCGTTATCTCGCCCTCTTTCCTGAAGCCCCTAGGACCGATTTGATCTATTCCCTGTATGCGGACCTCCTTGTGGAATCTAATGAGGCCCGCCTGGCCTACCACAAAAGCGCCTATCTTGATCCCCCACACCGGATGTCGGCTGAGGCGGGATATCAGGAGATTGTCCTGCTGGAGCAGATCTACCATGTGAGCGATCCGGAAATTCGCGAAGGGCATGACCGCTTTGTGATGCGTTTCCCTTCCGACCCCCGCGCAAAAAACCTCTCAATGCGCTTGGCTGAGTTGGCCTTTCAACGCGGCGATTACCTCAAAAGTCGGAATTATGCGGCAAATGTACTAAGAAAAACGGAGGCCCCCGAGGAGGCCTTCCAGGGCATTGAACTTGAGGCAAACCAGCTCATTGTGCAGGGATATCTGAAAGAGAAGGCCTATGCGGAGATTATCGTCTTTTTAGAAAAGCTCTTGAGTGGATCCCCTCTTTTGAGTGAACCCACTAATGAAGAAAATCGTGAGGAATTCACACCCATTTTGGCCTTGTCCTATTTTCAACAGGGAGAGGCACTCAAAAATGGAGGCCGGGAATTGGCTGCCGCAGAGGCCTATTGGAAGGCATACGAGTATGGTGCAGAAAGTGAGACCGGTCCCCTGGCCCTTTTTGAAGCGGGTGTGCTTTGGGATACCTCAACAACACGACAGAAAGCGGAAGAGGCCCTCCACCTTTTTTACGTTCGCTATGCCGATTCCACTCTTTATTACCCCGTCATGATGCGTCTCGGGGCGCTTTATCACGAAACGGGTCGACCGATGAAGGGTGCTGGAATATACGAAGAAGCGAGTCGCCTCCCGATTAGCTCCGCATTATCTCGGAAGGTCCTGGACCATGCGATGGACCTCTACGAAGAAGCCGGATTCTGGGAAAAGGTCTATTTTCACGTTGTGGAAAGAGCAAGGGAATCTCAGAGCGAGCCAAAGATAGAGAGGGCCTTGATGGTGAAGGCCGCAGACATGAAATTCAAGCTGGGGGAAGAAGCACAGGCCCGGAAAATTTTGACCACCCTGATCGCAGCTTCTAAGGAGGATGGCCCGGCGAGCAAAGGCCCGGGGGAAGAAGAGGTTCTTCCGGACTATCTTGCAAAAGCCTATTTTCTGCTGGCCGAAAGCAAAATTGCAGATTTTACGGCGATAAAACTGGTCGAACCGCTTGATAAAAATTTACAAAAAAAGACCCGGCTCTTTGAAGATCTTTTGAATGAATATCAGCACGCAATGGTTCACCCTTCACCCGGAGTGATACTGAACGCCAACCACAGGATTGGGGAAATCTGTGAGGAGTTTAGCCGCTCCCTGCTTCGTTCAGCGCGTCTTCCGGAGCTTACGGTAGAAGAAGCGCAGATGTACGACAATCTCCTGAAAGAACAGGCGCTTTCCTATATCAATCTGGCAAAAGAGGCCTACATCGAAAACATTGAACTCGGAAAGTCGATGGATGTCGTCAATAAATGGACGGAGAAAAGCTCAAAGCGCCTGAAACGCATCTATCAAATCATTGCTTTTAATACCCTGGAAAAGGAGTTCTACCCGTGATCCAACTGTTTTCTTTCCGCTTGATCAGGCACTCTTTAATACTGGTTTTTTTCGCGACCTTCCTACTTTTATTCAATGGCTTCCTCTCTACAAATACAGCCTTTGGGGTAGAGCAGTCTGAAGATTCGGATCAGACCTTTTTGTTGGGTGAGTTTTCCATCAGAGGAAACCAGGTTGAAGAACTCATCTCGACCCAAAAAAAAGGAGAGCCTGAGTTTCCGATCCTTTCCACCTCCCTGCGTTGGAAGGATGAGGATCGCATTGAGCTGGATATTCCGAAAGAAATCCTGAAACATCTCACCCAACCAGACCTTTCCCGTCTATTAAAAAAAGAGACCGGGTCCAGTGAAATTGATCTCGACTAGGCGTGTCGACCTGTCCTAATACTCGGAGCATTTTAAGTTGTTTCGCTGATCTCTCTATCAGTTGGAACAACTAAAACGGGGCAGGGGGCGCTTTTTAACAATCCCTTGCTGACGCTGCCGACAAAAAAATTATGGATTGCGCCGTGTCCGTGGGAGCCGACCACGACCATTTCGCTTTCCAGTTTTTTTGCTTCGCCTATAATTGCTGAAACGATCTCTCCCTGAATCAAGAGTGCCGCCGTATCCACTCCGGCTTCTCGAAAGGCGGTCGCTTCTTTTTGCAGTCTCTTATGTTCTCCGTGAAGTTTTTCAGCGATCTGCTTCCGCATTAATGTCGGGTCCGGACCGTAGTCGACATAACCTGATCCATAATCGACATAACTTCCGGCATAACCCAGAAAACCCGGTTTCGGCTCTGCAACATGTAGCAGGAAAACCTTGGCCGACAAAGCCTGTGCCAAGGTTTTCGCCTTTTGTAAAACCTGTACAGAGGCATCAGAAAAATCAACAGCAACAAGAATATTCATGCTTTGACATCCTCATCATTTAAGATTAGCGTCTTATCCCGTGTTTTCATCTATTCGGATCTACACCTCAAATATAACAATTCAGCATTAAAATTTCACCTCTTTTGTATCAGGCTTGTCTTGATTACAGGGATCATTGGAACAGTTAAGCACCTTGCGAAAAGCAGGGACCTATGATAACTTCCTCTGCCGAAATGAAAGCAGCCTACCCCCCAAAAGAGATCGAACCCTACTGGCAAAAGACTTGGGAAAAGAACCAGACCTTCTGTGTTGATGAAGCGGCAAACCTGCCAAAATACTACATTCTCGAAATGTTCCCCTATCCTTCCGGCCGTATCCACATGGGCCATGTCCGTGTCTATGCCATCGGAGATGTGATTGCCCGTTTTAAACGGATGCGCGGATTCAAGGTGCTGCATCCAATGGGCTGGGATGCCTTCGGTTTGCCCGCTGAAAATGCCGCCATTAAAAAGAAAGTTCAACCGGCAACTTGGACGGCCCAAAACATACTTGACATGCAGCAACAGCTTAAAAAGCTGGGACTTTCCTACGATTGGTCAAGGGAGCTGGCAACCTGTCGTCCCGACTATTATCACTGGAACCAGTGGCTTTTTATTAAGATGTTTGAACGGGGGCTGGCCTACCGGAAAGAAGCGACGGTTAACTGGTGCCCGGAATGTGTAACCGTTCTGGCAAATGAACAGGTGGTCGATGGGCTTTGCTGGCGTTGCGATTCGCCCGTCAGACAGAAGGCTCTGAGACAGTGGTTTTTCCGGATCACCTCCTACGTTGAAGAACTGCTTTCCAGCCTTGATCAACTCTCCGGCTGGCCTGACCGTGTATTGACCATGCAGCGCAACTGGATCGGTAAAAGCTGCGGGGTCGAAGTCAATTTTAAAGTCTGCGACCGATCCGAGACCTTGACGATTTTTACGACCCGCCCCGACACCCTTTACGGTGTCACCTTTATGAGTATTGCAGCGGAACATCCGCTTCTCCCTGAACTGATTGCGGGTAGGAGCGAAGCCCCTGCGGTTGAAGCCTTTATTGAAAAGATAAAAAATCAGGACAAAACAGTTCGGACCGCCGTGGAGCAGGAAAAAGAAGGGGTCTTCACCGGAGCCTATGCTGAACATCCTCTGACCGGAGAAAAGATACCCATCTGGGTCGCTAACTTTGTTTTAATGGAATACGGCACCGGCATTGTCATGGCCGTCCCGGCGCATGATCAACGTGATTTTGAGTTTGCTCAGCAGTACGATCTAGCTGTTCGCCTTGTCATCCAAAACCAAGAGGGTCGCCTGAAAATGCCTTTGTCTGCCGCCTATACCGAGACAAAGGGAGCGCTTGTCGATTCCGATCAATTCAGCGGCATGGCCCCCGTTCCGGCACAAGAGGCGATCATGGCCTTTGTTGAGGCCAAAGAATTCGGAAAAAAGAAGATCCACTACCGGCTTCGAGACTGGGGCATTTCAAGGCAGCGCTACTGGGGCACCCCGATCCCAATGCTCTATTGCGAGCGCTGCGGCCTTGTGCCTGTGCCGGAATCTGAGCTGCCGGTGAAGTTGCCGGATACGCTTTCTCCAAAGGACGGCAGCAATCCGCTTTTGAACGACCGGGACTTTCTTGAGGCGATCTGCCCCGAATGTCAGGGACCGGCCCGGCGTGAAACCGATACGATGGACACCTTCGTAGATTCTTCCTGGTATTTTCTCCGTTATACCTCCCCGAAGACGACTGATGGCCCGGTCGACTCGAAATTAGCTGACGACTGGATGCCGGTGGATCAATATGTCGGAGGGGTTGAACATGCGGTGTTGCACTTGCTTTATGCCCGGTTTTTCACAAAGGTCATGCGCGATATTGGATTGATTCAGATTGATGAGCCCTTTAAAAATTTACTGACACAGGGGATGGTCATCAAAAACGGCGCGAAAATGTCAAAGTCGAAAGGCAATGTCATTGATCCGAATGAACTGATCGAAACCTATGGCGCCGATACGGCTCGTCTTTTTTCTCTCTTCGCCGCCCCGCCGGAAAAAGACCTGGAATGGAGTGATGAAGGCGTGCAGGGGAGCTTTCGCTTCCTTCAGCGGGTTTGGCGACTGGTTCACGAATTTGTAGCGTCGGGTCGCGCAACACAGGAGAGCGGCAGTATTGATTTTTCAAAGGCTTCCTCTCGTGTGAGCGAACTCCGTCGGATGAGCCATCAGGCCATTCGGAAGGTAAGTGTCGATATTGAAGAAGGCTATAAATTCAATACGGCAATCGCCGCTTTGATGACATTCTATAACGGCCTAAGCCGGGAATGGGCCGACCCGGTATCCGATCCGTCTGAGACCAAAATATATAACAGTACATTTTCAGAGGCGATTGACACCCTGGTGCTGCTGATTTCCCCCTTCGCACCGCATTTGGCGGAGGCGCTTTGGCAGGGCCTGGGGCATTCTCCCTCCATTCTTGATGTGCCCTGGCCAAGCTATAACCCGGCACTCATTGTTGAGGCGCAAGTCGAGGTCGTCATTCAGATTAATGGAAAAGTCCGCAGCCGTTTTTCAGCGCCCGCCGGACTTGAGAATGACGCACTACAGCAACATGCCCTTTCCGACGCGAAGACGCAGTCCTGGATTGCAGGAAAACCCATCAAAAAAATCTTTGTCATTAAGGGAAGACTGGTCAATATTGTCATCTGACGATGCCGAATTCATCAAATAAAGTCAGTGGCAAAATCCTTGGCAAAGTCCTCGCCGCTCTCTTTCCGTTTTTTATCTTGTCTGCCCTGATCGGTTTTTCGGGCTGCGCCAAACGGGGGGCAATCCTTACAAAAGCACCCAGTCCGCGCTTAGTCCTTCCCCTATTTAAAAACAGCACATTTGAACCCTTATTGGAGAAGACTTTGACGCCGATTTTTAAAACAAGCCTCTACGAACGAGGATGGAATATCAGCGAGAACACAGACCAAATCGCAAAAACGCTTGTTGGGCAGATCACCCGTTTCGGACGTCACCCCATCTCTTTAGATCAGGTTGGAGGCGCAAGAGAATATCGGATTAATATAAGTTTGAAGATTGCAGTTCTTGAGTCAAAAGGGGGGGAGGAAAGTTTTTCCAAAACAGTTGAGGGTGTGGCGGAATACATCGCCCGCGCAGATTCCGGAGATGACAGACTCGCAAAGGATCGGGCGATTCGAGAGGCGGGACGGGACATGGCGGAACAGGTCGCCGATCTACTCCGGAATATGATTGATCAGCAAAAGAACGGTCGTAAATGAACTTTCAGGACGGAATGCGCCATCTTGATCAGGGGCATTTTTCTTCCTGTTATCTTGTTACAGGAGAAGAGTCCTTTTTAGTTCAGAAACTCCTTCGTCGTTTTCTGGAAAAAGCGATTGATCCGGAAACCCTTGATTTTAATCTCCATCGTTTTCAGGGAGAGTCTCTTGTTCCGGATGCCGTCATTTCCATTGCCAACACCTTTCCCGTCTTCAGTTCCCGGCGAATGCTGATCATTCAAAATGCCGATCAGATTAAGGATGAGGGCGGGGATTTCCTTGCTTATCTCAACAATTCTTCTGAAACGACGGTCCTTGTTTTTGTGGCAGAGAAACCGGACATGCGAAAAAAGCTCTTTGCCACCCTGAAAAAACGAGCGACCCTCGTCACTTGCCCACGCCTTTACGAGCGGGAGATCCCTGCGTGGATCGCAGGGGAAGCGAAACAGAAAGGCCTGCACCTTTCACAAGAGGCCATCTGGTTTTTAAAGGAACACCTTGGGAGTGATCTTAGCGCATTGCAGCGAGAGATTGAAAAAATATGGCTCTATGTGGCAGAGGAAACATCCGTCTCAGAGGAAGAAGTATCGGGTGCGCTTGTGCAACGGGTTGTCGGCGGAGGGCGCAGTCATTCGATCTTTGAACTCACGAATGCCGTGGGAGATAAAAACATCACGAAGGCCATTCGCTTACTCAACCATCTTTTGTCGGAGGGGGCGCATCCGCTCTATATTCTAACGATGTTGACCCGGCAATGGCGGCAGTTTGCGGTCGCGAGGGAAACGCTTGACTCTGGTGAACCGGAATCAAGCGTTTCCAAAAAAGTCCCGATGCCGCCCGGTCTCTTCAGACGCTTCCTGCAACAGCTTCACTTATGGCAATCTGGCGAAATTCGGCAGGCCTTCGAGCGATCTCTTTCAGCCGACTCTCAACTTAAAGGCGGAAGTCTCTCTCCCGGGTTTGTTTTGGAGGGGCTTCTTTTGGATCTTTGTCGTCCTTCAGATTCCGGCTCAGTCGGAGAGGGGTATACGCTTCCTTTTCGGTATCAGGAAATTGCTTGATGGTGTCCCCTGTTAATTTCGGGGGGATTACGTATCATGAGAATGGCATTGGGATAAAATCTGCAACTACCCCCAACCTACATTGGTGCCGATTCTAATGTGAACGCGCAAATAAGATATAAGCCATTAATTTTATTGGAGCCGGCGAATGGGATTGAACCATCGACCTGCTGATTACGAAACAAAAGAGGCTGATTTTTACAAGGGCTTGATTCTAGGTCTGTTTCCCCGTTTTCTTGTAAAATCACCTAAGTAGGGCTTGCTGAAAAAACGATAAGTTTTTGATTTTAAAAGGTTTTAATCTGTAGTATCCTGCTCCAAGTGCAAGGAAAAAGACCTTTAGCCCCTAAAAAGCGTGCACCAGGAGCCTCCATGTATCGAAAAAGTAAC
>JAJDBU010000067.1 GCA_029261195.1 Nitrospirota bacterium | reverse complement strand
GTTACTTTTTCGATACATGGAGGCTCCTGGTGCACGCTTTTTAGGGGCTAAAGGTCTTTTTCTTTGCACTTGGAGCAGGATACTACAGATTAAAACCTTTTAAAATCAAAAACTTATCGTTTTTTCAGCAAGCCCTATTTAAGTTAAAGCAAGGGCCCTATGGTGCTGGCTATACTTTCTGGACGCCCGTCGACTTCAGGACTAAGGCGTTTTCGGCCTGAAGTCGGCAACGACCTGTAAAAGCTAATGTTTTGAATACACGACTCACTCTCTGACGATACCGATTTTGTTGCCCCCATCCAAACCATCAATGATTGCACCGAACATTGACATCTTTTTTAGATAGGCCCCAATTTCAGGTGTAATGGGCTCTCCGGGAATAAGTGCCGGGATGCCGGGTGGATAGATCGTCACCATGTTCGCGCTGAGTTTGAGTTTCCCGTCGCACGCTTCTAAAGGCCAGTATTCTTTCGGTTTAAAGAATGCTTCCCTCGGAGTCAAAGTCGCACATTCACTTAGAGGGGGCAGACCGACTTCTGAGCTTAGCTTTTTTCCTTTACCTTCCAATTTTCCTTTTTTTGAAATCGACTGAAGCGCCTTGATCAGACAGTCCAGGTCGTCCTGGCGGTCTCCGATACTGACGATCACGAGAATATTTCCCGGGTCGGACATTTCAACCTGGATTTGATAATCCCTATTTAAGATCCGAGAAACCTCAAATCCGGAAAGACCCAGCGCTTCCACAGAGATTGTTAATTTCGTCACATCAAGGTCAAATGACGCCTCCTTCAAGTCGGCTCCAAGAAGATCTGTTTTGCCGAAACAGGACAGATGAGGAATGCCATTAATCTGTCTCCGAGCGTCTTCAGCCAAATAGATCGCCTTGTCCAGCAGTTTTTCTCCCTCTGTGGCCATTTGCATTCTTGCGAGGTCCAGCGATGCCATCAGGATGTAAGAGGGGCTTGTCGTCTGCATTTGACGAAGCACTGACGCCAGGTGAGTCATATCGATCCGCCTTCTCTTTACATGAAGCATGGAGGCCTGAGTCATGCCGCCAATGATTTTATGGGTACTTTGAACGGAACAATCAGCCCCGGCATCCACTGCGTCACAGGGGAGTTTCGGATGAAAGTGTAGATGAGGCCCGTGCGCCTCATCTACCAATACCACCATGCCCTTCTTGTGCGCATAAGGAATGATGCGTTCTAGATCCGCAGTAATCCCATAATAGTTCGGACTGCTCAGGATGAGGGTCCTGGCAGTAGGATTCGCATCAATCGCGGTCTTCGTTGCTCGAAATGACACATTCATGACTAACTTCAGGTCGAAATTGACTTCCGGTAAAAAGAAGATCGGTCGCGCTCCGGAAAGAATCAGTCCCGTCACGACAGATTGATGGACGTTGCGAGCGACCAGGACGGTCTCTCCCGGCTGACAGGCCGCAAGGATCATGGCATGGTTTCCGCCGCTGCTTCCATTTAAAAGAAAAAATGAAGCATCCGAGCCATAGGCATCGGCAGCGAGTTGCTGGGCTTCTTTAATCACACCCCTTGGTTTTTGGAGGGAGTCGACTTCGTCGAGTGTCGTTAAATCGATTGAAAAGATATTCGGGCCGACAAATTTTCGGAATCGAGTCGAAATGCCTTTTCCACTTTTATGTCCTGGGGTATGAAAGCTGAGCTTTCGGCTTCTCGCAAGAGAAAGCATGGCGTCGAAAAGAGGCGTTTGGAATTGTCGGTCAGCGGACATAAAGAGGATGGTTGTCCTCTATGATGCGGACTTCCTTTACAAGTTCAGATCGAAGCTGTTTGGAAAGGAGGAACTGTCCCATGTGGGTCTTGCCATCATAGGTAAGTAATTCGCCTTGAACTCGTTCCTTAATCCTCAGGTCGATCTCCTTCGTGTCCCAGCCCTCAGGATCGTAGGTTTTTGAGGCCAAGGCGAATCCCCAGGGAAGACCGAATGATGGAATAGATGCCTGATAGGGCGAGACGATGGGAAAGACCTCTTTCAGGGTCCGGCAGACGGCGGTAAAATTTTTGAGATAAGACAGTGTTGTGGTTCCCGCTTGAAGTGCAATCAAACCGTCTTTGCTCAATCGTTCCATGACAATTTGGTAAAATTCCGTGGTGTAAAGAAGATAGGCCGGTCCTTCTTCAATCGGTTCTGAAATATCAATAATAATGACATCAAAAACCTCGTCGGTCTCCTCCAGATACTGTCGTGCATCCAGGCAACAAAGCCTAAGGCGAGGGTCTTCAAAAGCACCTTGATGCCACTTCGGGAGATGCGTTTTACAGGCCTCAACCACTTCTTGGTCAATATCGACCATCAAGACATGTTGCACCGATTTGTGCCGTAAGACCTCTCGAAGTGTCGCACCCTCCCCGCCTCCCACAATGAAAACATTCTTCGGCTTCGGATGGCTCAGCATAGCAGGGTGTACTAAGGCTTCATGATAAATACACTCATCGACTTCACTTGATTGCATTTTTCCATCAAGAACCAGACAGCGACCATAGGTCTTCAGATCAAGAATTTCAAGTGTTTGAAATGCCGTCTTTTTTGAGAAGACGAGCGACTCAATTCCATGCATGTGGGCTTCAAATGGAGAAAGATGGTCAAAGAACCATTTGTTGGACTTTTCCTGGGACATGACGGAGTTGTTCCACTTCTTTAAGGGCGATGAACTCAAGTGACGCTCCTCTCTTAGAAAAGAGGCCTCTTTTAAGTTCTACAATTGACGGATTAAGTGATTCAAGTTTTTCTACGAGATATGAGATGGCGAGATGGGGCTTTAAGGTCTCACCACAGGTAAAGATATCGACCGCTGCATAACAATGCTCAGGCCAAGTATGGATGCTGAGATGTGATTCCGCAATGACAACAAAACCACTGATCCCAAAAGGGCTGAACTGGTGGAACCTGCTTTCTACAATTGTTGCATTCGCTTTTTTTGCCGCTGAGAGAAGTAAAGCTTCGATGAGTTTCAAGTCCCGAAGAACCTCGGAGTTGCATTCGTTTAACTCCAAAAGAATGTGGGTTCCTAGGGCTCTCAAGAATGTCTCCTTTTATTAGAAACCCGGAGTATTTCCAGGCCTTTCATTATTGGTAAAAAATCGTACTCTAGGGGATCGCGACTATCTATACTGCAAAAATCCTTCATGTTCCTTGACCTTTGGAAAATAAGAGGGAGGGATATTCTCAACGGCTGGATCTCTCAGGGACATGACAAAGACAGTCAGAGCAGTCGCTTCATCGTCGGTCAAGTCCCAGTTCGGCATAATTGTCGGAGAGGTTCTATCTTTTGGATTGGGCGCATCCGGATGTCCTGGGACGATTTTTCGCGGTTGTTTAAAATGCTCCCATTCCCAAACACGCATCAGATGATCTTCTGATTCCAGATTTGAAAAATCGTGAACTAAGCTAAAGGATAGTTCCGTCTTGCTGCCTGCATTGGAAAGTTCCGGTGCAACCGTCGGTGATGTTCCAAATTGACGAATCGCATGGCAGGCTCCACAGCCGAGTTCATAAGCGAGCTGTTTCCCTTTCATCAACACCTCTGCTTCGGGCCAATAAACGTCACGGTTCAAAAGTTCGTAATGGCACTTCGTGCAGGAGGCCTGGACATAGGGACCTGTTAACAACTGTCGATCCAGATGTTTCACAACACCATGTGTCGCTTTAACCGTGACTGCGTGAGGGCTTCCCTCATGACAAATCGTACAGCCAAATTTTTCAAAAGGATGTTTTGAAATGAAGGCCTGATCTTTAAAGTGGGGATGGGTCGTGTAGGGTTGTGGCTCGCCCTCAAAAGCCGGATTGGCCACCCCGCCATGACAGGTCGTGCATCTGTCCGGCCGATCCAGGTCTTTGTCCCAAACCTGCTGAACTTTAAGAGAAGTCTTCGCAATTTCAGGTGTGTTCGTCACCTCAGCCAACTTTTTATAATAAGTGGACTGGTAGCCTCTCCACTCTGCGGTTTCAAAGTTGTAAACAAATAGACCCAACTGAAAGACAACAGCCATGCTTGAGACCGCGAATACAATATGCTTTACCATGAAAAGATCAATACCCCCATCATATTTCTCTGAAAAGCAAGGAGAAAACTAACAAGTTCTACCGCTTTGCTATTTATCTTTTTTAAAGTCTCGTTCAAGCCAAGCCGTAAATCCGATAAAAAGGACTGTGAGCAGGAATGTCCCGACAACCATAAAAATCCCAATACCCAGCCGGTAAGGATACGCCCATAAATCATCCATTGTTCAACCTCGTATTTAATAAAATAGACGTCATATATTGAACCAGGGTGTCACCAGTACATATTTAATATCGGCAAGCAAGCGAAGAAATATCTTCATCGGGACGCCCAGCATTGATAAGAAAAAAAACATCGTCAGGTTATAGCGTACAAATCCCAACTTATTGTAAAAGTTCCGAAATATGAGGAAGGGTATTGCAAACCCGATGGCGTAATAACCCACAAAAATCCCCCAAGTAATAAGGTTTGCCATGGAAACAACATACCTCCCCAAGGTGGCAACAGGAGTTTCACTGAGTCCCAATGTACTTTGCAGAATCACTTGTAGGTCGACTAGTTTGACGGCACCAGCCGGTTGATGCATGTGAGGGTCATCCCAAGGCCAGTACCATGACCAGTCGAGTCCTCTAAACCAGACACCGACAACGATCAATATGTACCAGAGTGCCAGTCCAAAGCTGAAACCTATAACTGAAAACTTCCTTTCTGAAAAAGTATAATATCCCTTTCCTTTCGGGTTTGGATCGATATAGGGAATTAAGATCAGCCCGACCATGATTAATGAGGGTAGAACCACTCCAGCAAGCCAGGGATCAAAGAAAACAAGCAACTCCTGTAAACCCAGAAAATACCATGGGGCTTTCGTCGGATTTGGGGTTGTATCGGCACTCGCCAACTCCTCTAAGGGCGCTGGTGAATAGAGACAGAGAAACAAGAGAATCGCCAAAGCAAACATCATGGCAATCAATTCAAGATAAACCAGATTTGGCCAGACCAGTACTGTGTCTTCGGGCCCTATTTTCTTAAGGGCCGTTTTCTTGATTCGCGCGAGAAGATCGTCTGATTTTTTATCGATTTTTATTTCCATTGATCCAGGATTGACACTTTTTTGCGGCATGTGTTTCCTCTAATTCAATCAGTCGTTTCGTTTATAAGGGACCAGAAAAACCGTCTTTACGGATTCGCCAGAAATGGATGGCAATAAAGAGGGCGGTCACCAGCGGCAATGCCAGGCAGTGAAGCACATAAAAGCGGAGTAGAGCACTCTGCCCGACCACAGTACCACCCAGTAATGCAAAGGTGATGTCATTATTTGCATTCATCCCGAGTTCGGCGCCGAAGGGACCTGCTTTCCCTATAAGAGGAGAAGCCTCCGCCATTTTACTTCCGACTGTAACGGCCCAAAGCGCCAACTGATCCCAAGGAAGTAAGTAGCCCGTCCAGCTTAGTACCAAGGTTGTGGACAAGAGGATGACTCCGACAACCCAGTTAAATTCGCGTGGGGGTTTATAGGATCCAGTAAAAAAGACCCGAGTCATATGAAGCCATACAAAAAGAACCATGGAATGCGCCGACCAGCGATGGAGACTTCTGAAAAGATCTCCGAAGAAAATCACCGTTCCCAAATCCTTGATATTCCCGTAGGCCCGGTTCGTATCCGGGACATAATAAAACATTAGGAACACACCGGTAATGGCAAGCAGGATGAAGAAGAAAAACGTGAGTCCGCCAAGGCACCAAGTGAATTTTATTTTTAGGGCACCACGCCGAACCCGAACCGGATGAAGATGGAGAATAATATTGCTAAACATTACAAGGGCACGATTGCCATCATTATTCGGAAAACCATGCCTGAAGATCGATTTGAATGCCTGTGTTTTATTGACGACCGATCGAATTCGTTGAAATAATTCCCACATCCTTAAGCTATCTCCTTAACGCTTAAACCTTTAAAAAATAGGGTTCGACTTCCCGGCTCGCTTCTTCAACCATGAGACCTTCCGGCGTACCAACAGGGTCCGGATCTTGTCTCAGATTAAAATCCACAACAATTTGACCGTCAACAGGATCCAGGGAAATCGCAGAACGCCACAATGTACGCGGTGCAGGTCCACCTACCACGTTACCATGGGGGTCATATATACTGCCATGACAGGGACAACGGAAGAGTTTTTGGTCTGAGAACCAATTCGGCGTGCAGCCAAGATGTCGACAAATCGCGACTAAGACATAGATGCCTCTCTCATTCCTAACCACCCAAACCTGACGTTCTTTTTTTAATTTAGTATCAACCCCCATACCATATCCACTAGGAAGTCCGATCTTGAAAACAGTGGGAGGCTCATAAAGCACGGAAGGGAACATATAGCGCGCCGCACCTGCGCCGATACCGCCGAGTGTCGCGACCACGCCACCCCAGCCAACACCTAGGCTCATCAGGGTAAAAAATCGCCTGCGACTGACGTCCTCAGGACTTTCCCCTTTTTGTTCAGCGCCTGCCATATACCCTCCCTTCCCTACAGTTCATAAAAACTTATATCCTTATTTTCGTTTCTTTTTGAGCTTCTTAAGTTTCTCCGGAGCATTCGATTTTTTCTTTCTTTTTATCAAACCAAAGTAAATCGTACCTGACAAAACAACCAAGGACGCAATTGTTAAAAAGGTCCAAATGGGTGAATTGTCATTTGACTCCGCCCCAAAGTTAACAGCACTCCCACGAAAGCTGATTCCATCTTCCGTATCGAATTGAACCTTTATTTTTTTTGTCACCCCCGAGGCGACAACAACAATTCTATCTCCAAGATTTTGGTTATGAAGGTGAAAGCGGGCCTCATAATACCCGTCATTATCAGTAGTGACCTTTTTCCCCTCGCCACCTTTGTGCTCAAGCTCTACCTTCGTATTTCCAAGAGGTTTACCTGCCGCATCCCGAACATAGCCTGAAACCAGATATCGATGATTGGCTTCGTGTTCCGCAACTGCAACTCCGGAGAATCCCAGCACTGAAATTAAAACAAGCAAATATTTCAATAGGTATTTTGTCCTCTTATATAACTCTCCAATCTCAACAAATAAATCCAATTAACAATAATCTCTTAGCTTTTAAACTACTATACGTTTTCTTTTTTATGATTCTTTTTCAAAATTTTCACTAAAATAAATTCCAGTCCAAACACTAGCGCGATTACAATGGGCGGATAATAGTAAACACTCTTATCTTCTTCCGGTTCCATGAAAACAAAATACCAAGGAGTAATTGACCTTTGTGAACCCTTTTCACCATTCGTCCCATCCATAGCAAAAAAAGCGACTGGGTAGAAGATGCCCTTTTCAAATTGAATATCTTTTTCACTATCTGAGGTTTGAAAAGACCTTTTGATGACTAGGCGATATTGGCCGTTTTTGTAATAGCCCTTACCGCTGATATCAGAACCACTTTGCTCTACTTCACTATTGTTCCAAACACCGTAGGCATTCGTCTCAAAGAAGCGATTATCCTCTGAAGTCCAGTTCCATAAGTTAACGCCTAATTTTTCATCTCCCATGATAAAATAAGGTTTTTTCACGCCACCCGGCTGCAGCTTTTCAGGGAATTGAATTGCAACTTGATCGGTGAAGCTTATTTTCTTCGCGCCAGGTTTACTTGTTTTGCTCTTACTTCGGTCATCCCATATCAGGAGGAAGCCGATTTCTTTTTCATTAAAAACGGATTTAACCGTAATATCTGTCACAGAGGGGGTAAAGAGCCTCTTTTCAAAAGAAATCTGTCCCATCATCGGAAACCAAGTGGGCTCTCCCTCCTGCCAGATCGGGTCATCCGGGTCAACCGGGATGGTCTCCTCAATGGAACGCGCCTTGATTAAAGATCCTCGTTCCGGCGTCTTTTCCGGAGAAAGGGATCGAACATAGTTTGCCAAATCCCAACTTTTTTCATTATCCAATGCCCCCGAAAACTCGGGCATGGGAGTCCCGCTAAGACCGGTATTAACACGAACATAAATGTCTTCCGCCTTACCCCCTCCCCTGAAGAGCCAATTTTTATTGAGATTTCTTGGATAGACGGGATCGCCCCGATGATTTTTCAGCGCCGATGCCGTGGGTCCGTCTCCCCGACCTTCCGTTCCATGACAAAGTTGACAACCGAGTGCAGTAAATTGTTTTTTCCCTCTTTCTACACTTTCGGGACTTGTAGGAACGACCGTGCCTACTGTGACAACATGAGGAGAGGACTCTTGTTTTTCCCATTCATCGGAAAAGCTTTTAATATATTTAATCACTTGTCGAATCTTTTTTTCGGACAGGACATCCGCCCAATCCGGCATCCCCGTTCCGGGAAGACCCAGGGTAATCGCCCTGAATAGATCTTCGTCGGTTGGAAGCTTGCCCTTTGGAGTCGTTCGATACTTGTATTTTGCTTTCTTAAAACTTCTCGGTTTAGGTTGAAAGCGAACCGCTGCAGGTCCATCACCGTCCCCTTCTATGCCATGACAGGAGATACACAGTTTTTCATAAATCATTTTTCCGGCAGCAAGATCATCCGTGGGGAGAGCATTTTCTTCCGCCGTTTCAGCCGTTGGAGCTGCATCGTCATGCTCTTCATCAGCTGCAACCAACGGAGTCCATCCAAATAAAAGCACCACCGCTAAAAAGAGCAGAGGAAGGGCCTTTAACCAACTTTTATTTAATAGACTATTCAGCATCTAATTCCCAAGTCCTTGGTTTCCATCCGGTATAGTCATACAAAAACATAACGGCCTTCCATCGTTCCTCTTCCGACAAGATTAATTCCCATCTCGGCATTGCAGAATCCCATGGCGTAGCTTCTTCAGGAAGCCCAATTCCACCCGTCTTAACCCGCCAGAAGACAAAAGATTCCTGAAGCATTGAGATGGTTGTCGGATCTGCAAAATTAGCCGGCTTGACGTTTAAGGCATTTGCAAAAAAACCTTTACCATCCAACTTATCCCCATGACAAAAGACGCAGTTTTCATAATAAACTTTACGTCCTTCCTGAACATATTTTTCATGATTCGCTTCATCACCCCCGTAAGGATTGACAAAACCGGCGGCCGAGCCAGGTGGTGCAGGATGAATCACACGTTGCGGAAAAGGGGGTTCAAAGTTCGGCTGGACGCTCTTGTAGGTCCGAAAGCCCATAAACAGAGGAATCATGACAAAAACTGCAATCCGGCTCATCTTCCGAACAGCATTGTCCCCTTCGTCCCCACGAAGAAACTTCACAATCGGAAGATAAAAATTGCTATAGTCGTCTTCAAAAATCGAAACATAGAGCAGAGTCGAGATCAGGACCAAAATCATGTACATCGCGAGCACACTGTAAGGAAGTGGACTCGTAAAAAGGGGTAAGCCTAATTTCAAAAAAAGGAAGAAACCAAATACACATGCAGAGGCCTTAGCAACGAGAGGCATTTTCATTTTTAAACTCCCCCCTCTTCTGCGTCATCGTCTTCTTCAGAAACCGAATTTCCAGAAGAAGCTTCTTTTAGCGTACTGACGTATAGTGAAATGGCAAGGGCATCCTCCTCATTTAAGTCCAGGTTGGGCATCCTCGTCTTTGCCACAAATGATTGCGGATTCAGAATCCAACGAAAAATGAACTGCGTCTGAAGCATAAATCCGGCTTGGGACAAATCAGGCCCCAATGTCCCTCCCTCACCATTCACCTTGTGGCAGGAATTACAACCGACCTCGGCGAAGATCTCTTCCCCCGCAGCAACCTGTTCATCAAAAGATTCTTCATCCGGTGCCAAGGCTTCCAATAAATCATAGAACTTCTTTTCTCGTACTTTGGGATATCGAACACGCTTCGCATTAAACACCGATTCCTCTGAATCCGGTTTTGTGAAAGCAATCTCATTACCTTCATTCGGATGAAGCGTGCGGACAAAGGCGACCAAGGACCAGAGCTCTTCTTCTGAAAAAACCTTTCCCCACACCGGCATGCCACCGGAGAGATCGACACCGTAACCGCCCAGTTGAAGCACTTCGTAAATTTCATTATTCGACAGTTTGGCCATATAATCTTCGTCTGCATCCGTCAGGTCTCGCGGCTGAGGGTCCAGATTCTTCGCATTGTACCCTAATCCATCCCCGGCCTCTCCATGACAGGGTGAGCAGTAACGACTAAAGACCTTATGTCCTTTGGCGATATACTTGTCCTCACAACCTACGGAAACGAGCAAGAACAACACCAAGAATGGAAGAACGAACAATTTCCCTTTTCGTTTAATCAACAATTATCTGTCACTCACTCTTTTTGTAGCCATCCTAATATGCCTGTCTCCCTCGAATGATTCCCCTTGGATCATTGCGCGTTCTTCCGGGGTTTCGTCAGACTCGTCCTCAATCAATTCAGCAGGTTCAAGCTGCGGCATCACATCAAGTGCCTCTGGAGTCGATTCTGAATTGCCGGGAACCTGTGACAGCTCTTCCGGTCTTACGGTCACTTTCCCTCCATTGCTTTGAACGAATGCAATCACGGTAAGCAACTCCTGCTCTGAAAGACCGATAGGCGGTTTACTGATCACAGGCATCTGGGCAGAATACTCAACCGGCATTGCGGTATGGAAGTCCAATTTGATATAGGCCTCGGGCTCCGTTAGCGTTTCATAGATGAACTCTCGCGTCAGCCGAGCTCCCACACCGGCGAGGTTGGGACAACGACCATGACCCGCACCAATCGAGTGACACAGGGCACACTGTCCCTTGCTGTAAAAAATTTCCTGACCGATCTGCACCATATCATCCGAAGTCTTAATTTTCGTCAGATCCAACTCCTTTTTTTCAGGAGGCAGACCCACCTTCTGCGGAACCTGATAGCCCACATAGGAGTAGGCAAATAAAAACACACCGACGACGGCAGCAACCTTTAAAATAACAAAACGGGGTCCGGTTTCTCCTTTTGCGACCTCTTTTCGGTGTTCACTAAAGCGATCAACAAGGTACATGAAGACCGAAGGCAGAAAGAAATAGCGTGTAGAAAAACGATTATGTCGTATCGTGTGTGATGTCCAAAAAACGATACCCACCAAAACAAAGAAGATAACTGTATTGACCACAAAAAGAAAAGAAGCGACCCCTAAGGTTGGCGTATAGCCATAGGAAGAAGTATCTTCCAGCACACCATAGATATGCCAATGGACACGTGAGGCAGAACGGGCATATCCCATCAGGGACATTGTTAAAACAACAAAAACCGCATTGATGACCAAAGCATATTGGGATCGCTTTGGCATGATCCCCCATTTCATCTCATGGGTCAGCTTAGCCGATTTGAGAGAGAGGGCAGTCAAAGGAGTAATCGTAGCCAGAACAAAAATAACAGCGAGCACCTGAGCCACGGAAAGCACATTCACCCGATAGACAGATGGCACAAAATAACCATAAACGCCAAGCCAGATAATGACGATGACTGCCGCAGTGATCAAGACAAATGTAAATATATTGGCCGCTTTCCCCCACTTCACCGTGATGACTTTATCTGCCCGCCAATAGAGGATAAAACAGATAAAGGTCGTAATAATCATCAGGTTCACAACGGTCAGCTTGGCCGACATCACCCCGAAGACCCCCAGAAGAGGATGGTGAGAACCTCCCATCGCCCTGGCCTCGGAAACACTTGCAACCAGAGAGTGAGGTGTAAGCCACACAGAGAACGAACCAACCAATACCACCAGCATAATGAGAATTGGCGTTTTATACTTGGGTGCAGAGTGTGTTCGATAGGCAATTCCCTGCCAGAAGTAGTAGTTTGAACCGACAAAGAGCACTCCAATAAGAACCGCCTGGAGAATAAAAAGCCAGGAGAGAATCCCTCCCATGAGGGTAATGCCCATCTGTTGGTTATATTCGTATACTTCCCGCATGAGCCAGTAACCGGCAAAGGGCATCGGGAGCAAACCGAAAACACCAATAAAATTTCCGGTATAACCCATCCAATCGTAATGCTCACGCTCTTCTTGAGTTTTCGCACCTAGATACGCAACCCCTGCGTAAGCGCCGCAGACAAAGCCTCCAAGCACGATATTTCCGACAATGCGGTGAATATTCACCGGCCACCACGTCGGGTTATTTATAGCAGTCCAGGCTCTTTCCCATGGTCCCAGATCCGGGTTCAAAACAACGGGACTTGCCTGAAAGGAAAGGAAACCACTGGGAAGACACATAATGACAAATCCGAAGATATTAAGCGCCATTCCCCAAAAAAGATGGAGGCCTTTACGGTTCTGCCACTTTTCCCAACGAGACCAGTAAAAGTAAATCGAGGCCGTTTCTCCCAAGAAAAGGGCGAGATAAACATAGTAGGCCGGCTTAAAGATACCCGCCATCACACTCATTAACTCAGGGTAAAAAACAAGCAGAGCAAAAAGAAAAAGTATCCCGAGAGTCGCGGTCGTCGCAAAACAGGCAACAATCAGGTCTGTAAATTCTTTGGCAAGGCGATCATAGCGCTTATCCCCTGTCGTAATACCGATGACCTCTACAATGATGACAAAGATGGGCACACCTAAGACAAAAGCGCCAAACAAGATATGAATCTGAGATAAGATCCAGATCAGATTACGGCTGCCGATGCCACCGATATCCCGGTAGCTCACCGAAGAACCGGTCTCCGCAAAAACAGAGGGTGAAGGAAGCGCGAATAGCGCCATAAGGAGAAAAACGGCCCACATCAGGGGTTGTTTTTTGATCGATTTAATTAAACTCATGATACCCTCCCCTTTGAATTCCAAAGGCAGAACGTCCCTTCATCCTATTTCCATCAACTGAATATTTCATGTCACATGCCTCAAAAATGCGAGACGCTTGACCAACCACATAAAAACAAGACTTCCTTTTCGATAGATATAATCGGTGTCCAGACTGATATAATTTTCCGGCGTCAGCTTTTTCAGGAACAGCATAAAGACCAAGAGGGTAAAGCCCATGTATTGAAAGGCTTCAACCAGATGACCCAGAGTGTAAGGATGGTACTCCATGGGCTCCGGGAACATGCCGTAGAGTAACCCAGGGAAAAGTCCGAAAACGATGCAAAGCGTTGCAAGAATTCTCATTCCCCATAACATATTGGCCGGTGGATCCGTCACCTTGATCTTCCTGTCCTTAGCCCTGTCTTCTCCAAGAAAGACCATATAGATGAGCTTTAGGGGATGAAGCCAAGTTCCACAGGCACCAAAAACGAGCATTAATATGACCCAACCCTGATGTATTTCAGCCGCTGCAGAAACCACAATCGACTTACTCACAAAGCCTACAAGCGGTGGCACCCCAGCAATCGCAAAGCCCCCGACCACAAAGAGCAGAAAAGTCCAAGGCATGCTTTTATAAAGACCACCCAGCTCGGATTGCTTTCTCCCACCTGTCATGTGAGTGACTGAGCTGATACCCATCATGAGCAATGCCTTGTAAACAATATTTGTAAAGGCGAGAGAGACTGCGCCGTTGATTCCCAGTGCCGTCCCGATACCGATCCCGGTGATCATATAGCCATTTTGACTGATCAGATGATAGCACCAGACTCGCTGGCAATTATTTTCATTGACCGCATACATCACACCATAAACGGCCATCACCGCACCTAAAACAATGAGGATCGGTGTTCCAGGAAACCCGCGTATCAAAGCATAAATAGCTGTCTTGGTCGTAAAGACACTCAAGAAAATCACGCCGGTCAGTGTGGCCTCAGGATAGGCATCCGCCAACCAGGCATGAACCGGTGGAACCGCCGCATTGATCAGAAAGCCCATCAACATGAGTGTCGGGCCCAGACCCATTTGAGGCATTGCGTCAAAAGCGATGCCTCCACCGCTACCGACATGAATAACAATGCCGCCAAAGAGAAGCAGACCTCCGGTAATATGCACCAGAATATAACGCATCCCGGCAGCATTTGAAGCCTCTTCCCCTCTCAACCAAATCAAAAAAACAGAAGAGAAGGAAGCAATCTCCCAGAACAGAAAGAAAGAAAAGAGATCTCCCGCAAAAACCGCTCCCACCGCACTGCCGACATAGAGCAAGGCCGAAATGTGCTCGCGACAATCCTTCACATGTAAAGCAAAAACAAGACTCGCAAAGGCACTCACCATAAAAACAGCGCCGAATCCAAGGCTCAGTTTATCTACACGACCGAAGATCAGTTCCTGGCCAGCAAAAGACACGACACCATGGATGCCCTGAGAAGCGGAAAGAATCGTGAGCAAGGCAAGCACTGGAATGGAAAGCAGAAGTCCTGAGCGGCCTTTTCCTTTTATAAAAGGAAGAATCGCAGCGCCGAGATAGAAGAACAGGGAGGGTGAAACCCACTCAATCATAATAATCCTCTGATTTCATCAGCCAGGCATGTCCGATTGCCTTCGAAAGGACAATCATAACAACGGTTGAAATAAATCCGTATGCAGACCACCATCCGGGGATTTTGTCCCATAAAAAATTCACATGGTCATGGTGAACAAAAAAATCACTGATCACCACAAGACCAAGAAAGACATAAAACCCTTTTTTTGCCTTCTTGCAAAAAATGTCATCTTCCCCGTATTTTCTAAAAAAATCACCTAGATTCATCCTGTCACCTGTTTGATCAGATCAAGAAGAAGATTCGGGAATATGCCTAGTAGAATGGACGCCCCAGCCGTGATGCACAAAGGAATGACACAATACATCGGCTCCTTAAAAGACGACTCTACCCCCTGCACTGCAACCCCATCTTTATCTCCTGCAAGCGCAAGAGACAGGCCTTCATTTGGAGCTTTAAAAAAGGCCCGATGCACAATAGGCAGAAAATAAATTGCATTTAAAAGTCCACTGACCAGCATCACAAACACAATAGGTACCTGGTTCGCTTCAATTGCCCCTAGTGACAAAAACCACTTACTTAAGAAACCTGCAGAAGGAGGTACTCCGACCATGCTTAGAGTGGCAATCGCAAAGGCACCCATCGTCCAGGGCATTTTTCGGCCAATACCATCCAATTGAGAGACATGGGTTTTTTTCGTCGCCACATAGATCGAACCGGCACAGAAAAAAAGCGTGATTTTGGCTATTGCATGATTTGCGATATGCAAAATACCTCCCGTCAGCCCACTGGCGCTCAAGAGCACTCCGCCCAATATCATGTAGGAAAGTTGACTGACCGTAGAATACGCAATCCGTTCCTTAAGGTTATCCCTCGACATTGCATAAACCGAGGCCATAATAATCGTAAAGCTGGCAAGATAGGCGGCAATCGACCCGATATCCAGGCTCTGCAACAAATCCACACCGAAGGTATTAAGCACAACCCGCAAGATACAAAAGGCCCCGGTATTCACAACGGCAACTGCATGAAGGAGCGCACTCACTGGGGTGGGCGCCACCATAGAGGCAGGTAACCAGGCTGAAAAAGGCATGAGTGCCGCTTTAGCAACCCCGAACAAGTAGAGAAAAAAGATAATTGTTAAGGTCGCTGATTCCACATCGGCAGGAAGAATGCCATTGGCCGTAAAATCAAGTGATCCGGCGTAGTAATAGGTCAAGAGAATGGCGACGCCCATAAAAAGTTTCGAGGTTGCCAAAAGATACAAGAGATACTTGTTTCCTCCTGCCCAGGCCTCTTTTGTTTCATGGTGCGCGACCAGAGGATAAGTAAAAAAAGTGATCAACTCGTAAAAAAGGAAGAGTGTAAACCAGTTATTTGAAAAAGCCGCCCCCATCGTTGCAGACAGTGTGACCGCAAAACAAAAATAAAAACGGGTTTGAGAGTGTTCCTTGAGGCCACGCATGTAACCAATGGAATAAATGGTTGTTAAAATCCAGGTAAAAGCTGCAACGAGGGCAAAGAGAAGTCCCAAGCCATCCACTCGGAAGCCAATGGGCACAGTCGGCCAGAAATCGAAGAGCGTGTAGTGAAGGGTTTTACCATCAAGAACGGGCGAGAGCATACTGAGAACAACAAAAAACATCAGGACACCCGCTCCAAGCGAACAGCCTTCACGAATATTTTTGTTTTTCCGAGTTGCAATAATGGCTGCCCCGCCGATAAACGGGATCAACACAGCCAAAAACGGTTTTATGGATTCCATTTCCATATTCGCTCTTATTACCTCAGCCTCGCCTATCTCACCATAGACATTTTAGGATTTTGGCACCATTCGCAAATGGTGCCGTGAAAATTACACTGACGTAAGCTATTACTTCTCTACGCTACGCTCAATCTCTTTATGCTCATGAACCGCAGGTTTATCTCCATGTGACCAGGTATGCTCATACGCGATCACCTTCCAGATCTCCTCTTCAGTCAGTTCTTTACCCCATGCCGGCATTGATGTCTTCTTCACCCCCTCGGAAGTCCTCCAGAACCAGTAGCTATCGGAGAAGCGATGCATCCGCTTACCCACGCGAAAATCTCTGGCACCCCGTTTTTTGGGGCGGTCTTTTTTCTTATTGATCGCATGACAGGTTGCACAACCGTCCTTAGCCGTTTTTTCTTTTCTTTTATAGGTATAGGTAATCTCCCTTGTTTCAAAGATCTTTTTCCCTTCAGCAATAATCTTGGTGTCAGTCCACCATCCCTTAGGCATATGTTTGTCGGCGAAGGCCTTCGGCACAGGCTTCAAGGGCTTATCATCGTCATCTTTTTCTGCATGCCCCGCACTCGGAACCAACAAGAGTAGAACTACAAACAAACTAACCGCCCAAAGAGATGCTTTTCGATTCATGTTTTCACCTTTCCTCATCACTATTATCACTCTTCTGTTGTTTCAGAAGCCGGATCTTCCTCTTGACTCTCATCAGCCATGCCAAGCTGCGTGTTAAATGAATCCATCAGGTGACATCCACCGCAATTCTTGCCTTCGGCAATCCGCTGCCCTTTGGCAACGGACGCGGGATCAGGGATCGTACTTGACACAGTCGTTGCTCTTGACTCACCTGGAGTCAAAGTCATCATATAGGCAAGAATAGACCGAATCTGGCTATCCGACATCTTAAAGTTAGGCATCGGGGTATCGGGACGCATCGCCTGAGGATTTTTCAGCCAATAATAAACCCATTCGGGTTGTATCCGTTCCATCGCATTCGAGAGTTCCGGACCGACAATCCCTCCATCCCCTCCCGGAGAACGCTTGTGACAGCCATCGCAGGCAAACTCTTCGTTGAAGAGAAATTCTCCCTCCTCAATCCCCGAAACATCGGACGGATCCCAGCCCATCAAGACATCAGACTTCACCCCTTCGTCTTTTAGGGTCATCAGGTAGTCAACGAGTGCCGTAATCTCCTGATCCGTGAAGAAAAAATTCGGCATCTTCGCCTTGGTAAAAGGCATAAACCCATTCGGACGGAGTTTCCCTGGTTCCCTCAAAAACTCCTCTAGCGCTTCCGGCTTCCACTTACTGCCTTCATGTCCGATATTTGGCGCAATGGGGCTAAGCAGATTACTCTTTTTTGCATGACAAACAAGGCACTTTCCCTCCCCCTTCCTTCCAATGCTACTTACCCGCACCGCAGCAATGGAAGGATCGCCCTGCTCTTCTGACAGGGTCCGGACATAGGTAATAATGCTATTGATTTGATCTTCCGAAAAAACCTCACCCCAAGGGGGCATATAATAGGAGATGTCAACCGCAGCACCCCCCCCTTCGATAACCTCGTAGATTTCCTCGTCATCGTATTTATCGAACTCGGCGGTGGTTAGATCGGTGGGGTGGACATCGCCCAGACTATCCGCATTGATGCCATCTCCTTTTCCGGAAATGCCATGACAGACAACGCAATAATGTTTAAAAAGGTGCTTGCCCTCTACAGGGTCAGGTCCCGCATGGGCCGGAGAACCGGAAAAAGCGACGAAATGAAGAACTAAAAACAGTAAGGCAACTCTAAAGGCCGTTTCGATTCTTTCGTGCAAATTCAAACCCTTTCCTTGACCTAAAGACCGGCAATCCCTATTACCCTTGTCGAGATGAGCATTTAGGGTGTTCAAACTTGTGGTGTTACGCAAAATCGAACAAACAATATTTCCAAGCAGAAAAAATAGTCCGAATTCGAGGCCCCAAAGAGCAACCAAAAGCGTCTAAATCCAAATGGACATCTCTGCTGATTCTAACAATATTTTCTTTATAAATTCATATAGTTACACAATGTTTTCCAGATGACACCCAGCGTCCTCCCAGAAAAAGTACGCGATTTATATCATACCCCACTATGCATGTCAATGAATTGTCACAAATTATTCTTGAATGGGGTTTCATACGAGTATAGTCCTGTATTTCTGGCTTTCATTCCGTATTAAAATGCTTTTTCTCCGGCTTTTCTATGGCTTGAAATCCCGTATAAGGCAAGTCGGCATGGAGGCTCATTCGATGTTTTCGGATCATGTTTTATGAAGGTTGATGTTATAATAGTTGAAAAATGCTTCAAGGCTGTCTGCCGGGACCTTACCCTCTCGTACGATTTTGGGAGAATCATCGCTTAGGTCAAGGAGGGTTGACGGTAGTGCCTCACAGAGTCCGCCATCCAAGACCAAATCAATATTATCGCCGATCATCCGCTCCACCTCTTGGGCCGTAACCGGGGAAGGCTCACCCGATAAATTTGCACTCGTCGCCGTCAAGGGAAAACCGGTCATACGAATCAGGGTGCATGGAAGGAGAGCAGCCGGAAGCCGAAGACCGATCTTGCCCGTGTCAGCCGTCAGCGCCGGGGAAAGGGCTGTGGAAGCCTGAAAAACCAAGGTGAGGGGTCCCGGCCAATATCTCTTAATCACCGCTTTGGCAAGAGGCGAAACCCGGTGCACCAAAGAATGTAGACACTGAATATCATTAATCAAGAGAAGAATCGGCTTGGACAAAGGACGGTTTTTTACCCTGAAAAGATGCGAAACCGCCTTTTCGTTAAATGGATCGGCGGCAATGCCGTAGGTGGTATCCGTCGGATAGGCAACAAGGCCACCTCGACGGATCAAGGTGGCCGCAGCGGAGAGGACTGAAGAGTCCGGGTTGTCCGGATCAATAGAGATGATTCTGCTCATGGGCTGGCTTTTCCCTTATTTCGGGAGCCAATCTTCCCACAATCCCTTGTTATTTGCTACAAGGCAAGCCATTCAGTATTTCTTCATCGTCTGACAACTCACTGACGGTGAAATTTCACTCACAACTAAATCTTTTTGGGAACAAACGGATGGTCGCATGGTTTGCAATGGACGATATAGAAACACCGGCGAGAGGGAAGCTCGCAACGCATTTCCAGGTCGACATCGGAACCATGACATTCCGGACAAATTGGGTCAGGACAGTCTTTTTTTCCCTGATCCAGCACACTGCGTTCAGTGGAGACCTCGTAAACTGTGCCGCAGTTTCCACATTCCGCGACTGCAAGGCATTCCCCGTAACCCAAATCACACCTCAATTTCACGTCAATTTTTGATTGCTTACATAGTGGACAAGCTACTTTGTTTAGTTTTTTCTGAATTTCTGTGAGATCCACTGTCATCATCGTTTCTCCTTTTCATTTGATTTATTTCAGAGTAACTCAATGGTCATTACCAATAGATATCAGAGATGGTGTACTCACGGATGTAGTCTAACGTACACTAAGGACTCCCAGAATTTCACCATATATGGTAGTCAGATACCCGGGAAATGTAGCTTGTACTTTTGATTTATTGTCCCCCTCGGGGAATGGGAGAAAAACCCCTCGCCCGTAAGGCGAAGACTTTAGTCTGTTTGCGCAGTGGAATATTACCGCAAGTGGAGCCATACCGTATATGATCTGAGAGGTTTGCAAGTCGAAAGATGTCGAGATTACAAAAGGGCATGTATCTCGAGACCGTGTACATATATTTCTATCGGCTCCTCCCCATCTATCGATTAGCCAATTGGTTCAATCTCTGCGAGGGAAGACTTCTCTCAAGCTGGCGATTTTCGAGGAGAGGACTAATTTTTAGTCGGCTTACAGCCGAATCCAAATCTATCGCCTTTATGCGATAGTAGTTTAATTATATGCTTTCTGACTTTGGGTTGAAGTGTGGCCGCATGTTGAGCAATCAAAGCCGAATTGATCTTGTCTGTTTTAGCCAAACACCCCACGGCAGCTGCATAGCGGCGGACTCTAAGGGGCTTGGTAATAATGATTGTAAGCCCTTATCGATTGTTGTGTCGGCGAAAGAGGAGTATTCCAGTGAGGCCCAGCCCCATTAAGCCAAAGGTCCCCGGTGCCGGGGTCGGGACGGCTGTAAAGCTTTGTCCTGCATTGACAAAGCCAAAAGTAGCTGGTCCATGAGTGGACCAGGAAAAATCTTCGTAGACCCTTCCGGTACCGAGCAATCGAAGAGAATGTCCAATAGGTGTGCTTGATGACTCAAAAACGCCGATATTTGTACTGCTTACCCCAAGCGCCGGTCCGTTGCTTGCCGTGAAAGTACCTTCGTAACTTAAAAATTGCATCACTGTGTTCGTATCATCAAGAAGTGCGATGCCCTCTACATCATTTTGGATGGCGGATTTAAAGAAGGTAAGCGTTCCAAAACCACCTGACTGATTCGGGATGCTGTCGGTAATGTTGATATAAGTATCATAGCGTATTCCCGTACTTCCATTGTAAAGGGCGATTCGCCATCCCGTGAGATCTGTTCCTGCCGGGCCTGCAATCTCAATTGCCTCACCACTATCTCCACCGACATTATCATAGTGAATTTCGTTGATGAATACCGTCGTAGCGAAGGCCTCACTCCCTGATAAAATCAGGGTGAGCAAGAGGATAAGGGACAGAATGTTTTCCCAAAATAAAAAGTACTTTTGTCTGTTTTTCATTATGGAACTCCACATAGGGATGATCGTTTGATAACATCAAACAAGTCTAAAGCAGAGTACAGTCGCGATATGGAAGAGCAATCCTTCTCAGAAAGATGTGTATCCGAGATATGCTGAAAGGGTAGCCGTATTCTTGATCTACTGTCAAATAATATTTTTGTAGTTCAATTTCATTAACGTGGCAGAGACTTTGAACTTTCAATTAAGCTGTCCATTTTATGTGTTCCTCTTTCCTTGACAGAATTCAAAGAAAGCAGTTATAGTTTTTGGCATGTTGTTTGGGAGATTCTTTCGGTCTGAGCAGTACTTTAGGAGGATGCGAAGTGACGGTTAAAGTGAGGTTTTTTGCGGTTTTAAAAAGTTTGGTCGGAAAATCCGAACTCTCTCTGGATGTTGAAAAAGGAATCTCATTCGGGCAAATTCTGGGCAAATTGAAAGTAGATTTTCCTGCCTTGGATAAGATCATGAAAGAAGGGAAAATTCTTGTTTCAGTCAATCAAGATGTGGTTGGTGCCGATTATTTATTAAAGGATGGAGACGAGATTGCCTTTCTTCCTCCATTTGCAGGCGGATCGGCAACGCACTAATTATTTATTTTTTCGAAAGGACTTTGAAAGATGACCCAGGAGTTTATCCGGATTCAAACAGACGACTTTAGTGTTGAAAATGAAACAATCAAGCTAAGAGACACCTCCAAGCGGATTGGAGGCATTGTTACATTTCTGGGTACTGCCCGTGATTTTTCAAAGGGCCAGGAAATCAATAAGATGGATTTTGAACACTATCCCGGTATGGCTGAAAAACGTCTTGGCGAAATTCGCGATCAGGCCCTCAAAGACTATGATATTATTGAAGTGACTATCATTCATCGTGTCGGTGAAATTGCAGTTGGAGAAAATATTGTCCTGATTATTGTTGGGGCAGAACATCGACAGGATGCCTTTCGCGCCTGTTCATGGTGTATTGATGAACTTAAAAGAATTACGCCGATCTGGAAAAAAGAGACCACCCCAAAGGGAGTAGTCTGGGTTGAAGAACACCCTTAGATCAAAATTCTGCTTCCCCTCCTATATTCGAAAAAAAGTGGTCTTGAACAAAAATGTTCTACTGTCCGTGACCAGGTCCGGCGTGAGTGTTGTACACCCCGCTAGAGCCTGATAGGATTGACAATCTGAGGGATCGGGTATTCTCATAAAATTTTTTTGAGCTGTTTTTATTACCTGTTTGAGGATAAAAGGATGAATCAGAAAACGCTAATCGTACCGGACGAAATCACGCAAGAGATCGAAACCTTTGGTCGTGAGGTCTTGCGTTTTAAGAACAAAGAAATTCCAGAAGAAAAATTCAAACGCTTTCGACTTCAGCACGGGATCTATGGTCAGCGGCAGGCCGGTCATCTCATGGTTCGGGTGAAAATCCCTGCGGGTCTTCTGGGTGCGAAAAAACTACGGTGCCTAGCCGATATCTCCGAAAAGTATTCAACCGGAGTAGGTCATGTCACAACGCGGCAGGATATTCAATTTCACTATGTTGATCTCGATAATGTGACGACCGTGATGACTTTGATGGCCGAAGCCGGACTGACAACCCGAGAGGCCTGTGGGAACACGGTTAGAAATGTGATCGCCTGCCAACGGGCGGGGATCTGCCCAAGCGAACTATTCGATGTCAGCGAAATCTCCGAAGCCGTCGCCTACCATCTCCTTCGAAATCCGATCAATCAGGATTTGCCTCGTAAGTTCAAAATCTCCTTCTCCGGCTGTCAGACCGAATGTGGCTTAGCCGCCATACACGATCTCGGGTTTATCGCCACAAGCCGTGAGTTGGACGGGCTTACAGAATACGGTTTCAAACTCCTGGTGGGTGGTGGATTGGGTTCTCATCCAAAGTTGGCCAAAGCCTATGCCGACTTTATTTCCGTAGATCAGGTTTTGCCTCTCTGTGAAGCGATACTCAAACTCTTTGATGCCCATGGCAACCGCCGAAACAAAAGCAAGGCCCGAATGAAGTTCATCTTAGAAAAATGGGGGATTGAAGCCTTTAAAGAGAAGGTTGAGGAAATCTTGGCGGAGATGAAGTCCGAAGGCTATAGCTATCCGGCTCTTCCTCCCCTGAAATTAAAGACCCAGTCTCCTGTTCTTCCCTTAAAAGTACCGCACTCTGATGGAACCACTCCCTTTGATCAATGGCAGCGGACGAACCTGTTACCGCAAACAGACGGCGCCTATGCGGTTCAGATCAGGCTTCCCCTAGGAGACATTACGGCGACTCAGATGCGAAATTTAGCTGATATTGTCGATGGCTATTCCCCGAACGGCTTACGGACCACGCATCAGCAGAACATGATTCTTGAGCATGTCGAGCAGGAAAAACTCCCAGAGCTTTACGGGAAGTTACAGGCCATCGGACTGGCTGATGACGGTGTTGAAAAGGTGGTCGATGTTATTTCCTGTCCGGGTGCCGAAACCTGCCAGCTCGCCTTAACGGGATCAATGGGGCTTGGAGAGGCCATTTCTGAAACCTTTGCAAGTGAGTTGGAAACCTATTCCGATCTGGGTGGCCTTCGCATCAGAATCTCCGGTTGCCCTAATTCCTGCGGGCACCACCATATCGCTGGAATCGGTTTGCATGGCGTTGCAAAAAAGCTGCACGGGAAACTGGTTCCCCATTATCAGCTTCATTTGGGTGGCGGTGTCGAAGCCTGCGGCTCGACCATCGGACGATCAAAGATCAAAATTCCTGCCAAGAATATCCCGAAGGCGGTTATGGCCCTGATCCGGATTTATCGGGAAAATCGTGAACAAGAGGAATCCTTCAATCACTTTATTGAGCGCTTTACTCGCGAGAGCATCTCTGAAAGGCTGGAAGGATTTATGGATCTTCCTTCGCCGGATGAAGCTCCGGATGCCTATAAAGACTGGAGGGAGGATCGCGACTTTTCGCTTGACGAAATCGGTCCGGGTGAATGTTCCGGCACAGTCATCGACATGATTGAGCACAATCTCCGTATGGCAGGAGAGACGATCAATAAGGCACTTCAAAAGGCTGACCGAAATGAATACACCGACATTCCAGACCTGATTAAACAAGCCATTCTACTCGATTGCCGCTCCCTGCTTTTTACCTACGGCATTGAATCCTCTCACGATGATCAGATCTTAAAGGAGTTCCAGCACAAGCTGGTCGAACAGGGAATTCTAAGCGAGCGTTTCGAAACCTTTACTGCTGACCTGGGGCAATGGGCCGATTTCGGTTCAGAACCGACCGTACTTCAAGGACATCTGAATCAGGCAGTCGCACTTGTTGAAGAATGTCAGTCGGCCTATGACCGGATGGATGCAAGCATGAAATTGCGGAAAAAGGACGCCTAAGTCCACTCGGAGTGTCTGCAAAAAAATAACCGAAGAAGTGAGGTAGAAGGATGGAATCAGATAAAAAAACAGATATTTTCCTTGATCTTTCGGGGGTACAATGCCCAATGAATTTTGTCAAAACAAAGTTGCAACTTGAAGAAATGGAATCGGGACAAGTCCTGGAGGTGATCCTTGATGATGGATCTCCTGTAAAAAATGTACCCAGGAGCGTCAAGGCGGAAGGACATAAGATCCTGGTATTAGAAGAAACGCCGGAAGGGCAACACCGTCTTGTTATCGAAAATGTTGCATAGTGAGTTGCCTCTTAAAGAGTTGTATTATTTGCTCAGGCTTTTCGTGCCAATTCAGGGCAAATAAAGGCGTTTGAGTATAATTAGAGCATCTTTGCTTTGAACCACACCTTTATCTTTGCCTCTTGATTGTTCCTGTGAAGTTTCCAAGCCCGTAGCTCTAATCGAATTTTCTTGATGTCTGAAATCCTCCGATTCAAAATAACACCACATCCAGAAAATGATCCAAATCCAAGGAGACACCTTCATCTCGCTTCCCTGGACCTTTGATGAGTGTATTACTCTTGTGTCCGGTTGTATTGGGCGGGAAAAAATGGATAAGAGGCTATAAATTGATTTGAAATACGGCGCTGTGCTAGCTTGCTTTGAAATTGAGGACATGTAATGAAGTACTTGTATTATCTCGGTCGAACGGTTCAGGGGGCTGGTCTTTTGTTGATATTAGATGTGATCATCGTCTCTGCCTTGAATAACGAAGGCATGGCTTTTCTCATGCAGTATACCCTGCTTGGCATGGTGATCTTTATGCTGGGCTGGGCACTTCAAAAATCTACCCGTGTCACTTAGGCGACTCCCTTCCCTACTCCTCCAGCCGTTCAATTGTAATCTGAATCGCCAGGGGACGGCCCTCTCGAATGACATCAAGTGTGACAGTGGCCCCGACCGGGGTATGCGCGACCAGCGTGGGCAGGTCGTGTACTTTCTTTACCCTATTTCCATCAAAGCCCACAACGATATCACCCCGTTTCACGCCGGCAGTTTCAGCGGGGCTTTGTTGCATGACATCGGCAATAAGTGCACCTTCTCCCTCTTTAAAACGAAAGGCCCTGGCTAAATCCTGGGTCAAGGTTTGAATCATCACACCAAGCCAGCCACGAGTAACCTTTCCCTCCTGTCTGAGCATCGGCAGTACCCGCTTGACCATATTAATCGGGATGGCAAAACCGATACCGACTCCCGCCATCCTGACTGTGGTGTTGATGCCAATCACTTCGCCACGAAGGTTGTATAATGGCCCACCGGTATTTCCTGCATGAATAATAGCATCGGTTTGAATAAATTGATCATAAGGTCCGGCACCCAGGATACGTCCTTTTCCACTTACGACACCCACAGTAATCGCTTCTTCAATCCCAAAGGCATTACCAATGGCCATGACCCACTCACCGACATTAAGCGCATTTGAATCTCCCAGCATGACTGAAGGAAAAGGGGAATCGGCTTTTATCCCAAGCAATGCAATATCGAGTTTTTTATCGCTGCCAATGACGCTTGCTTTCAATGTTCGCCCATCGGCAAGGTGGACGCTGATTTCATCTGTCACCTGATATTGAGGAGGAGGGGCGAGCACATGATAGTTCGTCAGGATTAATCCTGACGAATCAATGATAAATCCTGTGCCGAGACTGCCTTCTTTAATCTCCGAATCGAGATGTTTTCCCAGACGAAAATAATCTTTTAAGGGACTATTGCCCTCGCGGGCGACAGCAGCAGAGTAAATGTTAACGATGGCAAAGCGTTCTTTTTTGACAATCTCTTGAAAACTATAGTTCTTAGCCGGTTCTCCGGCAGATAAACTCGCCGTGAAGAGGAAGACGGCACTGATTAGAAATAGAGACACTCGCGGCATATTAAAGACCCCTTGCCTACTGTCCGATTGTCCAACCGAAGCCGATTTCTGTGAAGAAGGAGGTTAAACGGGTGAGGGAGTTTGTAAAAATCATGACACCAACGGCGACGAGGAAGGCGCCGCTGGCAACAGAGATCCAGCCCATATAGCGGGAGGTTTTCTTGAAATACAAGAGAAAGGATTGTACCCCGAGCGCAGACAGAAAAAGGGGAAGTCCTAAGCCAATAGAGTAGACGGCAAGTAGTTGAATTCCTGTAAGTACGGAGCCGGTGGTACTTGCATAAAGGAGGATAGAGCCTAAAATCGGACCGACACAGGGAGTCCATCCTGCACCAAAGGCAATGCCGACGAAGTAGGAACCCACATAACCAGCCGGTTTGCGCTGAAACTGGTGTCGGGTATCCCGCGCCATAAAAGCGAATTTAAAAACGCCCATGATATAGAGGCCGAAAAAAATGATGAGCAGGCCGCCGATCTGTCGAATGATATTCTGATTTGAGAGAAAAAACTGCCCGATGAAGGTTGCCGAGGCCCCAAAAAAGATAAAGATGGTTGAGAAACCCAGGATAAACATCAGAGAATTTTTCAGGGCAATTTCCCTGGCCCGCACTTTTCCTTCCGGAGAAGTTAATTCGTCAAGAGAAAGACCCGTGATATAAGAAATATAGGAGGGGACAAGAGGAAGCACACAGGGGGAAATAAAGGAGAGAAAACCCGCCGAAAAGGCGATCATATATGACATATTCGCAGTGGCTTCCAAGAGTTCTCCTTTGTAATACTGAATACTTTAAATAAGCTGCTATTTTATCATAGATCGGTTTGAATTAATTGATCGATGAACAGTTTTGAGTCCGGATCGTTCCAATCCTTTGCACCCAGGAGCTTATGGGTAATGACCCCTTTTCGATCAACGACGACGCTGGTTGGAACAACGCGAACCTGGTAGCGATCATTGACCTCGAATTGATCATCAAGCAAGACCGGGAAGGTAAAGCCAAAGTCTTTAATAAAAGTTTTAACCGGGGCATCCGGATCAATATCAATTGAGACCGCGAGAATTTCAAAATCTTCACGTTGATATTGGCGATATAATGCTTCCATCGAAGGCATTTCTGCTTTGCATGGGCCGCACCAGGTGGCCCAGAAGTTGACCAGAACGATCTTTCCACGATAGTCGGAAAGGGCAGACATCTCTCCATTTAATTTCTGAAGCTTAAAATCGGGGGCAATGTTTCCGATTTGGATACCAATTTCTAAAGGACCTGTTGCTTTTTTAGTAGATGTTTTTGCAGTTGGAGTTTCTTTGTTTTCAGTGCATCCCACCGCAAGGAAGTTGAGTGTTGAAAAAAAGAAGAAGAGAAGGGAATACTTCATAAAAATTTGATTTAACTGTTTCAATATGAGGCTTATTGCGATGTCGGCATCTTTCCAGTCCGAAGATCCTGCAAGGCCTTTTTGACCATTTCAGAACTTTCGGTGCCTGCCGGAATATATTGAAAGGCCTCTGCCCAGGTCTCGTCCGCTTCCGCTATACGTCCTAACTGGAGCAGAACAATCCCCTTTGCCCAAAGAATGCTGGCATCTTGCGGTACGCTGACGAGGGCTTTTTCAAAATGTCCGAGGGCGACTTCCGCTTCCTCACGCGTTCCCGTTTTGGGATTGCTTAAAAGAATTTCACCGAGACGGTAGTGGGCGGTATAATTTCTAGGATCCAGTTCCAGTACCTTCGTCCAGGCCCGCTTTGCATCATCCCAGCGTTCCATCGCCATGTAAGAGCGACCGATCATCAACTGTCCTTGAAGGTTGTCTGGATTTTCTGCCAGTTTTTTTTCGAGTCGAGCGACCATTTTGACCGGATCGATCGGGGCTGCGGCTGGAATGCCGCCACTGGTATCGGAAGCGAAAGATTTCTGTTCGAACTTCCATTGCACCAATTGATAGGTGCCTGTTGAACCTCCCGCCACCAACAAAATAAGCATACCTACCGGGAACCAGGCTTTGCCTTGTTTTTTTTCTTTTTCTTGTTTTCCCGCCGTTTCTTGTTTCTTTCGTTTTGGGGGCTTTACTTTCAGGAGTTGATCAAGTCGATCCAGAACCTCCAGAAGTCGATGTTCAAATTTCAGTTTCTGCTGATTGTAATCACTTGAGGGTAGTTTCCCTTGTTCAAAATCGACTTCAAGTTCGGAGATCGAAGAGGCGATGGTTTGGCGTTCAATCGTGAGATTGACCTCTTCTTCGTCGATAACTGCCGCTTGATCATCAATCAGGGTCAGCGTCTTTTTCCTGAAAAAAGGAAGGATAAGCGTCCCGATTATCGCAACCAGAAGTGTTGAAATGAGTGCCTGGAACATATGATTTCTTCTCCTTGTAGGCTCTTTCTTTACCGAAGAGACCGCAGTTCTTCCTCAATACGCTTGCGTTGTTTCTCGTCTATGGGCCTGAGGTCTTCATCATCTGCCCCTATATCGGCTTTAGGGGATGGCCTCGTCCACTTACGCAAGTTACGAAATAACATGAATCCCCCGATGGAGAGGAGAATAAAGGGTCCGCCCCAGAGAAGCAGGTTGAGGCCTCTGAAACGGGGTTTGAAGACAATATAATCGCCGTATCGACTGACAAAATAGGCCCGAATTTCATCCGGACTTTCTCCTGCGATCAGGCGTTCCATGACGATGTCACGCATCTGAATGGCCAGAGTTGCATTCGACTCCCAGATCGTCTCGGATTGACAGACCGCACAACGGAGCGTTCTTGAGACCTCCCTCAACTTCTCCTGGAGGCTATCATCGGCCATTGCCAAGTCTGGAGGAAGGCTTTCAGTCTGCGCGATGACTGTTTGTGGGATGATACTCAGCATGAGTGTCATCAGTATCAGAAGGATACGGCGCAGAGGCTGTTTCATGAGGATGTCGCCCCTTCGGCTAAAAGAGGGTCAATCTTGGTTTTGATGATATCCGAATAGACATCACCCATAATCGGCCCGATATGTTTATGGCGAATCACCCCTTTTTTGTCAATCACAAAAGTCTCCGGAACGCCGTACACCCCGTAATCGATTGAAATTTTCCCTTTTAAATCCACCACATGCTCAAAATTATTGCCATATTGTTTCAGGTAGGCCTTGGCGAGACGATCCTCGTCCTGATAGTTGACGCCATACATGACAAAATCAGTGTTGTCTTCATAATGTTTATTGAGCGCCAGGAGGAACTTATGCTCCAATTTACATTCCTGACACCAGGAAGCCCAGAAATTAAGCACCACCACTTTTCCAAGATGCTCGCTCAGGACAATGTTCTCCTTTTCATAGAGTTCCGGTGCGCTGAAGTCCGGGGCCGGTTCCTTGATAATCACAGGAGGAAGGGCCGAGGGGTCACCCCAAAGGCCTTGATAAAAAATAAAAAACAGGCCGAAAAGGCCAAGTAGAAGAAAAATATGCCATGCTGAAATTGACTTCATGAGCTGATCTCAGTCGCCTACCTTGTTTGCTGCACGGCACCTGCCGTGACATCGGCTGCGACTTTTTGTGTCACTTCCGGTAGCATTCCTGTTGACTCAGAGGCGGGAGATCGTTTCCTGCGGGTCTTTCGTAAGATATTCATGAAGGCACCGATGGCCATCAGGACACCGCCAGCCCAGACCCAGGTCACAAGAGGATTATGGAGGATGCGGACGCGCGCCCAAGTGCCGTCGGGTGCAACTTCGGGAATGGTGACAAAAAGATGCCCCATCCGGAGTTGATAAATGGCAGTTTCAGTCGTCGGTGTCTGAGAAACGGTATAAAAGCGTTTCTGAGGATTCATCTGGGCAATGATTTCACCTCCTTCATAGACGTCAAAAAGGGCTTCCTTGCCTCCCCAGTTAATGCCTTCTACACTGTAGAGACTTGCCATCCGGAAGCGGAAGGATTTGATCGTGACCTCCTCGCCCGGTTTCATGATCAGAATTTTTTCGGCCTGATACATTGAAGAAAAGATGACCCCGATGACCAGGATGATGACACCTAAGTGGATGATAATGCCGGATATTCTCCGGGGATTGCTCTTATAAGCTTCGACGAGACCCTGTCCTCGATTTACCTTTTGTCGCTTAGCCCAAAATGTGGCGACCTTGTTGAAATCCATGGTAATCATGGACAGCACAAAAATGACAACGCTTAATCCGGCCAGGGCATAGGGCTTTTGTACACCGAAGATATAGATCAGCGGGAGTGCGCCCACGGCGATGAGAAGTGGTCGCACAAAGAGTTTTTTGATGTTTGTAGGGGTCGATTTTCTCCAGGGGATGTAAGGCCCCACGCCCATTAGAAAAATGAGTCCAAGCGCAACTGGCATGAAGACCGCATTGTAATAGGGGGCTCCGACAGAAACCTTCTGCAATTCCAGTACTTCCATGAGGAGAGGATAGAGCGTGCCAACAAAAACGGTCGCCAGGGCAACGAGGAAAAATAGGTTATTCACGAGGAAGATCGACTCACGCGAAACCATCGATTCCAGCTTGACCGTGCTTCTGAGTTTTCCCGATCTCAAAATGAGTGTCCCGAAAGAAAGCAGCAACATAAAAACCAGGAAGCCCAGGATGAATATCCCACGTCCGGGATCGGCGGCAAAGGAATGCACGGAGGAGAGGACGCCACTTCTCACAAGGAACATGCCGATGAGCGAAAGGGAAAAAGCGAGAATACTCAGAAAAAGGTTCCAGACCTTAAACATCTTCCGTTTTTCCTGCACCATCGTCGAATGCAGAAAAGCCGTCGTCACCAGCCAGGGCATAAATGCGGCGTTTTCAACCGGATCCCAACCCCAGTACCCGCCCCAGCCGAGTTCATAATAGGCCCAGAAACCGCCCATTCCGATTCCTAAAGTTAAAGCCATCCAGGAAAAAACGGTCCAGCGTTGCGTCGCCTTGATCCATTCTTCTCCGAGTCGTCCCGAAAAGAGGGCCGCCATGGCAAAGGCAAAGGGGATGGAGAGACCGACATAACCCACATAAAGCAGTGGGGGATGAACCACCATTGCCGGATCTTGAAGAAGGGGGTTGAGATCCCTGCCGTCTAGTGGTGCGGGGAAATTGCGTTCAAAGGGGTTCGATAAAAAGAGAATGAGCAGGAGAAAGCCGCATAAAATGATCGACTCGATCATAATGAGGTAAGGCATGACCACAGGTTGCGATTTCCAGTGGATGATGACGGCCAACATGCAGTAAAGCGAAAGAATCCAGGCCCAGAGCAGGAGAGACCCTTCGTGCCCGCCCCAAAGTCCAGCAATTTTATAGAAGATCGGCAACTTGCTGTTCGAGGTCGCGGCAACATATTTGACCGTATAATCCTCAGTCAGATAGGCATAAAAGAGGGTCGCCATTCCGATTGTGAGCATGACAAAGGCTGCAATGACGGCCCGTCGTCCGACAACGACCCAGGTACCATTACGACTTTTGAGCCCGATCATCGGGGTAGAAATACCAACGACTGATAATACCAATGCGATGACCACCGCAAAATGTCCCAGTTCGACTGTCATGACTTAGGTCTTCTGATGGAAGTTTTTTTTGATGTTTCGGTGGGTTTCCTTGAGTAAAGGCTTGCAGGTGTTTGCGTAAAAAAATAGACCATCATCATCCTCTTATCCCTAGTTCACCTTCAGGGTTTTCAGTAAGCCCATTTTCGGGAGTTCAACCCCGGCCTTTTTCATTTCAATCGGCATGTAGTCTTCTTCATGTTTTGCCATGATCATGTGGGAATGGAAAACGTGATCTGCATCCCAATATCCTTCAACAACAGCCCCTTTTCCCTCTTTAAAGAGATCGGGCGGAATACCCTCAAAGGCGACAGGAATGGTCTCTGCACCGTCAGTCAGGTCGAAACGGAGTTTCAATGTATTGGGAATGACTTCCATGCTGGCCTTGACCACCATGCCGGCGACCCGCATCTTCTTTCCGTAGCGGTTTTGTTCCATGACAACCACTTCTGAAGGGGTCATGAAGTAGACCAGATTTTCTCCGAAATTTCCCAAAGCAAGATAGCCGATGCCCAATGCGACAATGACGACACTTCCTAGAATACCGAGTTTTTTTCCAGACATCACAGCACCTTTTCCGCTTGATAGATTTTTTCTTCCTTGATCATAACATAGAGAATTGTCACTCGTCTTTCCATGAAGAAGAGGAAAAAAGCGAGGGGAACGAGGGACAGTAGGTAGGCCCCCGAAATAAAACCGTAGTTCGGAATCAAGGCGAGATCCGATGCGGCGAAGTGACCGGCTTCACGGTTCCATTGCCCGATCACAACAATGGTTTTAAGATCCCGCAGTGTGTCGTCCACATCCTCTCCGGAAAAAACAACAGCGACCTTTTTCCCCTCTTCAGAAAGATTGAATCGAGTCGGTTCGTCATCGGATGCCCGGACAAAGCTGCCAGCTTCAATCATGCCCAGCAGACGAAGTCCTAGTGCTGACTCGCTCGCCAATAAATCTCCAGGCGAAAGGGTCTTGACCTCCCGGTTGTAGCGAATGAGTCCCATGCAGCCGATGCCCCCGAAGATCAGAAGTAACACAGCCCATCGGATATAAAAGGACTTCATCTTGTCACTGCTCCCACGAACAAGTAGCGACTCACGACTCGCCTTCACTTAAAAAGCGGCCCTGCTTTGCTTCAAAGAGGTGTTCCAGGTAGAGCATTTGCGTTCGGACCATGAGCATGTAGGTAAAAAGAATACTGACGCCAATCGACATCAAGGCAAAAGGGAGCAGCATATTCGGGGCAATACTGACGCCACGTGTCGAAACGGAGAGGGGCTGATGAAGCGAGCGCCACCATTCAACAGAAAAATGAATAATAGGAAGATCAATAAAACCGATAATGGCCAGAATTGCACAAAATGTCGCCCTTTTTTCCTGGTCATCCAGAAAGGTTCTGAGCATTAAATAACCGACAAGGGTCATAAACAGGATGGCAAAGGAGGTCAGTCTGGGGTCCCAGACCCACCAGGCATTCCAGGTGGGTTTTCCCCAGATCGCTCCGGTGATCAACCCCCCGCCCGTAAAAAAAAGGGCAAGTCCGGCTGCCGCATGACAGGCGTTATCAACTACCGCATCCCGCTTCCAGAGATACCAGATGCTTAAGAAAAAGAGGGTGGCATAGGCCAGCATCGCCGTCTGAACAAAGGGAACGTGGACATACATGATCCGCACGACTTCCCCTTGATAATAATCGGGAGAGGAGGTGACTAAACCCGTGTAAAGGCCGACGCTCATCAGGCTCGCGGCAACAATGCCGAACCACTTTTCATATTTACGCAGCCAGCCAATTAAACGTGTCGCAGTCATTTATTCATCCATTAACAAAATAACGATCCAATTCGACCCCGGAGGCAATCTCTCTGCATTAAGCCGTTATTTTCAGAACCGGGTATGATATCAAAAGTGATTGAGCCAGATCAAGAGGCATTAAATGCCCACCATCAATGTAATGCCATTCGACAGAGCGTAGTCACAACGACCTCTTTGGCTCCGGATTTGATCAGAGCAATCGCTCCCTCTCTCAATGTTGCACCGGTTGTGTAGACATCGTCAATCAAAAGAAGGCGTTGACCGCCTACGGTATCAGGCTTTACAACATGAAAGGCATGATGAACATTCTTTTTCCGGTCCTTTCGTGTGAGTCCGACTTGCGGCAGTGTCTCCTTTGTTCTGAGTAGGGTATCAATTAACAGGGGGCGATTAAAGTATCTGGCAATACCTTTCGCAAGCAAAAGGGACTGATTAAATTCTCGAGACCGAAGCCTGCGAACATGCAGGGGAATTGCGATGACCCGATCAAAACCAATCGGACGCAGCTCATCCACCAAGAGACCAACGAAGCATTTCACCAAGCGGGTCTGCCTTTGATACTTTAATAACTGGATTCCCCTGGCGAGCGTTTCTTCGTAGGGGTAGGGGGTGATTGCCCGGCTGAAGGCAGGAGGATTTTCGCGGCAATTCCCACAAAGGTGCCCTGGACTGTGGCTAAGCGCCGCCTGAGAGGGAAAAGGCTCTGCACAGCGTGGACAGGCGGCCCCCTCCAAGCGCTCCACCTTTGACCAGCAGACAGCGCAAAAGAGGCCGTTCTTTTGCGCTATTCCTTGTCGATCACCTCCTTGTTGATCATCAAGCGAGGCATCGCAGCAAAGACATTGGTTTGGATAAACGAGATTAAGGAGGCTATTCGAAATGGTATGAAGCTTATTGATTACGGCGTGTGAAATAAACGACTCCAGCAATGCCTCCGGCGATTCCGCCTACGGGGACCATCGCGAACATTTGCCAAATTTCAAGACCTGCGCCTTTGAAAACAATCAAGAGCATGATCGTCGAAAAAGCGCCCCAGGCAAACCACCATCCAAAAAGCCGTGTTTTCATTTTTGCAGGTTTATTCATGATTCGAAGAACCTCGACTTACCAGAATACCTTTCCAAAGGCCTAAACCCAGTAAGGCACCGAAGGTATCAATGCCGACATCGCCGATGCTTCCTGAGCGAGATTTTACGAAGGCATGGTGAAGTTCGTCAAGACCGGCGTAAGCGCCCGAGAAAAGAAGCGCCATGATGAACGGATGCCTGACGCCACTCTCTCCACTTGCACTGAGGGCTTTTAACCAGAAGATCGCCAACACGGCATACTCAAATAGGTGCCCGGATTTTCGAATTGAGAACAAAACGATAGACAAGGTATCAGATGAAAGCTCAGAAAAAAATACCCGGATGAGCGGCACAAGAAAACGACTTGTATTGCTCATAGAACCTGCATCGCCTGAAATAATGAAGATCAATATCATCCAGATGAGAGGCAGAGCATAAGGCCTTATTTTGATAAGGGTTGCCCGAATCACTCTTGTTGTTCAATCTCTTCGTCAAAAAGCACCCAGCGCACCAGTTTTCCTGCGCTGGCACAAATCACGGCCGCTTGTTGAGCAATAATAAAATAGAATGTCGGGTCTGTGATCGAAACAATCTGAGAAATGTCATTTCCAAATTTATGGGCGGGAGTCATATTCTGATCATCAAACTGGGGGTTTCGTATTTTCAGGTAGTCCAGATATTCAGCGAAGCCTTTACCGGAAGAGAGCGAGTGATACATTTCATAGTACAGGGCATCGGTCAAGGCGAATGCGATGGATGTCGCTTTCAAGTACTCGCATAACTCCTTGTAAAACGAAAGCAGTGTTAAACTGCTGATTTTTCGGCGTATCGCCTCTTGTTTCCTCTCATCAATTTTTTTTGAAATATGAGACCCCATCCGGGAATCGTATTCTTCAATTTGATCAAGCAAGGTCTTTTTGAGGAGGGAATGTTCTACTTTTTGAAACACCATCGCCATGTCGGGCAGATCCAAAATAATTTTTTCGACATTCTCATTAACAGGCTCATTAACAGGAAAAGACATTTGATAGAGCGCATCGATTGCCGGATTTTCATGATATTTTTTTGTAAATCGCTTGAAAAATCGTCCTATATCCATATCGTGGCATGGTCTCACATTTTTATTTTCTGTTCTATAGTGGAATCAATAAATCCAAATAAAAACAAAATGACCGAAATGCCTTGCGATGGTTTTTGCTTTTAGGGTAGAGTGACGCAATTTTTTTGGCCTGTAGATTGAGTGAGAGTTTTCGCCGTAAGACATGGAAAAAGAAAAGTTTCAGGCTCGTCTACATCCCCTCATGCTCATCACAGTCTCAGCGCTTACACTTTTCTACCTGGGAACAAGTTTTCTACCCGCTTCCGAAGAAATCACCCCCCAAATCCCTCCCAATGACTTACCTTATGACTTGCCTCGAATTCAACAAATATCGGAATCGGTCAAACAAAAAACTGACATTAAGCCTTTCAAGCCAAGTCTTCCCGCACAATCTGTTGTACCCGATCGACCTGAAATTTCCGCTGTCGCGATAATTCCAAAAAAAGAAAGCCTGGAAACAGAAACCATCGTTAAGGAATATACCTTTAAACGAGGAGATTCGCTTTCTAAGGCGCTTTCCAAGCTGGGTTTGTCTGATCAAGAAGTTTATGAAATTTCCAAAGCCTCGAAATCAGTATTCAACCCTAGAAAAATTCGAGTCGGACAAAATTTAAGTGTGACACTACAGAAAAGTTCCCTCCGCTTTGCATCGCTTCGCTATGCCTTTGACCTCACACAAACTTTGAAGGTTGAACGCACCGGTGAACAATGGCTTGCCTACAAAGAAGAAGCACCTCTAACGAGAGAAATCGTCCACAGTGCCGGAACCATCACAAGTTCGCTTTACGCTGCTGCAAAACGTCAAAAGGTTCCTGTAGAAATCATTCTAAAACTCTCCGACATCTTTGCCTGGGACATCGACTTTGGCCTGGATATTCGAAATGGCGATCAATTTAACATCGCCTACGAAGTCTTCAAAAAAGAAGGTGTCACAATTCGCGCCGGGCGTGTTCTCGCGGCAGAACTTATCAATCGTAGCCGCAGTTACCCTGCCTATTATTTTGAATCGAAAGAAGAAGGGGGAGACTATTACGACGAAGAGGGTCGGTCTTTGAAAAAGGCTTTTTTGAAATCTCCGCTTCGCTACCGTTACATTAGTTCCGGTTATTCAAGGCGGCGACTACATCCGATTTTAAAGGTCAATCGTCCGCACTTGGGCATCGATTTCGCTGCCGCGCATGGCACCCCCGTCCGTGCCGCCTCTGACGGTATCATCGCCTTTGCCGGATGGAAGGGCGGACATGGTAAAACAGTCATCATTCGCCACAAGAACGGATACGAGACTTTGTATGGCCATCTCTCTTCGTATTGGGCTGGAATAAAAAAGGGAAAGCGGGTCAAACAGGAAGATTTTATCGGAAGAGTCGGATCAAGCGGATTGAGTACCGGACCCCACCTACATTACACTCTGATAAAAAATGGCAGAGCAATCAATCCAAACAAAGTTGCCTTGCTCCGGGGTGAAGCGCTCTCTACAGAATGGCTCCCCCTGTTTATCTTACAGCTTGAAAAAATGAATCGCATCCTTTATCCGGCGCAAAAGTGGGTAGAAGGCAGCGGAACGACCTAAGCTAAGGCCCTCTTCTTGGATATCTGGCGATTTCTGATCCACCCGCCGCAAACTGCCGCAGTCAACATGGCGATAGACGAAGCCATTGCCATCTCCTTCTCCGAGCAGAAGACACGCCCCACCCTTCGGTTTTACCAATGGTCACGGCCTGCCTTTTCTATTGGCCGTTTTCAAAAATTAGAACCCACTTGGATCAAGCAGCTCGAAAAAGAAGCGGAGCACAATCCATTCACCCTGGTTCGGAGAATGACGGGAGGACGCGGGCTTCTGCATGACCGTGAGTTCACCTATTCTCTTGTATCAAACAACAAAAATCCTCTTTTTTCATCCGGCATTAAAGGCACCTACTTTGCGGTTGCAAAGGGCCTCTTGTTTGGTTTGAAAATGCTGGGCCTCGACGCAGAGATCTACAGTCCCCCAAAAGAAAAACGCAGAGCGGGTACGCGACATCCGCTTTGTTTTGCTGCAACTTCCTGGCATGAAATCACCTCAGGAGGCAGAAAGCTCATCGGAAGCGCACAGCGTCGATGGTCTACCCACTTCCTTCAGCACGGCTCATTGATCCTTGAGAAAAGTCCAATGCTGAAAAAACAGCCGGAATGGCTCGGAATGCCTCTGGTCTCAGCTTACCAGGTGACGCTTTCAGAACTGCTGCCTCAACTTCCGTCACAGGAGGCCTTGATTCTGGCAATGAAGACCGGTTTCGAGTCGGCGCTCTCCATCCGTCTTGAGGCAGGAAGTCTCAGTGCTTATGAACAGGTATTGGTGGAAAGACTTGTTCGGGAAAAGTACGGTAACGCGGCGTGGAATCTTAGGCGGTAGCAAAAAAAATCATCGCTTTGGCAGAGAAGCGCAAAATGCTCTGTAGGCCGTAATGCATCCAACCTTGCCTTGAGGGCAGACCATCCCGACAAGCTTTAACATACAGTCCTCCGGCCCGGTCATGTTAGGGGGCATTTTGAGTGCAGCTTTTTTCCCTGGTGCAAGCTGGGGAGGTTTCAGCGTTTTGTTGTTTTTGTCTGGCTCTTCGGCCTCCGAAACCAGCGATTGAATTTTTACGGCCTCCTCTAAGTCCACACTCTGCCTCCTCTCTGTCGTATGAGTTATTGGAGTCGCCGCTTTGTCGGATTCCTTAACATCATCGCTTTTTAGAGGGCGTGTTGCGAGTGCTTTGTTGACGTCACCGTTATTCATTGGAACGTTGAGCAGTTGAATATCAAAACTTTGTGTCTGCTTCTCAGAACCATCGTCGCGATTTAAAATGAGGAAGGGATTTCCGAAGAAAAGATAGAGAAATGCGTAGTGGATCAAGACGGAGTAGAACAGCACTTTTGGAAGCAATTCGTCACCTGAGCTATGGCGATCTGAAAAGCGCATTTTCTCCCTCAATTCGCTAAACTTTTCTTCCCAGAAGTATATAGGGCCAATTACAATAAGACGTCAAGTTAACCTGACGACAGAAAACCTTAAAGGAAAGAAAATAAAAGCCATATACTTACTAATTATATAACAATATAGAATAAAACGGATTGACGAAATTTTCTGTTTTCTGTATCTATAACCTAGCCTTAAATCAAGCCTTTTAGAGGTAAATCTGCCTTTGTAAGGGTTTTAGGGTTCTGTTTAAATTTGCACGGACATTTCCTGCAGATATCATTAAGCCGTGCAAACTGTTCTTTGATACGGCCTACAAAATAATCGCCACAGATCAGTTCAATGACCGATATGTTTAAGGGGTTTAAAGAGACCAATCCTTCTCGGCGATTTGAATCAGTACCTTTGGCTTATCAGTAAGTCGAAGCGTCGCGTCCTCCTTAAATTGTGTTCACCATTGCTGGCGTGGGTAGTACGCCGCCTCTTTCCCTGATTAAATTTAGAGAAGGAGGCGGCGTGTAAAATCAGTATCATTCCAATAAAGGAGGGTCGGAAAATGGCGATTCGAATGCAAGGAAACTGGACCGTTTCGGTACGGTCTAAAAATGCTGCCTTTCAGCAACGATTTATTGTTGAAGGTGCAAGCAGTGGTAATGGCACCTATGCCGGGGCTGTTTCTACAGCACCGGTGTCTGTTATCGGGAGCGATTGGACGGTGCGAGTCGAGCACAAAGCACACAGAACCCCCTGGCAGGATTCCGATGATCAAGTCAGCTTTCCTCAGATCGTGTTAGGACAATATCAATTCGACATTCAAAGCAATGATTCGGGCAGTGATAGCGACTTTAATGATTTAGTCTTGACCTGCTCAACTCCGGCGACAGGAACCGACTTTCTGATTTATGGAAATGTCAGTTCCTATCGTGGCCCCTGTCTCTTTAACCCCTGTTTCCCCGGGTTTATTGTCATTGACAGCGTGGCAAGCTTCAATGAGGCGGTGAAATATCCGGCCATCAAGGATGCAATCAAAACCTTCTATCCTGAGCGCTTAAGACCTCAGCCTCCTAATCCGGAACGGTTTAAGCCCATGATTATGTCCTTGCAAGAAGACACAGCGATTCCAGAGAAACAAAACAGATTGCTTCGTCTCAAATCTGGAAATTTTTCCTCCGAAACCGCTTTGGAGAAGACTTCGCAAATCAGCACAAATGTGCAGAAGGCTTCAGTCGCAGAAAACCAAGTCCTGTCTTCAAAAACGGCTAGAGTCTCAGCAATTGATCGCATCGGAATTGCTTCGCTTGCGGATAGATTTAAGTTGTTTTGCGATAGTGATTCTCTGGCAGGTGTGGTTTTAAAATTTCAGGAATATGACCGCACCGGAGCTGAGTTAGCCGGTGGTGCCTACACCGGTGCCGGGCTTCGTGAGGATCTGGGTGTTGCCATTTCAGATCGCAATGGCAACTATATCTTTCGATTCTCACGAACGATTGCTGAGTTTTTCGAAGAAGCTGAGCTGGATACCGGTAGTGGTGAGCTTGCGGTCACGCAAAGTGCACCCGACATCATTGTTCAATTGATTGATGTCATGGCCCCGGGCACTGTGCTCTGGGAAAGCGCCCCACATTTTAACATTCCAAGTTTCCGAAAGATCAACATCTGTATCCCTGAAATTGAGCTGCACTCAACGCTCTGTGTTAGTGGACAGATCATCCAAGCGCTTGGCAATATCTTTGTCGGGCCTGCGCCTGCCGGACCACGACCTTTTGGAGAGCCGCTGGGTTATGGTCAGCGAGTCGGATTCAACAATGCACTTGGTCTTGACGGGCGAATCACCTCCCGCAATACGAGTGGGCCACAAACGCGTTGTGCCGCGTGGTTTGCGACGGTTGATCTTTTCGGGTGTTTTTTAGATCATCCTTCGGTTACACGTTACACTATCCGCTATCGGGCATTTGGCAGCGGAAACCCCTGGATTTCTTTTTCTCAGGAACTCAGACATCCCTTGGGAGCAAAGGCGGGGCAGCCCGGTTACAACGGGGAACTGATTGGGCCCCATTCCGTCAACCTACATGTTGATAGTGGCCCACATGCATTGGCCCCCTCGTATCTTAATATCGAGGGTAATGCGCTTTATGTGTCAACGCACCGGGATCGGCGGGCTCAAATTAGAACCGGCGCCTTGAGTGTGCCGACACCCGGACCTGTTCAGTTCTGGATTGAAGGTTATGATGATACCGGGCATCGAGTGGCAGGGGCGGAAGATTCTGTCACGCTTTTCATTGATAACACCGTTCCCTTCTTGGATATTAACGATACGGTTACAATGCTGGGGACGTCTCTGGGAAATTGTGCAAAGTTCAAACTTCCGACAGGACTACCCGCTGCACCCTTGACTGTTTCTTTCAAGGTTGATCAAGAACAGGGTTTCCTGAGTGCTTACAGCCTAAGCATGAAAAAAGGCGCCACGGGAGACTTTCCTGTCGATCCGGCAGCCTTATCCGGGCCGCCCTTCCGCACACGCAACTATGTGCATGGCGATGACTTGGTTTGCGCCCAATTTAGGGGCACATTTGATGACTCAACGGCAGACCTTGTTTCGGGCTATGTCACGATTGATCTTTCTCCTGCAGGCAGTGCGAATTGGTTGGAGACTGGACAGAACTTTTGTGCATTTTCGCTGAATCTCTCTGCAAACATGCGTGCGACAAATGGTCATGGCGGCAGAAGCCCGAACTATGCCATCCCTGTATTGATTGGCATAGAAGCCTAAATGGGAGAGCCGTTTTACGGGTTGATTCTTGGCATCTTGGCCGTATGGCGTGTGACACATCTTTTTTACGCCGAAGATGGCCCCTGGGATCTACTGGTGAAACTGCGCGGCTTGGCCGCAGAGGGTTTCTGGGGCGGATTACTCGATTGTTTTTATTGTTTAAGCCTTTGGGTCTCCGCCCCCTTCGCCGTGATCATCGCGCGTTCCTGGACAGAGTGCTTTTTTCTTTTTTTTGCTCTGTCTGGCGGGGCTATTCTTTTGCACAGGGTAAGTGGGGGTGATGAAGTGAAGCCCGCCCCTTTTTTTGAAGATGAGGAGAAATAAAATGGCTTGCTGTGGAGGGAAGCGCCGTCAAGGGTACATCATGACTGCAACAGAAGACATCGCAATGCCAGGGCCGGGAAGAAGTACTATTGTGTCAGATGCCGTGATGTTTGAATATTTCGGTCCGACTCGAATGGCCGTTAAGGGGCCGATGACTGGCCGTGTTTACCGCTTTAACAATACGGGTGCTCGTGTGGCAATTGATCGAAGAGATGTCCCTTCTGTGACCGCCGTTCCAAATCTAAAACGAGTTTAAAAGGTTAGATCTATTGAGGTTTATCCGTCGATTCCCCCAGACTTAATCAGAGATTCCCTAAGAAAACCTCGAAATTTCCGCACTTTTTTTAGCCACAAATCAGCATGAAGTATCAGCGATATTTTTGCAGCAGGTCGCCATCTCCTTGACGAAAATGAGGCCTAAATGCTATTAAACGGGGTTTAATTCCTCTAATAGCAGGGGATCGTGTATAGATGGAGCCTCATGAAACCTAGACTAATTCCTTTAAATAATCGCCCTCTCCCCCGAATTCCCCAGGCACAAGGACTCTATGATCCTCAATTTGAGAAGGATGGTTGCGGTATCGGCTTTGTCGCGAATATTAAGGGTGTCCGCTCACATGACATCGTTCAAAAGGGCCTTGAAGTCCTGAATAACCTGACTCATCGGGGTGCCGTCGGGAGTGACCCTGATACCGGTGATGGTGCAGGCATTCTGTTCCAGATCCCGCACCGACTTTTTAATCGGGTGGCCGGTGAAGTTGGAATCACGCTGCCGGCTCGCGGCGCCTACGGCGTGGGCATGGTCTTTCTTCCCGCTGACCCGGAAGATCGGCGTTCCTGTCACAAGATTTTTGAAAAGATTATTTCTGAAGAAGACCAGCGCATCCTGGGTTGGCGCGCGGTGCCGACGAAGGATGAATTTATCGGAAAAACGGCCAGGGAGACCCAGCCTGAGATCCAGCAGATTTTTATCGCCCGTGACATATTAAGCGAAGCTGAATTTGAACGAAAACTCTATCTCATCCGAAAGCGCGTCGAAAATGCGGTGCGCGATTCAGCCATTGAAGATAAATCGTCTTTTTATATTTGCAGCCTTTCATGCAGCACCATTATTTATAAAGGCCTTCTGCTTCCGGACCAGTTGCCGAAGTTTTATCCCGATCTATGCGATTCCGAAACCGTCAGCGCTGTAGCCCTTGTGCATTCCCGGTTCTCAACCAACACCTTTCCGAGCTGGCCCTTGTCCCACCCCTATCGCTATACCATACACAACGGAGAAATCAACGCATTAAAAGGCAACGTCAACTGGATGCGAGCACGGCAGGGACGTTTGTCCTCAAAACTTTTCGGCGAAGATCTGAAGAAACTGTTTCCCGTGATCTATCCTAATCAAAGCGATTCGGCCTGTTTTGACAATGCCCTTGAATTTCTGGTGATGGGTGGGCGCTCTCTACCCCATGCGATGATGATGTTGATCCCGGAGGCCTGGGTCGGGAATCCGCATATGGATCTCGATCTGCGCGGATTTTATGAATATCATGCGGCCATGATGGAACCCTGGGACGGCCCGGCGGCGGTTGCCTTTACCGATGGGAAATGGGTGGGAGCGACGCTGGATCGAAACGGCCTTCGCCCGGCCCGTTATCTTGTGACTCAGGACGACCTGGTGGTGTTGGCCTCTGAGACCGGCGTGCTTGATTTTAAGCCGGAAGAAATTCGCACAAAAGGACGACTCCAGCCCGGCAAGATGTTTCTGATCGACATGGAACAGGGCCGAATCATTGACGATGAAGAAATCAAGGCGCAGATGGCAGCTCAAAAACCCTATCGAAAATGGGTTGCCTCTCATCGCATCAATATCGATGAACTGCCGGAGCCTCAGAACCTCCACCAGCCCAACCATAAAACCCTGCGCCAGCGGCAGCAGGCCTTTGGTTATTCCATTGAAGATTTGAGGGTCCTTCTGACGCCAATGGCCGTGCTCGGTCAGGAAGCGACCAGCTCAATGGGGAATGACACCCCGCTTGCCGTCCTCTCCAATGAACCTCAGCTTCTCTTTAAATATTTCAAGCAGCTTTTCGCCCAGGTCACCAACCCGCCGATTGACCCGATTCGTGAACGTCTGGTGATGTCACTTGTCACAACCATCGGCCCGAAGGCGAATCTCCTGGGTGAAAAGCCGGAAGCTGCACGACGAATCAAAGTCCAGCAGCCCATCCTCACGAATGCCGACCTTGAAAAGATTCGCCAAATAGAAGATGGCCACTTTAAAACAAAGACCCTTAAAATGCTTTTTCGCGCAGTCAACGGACAGAAAGAATTGGCGATTACCCTCGACGAACTCTGCCATCAAGCCAGCGCTGCGATTCAGTCCGGTTATAAATTTATCATCTTAAGTGATCGAGGCGTTGACGAGATTTGGGCGCCCATCCCCTCTCTGCTGGCGGTTTCAGCGGTTCATCATCACCTTATTCGGGAATCGCTTCGCACGGAGGTCGGCCTGATTGTCGAAACGGGCGAGGCGAGAGAAGTCCCGCATTTCGCCCTGCTGATCGGCTATGGGGCGGGAGCCATCAACCCCTATCTCGCCTTTGAAACCCTCACCGATATCGCGAGAGAAGGTTATTTCCCTGAGACAATTGATGAATCGACGGCAGAGTCAAAATACATCAAGGCCATCAATAATGGTCTGTTGAAAATTTTTTCAAAAATGGGCATCTCTACGGTTCAGAGTTATTGCGGCGCGCAGATATACGAGGCGGTCGGCCTGGATCAGCCTACCATCGACCGCTACTTTACCGGAACGCCTTCCAGAATTTCCGGCATCGGCATTGAGGTGATTGCCGAGGAAACGCTGAAACGCCACAAAGTCGCCTATCACACCTTCCACGCCATCCGTCAACTCCATTTCGGCGGGGAATACCACTACCGCGTTCAAGGAGAACATCACAATTGGAACCCGCAAAGCATCGCCACCCTCCAGCACGCCTGTCGGCAAAAAAGCGAGTCAACCTTTAAGGCATTTTCCAGTCTTGTTAATGATGAGTCGAAACGACATTCCACCCTGAGGGGACTCTTTGAGTTCCGGGAAGGCGAGAGTATCCCGATTGAAGAGGTCGAATCGGCGTCAGAGATCATGAAACGCTTCACAACCGGGGCAATGTCTTACGGCGCAATCAGCAAGGAAGCGCATGAAACCCTCGCGATCGCCATGAACCGGATCGGAGGACGGAGCAATACCGGTGAAGGCGGGGAAGATGTCGAACGCTTCGGAGGCGAACGGAACAGCGCGATCAAACAGGTCGCCTCAGGCCGTTTCGGCGTTACGAGCAACTACCTGGTGAATGCCGAAGAGCTTCAGATCAAAATGGCTCAGGGGGCCAAACCGGGGGAAGGGGGCCAGCTTCCCGGTCACAAGGTGGACGAAATTATCGCGGCGACCCGTTTTTCGACACCCGGCGTCACATTAATTTCTCCGCCGCCCCATCACGACATCTATTCGATCGAAGATCTGGCCCAGCTTATTTTTGATCTCAAGAACGTCAATCCGAAGGCGGCGATCTCTGTCAAACTCGTCTCCGAAATCGGCGTTGGCACGGTTGCCGCCGGGGTCTCAAAGGCCCATGCCGACTTGATCGTAATCGCCGGCGGCTCGGGCGGAACAGGAGCCTCTCCCGCATCCTCCATCAAATATGCCGGGATGCCCTGGGAACTCGGCCTGGCCGAAACCCATCAAACCCTCGTGCTGAATGATCTGCGAGGACGGACGCGTCTCCAAACCGACGGGCAGTTTAAGACCGGGCGCGATGTCGTCATTGCGGCCTTGCTGGGGGCGGAAGAATTCGGTTTTTCGACTGCGCCTCTGATTGTTGAAGGCTGTCTCATGATGCGGAAATGCCATCTGAACACCTGCCCTGTCGGCATCGCCACGCAGGATGCGACGCTTCGTGAAAAATTCAGAGGCCGACCCGAAGATGTGGTGACCTTCTTTGAATTTGTCGCGAACGAGGTGAGGACGCTTATGGCAAAGCTGGGCTTCCGCACAATCAACGAAATGATTGGCCGGACGGATAAACTGAAAGTTCAAAAGGCCGTCGATCACTGGAAGGCCAAGGACCTGGATCTTTCCCCCATCCTGTATCGACCGAAGGTTGCAGGGAATATCGCCGTTTATTGCAATCGCTCGCAGGATCATGGTCTTGATGTGGCGCTTGATCATCAATTGATTAAACTCGCCTTGCCTGCGCTCGAAGGGCGTCACCCGATTCACGCCGCATTGCCGATTCGAAACGTCCACCGCACGGTCGGGGCCATGCTTTCCGGAGAAATCTCGCGTCGTTACGGACAGGAGGCCCTGCCGGATGAGACGATTCGCTTTGATTTTTCGGGCACCTCCGGACAGAGTTTCGGCGCTTTTTGTGTCAAGGGCGTCACGCTGAGTCTGGAAGGAGACGCAAACGACTATACCGGGAAAGGACTTTCAGGAGGACGACTCATTGTTTATCCGCCGAAGGCTTCCCTCTTTAAAGCAGAAGAAACGATCCTGATCGGAAACACCTCACTCTACGGCGCGACAGGAGGCGAGGCCTTCTTTTACGGCATGGCCGGAGAACGTTTTGCCGTCAGAAACAGTGGGGCCAATGCCGTCGTTGAGGGGGTGGGCGATCATGGTTGTGAATATATGACAGGCGGAACGATTGTTGTGCTCGGCTCAACCGGCAGAAACTTTGCCGCCGGGATGAGCGGCGGCGTCGCCTATGTTTTTAACGATGAGAATGAATTTGAACGGCAGTGCAACTTGAGCCTTGTTGAACTTTCTCCAGTTGAAGAGTCGGAAGATGAAGCAGAGCTTAAGTCGCTGATTATGAAACATGTGCGCTACACCGGGAGTACAAAAGGGCGGCGGATTCTAGCGAATTGGGATGCGATCCTGCCTCATTTTGTCAAAGTGATTTCGGTTGAATACAAGCAAGTCCTTGAAGCAAGGAAGGCAAAGGAGTTACTGCATGGGTAGTATCAATGGGTAGTGTCAATGGCTTCATGACGATCAAACGGCAGGAACCGCTACGGCGCCCGGTTGCCGAGCGCATTCACGATTGGCGGGAACTCTATGAGCCGATTACGGATGAGATTCTCATGCAGCAGGGGGCGCGTTGCATGGACTGCGGCGTTCCTTTTTGTCAGGGCTGGACTGGCTGTCCTGTTCAGAACATGATTCCTGAATGGAACGATCTTGTGTATCGCGGACGTTGGAAGGATGCCTTGAAGGCCCTCCATGTCACCAATAATTTTCCGGAGTTTACTGGCCGTCTCTGTCCTGCGCCCTGCGAACATGCCTGCGTGCTGGGTGAAATCGATGATCCCGTGAGTATCAAGACGCTAGAATGGAAAATCATCGAAAGGGGTTTTAATGAAGGCTGGGTTTATCCGATTCCCCCCACGAATGAAACAGGGCATAAGGTCGCCATTGTCGGATCGGGCCCGGCGGGCCTTGCTGCCGCACAGCAACTTCGACGGAAGGGCCATGCGGTCACGGTTTTTGAAAAGGCCGACCGGATTGGCGGGCTGCTCCGCTACGGCATTCCCGACTTCAAGATGGAAAAACAGTTCATTGATCGCCGTCTTAATCAGATGCGGGCGGAAGGGGTGGTTTTTCGCACCCGTGTCGATGTCGGAGTTGATGTCACCGCAGATGAATTAAAATCTGAATTTGACGCCGTTTGCATCGCCATTGGCGCAGGCGTCCCACGCGATTTACCCGTACCGGGCCGGGAACTCAAAGGCATCCACTTTGCGATGGACTATTTGACTCAACAGAACAAACGCATTGCCGGAGATCAGCTTGACCCGGCCTTCGATATTCGGGCCGAGAAAAAACGGGTGGTCATTATCGGGGGAGGAGACACCGGTGCCGACTGCCTCGGAACCAGCCACCGCCAGGGGGCGAATGCCGACTGCCAGCTTTCCAGAAGGGATACACGCCATATGGAACTGCTCCCGAAGCCCCCCGAAGATCGTTGCGAAACAACACCCTGGCCGCTCTGGCCGACTAAACTACGCAGCTCTCCCGCCCACGAAGAAGGCGGAAAGCGGGAGTGGTCGGTCTTAACCAAAAAGTTCAGTGGCAGGAATGGTCACGTTGAAAAGCTACACGGCGTTCAGGTGGACAGGGTAAAAAATAGTGGGGGCTTTGAGTTCGTCGAGATCCCCGACAGTGAATTTGAGTTGGATGTTGATCTGGTGCTTTTGTCGATGGGTTTCACCGGCCCGGAAAAGAAGGGCCTCTTGGTCGATCTGGGGCTTGAATTCGACAAACGCGGCAATGTGGCCGTTGATGAAAACCACATGACCCATGTCGATGGCGTTTTTGCAGCAGGAGATGCCAAGCAGGGAGCCTCCCTCGTGGTCTGGGCGATTCGAGAAGGACGTGATGCCGCCGAAGGTATTGAGCGTTATTTGTCGAAATTGGACAGCTAAACGGATAAGAGGAGAATTGATGCCGACGGACTTTGAAGAAGAATTGAGCGCCCTTAAAGAACGGATTTTGAAAATGGGGGCATTACTTGAGACCCAAATCGAAAACTCGATTAAGTGTCTGGTTGAAACCGACCTCAGTCTGGCAGAGGAAACCATAGGGAACGACCATATTGTGAACGAGATGGATATTGAGATAGATGAAGAATGTATTCGTCTGCTCTCCCTTTATCAACCAGCAGAGAATGAGCTCCGTTTTATTACAACTGCAATGAAGATTCACACCGAACTTGAGCGGATGGGTGATCTTGCTGTAGAAATCTGTAATCAATCAATCGCGTTATCCCATGAGCCGCTCTTGAAACCCTATATCGATATTCCCCGTATGGCCCAGGCGGCGAAAAGCATGCTCGGAGAATCACTGCAAGCCTTTGTTAACAGGGATGCAGCGCTTGCCCGAAAGGTTTGTGCGGATGACACCTTTATCGATGATCTCTGCGACCACATCTCCCGTGAACTGGTCGCCTACATGCTTGAAGACAGCGCCACCGTCACACGGGCAACCCAAATCAACTTCGTCTCCATCGATATCGAAAGAATCGGCAACCACACTGCGAACATCGCTGGAACCGTGGTCTACCTTGTCGAAGGGAAAAACATCCGCCACACTAAGGGCAAAACCGCTTAATTCCTGTCTGAGCACTTACCCTGTTTCTCGTCATTTCCAGATGCGCCTGGTCGGAATCCAGATCATTGACAGCTATTGGAATAAGGCTTACGCTAAAGAAGATTTTTTGAGGTAATCTATTGGAAACAAAGGTATTTTCAGGTGAAATTCCGGCGAAGGCCGATCGAGGTTTCTTCATCCGGTTTTTAAAGTGGGGCATCGGTATTTCCTTATTGCTTTTCCTGCTCGGGGCAATCGGAGCGGGAGGGGTGCTCTACTATTTTTCCCGGGACCTGCCTTCCCTGGACTCTCTCGGAACCTATGCCCCGAGTCAGTCCACACGGATCTATTCCGATGACAACAACCTCATTGGTGAGTTTTATATTGAAAAACGAGTCTATGTGCCGATTTCTCAAATGCCTAAACATCTGATTCAGGCAATCCTTGCAGTTGAAGACTCCCGGTTTTATGAACATCAGGGTTTTGATAGCATCCGAATTGTCAGAGCAGCGCTGGCGAATCTCGAAAGCGGTCGGATTCGTCAGGGGGCAAGTACGATTACCCAGCAGTTGACCCGTTCCCTTTTTCTGACGTCCGAACGGACGATGGAGAGGAAAATCAAGGAACTCTTGCTTTCTCGAAAAGTCGAAAAGGTACTCAGCAAGGACGAAATTCTTGAAATCTATCTCAATCATATCTATTTTGGACACGGAGCCTACGGCGTTCAGGTCGCAAGCCTGACTTATTTCGGGAAGAATGTCGCAGAGATTACGCTTGAGGAGGCGGCCTTTCTGGCTGGTCTTCCAAAAGCGCCGAACGACTACTCTCCTTACCGACATCCTGAAAGGGCAAAGTTCCGCCAGCGCATCGTGCTGAAGCGCATGGTTGATGAGGGACATATTAGCCAGGGCCAATACCGTCGGGCCTATGAAAAAGACATGGTGTTTAAGAAACTCCAACACGGCCATGATTTTGCTCGTTATTTCAAGGAATACGTCCGTCAACACCTGATCTCCCGCTATGGAGATGATGTGGTTTATAAGGGCGGATTGAAGGTCTATACGACCCTGAATGAAAAGATGCAGGCCATGGCCGAAGAGGCGCTGACGCAGGGGCTGCGACAACTCGATAAACGCCAGGGTTACCGTGGTCCTATTGGGAGATACGAAGCCGTCTCGGAGGAGAGCCCAGGAGATACGAAAGACTCCAGGCCCCTTCGTGCCGCAAACCTTAAAGTCGGCGATTTGTTGACAGCGCGTGTTCTTTCTCTGAGTCCTGAATTTGCCCTTGTTGAAACAGGTGAAACAATTGGAAAGATCTTGCTGAGGGACATGGGCTGGGCTGCGCGAAGATTGACTGGTCCTGATGTCAGAAAAGACAGAACTTTGTTTGACCATCCGATACCGGCTGATATCTTGGCTCCGGATGACCTCATTCAGGTGGAGGTGAAGTCAATTGATGAGACCGATGGCATCGTGCTCTTTGCTCTGGAGCAGGAGCCAACCGTTCAAGGCGCCTTTGTTTCCCTTGATCCGGCAGATGGCACCGTCAAGGCCCTGGTGGGCGGTTATGATTTTGGCAAGAGTGAATATAATCGGGCGGTGACGGCTCGACGTCAACCCGGCTCGGTTTTTAAGCCGATCATCTATGGCACCGCGATTGAACAGGGCTACACGGCTGCAAGCATCCTGATTGACAACCCGGTGATTTTTACCGACGATGAGACGCAAAAGGTCTGGAAACCCGAAAACTACGAAAAAAGATTCTACGGTCGGACAACAATGCGGGATGCCCTGACCTACTCCCGAAATCTGGCAACGGTCAAATTACTACGAGAAATAGGGATACGACCGGTCGTCAATTTTGCAAAGCAGATCGGCATCGAGAGTTCGCTCACACGCGATCTCTCTTTAGCCCTGGGTTCATCAGGAGTCAGTTTACTTGAATTGACCTCGTCATTGGGAGTCTATGCCAATGAAGGGCTTCGCATTCCACCGGCCTTGATCCTATACGTCACTGACAGCGAAGGACATGTGCTTGAAACACGAGATCGAAGCGCTGAGCAAGTTATCTCAAAAGAGACGGCTTATGTCGTCACTAATATTCTTGAAGATGTCGTGCAAAGAGGAACAGCGAAACGGGCGAGGAAGATCGGACGTCCGGTCGCTGGAAAGACCGGAACGACAAATGAATTTACTGATGCCTGGTTTGTAGGCTATACTCCCAACCTGATATCCGGGGTCTGGGTCGGTTTTGATGACAATCGCTCCCTGGGATACAAAGAATCGGGTGGACGAGCAGCGCTCCCTATTTGGGTTGCTTACATGGAAGACGCGCTTGCGCTCCTTCCAGTCGTGCCTTTTAAAATCCCGGATGATATTGTTTATGCCAAGATTGATCGAGCCAGTGGTATGTTGGCTCGAGAGGGTGAATCCGGGGAGTACGAGATATTTGTAAAGGGAACAGAACCCACAGAAGTAAAACAGGAATTTGCCTCGCCAAGTGAATTTTTCAGGTTTGATCAGGAAGATAGCTTTTAGAAACTATTCGCAATCTACAGTCACCAGTTGAAAAGGAGTCAGTATGGGTGTACGTGTCGCTATTAATGGATTCGGTCGAATTGGTCGCAACCTCTTCCGGGCCGCTTATGGAAATGAAGCATTAGAGATCGTTGCTATCAATGATCTAACCGATGCCGGGACGCTGGCGCATCTACTCAAATATGATTCGGTACATGGCCGCTTTGAACATGAGATCACAGCAAAAGACGACACCCTCATCGTCGAGGGAAAATCGATCCGTATTACAAAAGAACGTGATCCGGCGAAGCTTCCCTGGAAGGCTGCCGCAGTTGATGTGGTCATTGAGTCAACCGGTCACTTTGTTGACCGTGATTCAGCTCAAAAGCATCTTGATGCCGGCGCCAAAAAGGTAATCATCTCCGCACCAGCGAAGAAGCCCGACGTAACGATTGTACTGGGTGTCAATGAAGGTCAATACGATCCGGTACAGCATCATATCGTATCGAATGCCTCATGTACGACAAACTGTCTCGCGCCGCTTGCGAAGGTCCTGATGGATGAATTCGGGATTGCACAAGGCTTGATGACGACAGTACATTCCTATACGAATGATCAGCAACTGCTTGATTTTCCTCATAAAGATTTGAGGCGTGCACGTGCGGCGGCCCGTTCGATGATTCCGACCACAACCGGAGCGGCAAAGGCGCTTTCGGAAGTCATCCCGGAAATGGCCGGAAAACTGGACGGCATGGCGATTCGCGTCCCGACACCGAATGTCTCCCTGGTTGACCTTGTGGTGAGCTTGAATACCGATGTTGATGAGGACGGCGTTCGCGCTGCCTTGAAAGAGGCGGCATCCACTACGCTTTCCGGTATCATGCAATATACTGAAGAACCCCTCGTTTCGATTGATTTAAACGGCAATCCGCATTCCTCCATTATTGACGGGACATTGACCAAGGTGATTGGAAAGCGTCTGGTTAAGGTGATCTCATGGTACGACAATGAATGGGGTTATTCCTGTCGCTTGAAGGACCTTACCCTCTTTATCGCTGCTCGCTTTTAGTCCCGTATTGTGATGAACATCAATAAAAAAACAATTGAAGACATCGATATCAAGGGAAAACGCCTCTTTATCCGGGTTGATTTCAATGTGCCGCTTGATCACGATCTGAACATCACTGACGACACCCGCATGCGATCAGCCTTGCCGACTATCAATTATGCCATTGATGAAGGGGCCTCTATTATATTGGCTTCACACCTTGGCCGGCCCAAGGGGGCTGACCCGAAACTCTCCTTAGCGACGGTCGCAAAACGCCTCCAACGACTGCTTGGAAAAGAGGTGCTTTTCGCTCCGGACTGCATTGGCGCTCAAACTCAGAAAATGGCGGAAAAACTCAAAGCCGGAGATGTTCTGCTGCTTGAGAATCTCCGCTATTATCCGGGAGAAGAGCAAAATGACGAAGATTTTGCCAGGTCGCTCGCTGAACTTGGCATTGAGGTCTATATCAATGACGCCTTCGGAACGGCCCACCGAAAACACGCCTCGACCATCAGCATCACAAATCATATCAAAGACAAGGGCTGTGGTTTTTTGATGAAGAAGGAGATTACCTACTTAGTCGGCGCAGTGGCCGATCCGGCCCGGCCTTTTGTATCGATCCTGGGTGGAGCAAAGGTTTCGGGTAAGATCGGCGTCATCGAAAACTTAGGAAAAAGAGTCGACAAGGTCATTATCGGAGGCGGCATGGCCTTCACCTTTTTAAAAGCCTCAGGCTACGATGTGGGTGATTCTCTTGTAGAAGACTCCATGCTCGACTTTGCGCGAGAGATCAAACAACGCGCTGTTGCCCGCGGGGTCAAATTCTACCTTCCGGTCGATTGCGTTGTCGCCCCAAGCAAGGACCCTTCCGCGGAGGCAAAACTGGTTCCAGTGCAGGAGATTCCGAAGGGATGGACCGGACTCGACATCGGCCCCGCCTCTGTTCACCTTTTCAGAGAGGCGCTTGCCAATGCAAAAACCATTTTGTGGAACGGTCCCATGGGACTTTTTGAATTAGATGCCTACTCACGTGGCACCACGGCGATCGCCCATGCTGTCGGGAGCGCTTATGCCCTGACCATCGTTGGTGGCGGAGAGACCGCCCTTGCGATTCAACAGGCCGGAGAGTTGGACAACATCTCATTCATTTCAACCGGCGGAGGGGCAGCCCTTCAACTCCTGGAGGGAGAGGATCTGCCCGGTCTGAGGGTCTTGCCGGATAATGAGAGGACTTAGAAGATGTCAAGATCTAAACCCTGCTTTGTAGCGAATTGGAAGATGCACAAGACGATTGACGAATCCGACGCCTTTATTCGGGATCTTGATCAACTCTTGCTGGAGTCCGGGGATATTCACTCTAGAGTCATCATTGCCCCTCCCTTCACCGCGATGGCAAGTATTGCGCCTTCATTGAAATGGTGCAAAACGGAAATCGGGCTTTCGGCGCAAAATGTCCACTTTGAAGAAAAAGGCGCCTACACAGGTGAAATCTCTACCGGGATGCTCAGAGACTTTGGATGCGCCTATGTCATTATCGGGCATTCGGAGAGGCGAAACCTCTTTGGCGAAAGCAATGAGGAGGTGCATCAAAAACTTCAGGCAGTGAGGCAGGCCGGAATGCGACCCATTCTCTGCATTGGCGAATCACTTGAAGAACGCCAGTCGGGACTGACCTGGAGCATTCTTGAAAAACAGCTCAGCATCGCTTTAGGAGAGGGGGACTCAGATGACAATCTCTGCGAGAACATTTCAGAATGGATGATTGCCTACGAACCGGTTTGGGCCATCGGATCAGGACTGACCCCGACACCCGACGAGGTGGCAGGTATTCATCAACAGATACAGGAATTTATAGCGAGTCGTTTCGGCAATAATCTTCCCCCGGTTTTGTACGGCGGCAGCGTGTCTGAAAAAAATATTGCAGATTTCATGAAAGAGGTATCAATCGGCGGCGTACTGGTCGGCGGGGCAAGTCTTGCGGCTGAATCCTTCCATAAAATCATTTCATTGGGGATGGGCGCTGTTAAATCTCGGCAATCATTCTGAATACCGCTTCCCAGTCAATTTCCAAATCAACGCTGTACACTATCGGGCATTCAAGCCACCCCATCAATCACTTCCTTCATTTACTGAGCAGGCACAGTATTACCGCGATCGCTGATGTGCGGTCTCAACCCTATAGTCGCTTCAATCCGCAATTTAATCGGGAACCACTCAAAAAAATACTGAATCAACACGGCATTGCCTATGTTTTTCTAGGAGAAGAACTCGGTGCGCGCAGTGAAAATCCGGCCTGTTATCTCGATAATCAAGTGCAATTCCAGCTCTTGGCGAAAGACCCCTTTTTTAGGGAAGGCCTGTCGCGCTTAATCAAGGGAATGGAAAAATTTGAAATCGCAGTGATGTGTGCGGAGAAAGAGCCGACGAGTTGCCACCGAATGATTCTGGTCTGTCGTGCGCTGCCGGCATCTAAAATTCAGATCAAACATATTCTTGAAGAGGGTTCTGTGGAAGAGAACGCGGTAGCCGAAAAGCGTTTGCTTACTTTGTTGAAAATTGCGCCGGACATGTTTAGAGATCAAGCCGCTTGTATCAAAGAGGCCTACGACAAGCAGGCACAGCTTATCGCCTTTAAGCGTCCACCGGGTGAATAATTGACTGAGTGAAGCCTACTTAGGGCTTGCTGAAAAAACGATAAGTTTTTTCAGCAAGCCCTACTTAATCCGTTCCTTCCGGAAGATGTCAATAGTTTTGGGACACGAACCCTTGGAATTTAGTGTAGCGACTTGTCGCTATTTTGTTCTAAAGCGGGTTTATTAATCCACGCCGCCTCAGGCAATTTTTGTGTTGCAGGCGGTTTTTTCACAAAGCGCTCAGGATGATGCTGATAGGTGGCATCCAATACCTCCTGCCTCTGCGCTCTGACCTTTTCTACTTGTCCATAATGAACGATTTCAGGAGAATAAAGGGCAATTCCGGAATGGCAGTGCTTTTTGTTGTACCATTCGAAAAATTCCCTGCAAAACCCCCTTGCATCTTCTATGCTCCCAAAGCGCTTCGGAAAGGCCGGACGATATTTCAGGGTCTTAAACTGTGACTCCGAGTAAGGGTTGTCATTGCTCGTATGCGGCCTGCTGTGGGTCTTGGTCACGCCAAGATCCGATAGAAGCAATGCAAGCGACTTCGATTTCATTGAACTTCCTCTGTCCGTATGGAGCGTGAGCCGCTTTTTTTCCACTTGCTGCTTGTCAATGCTCTCACAGATCAGTTTCTTTGCTAATGCCGATGGTTCCCGATGGGCCACCATCCAGCCCACAATATATCGCCTGAAGATGTCCATAATCACGTAAAGGTGGTAGTAGGACCACTTGACCAGCCCCGATAGCTTGGTAATATCCCAAGACCAAACCTGATTCGGCCCGGTGGCCAAGAGTTCCGGCTGGCTGTATTATGGATGCCGTAGTTGGCTCCGCCTCTCCTTAATCTCCTTGTTTTTCCCAAGCAGACGGTACAGGGTTCTGATCGAACAAAAATATTGCCCTTCATCCAGGAGGGTGGCATAAACCGCCTGGGGTGCTTGATCCACAAATCGCTCTGAATGAAGGGCCTCCAACACCTTCTCCTGCTCCTTAGGCGCCAGTGATCGCGGATGACTTCTCCCCCGCTTTGATCGTCCATACGCTGAGGGATGTGCCTGATCCCGATAAAAACCAGAACGAGAGAGGCTGAGCGCCTTACAGGCAGGTTTGATCCCAATATCACCGGCTAGATGCGCCGCTGCTCCCATCAATTGTTTTCTCCGCTCTTTTGACCTTCCAGGGGCGTCCTCAATATCTGAGAGACTTTTTTTTGAACTTCGATAATGAGTTCCGCCTGCTTAAGACGGCTTCTCAACTGATCGTTTTCCTTCTCAAGTTGGCCAACTTTCAACCCAAGGGGGTTCTGATCGCTCTTTTTCCGACCTCGCTTCTTCGGCCTCAGGGCAGATAAGGTCCCTGCTTCCCGTTGACGACGCCATGTCTTTAAATTCGAAGAGTAGAGCCCTTCCCTTCTAAGCAGTGCGCCCAGACTTCCTGATTCCGTGCAGGCATCGGCCATCTTGAGTATCCGTAACTTCTCCCTGGCTGAAAACTTCCTCCGGACCGGCTTCTCTGAAACCTCTGGATCTCGGGTCTCAACGGGGAAGGACTTCCCTTCCTGTTTCGCCGGAAAAAAGGATGCAACGCCACTCGCCCTACGGGCTCCTTCCCTTGCATCCTTTTTAATTATTTCCCCTTCCATCATGACTCTATCCTCATTACCCTCTACTCTAATTGAACAGGGGGTAAGTGTCTCACTTATATTGACACAGAGGGGTACCGGACGCTGTACCGGTTGATTGCGACGGTAACCCGGTGGCTCGGAGTAGGTAAGCATTTTGCGAATTGTCGCTCGGCTTAACCCGAATACACGACTCGCATGGCGGGAACTGTGACCTTCTACGAAACAAAACCTTCGAACTTTGGCATAGACATCCACGTGATACATCCTTCCCCTTCCATCAGTGTTGTTAATCCTGATGGAGAGTTTAGACGGTG
>JAJDBU010000066.1 GCA_029261195.1 Nitrospirota bacterium | reverse complement strand
GTTACTTTTTCGATACATGGAGGCTCCTGGTGCACGCTTTTTAGGGGCTAAAGGTCTTTTTCTTTGCACTTGGAGCAGGATACTACAGATTAAAACCTTTTAAAATCAAAAACTTATTGTTTTTTCAGCAAGCCCTATTTAAAGGCGCGGCACATCTTCTTTATCGGAAATGAGGAGCGGTGCTTCTCAATAAACTTGTATCTCATTTCGATATCCTGCTGAAGATGGTCAGGGCTTTTTTAATACATCTCTTTCCATTTCCGTATCTTTCAGTTGCTTTTCTAATGCTCGAATCCGTTTTTGATCTTGAGTCAACGCCATTTTCCCAGCTCCAGGAAAGGCAAGTTCAGAATGCTCTCGCTCTTGCTGCCGCCAACGATAGATCAACGCACTGCCTACACCTAAGTTCTCCGCAACCTTGTGAACTGTTCGGCCTGCTTCTTCACTCAGGCGAACTGCGTTTCTTTTAAATTCCGGATCGTATTTTCTTCTGCCTTGAACACTCATCTGAACCTCCAGTCGTTTTAATACCAACGACTTTACTCCAAGTCCACTTTTTTAGGGGAGGATCACTCTCATTTTTTCTATAATGGGTAAAAAAAAGCCCCACCGGAATAATATTCCGGTGGGGCTTTTTCAATTCAATAAAATCCTTGTTAGGAAACTATACTTACATTTTCGGCTTGCGGACCTTTCTGGCCTTGTGTGATATCGAATTCGACTTTATCGCCCTCATCAAGGGATTTGTAACCGTCACCGGTAATAGCTGAAAAGTGGACGAAGACATCATCTCCATCCTCGGGCGTGATAAATCCAAAGCCTTTGCTGCCGTTAAACCATTTTACTGTTCCTGTACTCACTGTTTATTTCTCCTGTTTTGTTATTAGTATTTTGCTGACGAAATGTTCAAAGTTCTCTAAATAAACAAAAAAAATGTTGCCAATTAAAAAAAAACTCCAGCAAATTATTTTTCCTATTCACTTTCCAACTCTGAACCTGAGGTGACTATACCATAAACGCGCTTGTCCTGTCACTCATCATGAAATGAGTGCGTAGGATACTCCCTCACCGCTCTCTTCCTTCCTGAAGTCGATAATAAAGAAATTGGAAAATGGCAAAGAATTTCAAATGTCATTCGTTTGATTTCTGAAATCCAGTTTGGCATCTACAATATCATTCGTTCTTCTGGCTTGCTTAATGGCCCAGATGCGATGCCACTTGTAGATTTGCCCTTCCTCGACAATAGCAAAACCATTTTTCTTCAGGTCTTCTACGAATTGACTCCTGTTGCTATGTTTTGCTGGATGCCAAATGATCAGTTGTCCTCCCAGTTTCAAGACTCGATATGCTTCAGAAATGTAATCTCCGATATTCGTCCCCATAAGCGATAGGCTGAACACTGCTGCGTCGATACTTCCGTCATCAAGCGGAGTATGGGACATATCACCTGTAACAATACCGGGGTGAATCGCAAGATGATCAAATGAATGCACGATATGAAACTCTTTCAGTTCTTCTGCGAGCTTTCCCTGCCCACAGCCAAAATCTGCGACAACCGATCCTCTGGGCAGATTTTCTTGAAGGTGTTTTACGCATTGATTCCGTGGGACAACCTGCCATGTTTTTTCCTGCTCTAATAATCTTGTATGGTAAAAACACCATTCTTCTGGATGTTCGGCTAAGCGTTTTTGAGTTTTTCTGGAATGTGTATTGTTCCATCGAGCGTTGAGTTTAGAAAAATCGCCATAGGTTTTATATCGCCTGTTGGACTCATTTTCATCCGATTCGTCTAAGGTCGCGTGTATCTAAAAAGTTGACACTCCATATGGGCCTTGCCAGTATAAACAATGTGTCTACATAGTTGCATGAGGAGGAGAACGGTGAAAGCAAAAATTCAGAAGTGGGGAAATAGCTTGGCGGTGCGTGTTCCTAAGAACATTGCAGAACAGGTCGGGGTAGAATCAAATGACGTGCTTGAGATGAATGTCGAAGGTGGCAAAATCGTCCTCCTGCCACACGTTGCAGTGGAATACAGTTTAGACGATCTTCTTAATGGCATTGATGGCGTTGTCTTAGCGGATCAAGTGAAAAGTCTGGACTGGAAAGCACGTGATGCAAAGAAAAAGAGTGAAGTGTCACCAAGAGTCATCAACGACGTTCTCGCAAAATCGCTCACCTTGCTCTTTCCGGATCGTTCGATTTGAGACTGCATGAGTCCTTCATCTTGAATTCAATCGGCATCTCATTTCCACAATCGGCCTACTTTTCACAGACACCCTCCATAAGCAGGTAGATATCTTTTTTTAAAAAAGTCGTGTTGGTGACTTTCAGCCTGTCTGATTCATGTAGGTAGCTCAGGGTGTTCCGGTCAAAACGGGCACCAAAAACCTTTTCAACAAAAGGAGCAAAAAGTTCCTGTTTTTTCCGTTCTTTCGGATTTTGTGAATAGATCATTTCGAGTAATCGAAAACGCCCTCCCGGCTTCAGCACCCGGCCGAACTGCGCTATCGCCATCGGCTGCAAGGGGTCGGGCATGACGCAGCAGATGAAGGTTGAGAAGATCCAATCGAACTGATTCGACGGAATTGAGGACAACAGCGTCGCATCTTCCTGCTTAAGACTGACCTGACATTGGGCATCTCCGGCGCGCTTTTTCGCTCGCTTCAACATGGCAGGACTTAAATCAATCCCGGTCAAATGGACATCCGGGCGATAGTACTTCAGATTCCTTCCGGTTCCGACCCCCGCTTCAAGGACTTCACCACGGATGTCCTTCAGTAATTCGGGTCGCCACCTTCGATACTGTCGCTCCCAGGGGTAGTCCAGGATGTCGTAACACCAGGCGGTGATGCCGTATTTCGCCTGAAGGAAATCATTTTCCTGTCGCATTAAACTCATTTACCTATCCTATCGCCCTTGGAGCGAAAGGATAAAGTGCACTAAATCCCAGGCGCTCTCTTCTTCTCCTGCAAAGGAATCGTTGTAACCGGGCATGGGGGTCCCATCAAGTCCGGTCATGATCGTTCGGTAGATATCTTCGTGAGAGGTTCCATTTCCGAAGGTTTCCTGGCGGGTGAGATCAACCGGGTGAATCATGAGACTTCGTTCATCCTTCAGGTCCATGCGTCCGGCCTTACCGTCATTTCCATGGCATTCATTGCACTTCATGATTTTAAAAAGCAGACTGCCTCGCCAGGCACTTTTGGCCGAATAGGTATAGGGCCCATGATGTTTGACATACTTGATCGTTGTCGTGGTTGGCAACTCTTCCTGGATGAATTCTTTTGCGATGTACATCGCCACGGACTTGATGCCGTCTTCACCTAGATTCCGGAAAGAGGGCATGTAGCCGGGAATGCCTTCACGAATGGTTCGCATCAGGTCTGTCAACATGGGGAGGTCACCCGACTCGGTCGAACGGAACTTAAAGATGCCGGAAGTGAAGTTGTTGGGTCTCGGGTGGGAATAAGGGCCGATAAACATCGAAACAGGGCCATCCCCTTCTCCCTTTCTGCCGTGACATAAAAAACAACTCATCTGGAAAATCATCTTTCCTTTCATGACAGCCATCGTGTCAGTATGCTTCATGTCTCCCATATTCTGTATGTCTTTCATGCGATCTGTTTTGTCCCTGTCCTTCATTTCATTCTCCTCCATATTCATAGAGGAATGATCCATCACTTGTGATTGAACCGGACTTGAGGAAAGAAACAGAATACCGAAAATCAAAAGGCCGGTTTGTTTAAAGAGACTTTTTGTATCATCCATGTCGTTCTCCTTTCAAAAGTCGATATCAATGCCGACTGCGATCAAATTCCGGAAATTCTGAAGTGGATTATCGCTGACTCTTTCGACATTCACACTATCGCGGATAAAAATGGCAAAGTTGTCCCGATAGTATTTTCTCAGCTGGAAGGTCAGGACTTTACCGTCCGCTTTGTCCCTAATCCTGCCTCCCGATATCATATGGTCATAGCGAAGGGATAGAAGGTGTTGATCAGTAACAAGCAAATCACCTTCGATCGTGAAACCCATCGCAGTATCATCAAAAGTCGCGGCAGTGTTTGAAGGCAGGCCGCTGAGTTTATCCCAGATAATCGCTCCGTAAATGTCGAGTAATTTGTATTTCAGGTTGCCTGCAAATCCATAGCGGAACCAGTCGATTAAGTGCTTATCCAACATCGCCGTATCGTTTCCCCAGTTAAGTAATCCTGAGACAGAGCCGGAAAAATAGTGCGTGCCTCCAAAATTTATTCGTGCCATTACATAGGGGTCTTTTTTTTCATTGACATCTGAAGTCCCTGCTTCAATACCCTGCATAATGCCTGTTTGAATCATATATTTCCCTGCAATCATGGCATGGATATCAAGTCCAAAATCTCCGGCCGAATTGTAAAGAACCGATCGTGTGACTTCGAGTGACTTGCCGTCGCCCTTCGTCAGTCCAAAAAATTTTGAGGCAAAGGCATAGGGAGTAAGGGTAAATCGCTGAATATGCCCTGTGTCTTTGTCAAGGCGTCCCGGGGCATTGATGACAAATTGCCTGTTGGTCGAATAAGAAAAATTAGTCGAAGGGTCAACCTTACCGACCATAAGCATCGGTCCCATAATCATGGCCTTGCTCATTGCTCCGGACGGCGTCCCGAAGAGAGAAGCATTTAGATCAAACATGAGGAAAAATTCCTTGCCGAGTCCGAATTCAGACTTCTCCTTGAAATGACCATAGCGATGAGTATCAGTGGGGTCGCTCCCTTCAATCACCTTTGTCTCGTGGGCCAGGTTGAAAAAATAGCTAATGTCATCGGTAAAGGTGCCGCCAAAATAGAGTTCAATTTCTCGCGGCAAGGCCAGGTTCGTTTCGACAGGATTACCACCGGAGAAAGACTCGGCGAAATTACCCGTCGCCCGGAGTGCAAAGATATTCAGCACTTCGATCTCGGAATGGATCCGTCCGATTTGGCGTTTCTTTCGAAGCTCGCCTTCCGTTGTTTGAGGAATTTGATATCCCGACATATGAAAGGCTTCCCCAAAGGCATTCAGCCTTGGCGGCTTGGTGTGGCAGGAGGTACAGCTCATGTCGTATTTCCGGGAAAAAGCCGGAATCGCCTCTGCGGGAAATGAGCTAAGGAGAGTGATCAAGCCGACTAGAAAGAAAAGAGTGACGATTTTTAAATAAAATTCAAACAGGTTTCCTGATTGTTTCATTGACATGATGTTCTCCGCATTCGAGACCCTAATCGATATCCGTCTCGTAATAATAAAAACAGCTTCGGAGCAAAAGGGGAGAAAGGCTCATTGCCTCTTTCGCTGGGACATTTTCAGGCGAAGAAATCAGATCAGATATGTTGCATGAACTTGGTAAAGCTTGCTCAAGGTCGGTGGCGGAGCACTATCACCAATAGTCGTAAAACGGAAGGCTTCGGTTTGCAAACTAAAAGGGATGAAAGGAGAGGCAGGCAGGGGTAAAAGCTTCGCCTGAGGGCTTCTTTCCTGTGATACAGTTTTTTTAGATCCGAGCGTTACGCAAACATCCGGCATACATTCGGCTAAAGCGGTTTCGCTGTGTGCAGAGACTTCGGCCCTCGGGATGAGATGATCGACGGGACAAAGCAACAGTACAATCGAGGCCACAAGTGCAGGCAGAACAAACTTTTTATCTGCGAATTGAATAAGGGACATACCCTACTTATATGCGCGGGTCGATTTTATGTCAAATCCATAACTTGAATAAAATGCATATAGGAATTGACTTACGTTTACCCGTACCTGCAGGGCCATCAGTCCAATATATCGTGGCCGGACAGGCCTGTTTAAACAAAAGTCCGTTCTATCTCAGAATCCGCCTAATTCCCTGAAAAGTTCGCGCCCAAAAAATTTCCCGACAGGGAGAGGAAGACGTACAAAGTCTGCTTGTCTTTGTTTTCCACCTGGGGATTATTAAAGGTGACCACCCATTCCGGGCCTTTTTTAAAGGTCTTTTGTTCAACGGTGGCCGCTTGAAGCGTTGCCCAGGATTCCTCCAGCTTTCCTTTTTTGCTAAAGTTCTTCACAAACTCAGCGGCTTTTTCCCCTGCCTTAATCTTTGAAATGGGTTCAGAAGGCGCATTACCGTGGTCGTGTCCCTCGTCGCCATAGGCCAATGGGGTCGAAAGTGAAAATAAAATCAGCAAACAGATCGATAACTTTTTCATTGTATTCTCCTTGAAATAGTGACTCAAAAAATTGAGTCGTGCTGGCTTCTTTGATCCTCTAAGATTTTTTCTTCCATCTTGATATGTTCATGAAAATGATTGTCCGCACTAAACCCGAAACCATCCGGATCGGTCGTGTGGACATATCCGTGCATTTGCATCAAAAATAAAAATGCCCCCGCTGCAATCAGTCCGGCATTGGAAACCGTGCTGAATTGAACAAATGACCGGGTGCGTCTCCAACCCGCAATCAAAATCAGCATGACACTCAGAGCCGTAACCTGCCCTAATTCGACGCCGACATTAAAAGAAAGGATGCGCATGATCAGACCCGTTTCTCCCAAAGGCAATTGCTGAAGTCTTGTGGAAAGGCCAAAGCCGTGAATCAAGCCGAAACCAAAAATAACCCACAAGAGATTGGGCGAAGGCATTTTTAGATATTTCCTGAAGCCGTCCAGATTATCAAATCCCTTGTAACAGACACTCAGTGCAATCACGGCATCGACCAAAAAATAATTGGCCGTGATGCCCAATATTGTGGCAAAGACGAGCGTCAAACTGTGCCCTACCGTAAAGATGGTGATGTATTTAACAATATCCCGGAAGCCAGTCAAAAAGAAAATGACACCAAAGATAAAAAGCAGGTGATCATATCCGGTGAGCATGTGGCTCGCACCCAGCCAGAGATACTGAAGATAGCCCCCGCTCAAGAGAGCCGCTTTATCCGATTCAGAAATACCGTGTGCTAATGCGATGCCGGGGATGAGTAGCAGGACAAACATGCCTGCCGTGATTTTCAAGTTCTTAAACTTCATTCTAATCTCCATATTATATTTCGCCAGACGCCTGAATGTCTGTCACAAACCAGATCCCGATTCGGGCGCGATCCGCATCATCTGTAAGGAAGCTTTCCTTGAGCGCTTCAATAACGCAGTTGGCATGCACATCCTCCAGAATGATATCCACACGCACCCGGGGAACATAACCGACCACCCGGTCCCGAACGCTTTGAAAGACATCATGCCGGGTCTCGGTGGAATGTCCTTCACAGGGAAGAATCGTAAAACCTTCGACTTCCTCAATATTTCTGAGCTTATCCGCTAAGTCACGCTTCGCGGATGCTGCGACGATCAGCGTCAAACATTTCATCAGCCATTTCCTCCATTTCGACTTCCTTTATTGCCTCTCTTTTTACGCTTTTTGTCTTCTTTGCCGTTCTTGTGACTTCGCTACCTGCTTCAAACCAGGCGTATAGTGTCGGCAGCAATACCAATGTTAAAAGTGTAGAGGTCAAAAGGCCTCCGATCACCACAATCGCCAGGGGTTTTTGCAGTTCAGAACCCGGTCCCGTCGCAAGCAGCAAGGGGATCAAGCCCAGACCGGTTGTAATCGCCGTCATGAGCACGGGTCGCAGTCGCCGTTCTGCACCCTGAAGCACGGCTTGATGAAGCGTCCGTCCTTCCTCTCTAAGCTGATTAAAATAGCTGACCATCACAATGCCGTTCATAATCGCCATGCCAAAGAGTGCAATAAAACCCACAGAGGCCGGTACCGAAAGATAGAAACCCGAGAGATACAAGGCAACGATCCCGCCGATCATGGCGAAGGGAATATTCAGGATGATGAGCCCTGCTTGCCGAATGGAATTGAAGGTGGTGAATAAAAAGAGAAAAATGAGCGCAATGGCGATGGGAACGACAATTGCCAAACGCTTTGCCGCGCGCTGCTGATTTTCAAACTGGCCTCCAAATTCCACAAAAAATCCGGGCGGAAGCGTTATTTTTTCATCAATGGCCGCCCTGATTTCATCAACAAAACCGACAATATCCCTGCCTTCGAGGTTCGTCTGAATCACAACCTGCCGCAATACCCCTTCATGAACGACCTGAACCGGGCCATCCACATCCACAATATCCGCCAGGAGACTGATCGGGACTTTGTTCCCTGTGGGTGTTTCCACCAGGATATTGCCGATGGCCTCTGCGCTGTTCCGCATGGTTTCAGGATATCTCAGCAAGACGGGCGTTCGCCGGACACCTTCCTGCACCTCAGTCACCACCGTGCCGCCCACGGCGGTGCTGATCAGTGTGTTGATGTCCTCGGTGTTGATGCCGAAACGGCTCATGACTTCCGAGCGCAGTCGCACTTCCAGGTAGCGCTGACCGGTAATGTCTGTCCGGAAAAGATCAACACTGCCGGGAATTTCAGCCACAATGGCTTCGATCTGTTTTGCGGTTTCCTCAAGCAAAGCCAGATCTTCCCCGTAGAGTTTCACGGCAAGGGCAGCCCGCACACCCGTCAACATCTCCGAAACACGCATGTCAATCGGTTGCGTAAAGGCATAAACAATCCCCGGAAACTGATCAAGGATCTCCCGTATTTTCACTTCAAGCTCCGCCGGACCATCTACCGTCCACTCAGAGCGGGGCTTGGTCAGGAGGAAGTTATCCGTTTGATAAAGGCCCATCGGATCTAAACGCAGTTCGTCAGAGCCCATCCGGGCGGCCACGCCTTCGACTTCAGGCAGGGTCATTAAGGCCTTCTGGATATCTCCGTCTATTTCGAGGGAGCGTTCGAGCGAAATACTTGGCAGCTTTTCGACAATGACGACCGTCAGGCCTTCATCCAAAACCGGCATGAATTCCTTGCCGATCTTAGGATAAAGGGCGAGGGCTCCAGCTAAAAGCAAGACGGAAAAGCCCACCGCCAGTAAGCGATGTTTGAGTGAAAAGGCGACTATTGGACGATGAATGCCTTTCAAACTTTCGATCAAGCCATTTTCTTTTGCGGGGCCGCGCTTCATCAAAAAACTGGCCAGAACGGGGATGACCGTGAGTGCGATCAACATCGAAACGGCTAAAGCCAAGGTGATGGTGAGCGCAAGCGGCGTGAAGAGTTTTCCTTCAAGACCGCTCAAACTGAGCAGAGGGAGAAAAACCACGATGATAATCAGCGTCCCGGAAACAACAGGCTGTGCTACTTCAAGCACCGCACGGTAAACAATGTGCAGCGGATCAACCCCCTTTAAACGGCGTGCGAGGTGGGTTTGGATGTTTTCCACGACAACGACTGCAGGATCGACCAGCACCCCGATGGCAATGGCCAGCCCCCCCAGTGACATCAGGTTGGCCGAGACTCCACCAAGATACATCGGGATAAAAGTCAACAAGATGCTCAAGGGCAGGATCGTTGCAACCGTAATGGCCCCGCGCATGTACCCTAGAAAAACAATTAGCACGATGACCACCAGAACAAAGGCCGCACCCAGGGCATTCTGTACCGTCCCGATTGCGGTATTGACTAAGTCGGTTCGGTCATAAAAAGGGACAATTTTCACACCGGCGGGCAGGCTCTTTTCGATTTCCTTCAGAGCCGTTTTAATTCCTTCGACGGTCTTGCTGGCATTGGCCCCCATCCGGTTTAGGACGATGCCTTCTACAAATTCCCCTTCACCGTTCTTGGTTACGCCACCATAACGGGTGAGCGCTCCGATCTTAACCGTCGCAAGATCTTTGATATGGATGGGCTGGCCATCCCGTGTTGTGACCGTGATATTTTTGATGTCCTTGCCAGAGGTGAGTTGGCCGACTGTGCGCACCAGTAAGACCTCATTATTTCTGACCACCCGGTCTCCACCGGCATTGCGGTTGTTGTTCTCCAGGGCTTTTTCCAGATCACCGATATTCAGATCCATCGCCAATAAGGCTTCCGGGTCCGGTGTGACGTGATAACTTCTGACTTCACCGCCCAGGGCATTCACATCGGCCACGCCTTCTACAGAGAGCAGTCGAGGGCGGATCACCCAATCGAGCAAACCACGGAGTTCAATATTGGAATGCCCCTCCCCCTCGACCATGAACATATAGGCTTCACCCAGAGGTGTGGTAATCGGTGCAAGTCCGGCCTCCACTCCGGCAGGCAGACTGCTCCAAACTTGATTCAGTCGTTCAGAAACCTGCTGCCGTGCCCAATAGATGTCGGTCCCTTCTTCAAAATCAATAGTGATGGAAGAAAGTGCATACTTGGTCAGGGATCGCAGCACCGTTTGTTTCGGGATGCCATTCACCTCGACCTCAATTAAGCGGGTAATCCGTCGCTCCACTTCCAAGGGGGCCATGCCGGGCGCTTTCACAATGACGACCACTTGAGGTGATGAAACATCAGGAAAAGCATCGATGGGCAACTGAAAAAATGCCCAGGCTCCTGCGCCTGAAAGCCCTAAAGCCGTCACCAGCACCATCAGCCGCTGCGTTAAAACAAAACGAATGAGATTGGCAATCATTGCGGGCCTCCTTCTGCTGCATCAGTTCCCGGCAGTTCACCGCCCTGGTTCAGCCACTCGGCTTTGATAACAAAACTGTTTTGGGTTACAACCTGTTCTCCACCGGAAAGACCTTCCAGAATTTCGACCATACGCCCGTCGGAAAGACCCAGTGTGACGGGACGCAGTTCAAAACGCTTTCCAATTTGAACAAAGAGCACGCTGCGATCCCCGATGAGCTGTATCGCATCCACAGAGACAGCCACATCGGCTGCAACCGCTTGTTGGCTTAGATCGACCGTGGCAAAGAGCCCGGGTCGCCATTGTCCCTTCGGGCTTTCAAGCGGGTTTTGAATCTCCAGGCGAACCATCCCCATCTGGGTTGTTTCGTCGAAGCGTGATCCGACATGGATCACCTCGCCCTGTGCCCCCAAGCCTGCGTTTTTTGATGTCACTCTTGCCTTTTGACCCGTCTTGAGCCGACTCAAATCCTTGGCCTGTACCTTGGCATCCACCCAGACCGAAGACATATCGGCCAAGACAAAAAGTGGCATTTTTCCATCCACGGCCTTACCCAGCATGACATCCTTCTCAATCACAATGCCATCAACCGGGGCACGCACCTCATATCGTGTTAAGGACTGACCGGAAACGATGATGCGACCTTTTTCCCCCTTCGACGTCGTCACGAGCTTTGCCAGTTCCTTGGCATTCAGACCCAGCGCGAGCAAATTATGCTCAGTGACGAATTGTTCCAGTTCCGCTTCTTGTAAAGCGCGGCGGCTGGCGAGATAGTCCTCTTTTGCAGAGATTTTCTGCTTTTGCAGTGCTTCTTCTCTCGCAAAAGCAACCTGGGCGAACTTAAGCCGGTTCACGGCTTCGATATAGTCACTTTTTGCATTGGCCAACTCACGGCTTTCAATGATGACAATGACTTCATTCTTTTTGACCTTATCCCCGAGTTTTTTGCGGATCTCCGTTACCACACCGGAAAGCCTGGGCACAACCTGCGCCACCTTTTCGATGTTCAGCTTCACCTGTCCCGGAAAACTTAAGCCACTTTGTATTTGAAGCGCACCTGCAACTTCAAGCGTGATTTGCGCATTTGAAATCACTGCGTCTGTCAGGGTCATGACCAGAGGCGGCTCGGCGCTTTTGACCGGATCGGCTGTACCCACTGAAACAATAAACAGCGAGAATAAACCAGTTAAAATAATCTTTTGCTTATTGTTCATTGCATTCCCCCTTTAAGCTCATTCGTGATATCCAGGTCAGCGCCTATCGGTTCAGGCGAAATCGACCCTCCGATCAATCGTTCCAAATCGGCAATGGCCAGATGATAATCTGTCAGCGCTTCCAGATGTTGCACTTTTGCATCAGAAATCGTCCGCTGTGCATCCAGCACATCAATCAGGCTGAATTTCCCTAAACGATAGCCCGCATTGACCGCATCAAAAGTACCTTGTGCTCCGGGCAAGACCTTGAGCTGTAGCGCAGTCAGCGCGTCATGTGCCGTCGCCAGAGTGTTATAGGCATCTGCAAGCGCTGTATTCATTCGTATTTCTGCTGCGCGGCGCTTTTCTTCCACTTCTGCAAGTTCATAACGCGCTTCCAAAATCCCGCCCTGATTCCGGTTCATCAAGCTCAAAGGGAAAGAAAGCCCCACAACAAAAACATTGTCGTCCGGCCCGCTTAAACTTCGTAGTCCGCCACTGAGGGTCAGGTTTGGAATGGCTTTACTTTTCTCCACTGCGATGACCGCCTGACGGCTGGAAATTTCAACCGCCCAGCGGGCGAGTTCCGGATTTTGTGCCAGACCTCGCAGCAATTTGTCTTGAGAGGGGAGTTCAGAAACGGAAGCGAGCTGACCTAGGACCCGCTCAAATCGCGCTTTGGCATCTCCCCATGTTGCTGCCAGATTTTTACGGGAAATCTTTAAGGCCCGCTTGGCACGTTCAACTTTAATTTGCGTGGATGCCAGGGCGACTTTGACTTTAATTTCCTCAACCGGAGAAGCCTTTCCGGCCTTGACTCTTGCAGAGACGGTTTCGACAACTTGCCTCCCGATATCAAGAAGGTCTTCAATCAAGTTCAGGCCTTCTTGCGCACTTAAGACGGCGGTGAAGGCCTTTGAAACCCGGGTGAGCACTTCCATCCGTTTGATCTCTTGATCCCAGGCGCTCAGGTCCTGCTGCATGGTCGCAACCTGTGTTCTGGCCTTACGCTTTGCGTCAAGCTCTATCACCTGACTCAATGCGATGGTTGTTTCCGCCTGATCTGCGCCGCTAAAGGCACCTGATCCCGCGACATTTTCGATGTTGATTCCAAATTCCGGATTTGGTCTTAGACTGGATTGAAGTGTGCCTGCCTCACGGGCGCGCACCGCCCATGAAAAAGACTTTAGTTCCGGGTTGTGGCGTAGCGCCAGAGCGACAGCTTTTTTTAAAGTCATCTCGCCGCTGGCTTCCTCTCTGGATTCCTCAAATGACGGCCGTGTTTCCACCATCGCTTCCGGTCTTGCCTGTGGTCGAAAAGTCGGGGTGTCTTGGGCCGCAATATTTTTATGCTGAGTGATACACCCGGCAATTCCTGTCGCCAGAACAATGCCGAGAACGATTATGGAATTAAAACGCATACAATTCCTCCGTAGCGTTACAAAAAACGCACCTCTTTTGACAAAAAAAGGCAGAATTTTCTAAAGATTAAAGATTTTTAGGTCTTAGGAACTTATGCGAAATATGGAGGCGCGCGCAGTGAAGGCGGTGAAAATCGGGATGTTTGTGGAGCGGGGGCATGTTGAGGCAGAGAAGTCCCCCTTTGAAAATCTGGAAAGATAGAAAACTCAGGCGAATCCTGAGCCAAGGCAATCAGTTGTTTTTTGAAGAATGAAGAAAATTGAAAAGATTGACCGACATGCAGGGAATGAAAGTCAATCTGCGAAAGCGTATGGTGAGAGGGATTGATTGAAAAATCTAGATCTCCTGCATGTTGCTCATGATCATCGTGATGATGTCGGTGTGTGGCATCGGGGAAGAAATCGGCATGAATAGCCGCTTGATGCTGATGCCCCTCCGTTTTTCCATGCACGTGATCGATTCCCGGGTGACGATGCAGCATCGGCAGAAGCAGCACGGAAAAGAGCAGTGCAAAAATACCGGCACGTTTCCCAACACCTCTTATGGTTAAAACCTCTTTCAAGATCATCACTTTAGAAAATCACCTTTGGTAAGGCTGATCTTTTAGCACAAGCTTAGTGAAAAAACAAATTCTGCTTGAAAACCGAACTGAAATAATTCTTGATATCTGGTCGAATCTTGCAGATAATGCCCTGTTCATAACTTCAGTGAAGGAGGATTGCAACAAATGGGACAGTTACGAGGTATCTTTTTACAATTTACTTTGATCACAGTGCTCGGTCTTGCGCTGAATGCTAATACCGTATGGGCGGACGGAAACCATGCTCACCCGGAAAAAAAGATGGAAATGCACCACCATAGCCCTTCATCCAAAAAAGGCCCCGAGCTTCCGCCGGGAACAAAGGAAGCGAAAATCAATCTCAGTGGCCCTTTCTGCTCCAAGCACCCGGAAGAAATTACGGCTGGACTTATGAAACTCAAAGGGGTTCTCCATATTGAGGCCTTTAGCGGGAGAGATTACATCCTGGTTCATTACGATGGCGCCAAAGGCAGCCCAAGCGATATGGCAGCGGCTGTTGATGTAATGAAAGGAAGCGGTTGGCGTTGCGATGCGACGCTCGTAAAAAAGCGAATGAAATAGGCTGGGAAAATTAAGCATTCATCCCTAGTGTCTAAGATAAAAACGGATAAAATTAAAGCCCTCGCACGCTCAGCCGGATTTGATGATGTCCGCATCACTACCGCCGAACCCGCCACTGAAGCTGGCACACACCTTCTGTCCTGGCTATCGTCCGGTTTTTCCGGTGAAATGGCCTACCTAAACAAAACGCCTGAAATTCGTTTCGACCCGAAACGCCGCTTCCAGGAGGCGAAATCAATTATCTGTCTGGCCCTGAATTATTATCAGGAAGCAGAGCCCCCAATTTCCGAAAGACAAGCCCCCTACCCGACTGGAAAAGTCTCCCGCTATGCCTGGGGAGAAGACTATCATCTCATCATCGAAAAAAAGCTGCTTGCATTGATCGAAGGGATTGAATCCCTCGGGGGAAAGTGCTGGAAAGGTTATGTTGATCATGGCCCTCTATTGGAACGAGCCTTTGCCGAACGATCCGGGCTTGGATTTATCGGGAAGAATACCAACCTGATCACAGCCGATTACGGTTCCTGGGTTTTTCTGGCCGAGGTGATCACCGACCTGAAACTGATTGAAGATCAAGCCGCTATAAGAAACTGCGGGACCTGCAGATCTTGCATTGATGCCTGCCCGACTGATGCCTTGCGTGAACCCTATCGCCTTGATGCCCGCCGCTGTATCTCCTATCTCACCATTGAGAATAAAGGACCGATCCCGGATGAATTCACTGACAAAATGGATGGATGGGTTTTTGGCTGCGACCTCTGCCAGGAAGTTTGCCCCTATAACTGGAAACCCCTTCCGACAGAGGAGCCGGGCTTTTCTCAATCCAGAGGCATTGGTCCGGTGCTTTCGAAAAACAATCTTAAGGATATTCCTGACAACAGAACATTTAAGCAGCATTTCAAAGCGACTCCCCTACTCCGTGCCAAACGATCCGGACTCATTCGTAACCTTGACACGCTCCAACAATAAACCTAGGACAGCCCATGAATTCATCAAAACAAATGAAACGCTATAAAACAGTTCTGTTTGATCTCTGCGGTACAATCATGCAGTATCGCCTTGACCGACTTCCTCAAATTGAAATCAAAGGTGAATCTATTCAAAGCACAAGCCCCCTGCTCTATGCCTGTTTCCTGGAATTTGACCGTGGCGCGGTTTCCTTTGAAAGGTTCCATGCTGAGTTTATGGCGACAAGCGAAGCCGTCTTTCGTGAGCGGAAACAAAATGGAAAAGAAATCCTGTCATCAACACGATTCAGACTTTTCCTGGAACGCCTGGATGCCGACCTCGGCCCGCGACGTGATGAGATTCAAAGATTGCTCATGGACATTCACTTGAACCGCGTTGCGACCTGTCTCGAACTCCTGCCCCATCATGAGATCTTGCTGCGTGAGTGGAAGGATCAATATGCCATCGGGCTGGTTACAAATTTCGATGATGCCTTAACGGTTCAGCATGTCCTTGATCGCGAGAAACTGACTGAGTTGTTTGGAACAGTGATCATTTCGGCCAGCTTCGGCATTCGAAAACCCGGAAAAGAGATTTTTTTAGCCGCATGTGAAGCCTTGGAGAGTACTCCAAACGAATGTCTCTTTGTCGGAGACAGTTGGGAGGCTGACATTGTCGGGGCAAAAGCAGTCGGAATGGACACCGCCTGGATCAATACCGACCGAGGCATGCCACCGACAGATGGCCCGCAGACCGATTACGACATGGGTGACCTCGCAGAACTTTCAGAGATACTTTAGGAATTGCTGATCTCGTTTGAGGGTGTTTCTGGCAGAAAAAAATTCACTCCACCCTCAAAGGCTTCCTGAACTCTTCATATCAAAATTTTGTTAAAATATTGAAGCTTACTACTCGAAATCCTCAGCTCCAGAGGTATTTTGTTTCTCAACACTATCTACAAAAAAATAACCTGGTGGATGGGATATTCTGAGGAATACGAGATAAAAGTGAGTACACTGTCGATTACATTGAAACGTTCAATAACAGCAAACGGTATCACACTGACTTGGGTTATTTGAGGACAATGGCATTTGAAACAAGCTGATATTTAAAAAAATGCCCCCGCTGGACTATCCCAGAGGGAGCACTTAATTCAAGCCAAAGTTTTATTTCTTCTCTGCGGCTTTTTCTTCCTGGTAGGTCTTGATCAAGTCTGCGGAGATTTGTTTTGGAACCGGGGCATATTTGAGAAATTCCATCGAGAATTCTCCTTTTCCCTGCGTACCACTTCGGAGTTCAGTGGAAAACCCGAACATTTCGGAAAGCGGAACCTCGGCCTCGATTTGAACGAAGGTCTCGTTGTTTTGGGTTCCGAGAATGACACCTCTTCTCTGATTGACTAGTCCAATCACGCCCCCTTGGAATTCGACGGGCGCTTCGCATCCCAATTTCATGATCGGCTCCAGGATGATTGGTTTACCCTGAGGATAGAACTCCCTAAAAGCGGCCATCGCGCAGGCTTTGAAGGCCATTTCGGAAGAGTCGACCGGATGGAAGGATCCGTCGTTGAGGACAACGCGAACACCCACCACAGGAAAGCCGATGAGCGAACCGCTCTTGATTTGTTCACGAAATCCCTTCTCACAGGCAGGAATATATTCTTTCGGGATTGCGCCTCCCTTGATGTCTTCGACAAACTCAAAGGTCTCAATCGCATCGGATGGGAGCGGCTCGATATATCCTTCAATTTTGGCGTATTGACCGGAACCCCCGGTCTGCTTTTTATGGGTATAGCTGAACTCGGCCTTCTTAGAGATTGTTTCCCGGTAGGCAACCTGCGGTTCTCCCGACTCGATCTCACATTTGTATTCCCGTTTTATTCGTTCGATATAAATTTGAAGGTGAAGCTCTCCCATACCGGAAATGATGGTCTGGTTACTTTCATCGTCGCGGTGAACCCGAAAAGTGGGATCTTCTCTCATAAAGCGATTGAGCGCTTTAGAAAAATTTCCGGCGTCTCCCTTCTCTTTCGGCCAGACGGCCAGAGAGATAACGGCGTCAGGGACATACATTGAAGTCATGGTGTAGCTGAGCTTTCCATCGGTGAAGGTGTCTCCGGAAGCGCAGTCAACACCAAAGATTGCCGCAATATCTCCCGCTTCGGCAGCGTCGATATCGTGCATCTCGTCGGAGTGCATCCGGACCAACCGAGAAACGCGGACCTTCTTCCCCGTTGCCGCATTGTGAATGGTGTCTCCTTTGCTGACTTTTCCCTGATATACGCGCATATAGGTCAGCTGACCGTAGCGGCCATCTTCCAATTTGAAGGCGAGCATGACTAGCGGTTTATTGGAAGTGCTTTCCAGGATGACTTTGGCTTCGTCGTTGTTCTGATCGTGTGCCTCATTGGTGATCTCAGTCGGATTAGGGAGATAGTAGCCAACAGCATCAAGAAGAAGTTGAACACCTTTGTTCTTGAAGGCTGATCCCATCATCACAGGGATGAATTGAAGGGAGACTGTCGCCTTGCGGATTCCCTGGCGAAGCTCGTCGGTTGAAACGGCTTCGTCTTCTAGAAATTTCTCGGCGATGTTATCGTCGAAGTCACTGATCGCTTCGAGCAGATCATGGCGGAGGTTCTCGGCCTGCTCCTTTAACTCAGTTGGAATCTCTTCCTCTCGAACATTCTCCCCGTTGTCGCCGTCAAAGTAGTAGGCGCGCATATTGGTGAGATCAATCGTGCCCTGGAGATCCATTTCCGCGCCGATGGGCATGGCGATGGCGTGCGCGTTGTGGCCTAATTTTTCCCGGAGCTGCTTGATGACCCGGAAGGGGTCGGCTCCCGTTCTATCCAATTTGTTGATGAAGGCAATCCGAGGCACCTTGTAGCGGCGCATCTGGCGATCAACCGTGATTGATTGGCTCTGGACACCGGAGACACCACAGAGGACGAGGATGGCGGCGTCCAGGACACGGAGAGCCCGTTCCACCTCAATGGTGAAATCGACGTGGCCGGGGGTATCGATAATGTTGATGATGGAGTCTTTCCATTCACAATAGGTCGCGGCAGATTGGATCGTGATTCCTTTTTCCCGCTCCAAGTCCATCGAATCCATCGTCGCGCCCACTCCTGATTTTCCGCGGACCTCTTCGATTTTGTGGATTTTTCCCGTGTAAAACAATGCCCGTTCCGTCAGGGTCGTTTTGCCGGAATCAATGTGGGCTGAGATACCAATATTTCTAACTTGAGTGATGATCGCCATGCACTTGCTCCTTGATTAATTTTAAATACAAAATAGAGACAGACACTATACTCCCCCATGAAGCACTACACAATTGATATTACTCCCTTACAAAAAAATGTAGTGGTGAGATTTGTGACCTGTAATCTTTCTGATTAGGCGATGTCAATGCCAAACTGCCATTCAATAAGACGGATTTCTCCTGTTAACCTTACTACCCTCCGAAAGATTTAATGTTCCATACTCTTGCCATACTCAATTTACCAACTTGGCCTGTCTAGAGATACGAGGCTGAACCTCACGACCCAACATCAACAGCGACATTGAACATCCACGCCATAGCAGCTAGAATATGAACCATGTATTTTCTATCAAAACCAAAACTGTTTGAGTCGCTGAACTTCGACAACCGCTTTATCTCTGAATTGCCGGGCGATCCGGAAACGACAAACACCCGCCGACAGGTCATGCGCTCTTGTTACTCCCCTGTTCAACCGAAACAGGTCACCAGGCCGGAACTCATCGCCTATTCACCCGAGCTTGCGGAAGCGCTTGGGCTCTCCCCCGAGGCTTGCAAAACGGCGGATTTTGCACAGGTTTTCAGCGGAAATCGCCTCTTGCCCGGCATGTCACCCTACGCCATGTGCTACGGAGGTCATCAGTTCGGCAACTGGGCTGGACAGCTTGGAGACGGCCGGGCCATTAACCTGGGTGAAATTGTTAATGAAGCGGGTAAACGCTGGGCTTTGCAGCTAAAAGGTGCGGGACCGACGCCCTATTCTCGTACCGCAGACGGTTTGGCCGTTTTGCGCTCCTCTATTAGAGAATTTCTTTGCAGCGAGGCGATGTATCATCTGGGAGTGCCCACTACTCGGGCTTTGAGTCTGATCCTCACGGGGGAGCAGGTTGTCCGCGATATGTTTTACGACGGCCATCCGAAGCAGGAAGCGGGGGCTGTTGTTTGCCGCGTTGCGCCCTCTTTTACCCGTTTCGGGAATTTTCAACTCCCTGCATCCCGAGGTGAAGTGGATGTACTTAGACAGTTGCTCGATTTTACAATCCGTACCGATTTTCCACACTTGGGCAAACCCTCGAAAGAGACCTATTTAATCTGGTTCGCAGAAGTCTGTCGCCTCACGGCTGAAATGGTGGTCCACTGGATGCGCGTTGGATTTGTTCACGGCGTGATGAATACCGACAATATGTCAATACTGGGATTGACGATTGACTACGGCCCTTACGGCTGGCTCGAAGATTATGACCCCGACTGGACTCCAAACACCACGGATGCTAATGGTCGTCGCTACCGCTTCGGGAATCAGCCCGCCATCGCCCACTGGAACCTCTATCAACTGGCAAATGCTATACATCCCCTGATTGAAGATGTGCCCGCTTTAGAAAAAATTCTAGGAGATTATTTAAAAATTTACGAGCAAAGTCAGCAATCCATGATGGCGCAAAAGTTGGGATTGGAAGGCTTCGATCCGGAAACAGACGAAGCCTTGATCGAAGAATTGTTAGAAGTCCTACAAATCGCCGAGACCGACATGAGCCTTTTCTACCGAAATCTCGCCAAGGTCCAGACTGATATTGACGATTTGAATACGATCGACAACGTACAACTTTTGAAGCCCTTGATGGACGCCTATTACGAACCGGAGCGACTCAGCGACGCAGTTTCCGCTCGCACCGCAGACTGGCTACGCACTTACATCCGGCGCCTGAAACGAGATGGCCAGCCCGACAAACTGCGACGCGAGCGAATGAACGCCGTGAATCCTTTATATGTCTTGCGAAACTATCTGGCTCAGCTTGCCATCGACAAATCGGAACAGGGCGACCATTCGATGGTCAAGGAATTATTAGACTTACTGAAACACCCTTACGACGAGCAAGCCGGAAAAGAAAGCTATGCCAAAAAACGCCCGGACTGGGCACGGCACCGTGCAGGCTGCTCCATGTTGTCGTGCAGCTCTTGATGAAAGGAGGTTTAGATGTCCAAGGATACAAGTATTTCTTTAGGATCTCACTTTGATGCCTTTGTTTCCGAACGAGTGCAAAATGGTCGTTATGGCTCTGCCAGTGAAGTGGTTCGAGCTGGATTACGACTTCTTGAAACTACAGAAACCAAGGTCGAAGCGCTCCGTGCCATGCTTGCCGAGGGAGAACGTAGCGGGTTTTCAGATTACTCTTACGATAAATTAATTCAAGAGCTTGATCATGAGGCGCATTAATGCCCTCCTATCGGGTCACGAGGAAAGCTCAAGCTGACCTGATTGCAATTGGGTGGTTTACAGCAAAAGAATGGGGAATCCCTCAACGGAACACTTACCTGAAACAATTGGATCGTTGTTTTTCGCAACTCTCTGAGAGTCCAAAACTTGGCGTGGCCTGTGATTTTATTGCTTTAGGCTATCGTAAATTTCCTCAAGGCAGCCACATTATTTTCTACAAACAAGACCAAAAAGACCTGATAGAAATCATCAGAGTACTATACGAAAGCATGGACATTGAATTAAATATCGATCAATTTGACTCATAATTACATGACGAAGAAACCCTTCTTAGAATACTTTGAGTTCAAAACCTAGACCCATGTTCACAACCATACTAAAAGCAAAATCACGCGCATTCACTCGCGAGTTGTCCGAGGAGTGGCCGACCTACTTTATCCTGGGTCCGGTGATGTTTGCTGTGGTTTTTCTGCTTGGACGAAGAGTTTTCAATGATTTCGCCTTTGATATCGGGCGTCTCAAGCAAGTCTCCCTCGGAGAAGAAACGGTTGTTCGTCTGGGCTTTTTCTTTCTTTTTCTTAAGGTCTACTTTAACTTTCTTCCTCTGGCAAAACGGCTTTATCCGACTGAAAACAGGCTCACCATCGAAGACCTGCTACCGATCGATTTTAGCACCCGATACAAAGTGTTCTACATCGAACAACTCCTTCGCGATCTGCCCTTTTTTCTCTTCGCCGCTATTTTAATGCGTTTTCTCGGGAGCATGGACCTGATCGCCTGGCCTTTTGTGATCTGGCTCTTTTTCCCCGGTGTCGAAATCGGCTTTACCTTGACGTGGATTCATGTTAAATCTCCCGACCGAAAGGAGCTAGGCGGAGCTTTCCTCGTTATGCTTTTTATGCTCTGGCTGATTCCCGTTGCGCAGTTTAGCTGGTGGGCGGACGCAGTCACCTTTATTTTTGTGCCGCTCGGTTATTACAAGGGCTTCAAACTGTGGCGATATCGGGATATCGGGCGGGTTGAAAAATTTTTGAGTGATCACAGTCATGAAAAAAGAAACAAGATAACGGCCATCCTGGAAAGTCTCTGTAAAGTGATGCCAAAACAAGTGCGTCCCCTCCTTAGACGGGATCTGATTTTGACGGCCCGGAATTTCGTCCCGCATTTCTGGCGTAATCTCGGCTTGTCACTGCTCATTGTTTCCGCTGTGGTGACGAGAGGCTCGTTTGCACCGGAGCTGTTCTGCGCCGTCGCCGTTTTTGTCCTTGCCTCGACCGTTTCTCCTCTTTTTTCCCTTCAGCGTCCCTATCGCCCGATGGATATTGTCCTACCGCTCAATGTTGCAGAGATCTGGAGATCAAAGCTGTTTTATGCCCGACTGCTTTCACTTCCCCTGCCCTTCATGGTTTGGGGCATAGAACTCTTTATGCGACCGCTTCCGCTCGAAGCTTCCCTCTATCTATTGATGAAGCTTGTGCTTGTCAGCTTTGCGATTTCCTCCATTGTCGGCGGCTCAATCTGCGAAGGCGATCAACGTCCTGTCCTGCAATACATCGTTGCGGCTATGATGTCTGTACTGGCCGCTGTCTTTATCATCATCTTTCATCCGGGACTGATTCTGATGCTTTTTCCTGTGTTGTCACACCTGAAAGGCTCCGCAATTACGCGCCTGGCAGGAGAGGGGGTCGTCTCTTAGTTGCTGCTGACTATTTCAAACGCTACAAAACGCTATGGTGAATTCATCGCCCTTCATCCGATTCAATTAAAGATCGAAGACGAGATTTTCGGCATCATCGGAAACAACGGGGCGGGGAAATCCACCCTGCTAAAAATGATCGTCGGATTACTTGCAAGCGGAAAAGGGAAAGTTCGTCTCGGCGATTTGGATGTCCGGGAATCGCCGGAAGAAGTCAAAAGCCTGATCGGCTATTTACCTGAATCACCGCTGCTCTACCCGAAACTGACCCCGGAAGAGCTGCTACGCTATGTCGCGGAGATCCGGGGTTTGAATGATGCCTCTGATGAAATTGAGCATTGGTTGAATTTTTTCGGACTCGCTGAAAAACGCAATGCTCTCCTAGGTGATCTTTCTTTCGGCATGAAGAAGAAGATCTCAATTTCATCGGCTTTTCTAGGAAGTCCTCCTCTTCTGATCCTGGATGAACCCTTTAACGGGCTGGATGTCGCGACAATGGAAGGGCTAAGCAAAATGATCGTAGCTCGACATCAGGCAGGTACAACGGTCTTGATCTCAAGCCACCTCATGAACTACATCGACCGTCTCTGCCATCGTGTTGTGATCTTAAAAAAGGGAAAGGTAGTTGGAAAAGGCCGACCGGCGGACCTGAAAAAAGAGGCTTTAGAAGACGACTTTCATCAATGTTTTCTTCACTACATGAATCAAGACATCAAGCAGGACTTATAAGTGATCAAGGCATCGCAGACGCATATTTCAAAGCATCTTCAAGCATTGATTGGAGAACGGCATCCTGACTCATCTCCACTGGCTCTTCAATCGGCGGCGCATTACATCGCCACAAAAATGTCTGCTTACGGACTTGAGGTCAGTGAACAGGCCTTATCCGAGCAGGGAGTTCAATCATTTCGATCAGGCTATCCGAACATCATTGGACGTTTAATAAACACCTTACAAGTGAATGATTTCTCTGAAAAAGAGGTCCTAGTGGTCGGGGCGCATTATGACACTGTGACCGGGTCACCGGGGGCCGATGACAATGCCAGCGGGCTGGCTGTCCTCTTGGAAACCGCGCGACTTCTTTCTGGAATGCAGGGAATTTTTGATGTGCAATTTGTTGCTTTTTCGCTTGAGGAGGGTGGTTATATCGGCAGTGAGGCCTTTCTTCAACATGCCGAAGAAAGCCGAACAAAGATCTGGGGGGCAATCGTACTCGAATGTGTGGGGTATACGGATCACCGCCCCGGTTCACAAAAAACAATTCCGGGCCTCCCGATTAAACTGCCCGATCAAGGGGACTTTATCGGCCTGGTCGGAAATGAAGCGGCACTCCCGATTAAATATTATTTTGAATCGGTTATTGACGAAGTCACACCTAAGTTGCCTTACATCGGCCTGACCGTCCCGGGACGCGGGGAATTGCTACCCGACTCGCGTCGTTCCGACCATGTGCCTTTTTGGGATCGAGATCTTCGAGCGGTGATGTTGACCGACACCGCAGATTTTAGAAATCCAAACTACCACCAGCCGGGAGACGTTTTGGAGGCTCTGGACTTAGCCTTTATGACATCACTCACGCAGACCCTTGCCGAAACCATCATCCGTCTGGCGGGGCTGAGATCGTGAAAAAAGAGATCTATCAGGGTGACCCCGTTCACCTTTTCATTGAATCCGTCGTCCTTCCGAACGGCAAAGCTGTTGATTTAGAGGTTGTACGTCATCCGGGCGCCTCAGCAGTCGTCCCGCTTTTAAGTGATGGGACAGTCGTACTCATTCATCAATATCGACATGCGGCCGGGGGCTACATCTACGAAATCCCTGCGGGAAAACTCTCCCCCGGAGAATCACCCGAAGACTGTGCCGTCCGGGAAGTCGAAGAAGAGATCGGCTACCATGTCGGCGATCTCAGAAAACTGACATCAATTTTTACCGTCCCGGGTTTTTGTGACGAGGTCATTCACCTTTATCTCGGCACCGATTTGATTCTCAGCAAACAACAATTGGATGACGATGAGGTGATTGAAATCGTCAAGCTCCCCTTTGCAAAAGTGATGCAAATGATCACGGATCAAGTGATCCGTGACGCAAAAAGTATTGTTGGTTTACAACTTGCTCATGCAGAGGCCTTGGAAAGAGGACTCATTTAAAAAGGACTTCCATGCCGGAAAAAACAATTTTTGAAAAAAGTGTCGAAGGACGACGCGGCCAAAGCTTTCCCATCGAACAACTGGGTGATTTTTCGCCGGAACAAGCGCTACCTAAAGCCTGCTTACGGGAGATGCCTCTGGATCTGCCCGAAGTCAGCGAAAATGAACTGATGCGTCATTACACTCGTCTTTCCCAGGAGAGCTACGGTGTCGACAACGGTTTTTATCCGCTCGGCTCCTGCACGATGAAATACAATCCCAAGATCAACGAAGATGTTGCCCGTTTCCCCGGATTTTCGCAAGTCCACCCGATGCAGGAGGTGCAAAGCGCTCAGGGAGCGCTGACGGTCCTTTATGAACTTGAGCAGATGTTGTGCGAAATTTCGGGCATGGCAGCGATTTCTCTGCAACCGGTTGCAGGGGCACAGGGGGAGATGGTCGGCATGATGATGGCGCGGGCCTATCATGAAAGCCAAGGTCATGCACGGCAGGTTGTCGTCATTCCCGATTCGGCGCACGGGACAAACCCCGCCTCCGCCCACCTTGCCGGTTATACCATTAAAACCGTCCACTCCAATGCAGAGGGACTCATTGACCTGGATGATCTCGCCAAAATCGTTGATCGTGATACCGCCGCCCTGATGCTGACCAACCCGAATACTCTTGGGCTGTTTGAAACACAAATTGAAGCGATTGCTGAAATTGTCCATGCCGCCGGGGCGCTTTTATATTTTGACGGAGCCAACCTCAACGCCTTGCTCGGACTGACTCGACCAGGCGACATGGGTTTTGATATTGTCCATTTCAACATCCACAAAACCTTTTCAACCCCGCACGGCGGAGGCGGTCCGGGTGCGGGACCCGTTGGAATCGGCGCAAACTTACTGCCTTTTCTCCCCTCCCCTGTGATTAAAAAGGATCAAGACGGTTTTTCATTCGATCACGACCTTCCTCAATCCATCGGGCGCGTTCACGGTTTTTACGGCAACTTCGGCATCCTGCTACGGGCCTATACCTATATTCGCCGTTTAGGGGCAGCGGGGCTTGCCGCGATCAGCCGGAATACCATCATCAATGCGAACTATCTGAAGAAACGTCTGGAAGAAGACTACAATATTCCGATGAGCGGACCCTGCATGCACGAATTTATCCTGTCTGCCTTAGCCTTTCGTAAAAAAGGCATTCATGCCTGGGATATCGCCAAACGCCTCATCGACTACGGATTTTACCCGCCAACAGTCAATTTCCCCCTCATCATCGAAGAAGCCCTAATGATCGAAGCGCCCGAAAGTGAAGCCAGAGAAACCCTTGATGCTTTTGCAGAGGCGATGAAGCAGATTCGGCATGAAATTGATGCAGAACCGGAAAAACTGAAGTCTGCACCCTGCTCCGGCCCCGCAGGACGTATGAATGAGGTGCAGGCGGCCAGACAGCTTGATGTGAAATATGAGTAAAAAATGTTTAAAATTAATTATTTAGCGCTTATTATTTAAAGTATTTCATTAGAACGATTGAACCTGAAGTTCTGAACTCGAAACCCTCTTTGGAGAAGGAATAATGCTTTCACATGATGTTTTGATTATCGGCGCAGGACTAGCCGGAATGCGGGCTGCTGTCGCCGTACCCTCACACCTGAATGTTGGCGTGATCTCAAAAGTCCACCCCGTTCGCAGCCATTCGGTGGCTGCGGAAGGGGGGATCAACGCAGCGATTAACGATGCGGATACTTGGGAATCGCATATGTACGACACGGTGAAGGGAAGCGACTGGCTGGGTGATCAGGATGCCATTGAGATCCTCTGCAAATCGGCCCCCGAAGATATCATGACTCTGGAGCGGATGGGCGCCCTCTTTTCACGCGACCCGGAGGGCCGGATCGCCCAACGAAATTTCGGAGGCCTGGGCTTTCCACGCACCTGCTATGTCTCCGATCGTACCGGCCACGCCCTGGTTCATCTGCTTTACGAACAGCTTGTTAAATGTGAAGCCAAGGTTTATGAAGAATGGTATGTCACTTCACTCATTGTCGAAGAAGGACAGTGCTGCGGCGTGATTGCACTCAACCTATTTACAGGTGAACTCACAACGATTCGCGCAAAGGCCGTGATCATGGCCACTGGAGGATACGGACGGGTCTACCTCACCTCGACGAACGGCTTGATCAATACCGGAGACGGGATGGCGATGGCCTATCGTGCCGGTGTGCCCTTGCAGGATATGGAGTTTGTGCAGTTTCATCCAACCACCCTCAAATCAACCGGTATTCTGATTACGGAAGGGGCGAGAGGAGAGGGGGGCTATCTCTTCAACTCCCGAGGGGAACGCTTCATGCGGGTCTATGCCCCGAATGCCCTTGAACTTGCCAGCCGAGATGTCGTCTCACGTGCTGAATATCAGGAAATTCTTGAGGGACGTGGTGTGGATGGCTGTGTGATGCTCGACTTGAGGCACCTTGGAAAAGAAAAAATTATGGAAAAGCTTCCTCAAATCTGGGAGCTTTCAATAACCTATGCCGGTGTCGATCCGATTGAAGCGCCCATCCCGGTGACACCGGGGGTTCATTATTCGATGGGCGGCATCCCGACGAATGTAAACTGTGAAACACCCCTGCCGGGACTCTATGCTGCCGGGGAATGCGCCTGCGCATCCGTCCACGGCGCAAACCGTTTGGGCGGCAATGCCCTGATGGAGACCATTGTCTACGGTCGCCGTGCGGGTGAATTCGCTTCTGAATATGCGGATGGTAAAACGCTTGTGCAGGTTTCCGGTCGGACCCTCATTCACGAAAAAGCACGCATTGCGACCTTGATGTCAGTTAAAAATGGCGAGAAAATCGGGGTACTCCGTGAAGCCATCGGAACAACGATGGCGGAACACTTCGGCATCCTGAGAACACAAGAACGAATGGATGCGGGCATTGAGAAGCTGAAGAAAATCCGGGCGCGGATTCCGAATATCGGTCTTCAGGACCACGGCAAGGTCTTCAACCTGGAACTGGTCGATGCCCTGCAACTCCAATCCATCATTGATCTTGCAGAGACCATGGCCATCGGTGCGGCAGTACGAAAAGAATCACGAGGCGCCCACTCCCGGCCAGACTTCCCCGACCGTAACGATAAAGACTGGATGAAACATACCCTGGCCTACCAGACAGCGTCCGGACTCCGCCTCGAATATAAAGACGTAACGATCACAAAAATCCCCCCCGCCGAGCGGAAGTATTAGGGCGAGTAGGATACAAGATCGTTCCAGCCGAAGAGCCGTGAATGATCCGAAGCAAGCCTCGAGACTCCGGTTGTTTGGACTAAACTTTCGACGCCTTGGCAGGCATCAAGTATTTTAAACTTCTCAATGATCCGTGTTCTCTTCCGCTAACAATTACTATCCACTGCCATAAATACTAGCCCCCCCCTCTTTTGAGGGGATTGTGCTTTTTCACTTCTCAGATTAGCATTGAGTATAGAAGAATCAAGCATATTTAATGGGGATCTAGAAATGTTACAAATTCAAGGAGCAAAAAAAAGAAACCGTCATCCGATTTTAATCACGATTAAAATTACCATTTTTTCACTGGCCTTACTTCTTTCTCTAAGCTCAAAACCCCATGCGATGGGCTTTGGTGATTTCCTTCAAGGGAGTGCAGCCTTTTTAACCCAGGTGGCCGTACACGAATCCGGACATCATGTGGTGGCAGAGATGGTTGAAGGAAAAGATGTGAAATTGGAATTTTTCCAGAAGAAAGACGATGATTTTTTCATAGGCCTCTCCTCGGCAAGGGAGATCAAGTCTGAGTCACTTTTGCCTTTTCGAGCCGCAGGCCTTGTCGCTTCCAGCCATCTTTATAACGTCTCACTCTCAGCTTATCGTGCCGAACCTTCGACCTACAATAAGGCCTTGCTCTTCTTTTCCGGTACCGATTTTCTCTGGTATTCTGTCTGGGCTTTCTACATTCAAAAAACCGATGATCCGAGCTATGATCCCGTCGGTCTTTCTCAAGAAACAGGTTTTTCTCAGAGTGCCATCCTCGGTGCCGCCCTGCTCCAGACTGCCGTTAATTTTTACCGTGCCTCATCAGGAAATGACACGGTCGTCCCCTACATGACTCTTGATGATGAAAGTCTGGGTTTCGGTATGACCGTCTCGTTTTGAGTAAGCCTTGATTTATTTCTTTTTTTTGATCGGCTTTCTTTTTTTTACTTTCCTTTTTCTTTCAAAAGCTGAAATTTCTTCGATCATTTCTTTCATGGTCAGTTCCCCGTCGGGGTGCTCAACTGTGTCGTCATAATCTTTTTTCCCCAGCTTGATGACTTCGATTTTTTTCCCTAAATACGTCTCAATGGCTTCAAGGTGGTCTTTTTCATCTCGACTGCAAAATGAGATTGCAAGCCCTTTCTTTATTCCTCGACCGGTTCTTCCGACACGATGTACATAGTTCTCTGTTTTTTCGGGCAAGTCATAGTTAATGACATAGTTTACATCCGGGATATCAATGCCTCTTGCGCTGACATCAGTCGCAATCAGGATGTTGCACTTTCCGGCCTTGAAGAGAAACATGACATCCGAACGTTCGGATTGCTCCTTTTCACCATGAATGCTCAATGCCTGAATTTCTACACGCCCCATTGCCAAGGCCACGCGATCAGCGCGTACCCTTGTCCTAACAAAAACAATGATTTTGCTTGTAGGATGATCCGTAATAAAGCGTTCGAGAAAAAAACGTTTGTCGTCCATTTCAACAAACATCACCTTGTGGGAAACGTTTCTAGAAACCCGGTTTTCAGGAGAAATCTGTATACGGATGGCAGAGCCTTTGACTTGAGAGTAGGCCAGTTTTTTGATCTCTTTATTGATGGTTGCAGAAAAGAACAGGGTTTGATGATTTTTAGGCAGCATTTTCTTAATATATTTAATGTCTTCGATAAAACCAAGATCAAGCATATGATCCGCCTCATCCAAGACAAGTGTACTGACCCTCTGTAAACGGATATAGCCCTGATTAATCAGGTCAAACATACGACCGGGTGTGGTTACGAGGATATCGATGCCATCTTGCAATTTTTGTATCTGCGGGCCTTGTTCCACGCCGCCGAAGAGTGAATAGACCTTGACCTTGGTTCTATAGGCAATTCCTTTAAAAACATCACCGATTTGCTGGGCCAGTTCATGTGTCGGGACCATGACAATGCACACGATGCCAAAGGAGCGTTTATTCAGCTTGAATTTTTCAATTTTGTCGATAATTGGAATGGCGAAAGCGCCCGTTTTACCCGTTCCTGTTTCAGCAATCGCAAGAACGTCTTCCCCGTCCATAATAGAGGGAATCGATTTAAACTGAATGTCGGTTGCTCTAATCAGACCCAGCTGGGACAGATTTCTCTTGATTGTTTCTGAAATGGGATATTTTTCAAATTTCATCGTTTCTCCGAAGGGCTATATAACTATTTGTAGGATTCAGGCAATACGCCCCAAACATCCTTTCTATTTTATTGAAATTGTTGACTATATTCAAATATATTGATACATTCGCGTTGAAGTATAGGACTGAATTACTTTCTATCCAAGACCCTATCCTTTTATATTCATTTTCAAAAGAGAATACGTTATCATCGTTTTTTTATCTATAAAGGATCAACTTTCCTTGACAAAGGCTTATTCTTTTCAGTATTCGATATAGGAAATGGATTCGCTTTAATACTTTAGGAGTAAAATGTGCTTAGATTGTCCTCATTTTTTTTAATGATGCTATTGCCTCTTTCCGGCTGTTCCGGCCTGGATTTCAGCCATTTAAGTCCCGATGCAGCAAGCTTTCACCCGAAACGGATTGCGGTTTTTCCTGAAACAGTTGGCACACATGAATCGGCCAGGGATGTTGTTAAAGGGACGATCAAAAAAATCTTGAATGAAAAAGGCTGGTACGATGATATCGTCGATACAGGCAGAATTAAAAATAAAAGCCAGCACCCCTCAGAGTTATCAAAGCAGCTTCATGTTTATATTGAGCAGGTCAACAGCCTCGGCCGGATAGACCCTGAGATTTCGAGAGAATTAGGTCGTGCGCTAAAAGCCGATGCCTTCTTCCTAAGCGATGTAACATCCTGGGGCTATGGTAGACTAGAAGGGAACAAGGTCTGTCGCGTTGCCTTGGGCGTAAAATTGATTGATGCCGAAAATGGGACGGTGATTTGGAAGGCTAATCATGAGCTGATAGAAGACTATTGGGTGATCAAACCAACACTGAATGATGTGGCAGATGAACTGCTCACTAAAATTATCAAAGAAATGCCACACTAAGTGCAGTCTTATATCCTTATCGTATTTATCACAATTTTTGTTGCCAATAATTGGGAGGACGGAATATTGAAATATTTTAATAAAGGACTTATTTTTTTTGCTTCTCTTTTGATCGGTGTTTCTCAAGCCTCAGCGGGGGAATGGCAAATTGTTGGTCCCAGAGCGCTTGGAATGGGAGGAGCGAATGTCGCTGTGGCAAATGATGCAACTGCCAGTTATTGGAATCCCGGGGCTTTTGGTTTTTTTGATCATCCTGGAGGAGGCGATTATGGAAACAGGGGGTGGAGTAGCAGTCTGGGTGCCGGTGTCGGAGCGCAAGTGCTTGGCGGATTAGGTGAGCAGATCGACAAAATTGACAAGATCGATTTTGACAGCATTAGTGGCGATACAATTTCAACGGACAAGGTCTCTGATTTAATTTCTCTCATTGATACATTGAAGGCCTTTGATGAAAATAAAGACATGGCGGCGAACATTCTGGTGAATAGTGGTCTGAGAATCCAGTCGGGTCATTTTGGTATCGGCGCTGTCCTTTTTGCCAACATTGCAGCAACAGTCCCTGATGTTGATTTAGTAAACCTCGGAACAGGAACCACAGGTGGAATAACGAGAGCTGAGTTTATATCGGACATCAGTGCGGGCTGTTCCCCTACTTGCTCAGGCACGACCTTGGATCAGGGGGAAAAAGATGAGTTATCTACACATCTCTCGGGTCTTGGGTGGAGCACAACAGAGGCAACTGATCTTATTAATGCGGTTGACGCCAGTTTATCTGTGCCTGGAGCAAGGCCACTGGGTGTTGATGAAATTAAGGATGCAACTACTTTGATTGATGCCGCCGAAACTGCCTCTGGCGGACTCATTAAAAACAATACGAGTGAGATAAACTTTAAAGGCATTGCCGTTGCAGAAATTCCAATTACCTACGGTCGAGCCTTGAGTGAGGATTTCGCCATTGGCGGAAATGTTAAATATATGAAGGCCCGTGTTTACAACGTCCCTATCAAGCTTTTAGATGACGATACTGACGACGAATTTGGAGATTCTTTGGATACGGCCCTTGATGACTACGACGAGGAAACAAACTTCGGCGTCGATCTCGGGATGCTCTACCGATTTGGAGATAATCTTCGAGTCGGCCTGGTCGGGAGAAACATGAACAATCCAAAATTCGGGGATTTCAAAGAAAAAACGCAGGTGCGGGCGGGTTTTGCGTATAAACCGCTCAGCTTTATCACCATTGCTGGTGACGCCGACCTGACAAAGAATGACACCTTTATTAAGGGTGCCTCTAAGTCTCAGAATCTAGGAGCCGGTCTGGAGATTCGTCTCTTTAACTTCCTTATGTTAAGGGGGGGAGCATACAAAAATATCGCCGAAAATGACATTGGACTGGTTTACACTGCCGGCTTGGGGATCAACCTGTGGTTGCTCAATATTGATGTCGGCGCTTCTATGTCAAAAAAGAAAACTGATTTAGATGATGAATCCTACCCGGAGGAGGTCAAAGGTGCCTTCGCCATTTCAATGCTCTTTTGATCCGCATTTCCAGCATTTTTACGGGATATAGGGGATCGTCTCATTTTGACATGAACACAGGTTTCCATTATGATTGCCGACTTTGGGGATCAACATGAAAGCTGTGAAGACACAATCAAAACCGAATACCACGGCCATCATTCTTTCTGCGCTTTTCCCTGGAACGGGCCAGCTCTACAACGGTGATAGGACGAAAGGCATCCTTTTTCTTTTCCTCTGGATTATTCTGGAATTCGTCTACGATATCCTCCCTGAGAACATATTAGATATCGTACGCGGGGAAGTCAGCCTTGACCTCAGCCTCTACCTTCGTTTTGCATTTTTAGGTGGTTTTCGCCTTGCTGTTGTCATTGATGCTGATCGCTCTGGAAGACGCTTAGCATCAAGAACTGAAATAAAAGCAAACTAACATTGTCGAGATGATTCAATCGTTACATGCGCTTGAAGGGAAAACTGTCGAAATCGTATACCAGGGATTTGTTTATAAAGGCAGCTTAATGGGCGTGGGTGAAGCAGAAATTTACCTGCAGACCCTCAGTCGCCGTGTTGTGCTGATGATGTCCGATATTACGGCAATCCGAGCCTTGACCTTAGCAAAGAAGGGCTAGCTAATGGCATTACAGGGTGAAGGGCCGGTAGAACCGGAGTCGCATTCAGATCTACCGGATCTGGCAGATGCGATAGAAACAGGAGTCCCCGAGCTTGAGCCTTCGCCTTATGCCACCCCGCCTTTCCATAATGGAAGCATCAGGAAGGCAAAGAAGCGAAAAATTCCGGCTCTTCTCGTCCCGATTATCCTTTTCCTTCTGACCTCAATCACAACACTTCTGGCAGGGGCCTATCAGGTTGGCGGCAACCCCTTTAGAGATCCGACTGAGCTATCAAAAGGAATTCCTTTTGCCTTTACCCTGCTTCTCATTCTTTTTTGCCATGAGATGGGGCACTATCTAACATCAAAAAAATACGGGGTCGATACCAGCCCTCCTTATTTCATTCCGGGTCCGTGGTTTCCCTTCGGTATCGGAACATTTGGGGCATTTATTCGCATCAAATCCCCGATATTCAAGAAGAGGGCCTTGCTTAATATCGGGGCAGCAGGACCGATTGCCGGTTTTGTGGTTTCACTTGTTGCCGTCTTTATCGGCTTAAAATCATCGCAAATTGTAGAGATGACAGCGGGCGGCGCCCTCCTGCGCCTGGGTGATCCGCTCATCTTCACTCTGATCGCCGATCTTCTCGGAAAGACACCAGCAGAAGGTTATGACATTGCACTGAACTCGGTCGCATTTGCCGGATGGATCGGTTTTTTTGTTACAACCCTAAATCTGCTTCCCATCGGACAATTGGATGGGGGACATATTATGTATGCCCTAGTCGGGAAAAAATCGAGATATATTTCGATCGCTTCAATCCTTGGTCTTATCCTAATGGGGTCAGTCGCCTGGAAGGGCTGGTTTGTTTGGGCCGGCCTTACGGCCTTGATTGGAGTCCGACACCCCCCCGTCATAGACGAAGACGAAGCACTTGATTTTAAACATCGCCTGGTTGTATTGGCATCCGTGATGATTTTTATCCTGACCTTCATGCCAAACCCCTTCATGACAGGGGTTTAAGATTCAGTCGGCAACGAACGGTCGATCAACTCCCCTAAGCGTACTCCGACGACAAAATCAGAACCCCATCCGAGGGTGTTTCCCTGGTCCGATTCCAGAATGATGACATTCTTGTTTTCTTTATCCTGATAATAAGCGGCTGCACCTTTTAGTAATTCCCGCTTTTTTCCATTGATTTCTCTCCTGTTATTTGACTGAGTAAAAATATGCTCATCGCCAAGCAGGCTATTTTTTTTAGACTCGGGCTTGGGAAGTACTTTGATCTCGGATTCAGAAAATGGAATTAAATTATTCAGACGCTCAAGAATGCGCTTTTCCAGATTTCCCCTATATTCCCCCAAGACTGTAAATTGCTTTTTGAGGAAAACTGAAGCGGTGATTTTACGAATTTCAATGTTGCCCTTCTCACTTTCTTCCTCCAGGTTAAGGCGAAGCACCAGAATATCTTCAAGGTAAGATGGACACTTGCCGGACCAAGTCAAGAGGAGAGATTCCTTCATCGGGCATGGCAATAGATCATTTCGGATCGTAAAATAAAAATGAAAGATACGTGTTTCCGAAGACTGGCAGGAGATATATTGATTGCTGTAAAGCGTCTTTCCAGCGGATAAGGTAATGCCAGTTACCCTGTTACCTTGTTTTTCAACCTTTGCAATGCTTTCACCACTTTGAATGGTTCCCCCGAAGCCCTTAATCAGACTCTGGAAGAAGGTGACAATCGTCTGATAGCCTCCTAATATCCGTACTCCTCCCCTCTTAAGTGAAGAAAGCAGAAGAATCAAATCAAAGGCAGAAAACTCCGTCAGCGGTTTTTGGGAGGAAAAGAGAGAGAGCAGATTGAAATATTCTCGAAGCTCGGAACTAAATGAATATTGACTCAGGTAGTCAACAGCGCTGTTTTTTTGCTGCACTCGAACCGCTTGTGAAAAATCGATCTGCCTTCGCCATTCACTTAAGCGTTCACCCATCCCGCCAATCTCCAGTTGCTGAAATTGTCCAAGAAAAGGGTAATAGAGCGCTGAATCCCTTTCGACCTGATTAAACAGGTTCTTCAACTTTTGAGCCTGACCTCCAAATTCCCGTTTGAGTTCATCAAAGTAAGATTCCTGCTCTGCATAGAGGTTAGTGCGATGGGAGGACTGGATAATCTGGAGTTGGGGGGAGGTTTTTTGATATAAGAGTCCTTTTTGCTTGAGGCTGGGAATGGGGTAGGCCAGCTTGGAAAAAAAACCCTCGACGGCACCGCCATGCTCATAGCCGAAATAAAATAGAGGGCCCTCGGAAAAATGAAAAGCAGGATCAATGCGGGAGGACAAGACAGGGTCAAACAGAAGAACAGAGCGTCCTTTTTTTGCCAAGAGGGCGGCGGCGGAAAACGCGACTAGACTATTGCCGACAAAAATAGCATCGTAGCGCTTATTTTCCATCGCGGGAGTTATCTATTCTCTACTCTTTCACCGACCCTTGGTAAGATCTACAACAAGCCGGAGAGGAAAACCATAGTTGCCAAGCTGATTCGTTCCGGATCAAAAGCACAGATCGAGTGAACGGAAGAAAAATGGAATTTCAATTGCTGCATTCTCAGGAGAATCGGAACCATGAACTGCATTGGCATCAATGCTTTCTGCAAAATCGGCCCGAATTGTTCCTTGATCGGCTTTTTGGGGATCTGTTGCTCCCATGAGGGCACGATTTTTCGCAACGGCGTCTTCCCCCTCAAGCGTGATCGCAACCGTAGGACCGGAAGACATAAAGGAAATCAGATTTTCAAAAAAAGGCTGTTCACGATGCACGCTGTAAAATTGTCCGGCCTCCTCTTTACTCAGTGTCTGCATTTTGATGCCAACGACTTTAAGGCCGGCAGTTTCAAAGCGGCTGACAATTGACCCGATTAGTTTTTTTGAAACCGCATCTGGTTTGATAATGGATAATGTCCGTTCTAGCATTTGTCCCCTTTAAATAAAATATTTATTGAATGAGTCATGTGAATAAAATTGAAAGTGAAGATAGCCGAAACCATAATTGAAGTCAATCACGATAGCCCTAGAGATCCCTTTTCCCTGAGAATATAAAAACCCTCTGCCATCTGCTATATTCTTTACTTTTACGAGGGAGCGGATTTGAATGCCCGTCTGGAAGGTCGGGGATCTTTACTTAGGGACGATGTAATGGCACTGCTGACAACGGAAGCGATTGTTTTAGGAGGTATTCGTCTTGGAGAGGCAGACAAGCTGGTCACTTTTTTCAGCCTTAAGCGGGGAAAGGTCAAAGGCGTTGCTGCAGGAGCCAGGAGAATGAAAAGCCGCTTCGGCGCATCCCTTGAACCCTTTACCCACTGTCATCTGATTCTTTTTGAGAAGGGCGGAGACAAACTGGGACGCATTAATCAAGCCGATATCATTCGGTCTAATCAATCCCTTCGCGAAGACTGGACTTGCATTGAATTGGCTTCTCAAATGGTCAACCTTGTCACTCAAATCACCCCGGATATCGAACCGAATATGGAAATTTTCAAGTTGTTATTGCAAGGCTTGGAGCTTCTGGCAGTGGGCGAAGATCGTCGCCTCACAACCCTGCTCTTTATCAACCGTCTTGTGGCTTACAGCGGCTATCAACCTCATTGGGACCACTGTTTAAAATGTCGGCAGGCCTTCAAAGCGGGAGCAAGCGCAGCCGTTTACTTTTCTTCAATCTCCGGCGGCACGGTCTGTTCAAATTGCGCCAAGGGGATCAGGCCGCTTATCCCGATTTCCCACGCTACCCGCGCTTTTTTAAGCGCTTCCCAGAAGATGGACTATGTTCGATCCCATCGCCTGAAACCTTCTCCGGTGATGACGCAGGAAATGGGTGCTCTGTTCAACGACTACATCTCTTCCATAACAGGAAGACGGTTTCAGAACTTCGCATTGGAAACGGGAACAACATGTCCGTAAAGGGTAATGAAGGCGTGCTATTCGAGGACGACGGAAATACTACCGTCTTCTTTGTCGACCACTGGCATTGACTTGTTGCAGTGCGGACATTTGACATAGACCAAATTGTCAAAAAGACCGATGCTGTAATGATTTACGAGCAGATCGAACTCCTTTTTACAGGCTGGACAGGCAGTCAGATAACGCTTCAGAAATAGCTCGACATCCCTTTGAAGCATACTATGCCCCTGCTGCAAACGAAGCAATTCTGATTCAAGGCGGTCAAGCCGTTTTTCGATTTCTTTAGACATGTGTGGCATCATAAGTGAATTATTAAGACAGTGTCAATTTCCCAAAATGCTTAAAAAGACAAGCCTTCTTCTTTCCGTATTTTTCGTTGACAAGGGGAAGAACGATCAGCTAAATTTTGTAGCTGGAAAGATCAACCCACATAATAAGACGTACAAAGACCAAGCAAATCAAAATCAATACTTTAAGGGAGGAAATAAAAAGATGGTACTCGTAAACAAAGAAGCACCCGACTTTACAGCAAAGGCGGTTCAGGGAAGTCAAGTCATTGATGAATATAAACTGTCTGACCTGCGTGGTAAATATGTCGTCCTTTTTTTCTATCCCCTGGACTTCACATTTGTCTGCCCGACCGAGCTTCATGCCTTTCAGGCGAAACTCGAAGAATTCAAGAAACGCAATGTTGAAGTAGTCGGTGTTTCGATTGATTCCTGGTTTTCACACTTAGCCTGGTTGCAGCAGCCAAAAGGTCAGGGCGGTATCGAAGGGGTCACCTATCCCTTGGTTTCGGACTTAAATAAAACCATCTCCAAAGACTACGATGTTCTGCTCGAAGGAGTGGGTATCGCACTGCGCGGCCTTTTCCTCATCGACAAAGCCGGCATCGTCCAGCATCAGGTCGTAAACAACCTGCCTTTGGGCCGAAGCATTGATGAGGCCCTTCGCCTGGTTGACGCCCTTCAGTTTACAGAAGAGCACGGTGAAGTTTGTCCCGCCAACTGGAAAGAAGGCGAAAAATCGATGAAACCGACAGGTGACGGACTGAAAGAGTATTTCACCTCTTAAGATATATCCTTTGACCAAGGCATTTGAAAAAGATGCCTTGGTCAAACCTCCTTCTTAAAAAATAACCTACATCGCCTTGCAGGCGACCCCGCCATTAGAGTCATCTCCCCTGTTTTTAAATAATGAAACCCATGATACATCTCGTTGTCGCCTTCATCCATGAAGCACGCCCCCTGATTGATCACTATCGGCTACGTCGCATGTGCGGAAGCCATCCTTTTGTGATTTACAGCAACACACAATTCACGCTCATTGTTTCAGGCCTCGGAAAAGTCTCTTCTGGCGCCGCAACGGCTTACCTGCAAGCCCTCTCAGTGAATGCCGGACCCGTCGCATGGTTGAATTTCGGTATCGCAGGCCACAGTCACTTCGAGCTCGGACAAGGCTTCCTGGCACACCGCATCATTGATAAAGCGACAGGATATGCCTACTACCCCCCTCGCATTTTCCCTTTTCCCGTAAGCTCCGGCGATTTAATCACCGTCGATGCTCCGGAAAAAGCTTATTCAGCCCGGAGTGGCTACGATATGGAGGCCAGTGGCTACTATAAAATTGCCCTCCTCTCCAGCACGATTGAGTGGGTTCATTGCTATAAGGTCGTTTCAGATAACCGGAGCCATCCGATAAAAACTTTGACGAAGACCGCTGTTCGCCGTCTGATTTTTGACCGAATGGACGAGATCACCGCGATACTTTCGATTCTGACGACTGAAATAACCGCTTACCGTCAGCTTGAACTCCAGGACGGCGATTTAGAAGAAATCATACAGCGATGGCATTTCAGCGAAACCCGGCTTTTGCAATTGAAGGCACTGCTTAGGCGTGGACGCAGCCTGTACGGGAAAAAACTCTTTTCCCGTATTAGTCCGGCTGACCATGGGGAGGCAAAATCATTCTTGAAAGCATTGAAGCATCACTTGGATACCAAAATTACATTCAAATAGTACAAACAAACCACTTAAAAAAGTGGGTGATCATCTGATCAAAATCTTCGGGTTTTGTAAATTGGTGGTCAGCCCCCGAAATAGCGTTCAGTTCTGCCTTGCACTTCAAGGTTCGAAGGAGCTTTTGGCTTTGCTTAAAGGGGACATCCGCATCGGCATCTCCATGAACAATCAATACCGGCGCTTCAATGGCTGTGGCCTCTTGATAGGTATCGTAGTGGAGTAGATCTTCATAAAAAGCATAATCCAAGCGCGCTCGCCCTTCGGGCGTCGCAAAAGAAAGCAGGTGATCTGCTTGCCAATTCGCCATTCCGGCCTCCCCCAACAAGGCTCTCCAAATCGGGGGGTAATCAGAGACGGGACACTTCAAGGCGACAGTCCGAATTTCGGGATGTTTCGCCGCACTTAGAATGGCGGTCAACCCGCCAAAGCTCGAACCCAAGAGGCCAATCCGCGAATACGTATTATCTCCAATCCAAGAAAGCACAGCATCAATCTGTTTCAAGCAGCGACTGAGGGTAATCTCCTGAAAAGAGCCTTTGTCTTCCCCATGACCATAGAAATCAAATCGACAGGTGGCAATATCTTCACTCAGCAGCTTTTTTGTTAAGAGACGGTTGGTTTGACTCTCCTTGCTGGACATGAATCCGTGGCAAAGCAGGACAATACGATCACTCCCCTCTTTTGGCTCACTCACAATAACCGTGGTCAGTTCTCCCGGACTTGATTCAAGGATGACTTCTCTTTCCATTTTCTTTTTCTCCTGCTTATTGATCTCGTTTTTTATGATCCACTATAATGCCCTGCTCACTTAGAGACTTAAGATGTCTTATCTGCCTGTTGCACACATAGATGATCTCCCTCCCGGATCGACAAAGCTTGTCGAAATAGAATGCCTTGAGATTGCCCTTTATAATGTGGAGGGTTCGATTTACGCCACCTCTAACGTCTGTCCTCACCAAGGTGCTTCGCTTGCCGACGGGAAATTGGATGGTGAAGAGATTTTGTGTCCCTGGCATCAATGGTGTTTCAATGTCAAAGACGGTGTCTCCCCCCTGAATCCCAGATTAAAAGTCAGAACTTATCCCGTGAAACTGGAAGGGAAGCAGATTTTGATCGATCTGCCGGAATAGATTTAATTCACGGTTTCAGAAGCACCTTACCGACGAGCGCCCTGGAGTGCATTTTTTCTTGAGCCGCTCTGGCCTCTGAGAGCGGGAAAACAGAATCAATCACCGGTGTCAGCCTCCCCCCCCCGATCAGTGCTGTGACTTGAAGCAGTTCGGCACGAGTACCCATCTTTGCACCCATGATGCTCAGTTCACGTGAAAAAAGATAACGCAGGTCGAGTTCAGTTTTCGGACCCGTTGTGGCGCCACAGGTAATCAAACGTCCCTGTTTTGCCAGCGACCGAAGGCTTTTCGAAAATGTCGCCGGGCCGACATGCTCGAAGACAACATCAACTCCCCGTCCGCCGGTGATTTCGGCAATCACCTTTGAAAAATCATCCTTTGCGTGGTCGATTAGCATATCCGCACCCATTCGACGGGTTGCCTCAAGTTTCTCCGGTCCACCCGCCGTCGCAAACACCCTGGCGCCTGCGAGTTTTCCAATCTGAATGGCCGCACTGCCAACACCGCTCCCTCCGGCCAGAACAAGCAGATCCTCGCCGGGACGAAGCGCCGCCCGGGAAATCAGCATATGCCAGGCCGTTAAAAAAGTCAGAGGAAAGGCCGCAGCAGTGTCAAAAGAGAGTCCGGCAGGTATGGGCAAGACATTAGGTGCAGGCACTTTTATAAATTCGGCATATCCGCCATCCGGCCCGGCACCGACGATTTGATAGTTTTCGCACAAGTGATCCGCTCCGGAAAGACATTTTTCGCACCGGAAGCAGGACAGGCCCGGCGCAATAAACACACGATCCCCGAGGGCAAGCCCTGAGACCTGCTCGCCCAAGGACTCGACAACGCCGGAAACATCGCAGCCTGGAATATGCGGTAATTGAAGTGGATAGGCAGGAATTCCTAAGGCGATCCAAAGATCGAGATGATTAAGTGCGCAGGCCTCAACACGGACGATGACTTCCTGCGGTCCGGCGCTAGGCTTAGGTGCATCCTCATAGCGTAGAAACTCCGGCCCGCCGAAATCGTGAAAACGAACGGCCTTCATCGTCTGAATACTCATGCATTCAAGCCCAAATCAGAAAAGTTCAGTGATCGCCCATTAAAAGAAGGATCGGTCGATGAGGCCAAATCAAAAAGAGCCTCGGCCACTTTCTCAGGATCTTTTAGCGTATTTGGATCTTCCTTGGCATAGGCCGCAGCACGCATCCGCGTTCGGGTCGCCTCAGGGTTAAGGGTGATGACACGAAGCCCGAAATCAGCAACTTCCTCGGAAAGGGTCTGCATCATTCCTTCCAGCGCAAATTTCGATACGGCGTAAGCCCCCCACTTGGCCCGACCTCGCCGACCCACTGAGGAGGACAAAGAAATAATCGTTCCAGAACGCCGGGGAATCATCGTTCGAACTACTGCCTGTGTCACAAAAAAGGTACCATTCAGATTGATCCGAATAACTTCCTCCCAGGCTTCGTTCGCATAAGTCGCGATCGTGCTGGATGGCCCGAGTACCCCGGCATTGTTGATCAAGCAGTCGATCCGGCCCCACTTTGAAATAATTTGATTCACCATGCGGAAGACCTCCCGCTGAGAGGCAATATCCACAAGGAAGGACAAGGCATCAGCGTCTGATGGCCCGTCTAAGCTCGATCCGACTTCCTTCGCAACAGAGAGCAACTCGCCTTCCGTTCTGGCACAGAAGGCAACCCTGGCCCCTTCCTTAAAAAAACGGAGAACGGCAGCTCTTCCAATCCCTCGCCCGGCCCCTGTAATTAAGATCACTCTGCCTTTCATTGTGGTGAAGAATAAATGAAAACCTGCGTAACTGCAACGCGAAATCTCTCATTTTTACCGCTCTTGACAGGGAGAAATGTCTATACTATAACTCTGCAACTCTGTTCGACATTGATACCGGCTCCCTTCCTGATGGCTTTTTCCATGACTTCATCCAAGACCTACTTCAATTCTTTTACCGGAAAAGACCCTCGAAATAAGCGCCTGAGTCCGAAATTATTGACGACAGTCTTTGTCTTATTATTCTTCTTGTCAGTCCCGTTTGCTCTCGCTGAATCCTCAGGCGATTTTTGCAAGGCGATCAAGGAGATCATTCATAACGGGAGAGTGGATTTTAAGCCTATACATGGGAAGCTGGACCTTGTGTCGGAAGAATATTTCGGAACGCTGACACCCCCCGGACTCGAAGAGTGCTTCGCCTGGCTTAATGGACAAGCCTATCACTGTCGAACGCCTGGTGGCCTGAATTCTGAAGAGCTTGCAAAAACCTATGAAACTTACAACAAAACGCTCAGACAATGTTTGCCCGAGAGATGGGAAACAAGCGAAAGGAATGCCGGGAGGGCCAATGCCGGGCGATTCATGACTTATCGTTCAGACAGCAATTTTGTCAGCCTTCGTATCGGCGAGCGCAGTCAACGCCAGGGCTGGTATCTTGATTTTTATTTTAAGCGCTAGGATAATCAAACACCTTTTTCTTGCCTTCTCTCTAGGCCCTTTGATATATTCCCGCTGAAAAACTTTTAGAAATCGCACTTTTCCCTTGATACGCCGCATTCTTTACCTGCGGCGATTATTCCGGAGTACTGGGAGTACTGATTGATGTATGGCGTTGTCTTAGCAGGGGGTAGCGGCACAAGGTTCTGGCCTTTAAGCCGTTCGGAATACCCGAAACAACTGCTAAAAATTTTCGGTGATCAGACACTGATTCAAGTCACTGTGTCTCGTGTCTCCGAATTGATCCCGAGCAAACAACTCTACATCGTGACCAATCCCAAACAAGCCGAGCAGATTCGATTTCAGTTCCCAAAAGAGAAAGCAGCCTGCCCGCATTTCATCTCCGAGCCCTTCGGAAAAAATACAGCCGCCGCGATCGGCCTGGCAGCGATTACGCTTAAGCAAAAGTGTAAAGACGGTGTCATGGTCGTTCTTTCTGCCGACCACTATATTAAAAAGACAGATGCCTTTCTCAAGATGCTCCGACTCGCGAGTCAAGTTGCGGAGAAGGGATACCTGGTTACAATCGGTGCAAAACCGACCCGTCCGGAAACGGCCTATGGCTACATCGAACGGAATGAAGCGCTCATCAATGAAGCTGCAGCCTACGGCGTTGCACGATTCATCGAAAAACCTAAGCGCGAAACGGCAGAGGCCCTATTTCGGAAAGAAGAGGTCTTCTGGAATACAGGTATGTTTGTCTGGAAAATTTCGAGCATTTTGTCAGAGATAGAACAACACATGCCGCAACTTTTCAGAAGTCTGCAAGTTATCGAAGAGGCCATCGGAACAGAACAGGAAGAAAGCCTTTGTCGTGACGTGTATGAAAAACTCCCCGCTACCTCCATTGACTACGGGATACTTGAAAAATCCGACAAGATCGCCGTCATCCCTTCCGACATGGGCTGGGAAGATGTGGGCTCCTGGTCGGCCCTGGATGAAGTACTTGCAAGAGATGCAAGCGGCAATATCCAAATCGGCAATGTGGTCAATATCAACACAAGAAACAGCACGATCTACGCAGGCAAGCGAGTGATTGCTGCTGTCGGTCTGGAAAACATTGTGATTGCCGACACGCCGGATGCCACCCTCGTTTGCACAAAAGAAAGCGCTCAGGATGTTAAAAAAGTTGTCGCTTTTTTAAAAAAAGAAAATAAGGAAGAACACCGCACTCATCAAACCGTCATTCGCGCATGGGGAAGCTTCACCATCCTGGAAGAAGGCGAGGCCTATAAAATCAAACGCATTGTCGTCAATCCAAAATCGAAACTCTCCCTCCAATCGCACCGTAAAAGAAGTGAACACTGGATCGTGGTTTCCGGGGTTGCAACGGTCACCTGTGGCGAAAGCGTCTATACCATTCAAGTGAACCAGAGTACCTTTGTTCCCATCGGGGTCAAACATCGCTTGGAAAATTCGGGAGAAACACCACTTCAAATCATAGAGGTACAAAACGGCACCTATCTTGGGGAAGACGACATCGCCCGTTATGAGGACGACTATGGCCGGGTTTAACAAAATCCGACCGCACGGAGTTCATTCGACATTCCCATTGAAATGGAAACGAGCCTAACTATGTCTATATTCCGAGAATACGACATTCGAGGCATTTACGGAAAAGATTTAACAGAGGAAATCTCTGAAGGGATTGGCAAGGCCTTCGGCACAATGATTCGACGATCCGGAGGAAAGATTATTTCGCTGGGCTATGACGTCCGCCTCAGTACGCCCGCATTAAAAGCAGCGCTTTTGTCGGGTCTATTATCATGCGGCATTGATGTGGTCGACATCGGACAATGCCCGACACCCGTGCTCTATTTTTCGCTTTTTCAACTCAAAGTGGATGGCGGCGTGATGATCACGGCAAGCCACAACCCCGGAGAATTTAACGGCTTTAAACTTTGTATTGGAAAGACCACCATTTTTGGTGAGGACATTCAAAAGATCAAAACCCTGATGGATCAAAAGGATTTTGACTTTTCTGAAAACCCGGGTCTTCTGACAAGCGAAGAACACTTTCTGGATGTCTACAGCGATTACTTCCTTGATCAGTTTGGTGTTTTTGAAAAAAAGAAAGTCGTGATCGATTGTGGCAACGGGGCCGCCGCCTTAAACGCCCCTGAAATTTTCGAGCGCTTAGGCTGTGAAGTGATTCCTCTCTTCTGTGAAGCGGATGGCACTTTCCCAAACCACCATCCGGATCCGACCGTTGAAAAAAACCTGGTCGATCTCATTGCCGCCGTCAAGCGAGAAAAAGCCGATGTGGGTATTGCCTTTGACGGCGACGGAGACCGCATCGGTGTCGTCAATGAAAAAGGGAGTATTATCTGGGGAGACCGCTTAACCCTCCTTTTTGCGAGCGACATACTAAAAGACCATCCCGGCGCCACGATTATTTCAGAAGTGAAAGCCTCGCAGATTTTGTATGACGAAGTCGCTCGTTTAGGCGGCTTAGGCATCATGTGGAAAACGGGACATTCCCTGATTAAATCAAAAATGAAAGAAAGCGGGGCGCTCCTGGCCGGTGAAATGAGTGGTCACGTTTTTTTTGCCGACCGCTACTTCGGTTATGACGATGCGACTTACGCCGCTTGCCGCCTGATCGAAATCCTGATCAAGGGGAAGAAGCCGCTTTCAGAGCATTTTGTCAATCTACCGAATTCCTGCACAACGCCTGAGATTCGAATCGATTGTCCTGATGAGATGAAGTTTGAAATCGCAGAAAAATGCCGGGATTTTTTCTCCAGGCATTTCAAGGTCATCGACATTGATGGCGTGAGAATTCTTCTTGATGACGGTTGGGGCTTGATTCGAGCCTCCAATACACAGGCAGCGCTGGTGTTGCGTTTTGAAGCGAGTACCCCGGTGCGCCTGGCAAAGAACCGGGAAGGCATTGAGAAATACCTGAATAGCCTTTTAGCAAAATTATAAGGAGCGTTTTAGGGATCACAAAGAAGTGTTACCCCACCAGAAAGGGCCCACAAAGAGGTGTTGTCCTGAATTAAAATCAAAATCGGATTTTTCTGACAACAACACATGGAGGTAACACGATGTTTCTAAGCACGTTCAAACGCACAGCGATTTTTTTCATCCTGACGGCCCTGATCTTTATTGCGGTTCCGCAAGCCTTCGCCGCAGGGGTCTCTCAAGAAATGTTCACAGTCAATAACACATGGATGCTGGTCGCAACCTTTCTCGTTTTTATCATGCATCTGGGTTTTGCAACCCTCGAAGTCGGCCTGACACGGGCAAAAAACACAAACAATATCCTGTTTAAAAACACGTCCATTGTCGCCATCGGGCTTTTAACCTACACCCTGGTGGGCTTCAACCTGATGTATCCGGGAGATTTCAATGGCTGGATCGGCTTTGCGGGTATGGGGATAAGCAGCCCGGATGGGGATGCTGGCCTGATCGGCTATGCCGAAGGTGCCTACACCTATTACACCGATTTCATTTTTCAGGCGATGTTTGCCGCAACGGCGGCGACGATTGTCTCGGGCGCAGTAGCGGAACGGGTTAAACTGAGTAGTTTTCTCGTCTTCTCCGCCGTCTATGTGGCCATTGTCTACCCGATTGTCGGTTCCTGGAAGTGGGGCGGCGGCTGGCTGGATCAAATGGGGTTCTACGATTTTGCAGGTTCGACCCTGGTGCACAGCGTTGGCGGTTGGGCCGCATTGACCGGAATTATGCTCTTAGGACCGCGCCTTGGAAAATTTGTGGATGGGCAGATTCGTCCGATTTTACCGCATAGTATGCCGCTTGCCACGATAGGCGTTTTTCTGCTTTGGCTTGGATGGTTTGGTTTTAACGGCGGATCGGTGCTTTCCGCAGATCCGGGCTTGGTCTCTCTTGTTTTTGTGACGACCAGTTTAGCTGCGGCCGCCGGGGTGATGGGTTCGATGATCGTTTCATGGAAAGTTCAGGGCAAGCCCGACCTTTCAATGATCTTAAATGGCAGCCTTGCAGGTCTTGTCGGCGTGACAGCGAGTGCGGATACGGTGACCGTGACGGGATCTATTCTTATCGGACTCATCTCGGGCGTGATCGTTGTTTTTTCAGTGATGGCTTTTGATAAATTTAAGATTGATGACCCCGTTGGTGCGCTTTCCGTCCATCTCGTCTGCGGCATCTGGGGCACCCTTGCGGTCGGCATCTTCAGTACCAATCCAGCCCATAAACTCTGGATACAGTTCGTAGGTGTGCTGGCCTACGGCGTGGCCTGTTTTGCAATGTCCTTCCTCTTTTTCTTTGTTTTAAAGAAAACAATGGGGCTTCGTGTCTCGGAGCAGGAAGAAAGAGAAGGACTTGATATTCACGAACATGGCGTTGAGGCCTACAACGATTTTCAGATGACTTCCAAATAAGAAAATTTGAGGAATTGACGCCTTAGAAAAGCATTTATTTTAAATTGTGAGCTGTCATATCTCTTCGCATTTTAACCCGAAGAGATATGACAGCATGAGCTAACATTTCTTCCTTTCCCTGACGAATTGTGCGAATGATCGATCCATCGTATCGGCATGCCGTGTGATCCATTCTTCGACGATATAGCTGATCAGCATCACGAAACGAATCGTGGCGCCGTCCGCAATGAGTAGTTCTTTTAAGCTGGACAGATGTGCCTTGAATCGATCGTGTTCCGCCTTGTGGGCCAAGTGCATCGGGTCGCCATATTCCTTTTGAAGCCTCTCTTCCGTATAAAAATGCCTTGCCGCGTAATTCTCCAGGCAGGTCATGAGTTTGCTGATCTCCCCCAACTCCTTTCCTTGTTTGCAGGCCTCGAGTAATGGAGGCAGTTCGGCGAATAGAGCCTGATGCTGTCGGTCGATCTCCTCTTCACCGCAAGCCATGGATTCATCCCATTGCATTGCCATAACTGACTCTCTCCGTAAGGATGAAACAGCGGTCTTCAGACATCAGTTCTGTAAACGCCTCCGCCGTGAGTGGTCGGCTAAAAAGGTAGCCCTGTCCCTCTTCGCATTGGCGATTCCGCAAAAAGTCCAGCTGTTTTTGAGTCTCGATCCCTTCTGCAACCACCTTCAATTTTAAGTTGTGCGCCAATGCAATCACAGTATCAATGATGGATTCAGTTTGGAGACTTTCTCCGATATGATCGACAAAGCTTTTGTCGATTTTCAGTACATCGATTGGAAAACGCTTTAGATAGCTTAGTGAGGAATAACCGGTGCCAAAATCGTCAATGGCAAGATGGATGCCCATGTTTTTTATCTTTTGCAGCGTCGAAACCGCCTCTTCGGTCTTTTTCATCAGGATGCCCTCTGTCAGTTCCAAACCGATCGCTGCGGGTTCAAGGCCGGTTTCCTCCAACACCCGTGTCAGCATTTCTATGAAGTTCCCATGCCGAAACTGACGGGCCGAAATGTTGACCCAGATTCTCCCTGGCCAAAAGCCTGCTTCCTGCCAGGCTTTTTGTTTTGCGCAGGCCGTTCTCAGTATCCATTCCCCGACCGGGATGATCATGCCGGTCTCTTCCAGGATGGGGATAAATTCCGACGGTGAGATGATCCCAACGCCAGGCTGCTTCCAACGAATGAGGGCCTCTCCGCCAATGAGTTTTCCATCCCGGAGATCAATTTCAGGCTGATAACGTAATGAGAATTCATTGCGTTCCAGGGCATGACGCAGATTTGTCTCCATCTCCAGATGGCGGGAGGTTTTTGCGGAAGCAGTATCAGGAGAATAAATTTCGTATCCGTCCCGGTCTTCCTTGGCACGGTACATGGCCGTATCTGCATTAATGACCAGTATCTCCGCCTCTTCTCCGTGCCTGGGATAGAGACTGATTCCGATGCTTCCGGTAATAAACATCTCATGTTCTTCAATTCGGAAAGGCGGCCTGAGACCCTCCAGAACCTTTTCTGCAACCAGCGTGACATTTTCTTCTCTGGCAACAGTCGGCAAGAGAAGAATGAATTCATCCCCGCCAACCCGTGTGACGGTGTCTCCTTCAAACAGACAGAGCGTAAGACGTTCCGCAACCGCCTTGAGCAATTTATCCCCGAATGCATGCCCTAATGCATCATTGGCGATTTTAAAACGATCGAGATCCAGATAGAGAAGGGCCACCAGCCGCTTATGGGGGTGCGCCTGAGCAATGGCCTGATTCAGACGGTCATAAAACAGGGTACGATTCGGCAGACCGGTCAAGGCATCGTGATGGGCCATGTAGCTCAGCCGCTCCTCGCCGCGCTTTCGACGGGTAATATCGGTGCGGATTGCCAGGTATTGGTAGGGTTTCCCCTGGCTGTTCAGAAAGGGAACAATGGTGGTATCGACCCAATAATAGCTGCCGTCCTTCGCTCTGTTTTTGTATTCGCCTCTCCAGATTTTTCCGTTGGCAACGGTTTGCCACTGATTTCTGATAAATTCCTTGGCATGATATCCGGAGCTGATGATCCGGTGACTCTGACCGATCACTTCCTCCTTCGAATATTTTGAGATTTCACAAAACTTGTCGTTTACATATTGGATAATCCCTTTTTGATCGGTAATCGCGACAATGGCGGCATGATCCAGGGCGTATTTGATATCCGCCAATTCCTTATAAGATCTGCCGAGCGCCTCTTCAAATTTTTTCTTTTCAGCATCACCGCCAAGATCCTTTTGTCTCAATAGCTCTATCAGGTCATTAAAGCGATCGGACAGATCCTCAAGCTCGTCGCCTGTCTGTAGCGTCAACTGTTTGCCGGGATTTCCCTTTTTAAGCTCGGCAAGCGTCGTATTGAGGTGAGTTTTAAAACTCTGGATCGGCATAGCGATCCACCGGGAGACCCGGAGGGAAAAAAAGATTCCGACTGCGGACAGGGTGATCATGACGAGGAGAAGCTGATTTCTCATGAGGCGAATCGGGCCAAAGAATGCTTCTAGATCAGCCGATATTAAGAGGGCCCCTCCGATCTCTTCAATATTTTGAACGGAAATAATGACATCGCTATTTTCAAAAATGCCTTCTCCCCCTTGCTTCGCCTGCTCAAGGACCCGGGAAGGCAATGCCTTTCCGCCTTCAGGGATGGACTTGGCAATGACACGGCCTTGTTGGTCGATAAGGTAGGCGTGTTTTGTATTTTCGGCCGCTTTGACATGTCTTTTGGTTTCATCAATCGCAGCTGTCAGGGATAGAACGCCGATCGATGCACCGCGGTCAATGGCATGGGGAAAGACAGGGCCGGTGACAATGAGGACAGAGTCGCCCTGAGAGTCGAAGCGATATTCGACAAAGACCTCCTTTAAACCTTCCTGAAAGGCGATGTCTGAAGAGAGGTCCTGGCCGTTTTCCCGGCCCTGCGTATCGATGAAGACCTTCCCATTCACTCCGACAACGCGTAAGCCGATAAAATGCGCTGTCTGAAAAAACTCCTCAAGTTCAACAGCCTGAAAGTGATCGGCCTTTTCCTTTAATCGGCCTAAACCGCCCTCTTCATGTTCTGTATCGTTAAATTCTTCGAGCAGTGTCTGGAGGATTTGATTCACGCCGAAAGTATTCAGACGTTGCTTGTAGCTTGCAAGGAGGGCCTCAAGAGCCGCCTTGTTTTGAATCGCGTCAAGTGTCAGCGTATTTCGTGCGCCTAAAAGATAGTCCTGACGGAGTTGGTCATAGTTCAGGGAAGCAATGATAAAAAGAGGGATCAGAGTGAAAAGTAATAGCCAGAAGAATAGCCTGCCTCTTATCTCTTTTTTGCGCAACATCATTTCCTCTATCCCATTACGTCAGGGGAATGGGGGAATGGGGGAA
>JAJDBU010000065.1 GCA_029261195.1 Nitrospirota bacterium | reverse complement strand
AATTTTACAGGTACTCAGCTTGACCCTGTTCGAGAAAACTCCATTAAATCAGTTGCTTACGGGAAGCACATCCAGAACAGAGGAATGCAACATGCCTAACCAATTGAATTTATTCGATAATTTAACGGGACAGTAGTGATAATTTACTGGTCTTTGGAATGTTTGGATCAATTACTCCTGGGGGATCAATTTCTCCAGTTGTTGAATACACCAAGACATATTCGTGGTAATTGATAATGTCAGCTTGGTTATCAGTATTGCCTTCGTAATGCCAGACGAATGACCCAACAAAACCAGACCTACCAAATATCTCATCGCAGATTACTTTCAAATAATGCGCTTCGTCATCATTAATGCTGATCAGAAGAACTCCATTCTCCGCAATTAAAAGTTCTCTCAGTAATTCAAGGCGAGGCCACATCATCGCGAGCCATTGGCTGTGTTCCAGATTGTCATCGTAATGTTCAAAAGCAGATTTTGTATTGTAAGGCGGATCAATGTAAATACACTTCACCTGTCCGGCATAAAAAGGCAGCAGGGATTTCAAGGCTTCAAGATTGTCGCCCTGAATCAGCATGTTGCCCGTGTCTTTATCGCCATAAGATAAATCCGGCACTTCTTCCAGCAAGCGATAGGGCACGCTTTTTGTGGCCTGAACGTCTTCGTCACGAGTGAGCCAATTTAGGATCGGCACGTGCTTATTTCCTCTTCATTCTTGGTATTGCGCAAACGTCATTCCCGCGAAGGCGGGAATCCACGGCCATTGAACCGACATAGCGCATCGCCCTGGATTCCCGCCTTCGCGGGAATGACGTTACGCAAACAACAATCAGTTCAACAAAAAGTCAAAGTCTGTTTTTGAGATGGCATAAGCCCTGCCGCTTTTTTCTTCTCCACCCATGACGGTGTCGTAAAGCGCGGATTTTTTCTCTTTCAGGAACATCATTTTTTCTTCGATGGTATGCCGCATTAGAATGCGTGTCACAGTGACTTTGTTTTTTTGACCGATCCGGTGTGCCCGGTCGGAGGCCTGATTTTCGACTGCCGGATTCCACCAGGGGTCAAGATGGAAGACATAGGAGGCCTTGGTTAAATTTAAGCCCTGTCCCCCGGCCTTTAAACTCAGGAGGAAGATGGAGGGTTCTGTCCCCTCCTGAAAACCTTTCACCAGATCCTTGCGTTTTTGTGTCGGTGTTTTGCCGTCCAGCCGGAAAAAGGGAATACCGCTGTTTTTCAGGTCCACTTCAAAAAGGTCGAGGCCGCTGGTAAATTGAGAAAAAACCAGGGCACTGTGTCCTTCTTCAAGAAGCTCCTGTAATTGTTTGATCAGATAGCTCATCTTGGGGGAATGCTCGCCCTGTTTGCCGGAATCCGGATCGAGCAGCTTAGTCGAGATGCAGAGTTGACGCAGCTTCAAAATGGCCGTGAGGGCAATAATCTTGGCTTGGGCATGGGTCTTTTGCGCATAAGCGCTGTCAATCGCCGATTTAATGCTGGCGACGGTTTTTTGATAAAGTCCCCTCTGCTTCGTCGTCAGATCCAGGTAGATATCGATCTCGACTTTTGGAGGCAGCTCTTTTAAGATCGCTTCTTTCACACGCCTTAGGACAAAAGGGCGTGTCCGCGCAATCATCACCTTTAACATCGCCTCATTCTCACGCTTTGTTTCCGATCTGAAAGACTCATATTCTCCGAGCAAGCCCGGCAGACAGAGATCGATCAGGGAATAATATTCGCCCAGATGGTTTTCAAGCGGCGTGCCGGTAATCACCAGTTTGAAGTGGCTCTTCAGTAAACGCACTGCGCTGGTGGTTTCGGCATAGACGTTTTTCACCGCCTGCGCTTCATCGAAAATGATGATGTGGAAGGGAATGTCTTTTAACTTTTCGATGTCGCGCCGGATGAGGGCGTAAGTCGTCATGACGATGTCTTTGCCCTTGAAGTCGCATTTCCGGTCTTTTCCGACATAGGAGTAGATCGAAAGTTCGGGATAAAATCGTTCGATCTCACTTTCCCAGTTAAAGAGCAGGCTCGGTGGAACAACAATGAGATGAGGGTGATGCGGGTGGTCTGAAGAAAAACCATCCCCCCCCTCCCCGACCCTTCCGGCCTTTCCAACAATCGAGGGAACGATTTTTTCCTTGATGGCCGCCAGCAACGATATGGCCTGAATCGTCTTTCCGAGTCCCATGTCATCGGCGAGACAAGCCCCGAAACGGTGTTGATAGAGGAAAGCGAGCCAGTCGAGCCCTTCTTTTTGATAGGGGCGCAAGGTCGCTTGCAGACGCCTGGGCGTACGGATCTTTTCTATCGTTTTAAATTCAACCAGGCTCTTGATGAGGGCTTCATCTTCGTCGGAAAGCGTGATGCGAACGCCCTCTTTTCTAAGGGCAATCCAGTCGAGGATCTGGAGACTCGGCACCTGAACCAATGTTCGTTTTGTGCGCTCGTCCGGCTTTTCTTTTTTGTAGATCAGAGAGAGAGACTTTAATATCTTTTGTGTGGCGGCATCGGCAATGTGGATTTCCCCATCCTTTTCGATCACCCCGTTTTGCTCAAGAAGGCGCTGCCATTCCTCCTCTTTCATCATCTTTCCATTGCAACTAATCTCCGGTTTGATCTCAAACCAGTCAATGCCTGCTTCTCGCTTTGCATCAAATGAAAAATCCCAGGACGTGCTTGAAATGGGCTTGCCTTGATAGTGGAGGTCGATCCCTGCCAATTTACATTGCAGATGCAAAAGTGGAAGCTGATCATGCAGCGCTTTTGTCGGGACCCGCATTTCATGATAGCTGCTGATGTCATTAAAGATCTTTACTCCGAAGAGTTCAAAAGGAATCCGGTAGAGCTGTGCTTCCATCCGCTTGTCGTTCGGAGCAATGGCCCATCCAGCAGGGCTTGCCCAAATCCTGAGATCCTGTTTGAGGAAGGCCTCAAAATATCGCTTGAGCAGTTCCCTTGCAGGGCGCTTGATGCTGTATTGCACAAAATCGCCATTGGAGAGGGCCTTACGAATCACCCTGGCGCCACTTTCCTTTTTCGTCAGGGTCAGTAGTTTCAGGAAGGTTTCACAGAGTACCACTTGACGTTTTAAGGCCTTGAGGGGCGAAGGCAGGTTGCGCTTGTTGATTTCAAGGAAGAAGGTGAAGGTTGAGGCCGTTGTCGCGCCTAAGGATGGAACAGGTAATTCATCGGGCGATTCACCCAGCAGACACTGGGCTCGCAGGCTTGAGGAATCAAAATGACCCGACTCGATATGAAGGCGATGCCGGTGTTTTAATTGCCGTGGCGGCGTGGTCTGGCCCTTGACCTTTAACACGAGGTCGTTTAAGACCCCGCGTTCTGCCTCCTTGGTGAAGTTGAGTTGAAAACTCTGGAAGACCTTTAGAGGGATTTGAAAGTGGCTGTTTCGGACAATCCACCGTTGATCCGGATGCCCTTTTTCTTTAAATCTGTCGCCACGAAGATCATCATCATCAAAATAGGCGGGTCGATCAAAAAGGCGATCAATTTCCGTGAAGAGCCGCCAGCCGTCTGTGTTTTGGACAGAACCCAGCTTCCCCGTTTCAAGGTCAACAATAAAATTCCAGAAGCGCAGCACCTTTTCAGAGACCACGCCCTTTAAGAGGCAGAGGCTGCGTACAGCGATTTGATCATCGCAAATATTCAGTTCCGTCTTGCTTTGAAAGTGGAGCTTCGCATCCCACTCAATCGGCATTTCTCCGTAGTCGCTGACCAGAATCAAGGGGAAGTGATTCCCTTGGATCTTCAGATAGTGCTTAAACCGCTCTTGCAGGGCGCTGATCGAATAATAAGAAAAGATAAAGACTGCGAGGGCTTGTGGAAGATGGAGGGTGGAGTCGATGATTTTTCCGCCCTTTCTCACATAAATCGAAGGGTAGGTCTCTGTGGTTTGAATCACAAGCTGATAGAGCGATTTGGCTGCTTGTCGGGGTCGCGGCACTGAGGTGAGCGTCAGCCCTTTTTGCGTGCTGTGCTTAGCGTCTTGATCAGCGCCCGGTCGGACCTGCAAGAGTTCCGATTTTAAGTTTTGAATTCTGGATTTATCGTGTCGGGCCTGGTAGTACAATTTCGGCGAGAAGATATTGATGACAGACAGGAGGGTACAGATCAGGTGTTTACACTGATTGCCGGCATTCCAGTCGCGGCAGCTACAACGGTAGCGGAGGCCCTGATCCTGTATGGAGATCGACACTTTTGAGCGCCGGTCATCGAAGGCCTCTTCCAGAACCGTCGCCTCAAGCACCGCTCTCCCCTTCTGCCAGGAAAAGGACTCAAGGCGTTGCATCTCGTAGGTTTTGAAGCCCTGAAGTAAAACAGACTTCGTGGTGATGAAATAGAGGGTGTTGGCCTGGAGGGCCTCCAGTCGAGACAGGATTTCCTGCTCGACCAAAGCGCCAATGTCTTTACTCACTTAAGGAACTACTTTTTCTGGATGTATTTGAAGAATTCCGACTCGGGAGTCAGCACTAACAATGTGTCTTTATTCAGCACCTTTTTGTAGGCTTCCATCGAACGGACAAATTCAAAAAAATCGGCATCCTGCCCATAGGCCTCGCCATAGATGCGAAAGGCAGTTGCATCTCCCTCACCCATCAATTGCTGTTGTGTCTTATAAGCCTGGGCGAGCAGAATCTCTTTCTCTTTCTCCGCGAGAGATCTCACCTTTTGAGCCGCTTCGGCCCCTTCGGATCGATAGCGTTTGGCCTCTCTTCCCCGCTCCGCCTGCATTCGTGCAAAGACGGCTTTTTCATTTTGCTCCGGGAGATCGGCCCGCTTGATGCGGACATCGACGATTTCGATGCCATATTCAAGGGCTTTTTCATTCGATGCTTTTGTGACCGTCGCCATGATCTCCATTCGGGTCTTGGAGATAATTTCGGAAAGGTCATGCTGTCCGAGATCGACACGCAGCTCTGAATAGATGATGTCGTCCAAGCGGGGCCGCGCCGCCTGTTCCGTCCGGAAGGCCTCGTAGAATGTGAGTGGCTCAACAATCCGCCATTTTGCGAAGTTATCGATGACGAGGGTCTTTTTATCCCGGGTCACCACAGGCTGCGGGTCGGAGTCATAATCGAGCAGACGTTTATCGAATTTAATGACATCCTGGATAAAAGGGATTTTGAACTTCAGACCCGGCTCAGTGACCGTTCGGACCGGTTTTCCCAACTGCACAACAATCGCCGTCTGTATAACATCGACGATATAAAAAGGAGAGGCCCCGACCATCACGAGGATAATCAGGACAACGACGATGATGCCTGCGAAACCTTGTTTGCTCATCTTGTCCCCCGCTTCAAAGTGTCAGCCAGTCCGCCGCGACCCAGCGGGAGGTGCGGCAGCATCTTGCCTCCGACCCCTTGATCAATAATCACCTTTTCCACCTCGCCCATGACTTCTTCCATCGTCTCAATGTAGATGCGTTTCCGGATAATATCCTTTGAATTTTTATATTCTTTCAGGGTCTTTAAAAAACGGTCGGCCTCCCCTTCGGCCCGGCTCACCCTCGCTTCGGCGTAGCCCTGTGCTTCGTTGACCATCTGGGCCGCTTCACCCTTTGCCTTCGGGATGATATCGTTTCGATAACCGTGGGATTCGTTGATTAACTTTTCTTTGTCTTCTTTAGCGCTGGCGACATCTTTAAAAGCGGCGGCAACCGCATCGGGCGGATTCACATCCTGGAGCTGCACCGCCGTAATCTGAACACCTGCTTCATAGCCATTCAGAATCGATTGAAGCAGGATCTGCGCGTCAATCTGGATTCTCGCCTTTCCAATGGTGAGGGCATCATCAATCTGGGTTTCACCGATCACCTGACGAATCGAGGCTTCGGCACTCTTTTTAATCGTTTCGCCAATGTCCGCGACTTTAAAAAGGAATTGCTCGGCATCCTTAATTCTGAACTGAACAATCATTTCGACCGCGACGATATTTTCGTCTCCGGTGACCATGAGGGCCTCTTGAGGCACCCTCTGTGAACCGCCGCCACGGGTACTGAGGAATCCGATTTCGATCCGGTGGAGTTTGGTGATTTTCGGCAAGAGCACCTCTTCGACCATCGGGATTTTAAGGTGGGGGCCGGGGGCCGCCGTCCGAACCATCTCGCCAAAGCGCAGGACAATACCCTGCTCATCGGGGGCGACGATGTAAAACCCTTTCCAGAGCACAAAACCAATAATAATGACGCCAATGATCAGCTTGCCTCCTTTAAAGGAGGGGCCTTCTCCAGGGGGCCTTTTCAAGAATTTTTGAAGTTCGCGGAGGAGTTTTAGAAAAGGGTCCTCCATATTTCCACCGGGGCCGCGCGGTTCCCAAGACATATATTTCCACCTCTTTACAGGATGATATAAGGGCTAAAAATGAACCCGGAACACTAACACCGATGCTTTATAGAGGTCAATAGCTGACAAGGGAGCCGATGACCTGCTAGCATGCAGAATTCGTTCGAGGAACGGGTCAATAAAATAAAGTTGAAGCAAGCTGCAACAAGGAGATTCCGCATGATGAAACATGTCTTTTCTTTTTTGGTTATTTTATCGGGCTTGATGGTTTTTTCGGCGAATCAAGTGGTACTTGCAGAGATCGGGGAAACGGTCATTCTTGAGGATTTTTCATCGCAAGGTAAAAATGGTCTCCCGTCGGGATGGAAGGCCAATAAGCCCAATCCCATCCCCGCCGAGGTTTATCAAATCATTGAAACGGAGAAGACGCCCTATCTCCATGCCACAGGCCGTCCCAACCGCATCTTTAAAAAAATGAAGTGGAACCCGAACGAATACCCCTTCATCACCTGGAAATGGCGGATGATTAACGTCCCGGACGATCCGGAAAAAGAGAGAAATGCCACTGTTTACGTTGCACTGGGAACTGACATCCTGGGCATCCCGATTATCACAAAATACGCCTGGAGCAGCATCAAGGCCGTCGGCACGGAAAGCTCGGGCGGCATGTTTCGCCCGACAACGATTGTGCTGCAATCAGGACAGGCGAAAAAAGGAGAATGGGTCACCCAAACCCTCAACGTGCTCGCAGACTATCGGCGTCTTCACGATGAAGATCCCCCCAACGAGGCCTACGGCATCGGCATTTTAACAACGATAGAAGCGGAATTTGCAGAGATCATCGCACATAAGTGACACCAGTGCCTAAATATTTACCACCTTTCCCGTCATTCCCGTATGCTTCCAGCGGGAATCCAGAGTCTAAATGATATGGATTCCGGCCCAAAAAATAACCGGAATGACGCATAAGGCCGGGCTGAATAGTCGATACGATATTGAAGTATTCCCCCTTTGCTCAAATAAACACAAGCTCATGAATTTCCAGCTTAAATCCCCTCAATGCTGATCGATATACTATACATACTCGGTGGATTTTTGCTCCTGACTTTCGGAGCAGAGGCCATGGTTTCCGGCGCTGCGCGCATTGCGACACGATTTGGCATCCGGCCGATGGTGGTCGGTCTGACAATTGTGGCCTTAGGCACTTCCGCCCCGGAAATGGCGGTCAGCCTTGCCGCTTCCCTCTCCGACCGGGGAGACCTTGCAATTGGTAATGTGGTCGGGAGCAATATCGGCAATATCGGCATGGCTTTAGGACTCGCCGTCTTAATTCGTCCCCTCACCGTTCAGATCCGACTGATTCGTCTTGAAGTGCCGCTTTTAATCGGCATCAGCCTCCTCGTTTATTTTTTTGCCTTCGGAGGGGTCCTTCCCCAGTGGTTCGGTCTGCTGCTGCTTGTCGGCTTGGCCGTTTATATTGCTCTGCTCGTCCGTTTGTCCCTTAAGGAACGGTCAGAGGTCGAAGCGGAGTTTGTGCTGAAAGAGCCCGAAAATAACAAACCCTTTCTTGATTTCATCAAAATCGTCGCCGGTTTTGCGGCCCTGGCAGGAGGGGGACAGGTATTGGTTGAAGGCGCATCCGGTGTGGCCCGCGCCTTCGGTGTTTCGGATTTAATTATCGGATTGACGGTCGTGGCAATTGGCACATCCCTACCGGAGATCGTGACCTCCCTGGTTGCCGTCTGGCGGGATCACGGCGATATTGCCATCGGAAATGTTCTGGGCAGTAACATTTTCAATACACTCGCCGTCTTAGGCAGCGCAAGCGCGATCAGACCGATCATCATTTCCAAGGAGGTCCTTATGAGGGATCTCCCGGTCATGGTCATCATGACCCTACTGCTCTTTCCCTTTCTCCGCACAGGTTATACCTTAAGACGCTGGGAAGGCATTTTACTCTTCTTGATCTATGTCGCTTATATCGGAACACTTGCTTTAAATCCTGCGTAGTCGATTTTTATTCACTTTTCACTCACTACCTAAAAACTGAGTAAACAATCTGAAGCAGACAGTTTTGATGTGAGTTCTTCTCGTGAAATAAAACAGCTTTCATAGACAAGTTCTTCAATGTCGATATAAGTAGTCCCTCCTTTGTCGATTAAAAAAAGAGGGATGAATTCCTTGAGTGTGTCGAGAAACTGTAGCGCCAGCTCCCCATCGACCATCTCATCCCCCTCCTCAGTTAAAAGAAGGCAGGAGTTTTCCGTGAAGATCAGCTCCACCTCATGTCCTCCAGATGCTAGCCCGAGCGCGATACGAACGCCTTCACAGACACGATGGCTTACCCTTGGATCACTTCTCAAAATCACAACAATTTTTTTTGACATTTTAATTGAATACGATAAAACGGTCGCAGCCCTTGATGAGGTCTGAGAGTACAACCAGTCCGCAGAAGACCGCCTGGTCACTCACGGCAATGCCATAGCGTTGAGCCCCGTAGGCACAGGCAAATAGCTTGAGGCCTCGCTCGGAAAATCCGGAAAATACAGGCAGATCAACATTTTTCACCCCTTCATCAATCAGATAGAGATAGGGCGTCATGCCTTGATTTAGAGCCTCTTCTACAAGGGAAAGTACGGTCTGAAGATTTTGGTGGTTCGGAGGGGTCGATAGGAGCAGTCCCAGTTTCCGTTTCGGCATCGAAACGACCTGTCCTTTTGTTAAGGGGCTATAGTCATAGCGGTAAAGAGATCGGCGACATGCCACGGACAAAAAAATCGGGGTTGGACAGGTCGGCTTTGTTGTATCGAAGGGGCTGGCCTTTCGGGTCCGTGACGCTTCCTCCCGCTTCCACCACAATGCTTTGTGCCGCAGCAGTGTCCCATTCCATTGTTCTGCCCAGCCTGGGATAAAGATCCGCCGCGGCCTCGGCCACCAGACAAAGTTTCAGTGAACTCCCTATGCGAATCAGTTCATGCGGGCCGATTTTTTCAAGAAAATCAGCTGTCGTTTTGCCGATATGAGACCGGCTGACCGCGACCTTAGGCGGCTGATGTCCTTTACTCTCCGCAGAGATTGGAAGGGTGGGTCCGTTTTTTTCTTTTTTGAAGGCACCCCCTCCTTCAAATGCATAGTAGAGCAGGTCCAGTGCCGGGGCATACACGACTCCCATCGTCGGATTCCCGTTTTCAATCAAGGAAATATTGACGGTAAACGCTTGCTTGTGTTTGACAAATTCTTTGGTGCCGTCAAGTGGGTCAATCAGCCAGTAACGATTCCAGGTCTTTCGGATAGCGTAGGATATCTCAAGTGACTCCTCTGACAAGGCGGGCCAATCGGGCGTGAGTCGCGCAAGCCCATTAATGATCAGATTGTGAGCGGCCAGGTCGGCCTGCGTGAGTGGAGAGGCGTCGTCCTTGTAGGTGACACCGACATCATCCTGATTGTAAACCATCATAATCGCCGCCCCCGCCTCTTCGGCCAGTGACACGACTTGCAATAAAAGCGTCTTTCTCTCTACGAGCTTAGCCATGCGGTTTAGCTTCATCATTCACTAATCCCGCTTCTGTTGTGGCTTCTTCTTTTTTTGCCTTCTCGATATATTCCAGAAAAAAAACGACAAAAATACCGAAAAAACCGGCGGTAAAAGTAGAAAGGATGACGATCAATGCCCTCTTTGGCTTGATTCGTTTTTCAGGGGGGATAGCGGCATCCAGGACCTGAACGGTCGGGCTGTCTTTCGCTTCCTGTATCCGGGCAATTTCAAATTGTTCCACCAGGAGTTCAAATAAAGTTTCATGAATTTTCACCTTCCGAAGGAGCCGAACATATTGCAGCACTAAATCTGGAAGTTGCGCTGTGGGGATAAAAATCGATTTTCTCTCAAGCTTCTCATTGTTTTCCCCCTCCTCAAGTTTCTGAAGCGCACGTTTTAACTCTTTGACCTCAGCTTGTAAAAGTTTCACCTCCGAGTTCTGACTTGTAGCGTAAGAGAGTAAAGTTTGAAGTGCCACCTCTTTTGCCAGAAGATGACCTTTAACCTCTCCGATTGCTCCAATAATTGCGGCGGACTGAGCATCAAGCTGGACGGCGCCCTTCTCCACCTGAAAAACCTTCAGAGCATCTTCCGACTTAAGCAGAGCCAATTTTGCTTCATCCAGCCTCCCCTCCACGAAGGCCCGCATGCGACCGCCCGATGTCGTCGTGATGCCCTGATTGATCCTGTCGAGTGACCTAACGAAGGCGTTGGCCAGCTCTGCCGCCCGTTCAGGATTCCGATCTTCTACGGTAATTGAAAGGATTTGCTCTTTTGATTTTTTGATATTGACGGCGGAGCGAAGTGTTTTAATCGCCGTTTCATCGTTCGGAACTTCGTAGACTTCTTTCAAATTAAATTCTGAGACGATTTCGGCATGAACGGTCCGACTCTTTAATATGCCAACCCAAAGATCGATCGGTGATTTCAGGCCTAAAGCACCTCCGACAAGCCCTCCAAGTCCACCCGGAAGCCTGGAAGAAATCAGACTCGCACCGCCGGCGCTATCTTGAGGGGGAAGCAGGCTAGCGCTGGCAGCATAAATTTTCGGCAGCATCAGACTAATGAAAACCGAACCCAAGATAGCGGCCCCCACTATGCTGACAAGTAGCGTTTTTCGCTTGACCAGTACACGCCAGTAGTCAAGCAGGTTGATTTCGTCGTCGTTTATAGGCTGTAGCTGCGGGGACATACTTAAAAAGTCGCAATCAGGACGCCGGCGGTAACGGCCATCTGAAAGAGAATTTGAGTGAGATCCTTGGTCTCTTTCAGCCATGAAATCTTGTCTATCTCCTCAGGAATAACAATCGTATCCCCCGGATCAAGAACCCGTGACATCAGACTGCGCCGAAAGAGGCCCTTCGTTTGCCTTTTTGACAGGGCCGTGCCGTCAACCTTGAGTACGTAGATCAGCTCCTCATCAGCGGCCTTGGTGAATCCCCCCGCTTTTTCTAAATAGTCACCTACGTCTTCTTCCTCATCAAAGATAAATGCGGTTTGATTGTATACAGCCCCAATCACCTGGATTTGCTGGGGCCTTTCAGGGATGGTGAGATGGTCCCCCTCTTCGAGAGTGACATTAGAGGGGGAGTCTCCAAAAGACTCCAAGTCCTCAAGACCAATGGCCATGCGCCCCAAAGCCTTCGCAGACCGCATCTTTGCAATCAAAGCCTTGCGTTGCATAGTTGCAGCCAGTTCCTGTTGAGCCGCTTCAGGCGTAAGTGCCGTATCAATGCCCATGGCCGACTGAGACAAAATTTGTGACTCAAGGCGGTCTATCGCTTCATCCAACTGCCGCTGTTGCAGGGCTCTGACCGATTTCCGTGAAAAAACCGCCCCTTTGAGGTAAGCATTGTCGGTGTAACCACCTGCTCGTTCAATCAAAGAGGAGAGCTTTTCCCCTTTTTTACTTGTATACCCTCCGGGAAAGCGAACCTCCCCGGAGATCATAACGCTTCGGTAAAGCTCCCATTCAGGAACCGTCTGAACGGAGAGGTGGTCGTCAGGCGCAAGATGGATATTCGAAGCACGTTCTCCCGAGAGCACCTCTTCCAGGTCGACGAAAAATCTTTTAATCTCAGGGCCTTCCGAAGTCGGGATAATCCGAGTCAACTCTCCAGCCTCAAGAAAAGCAACATCCTTCACCCCTCCGGCAAGATACAGAAGATCGGAAAGTTTCATATTAGGTCGATACTCAAAGGCGCCGGGTTTGTTCACAGCACCCTCGACATGGACCAGTTTTTTCTCAGAGATATCCCAGCGATTGTAAACAAGAATGATGTCATCCGGGTGCAGAAAAATATTTTCTTCAAGGTTTTCTTCAAGGTCTGCCTCAAGGAAGAGTTTCCCCAGATTGCTAGAAAGATATTCCCTGTGTTGATCGGGTGGCACTCGTCTTTCAATAAGAACATAATCTAAAAATGTGTCGGGAAGCAGATCATCAAAGGACTTGAGCAAGTCCTTAAGCCTCATCCCTTTTTTCCACTCGTAGGTGCCTGGACGAACGACGTTCCCTTTGAGCGATACGGCATTGGTGATCTTGTTTTCTATTGAGAATACCCGGACAAGGTCACCATCCGACAATAAAATGTCCGGAATATTGCTCTCTCCCGGGAGTCCTTCAAGGTCAACATCCAGGACAATCTTGGTCTTGTTTTCAAAAATTCGCTCAACCTGAACCCGTTGGAGGTAGCCCGTTGCACTGATGCCACCGGCCATTTTGATCAAGCTTCGCAAGGTCATTCTGCCTTTCGATTCATAGATGGCAGGGACATTTACATTTCCAGCAACCCCGATCAGCGGCCCGACGCTTGGAATAAAAATGACATCCTCAGACATGAGCCGGATATCCTTTCCCTTATTCCCTTTCAAAAGGAGGTCGTAGAGATCAAGCTGGACAATCGTTTTCCCGTGTCTTTTGACTATAATGTTTCGCATCGTCCCGACTTTGCTGGGTCCTCCCGCAGAAAAAAGGGCATTGATGAGCGTCGAAAAGGAAGAAAGGGTATAACTCCCGGGATGAGCCGCCTTCCCGACAACAAAGGCACGAATGGAACGGAGCCGCCCCATACTGACATTCATCTTCACTTCAGAAGCCTTATAATATCGGCTGAGTTCCTTGAGTAAAAAACCTTTTGCCTCAGAAAAAGAAAGCCCGGCCAAATGGAGTGTTCCGAGTTGAGGTAGAATAATTTTTCCGTCACGATCAATCTCGAGCATGTGGTCCACGTTGAGTTTCCCCCAGATATCGATTCTGACCTCATCCCCCGGACCCAGGAGGTAATCTGAAGTCACCGGAATCACATCGACAGGGCTGAAGGATGCCGGGGCTTGCCGAAAAAGATCGTAGCCAAACTGATTGATATCAAGGGAGATGGTTTGAGAATGTTTTCCTCTCAGATAGGATTCGAATTGAGAAAGCTGATTCAGAGTGGGTGTCTTTTTTTGTGGAGAAACAGAAGGTTTATTACTGTCCGTTTCAATTGTTCTAGAAGAGATGCCAGCCCTCTTATTGATCCCTGCCCTTGGCGTTTTGTTTCCCTGCTCCCGAGCTTTTAAAAAATCTTTCCCCTTTTCCAACTCTCCCGGCGTCAAGTTATTGAGTTTTTTTTCTCCAAACTGTGAGAATTCATCAGGCGCAGGCTGTGCGAATATCGAATGAACCGGGAAAAATAAAATAAACAGTGAGGTGAGGAGAAAGAATAAGCGGAATAATAGGGACCTAACTAGCTCATCATTGCAGCACTTGATGCTTTCAGTTTTGTTGAGCTCGTCTCGGTTCAGGCTGTTCGTCAATAATTTTATCAAAGGGACTCCGGGATAATGTTAATCGACAGCAGTAATTGGACTGGACATAATAAATATACCGTCAAACACTGTCAAGGAAGAATAGATGCAGAGTGAAATAGTGCAGTGTGTAGGAAGTTAATAATCCGTCCGGTTTATTCTGACTTCAGGTCGTCATCTGACGAAAAAAAGCACATACGCTGAAACAGCTCTTCAAGCTGCAAATGATGCTTATATTCTGGATAGTTTATTTCTCAGTAAAAAGTCGACCAGTACGAGCGCCATCATCGCTTCGGCAATTGGAACGGCCCGTATACCCACGCAGGGGTCGTGCCGACCTTTTGTCGCTATCGTTGTCGATTTACCATGGATATCGATTGTTTCCTGCTCAATCGCAATAGAAGAGGTCGGTTTCAGGGCGAGTCGAACAAGGATTTCATCGCCGTTTGAAATGCCGCCAAGGATGCCACCGGCATGATTAGAACGAAATCCGTCGGGTGTGATTGCGTCGCAATTTTGGCTTCCTCGTAAAGAAACGACATTGAGGCCGTCTCCAATTTCGACGCCTTTGACGGCATTGATCGACATCATCGCTCCCGCCAAAGTAGCATCCAGTTTTTCAAATACCGGCTCTCCCAAACCCGGCGGAACTCCCTTTGCGCTTACTTCGACCATAGCCCCGATGGAGTCGCGTTCGGACTGAACTTGTCGGATCATTGCCTCCATTTCAGAGACGGCATCCGGGTCCGGGCAAAAGAGCTGGTTTTTTGATATTTCTTCGGGGACAACCTTGTTGATTTTGACCGAACCGATTTGGCTGACATAGCCCACAATTTTAATGCCTTCCAGGGCAAGAATTTTTCGAGCAATCGCGCCTGCTGCGACACGGGCTAGCGTTTCACGGGCTGAAGAGCGACCCCCGCCTCGATAATCCCGTGTGCCGTATTTTTTAAAATAGGTGTAGTCGGCGTGTCCCGGTCGGAACCTATCCTTGATAGCCCTGTAATCCTTTGATCGCTTATCTTCGTTAAAAACAGCGAAGGCAATCGGGGTGCCCGTGCTTAAACCCTCAAAGAGGCCAGAGAAAATCTGAACCGTATCAGGTTCTTTTCTCTGAGTTTGAAGACGATTCTGTCCCGGTTTTCTGCGATCTAAGTCAACTTGCAAGTCGTTTTCTGAAAGTGCCAGCCCTGCCGGACAACCGTCGACGATGCCACCGAGAGCAATGCCGTGGCTTTCGCCAAAGGTGGTGACCCGGAAAACCTGTCCGAATGTGTTGCCTGCCATTTTTTATCCTAGAGGGGAGATTCTAAAAGGTAGGATTATTTAAAATTGCGCCCACTTGATCGTACAGCCGATTGCATGTGTTTCCGATAGTCTGACCTCGTTTCCCGCAAGTAGCGCTTCGATCGCGTCTCTTAGATCGTGTGATTTAGCCTTGTCTGCATCCCGCCAGTTGTCATCAATACGTCCGGTAAAACGGAGTTTTCTTTCCTTGTCAAAAAGAAAGGCCTCCGGTGTGTAGTGGGCGCCGTAGGCATCTGCAACTTCTTGCGTTTCGTCACGGAGATAGGAGAAATTAAAACCCTCTTTTTTTGCACGCACTACCATGTTGGGGAAGCTGTCTTCCGGATGGTTTTTCGTTTCGTTTGAGTTAATCGCGACGAGAGCCACACCCTGGGATGAAAAATCGCTTTGAATTGCGATCAAACGCTGTTCGTAGGCCTGAACATAGGGGCAATGGTTGCATGTGAAAAGGACGACAAGCACCTTCTTATCCTGGAAATCCCTCAGAAAATAGTTTCGTCCGTCCACTGACGGCAGATTGAAATCGGGAGCCGGTGCTCCTATCGCCAGGCGATTTGCAGTCATCTTAAGTCCCGACAGTTTCTTTTACGCCGCATTCTGTGCAGAGCCGCTTTCCACTCACTTCCCGTAGGAGGGCGACATCGGCCTGCTCACCACAGTCCGCACAGGCTTCAGCTACGTATTTCCCGGACTTCGGCGGTGCAGGGAGTTTGATACGAGTGATAGCAAAGAGTTCTGATTCCGGGGCCGCTAAGACGGCTTCGATGGTTTCTTCTGTCTTTTTTAAGAGCGCTGCTTTCTGCGCGCCACTGGCATCTGCCGCTTTCGCCGCCTTTCTCAGGGTGCGTAATTCCGTATGATCAAAACTTTCCCAATAAGTGCAGTAAGCCCGGACGGCATTGCCTGTTTTTGTGTTCTGAAGGATGTAGACCGGCTTTCCTATGTGATCCAAATAGATGTTGCGTTTGCCAAAGGTGCAGCCGGTGACTTCCTGAATGGCGTCCACTGCACAGGTTTCATTCCCGACGTGGGCAACGACCTCTTTCATGTTTTTTAATTCATCCCCCATTTCGCGGACCAAGGCTAAGCCCGCACGATATCCAATGGCAATATCGAGACAGAGGTGTTGATGAAAATCGACAACATCTTTAAATTCTGCGACCATACTTTCCCCCCATTTTCATATGGATGATTAAAAATTGGCGTGATCATAGCACATCATTCCGGGGGAATAAAATCGATACGCCCCTGCGATGATTATGTTTGCCCAGGGAGTATTTACCTGCAATTTTCTTCAAAATTTGCAGGGGGCATTATCTTGACAACAGAGAGTGATTCTCATAAAATCCGCCGCACGTTCTCGGACAGTCGCCCTTAATTTTATGCTTCCAAGTGACTTAGATATGCGACTGATGAGACAGGCACTTGCTGAAGCAGAGAAAGCTTTATGTCTTGGCGAGGTGCCTGTCGGTGCCGTACTTGTTTGTGATGAAGTCACGGTGGCCGCACACAATTTAAAGGAAGAGCGCCTTGATGCGACCGCTCATGCCGAAATGTTGGTGCTGAGTGAGGCTTCAAAAAATCTGGGGCGTTGGCGCTTAGGCGGTACGCTTTATGTCACCCTCGAACCCTGCGTGATGTGCGCCGGGGCCTTAGTGCAATCCAGGGTGGATCGTCTGGTTTTCGGGGCCTATGATCCCAGAGGAGGCGGTTGCGGTTCTATCGTGGATCTTGTCCGGGAGCCTCGCTTGAATCATCGCATGGAGGTGCTTGGTGGCGTACTTGCTGAGGATGCGTCCTCATTACTGGGAAAACTTTTCGGCGACTTACGGGGATGATTTATTGGAGAGATGGCCGAGCTCGGTTGAAGGCGCCTGACTCGAAATCAGGTGTGGGGGTAACTCCACCGGGGGTTCGAATCCCCCTTTCTCCGCCGATGTTTTGTCGAGAATCAAAGCAACTGTTATAAAGTAATTATAGAATCATAAGGAGAGGTGTCCGAGCGGTTGAAGGAGCACGATTGGAAATCGTGTAGGCGGTTTGTAGCTGTCTCGGGGGTTCAAATCCCCCTCTCTCCGCCATATCGACTATAAGTGTGATTTTTGGAGGGACCGGGCTCTGTGCAACAGGATCTTATGAACCCCGTCAGGTCCGGAAGGAAGCAGCGGTAAGTAGGCGCTCTTGTGTGCCGCAGGTTCACCCGGTTTCTCCACAAATCACATTTAACTCTAAATGCTATTGACGCAAATAACGATTTCGCTGCTATCATCCCAAGTAAAACAGCTGAATAGGCAGAATTCATAATGGACTACCAGGTTTCTGCCAGAAAATGGCGGCCCCAGACCTTTGAAGAGGTCATCGGTCAGGAACATGTCACCACCTCCCTTGCCAATGCCATCCGGCTCGATAAAATTGCACAAGCCTACCTTTTTTCCGGCATACGCGGTGTCGGAAAAACCTCTCTCGCTAGAATCCTTGCGAAGGGAATCAACTGTGAAAAACTCGGAACCACGGTGCCCTGCAATAAGTGTGAGCAATGTAGCGAGATTACCGGTGGTCGCTCGGTTGATGTGGTTGAGGTTGACGGAGCCTCGAATACGGGGGTGGACGATGTTCGGGAACTTCGGGAAAATGTGAAATATTTACCGCTCCGTGCCCGCTACAAGATCTACATCATTGATGAAGTCCACATGCTTTCAAATGCAGCATTCAATGCTTTGCTCAAAACGCTGGAAGAACCGCCGCCTCATTTGATTTTCATCCTGGCGACAACAGAATCCCATAAAATTCCGGCAACGATTTTGTCACGTTGCCAACACTTTACCTTTAGTCGAATGACGCTGGCAGAAATTGTGGCTCAGTTGCGCTGCGTTGCCGAAGAACGCCAGTGCGTATTTAGCGAAAAAGGCTTGCACCTCATCGGCAGACTGGCCGAAGGGAGTATGCGCGATGCCTTGAGTGTGCTGGATCAGGCCATCTCTTTCGGGGGTGAGCAGGTTTCGGATGAAGACCTTTTTACCCTGATGGGCCGAATGCACGCATCAACTTTCCAGGCCTTTGTTCATGCCATTCACAAAAAGGACACGCTTGCCCTACTGACGCTTGCAAAAGAGGTCAGCGAGCAAGGCTGCGATCTGACACAGTTTCTTTCGGACTGCTTAGAGCACCTGCGGAACTTGATTGTGACTCAGAATTTGTCTGAAGTGGGCGATTGGGTGGATCTTCCTGCTGAAGAAATCGAGGAGATTCGTATTGAATCGGCCCTTTTTTCTCCAGAGGCATTGCAACGCCTTTTTTCTATCTTTGCCCGCTTGCAGAGAGAAATCCGTCATGCGCCGCAACCCTTCCTGCTTTTTGAAGTGACCCTGATGAAATCTATTTTGCTGGCCGATTTACAGCCCATCGAAGCGATGATTACAAAACTGGATGCCCTGGCCTCCGGAAGTCCGGCGCCTCGGTCGGTCGGGAAAACGCCTGAAGACATCAAAGATCCACAAGCGATTGCGATGAAGACCGTTTTTAAAAAGCCTGTTTTTGAACAGTCCATTGCCATTGAGAAAAAAACAGCACTGGCTTCCCCTTCAAAACCTTCTCCCGCAAAGCCCTCTCCCTCTTGGCTCGCGGCTCTGGCCGAAAAAAAAGGTTCAAAAGTACCTCTTTCTAAAAGCCGTTCTCAGATTGAAAATCCTGCCCCGAAAAACATAGAAAAAACAAATGCCAAGATAACAAGCGGCCCTGCCCAGGAAACATGGCAAAAGCTTCTTTCTGCGATCAAGGAGGAACGCCCCAACATCGCCTCCTATCTTAAGGAGGGGGACTTGATCAGTCTTTCGGATCAGGAAATTCAGATGGGTTTTTCGGGAGACAGTATTTTTTTGATGCCCTTGATCCAAAAAGAATCGAGTCGTGAGTGGATGAATGATTTTCTTAAGACCTATTTTAAAAGAGATGTGAGTCTCTTGTTGCTTGAACGTGGGACGACAAAAAAAGGCCCGGAACCCGCTTTTAAACCGATACCTTCATATCAAAAACCACCTGTCTTTGAGGGGAATCAGACGCTTCCATCCAAGCATCCCTTTGTTCAGGAAATTCTTGATGTGATGGGCGGGAGCGTGATTGAGACAAAATAACGAAACAAATAAAAAAGTGAGGAGATGTAATGGCAGGGAAAAAAATGTTTGGCGGTATGATGAAACAGGCCCAGGAACTCCAGGCCAAGATGGCCAAGCTCCAGGAAGAGGCCGCAGAAAAAACCACTGAAGCCACATCGGGTGGCGGAATGGTGACTGTTGTCGTAAATGGTCGTCAGCAAGTTTTATCCATCAAAATCGATCCTGAAGTGGTCAAAACAGAGGATTTGGACATGTTGCAGGACCTAGTCTTAGCGGCGGTGAATGAGGGTTTAAGAAAGAGCCAGGAAGCGATGGCCGACGAAATGAAGGGTCTGACCGGTGGTTTGAATATTCCCGGCCTCTTCTGAGTCAATGAGCAGCACAACAAGAAAAAAGGGGGCTTTTGCCCATCTGATTACACAATTGATGAAGCTGCCTAGCATCGGACGAAAATCGGCCCAGCGCTTGGCTTTTTATATTCTGAAGATGTCATCTGAGGAAGCCAGTGCCATTGGACAGGCCATTATCGACATCAAAGAGAAACTTTCTTTTTGTGAAATTTGTAATAACCTAACTGAAGAACCGGTCTGTACAATCTGCACTGACCCGAAAAGAGAAGGCACAAAGGTCTTAGTCGTTGAAGAGGCCAGTACGCTTTATTCAATTGAACGCACCGGGGAGTATCGGGGGCTCTATCACGTTCTGTTGGGGACACTCGCTCCCTTGTCGGGTTCCGAAATCAGTGGTGAAGCCGTCAAAAAGCTGATTGCCCGCCTGGAAAAAGGGAAGATTTCAGAGGTCATCATCGCGACCAATCCAACCATTGACGGAGAATCGACCTCCATCTATCTAACGCGCCTGATTCAGCCGCTTGGCGTTACGGTCAGCCGAATCGCTTTCGGCATCCCTGTGGGGATTGATCTGGAATATGCGGACGAAGTCACTCTGATCAAATCCTTGCAGGGCCGAAGAGTCATTGAGCAAACCTGAACACGCACAGAACTCCCCGCCTACCCCTTTTTTTTTACTTGAGTATTCCATTAAGCCGCAGTTTGAGTCGTCATCACAAAAAATCCCAGAACCGTGTTGCATAGGCCCTGGGCTTTTTTGTGAGATAAGAAGAGTGTGGAAATACTCATATTCCCGCGCACCTCAGGGGAGAGGGGGTGGATTCGCTCTCTCCTTGAGATGTGCGGTCATCTCTCTCCCTGCGGAGCAGGGACGATCGAAACCGGCCCTTTGCGTTCTTTGAGCTGGTCGTTGTGGCCATCATTTAAGAGAAATATATTCACACCCTCAACCACCGCGTCCTTTACGCGCTTGAACTTGGCTGCCGTGTGGCCTCCCAGTACTTCGGGTTTATCCTTGACCTTTTCCACGCCCTTGAGATGAACGGAGACAGTTCCAGACTCAAATAAAGCAGCAAAAGAAAAAACAAAGAGAAATAAATAATCCCCGTAGCTTGCTGCGGGGATTATTTATTGGATCATACCGAATGAAAATGTTTTGATGATGTTTCGAGGGAATAGACCACAAGGTCAAAGATCGCAGTTGCAGGGCTGTCCTGCTGAAATTGGAGGGGCAATGAGAGAAGACTTGAATAAAGAAGGCTATAGCAAGGAAGAAGAATACTTTAATAAATTGAATAGGGAATTGATTCAGAAACTAAAAAAGAAGGATGCGGCAGAAAAACCAGATGAGACTGAAAAAGCGGAAAGTCCTGGAAAAGATCAGCCTTGAGGGACTACTGTTCATGCTTTGTGTGAGAACTTTTGCTCTCAGGGAAGATCTTTTATATCATCCTTTGTGTGGACCAACACTTCATTCTGATTGATTGTCCATACGTCAAGGTAGGTATCGAAATCTATATCGCCGCTAGCGGTCGCGACATACCTTTGAAGTTCCGGAGAAACGTCGATCGTTATCTTGTAATATTTTAATCTTCCGAGTTCCGGAAGGCCGAGTTCCGGAAGGCCGAGCCCCGGAAGGCCGAGCTTGAGAAGATCGCCTGTATATTCCTCGTTTTCAACATAGTAGGCGGTTTGCTGCCTGGCAAGGGCGCTCAAAAAGCTCTTTGCTTCCACGGTTCTCGCCTGTTTTAGAAAATTATTATAGACTACGACAGAGATAGTCGCCAAAATGCTGACGACCAAAACAACAATCATAAGTTCAATCAAGGTAAAACCTTTTTCGTTTCTCACTCGATTAAACATCATTTTTCAATTGAAACTGTTCAAGCGCTTGTCGTAGCGCTTTTTCGTTTTCAAAAATTGTGCGTGCAGAGGTCTTCAAGAATTCGATGGAAACATCTTTTTGTCCCAGCTTTTCATTCATCTCTTCAATCGCCTCTTGGATCGGCGCATGTTTCTCTTTTAAATCTGCAATGTCGGCACTGAGGCTACGGTTTGTCTCATTCATTTCGTCCATCATTTCAGAAAAAAAGTCTTTTTTCCTCAGGGTGATCTGAACGGAAAAGTTTCTCTTTTGAATCTGCCTGAGTGTCTGCTTGAAGCGGTAGACCGGGCCGGCCAAGCTGTGGCTCAGTCGGATGCTGTGGAAAGCGATGACGATCAGAACAAGCAGAATAGCCGGCCAGAAATACTCGTGAAGCGCCAGAAAAGCGTTTGCGGCTTCCTGAATCTCAGGTGTACGCTCTCCGATATAAATACGATAGGCCAGAGGAGCGAAGATAAAAAGTGCAAGCAGACCGGTATAAAGCAGGGCATTGATGACGACAATGAGGGCGATACGTCCTTGCGTTTGTCGATCAATATACTTTTTCACTCTTTTATTTTTTATTTTTTTCGTCATCTTGTATTAATCCGAGAATATGATGTAGGGGAAAAACTATGCGTATTCTTTAATATCTTCCCATAGTAGGCGTCCATAAGTCTAGACTAGTCATCAGAAGTATAGCACCGGAATAATAAAACCGTGAACCAGTGTTGTTATTATTCCGGCTGTAGGTTTTAATCTTCCTAGCCTACTCTGCAGACGATCATTGATTCATGCCTTTTCTGATTTAGAAAAATGGTGGGAGAGAGCTTTACTCTACCGATGATGCGAGTACCGTTTTGTCTCTACCGGTGACCTTTGCTTTGTACATCGCTTGGTCGGCATGGTGTATCAGGTCGGTCTTATTTTCGGCATGGTCGGGGAATCCTGCGACACCGAAACTGGCTGTAATCTTCAGGGCTAGGCCTTTTTTCTTTAAAAATTCGAATTTTCGTACAGATTGGCGGACTCTTTCTGAGACTTGGTACGCCCTTTTTACGTCGGTATCGGGCAAGATAACGATAAATTCGTCTCCACCATAACGTGCAATAATATCAACAGCACGAAAGCTTTCCCTGAAGATATCCGCCATTTCAACGAGGGTTCTGCTACCGCAGAGGTGTCCATGCTGATCGTTAACACGTTTGAAATAGTCGATGTCGATGAAGATCAGGGAAAGCGGAATTTTATATCGCTTGCTCCTGTTCATTTCACCTTCGAGAACACGACTGAGGTAACGCAGGTTGAAGAGCTTGGTCAGATCATCGGTGGCGGCAAGATCTGACATGGTCTGATAAAGGTCTGAGCGCTCGATTGCAAGCGAGGCCCGCTCAACCAGCTTTTGGAGGTAGTCCAGATCCTGTTTGTCAAAGTCATCCTGATTGAGGCGATTGATCAATTGAATCAGGCCGATGACTCTATTTTGGCTAACGATTGGAAAGGCAAGCAGAGACCTGACTTTTAGATGGGGATAAGCCTTTTTAAGTTCAGCCCGTTTGCCTGCGTGATCCGAAATGAGTATGGGAAGCCCTTTTTCAACGGCGCGGCCCGCAGGTCCTGTTCCGATTTTAATAGGGCTGTGTTTAATCGACTTACCCCGTGTTTGCTTCACAAGTTCATAGCGAAGGGATGTATAGGCGTCGTCGCATAAAAGCAGAGCCCAGTCTTCACATTTCACCAGTTTTCGAGCGGAGGACAGGATGATTCGGAGGACTTTTTTAAATTCAAGGGTGGAGGCCAGGGATAAACCGGCATCCAAAAAAATCGAAAACTCTCGTGTCTTTTTGTGCAGCTCCTGCTTAAGTGCGTTGTTTTCCTGGCGGATGGACTGGATGATTTGTTTTTTGGCAGAGCTGGGAGTGGTTTTTTTCGGTTTTTTCACATCTGTCAGCCGTGACATTTTTTGTATTTCTTCCCGCTTCCACAGGGGCAGAGGTCATTTCGACCGACTTTTTTCCCTTCTCGATGAACTGTCGCAGGCTTGGCTGCTTCGCCGCGATTCATCTGCATCGCCTGCTCTCTGGGAAAAACAGAGGCCGCAGGTCGCTTTTCTTCCGAGACAATCTGCACACGGAAAAGATGTTCGATGGTGTCCCGTTTAATGCGATCAATCATAGCACTGAACATCTCGAAGCCTTCTTTTTTGTATTCACTTAGCGGTTCTTTTTGGCCATAACCCCGCAATCCGATGCCTTCTTTAAGGGAATCCATCGCGAGCAGGTGGTCTTTCCAATGGCTGTCAATCATACGAAGAAAAATCTGCTTTTCTATGGTGTTCATCAAGTCTTCGCCAAACTCACTTGCCTTGTGTTGGTAGAGCGATTTCACCTTTTCAAGAATCGCTTCTTTCAAAGTATCTCGTCCAATTTCCGGAAAACCCAGTGTTTCTTTTGTGAGTTCGATTGCAAATTCATGCGCCAGGCCTTCAGCCATGCCGTCACCATCCCATGCCTCGGAGTAGGCGTTTTCCGGGCAATACTGCTCCAGAAGCTCATCGACCTGTCCTTCGATCATGTCTTGAATGTCATCATGAATATTGTCCGGAAAGAGGACATCGCGTCGCCGTTCGTAAATCACGGTACGCTGCTTATTCATCACGTCGTCGTATTCAAGCAACTGTTTTCTGATATCAAAATTATGCCCTTCGACCCGTTTTTGTGCATTTTCGATGGCCTTGGTGACCATTCTGTGTTCTATTGGAACGCCTTCCTCCATACCAAGGCGTCCCATCAGGCTGGAAATTTTGTCCGAACCGAAAATGCGAAGCAGGTCATCTTCCAGGGAAAGGTAAAAGCGTGAAGAACCGGGATCGCCCTGTCGTCCGGCCCGTCCTCGCAACTGGTTATCAACCCGTCGTGACTCATGTCTCTCTGTACCGATGATGTGGAGGCCTCCGAGCTTGAGGACCTCTTCCTTTTCTTCAGCGCAGGCTTGTTCAAATTTTTTTTCTTCACGTTCCAGAACCGCTGCTTCTGCGTTGGGATGTTGCCCTTGGTACTGTTTGAAGAGAAACTCCGCATTTCCTCCGAGCAGGATGTCAGTTCCCCGGCCTGCCATGTTTGTCGCAATCGTGACTGCGCCTTTACGACCGGCCTGGGCGATAATGTCGGCTTCCTTTTCATGATGTTTTGCATTCAATACGGCATGTTTAATGCCATTTCGTTTTAAGAGTGCAGCGATTTCTTCTGATTTTTCAATGGAGATGGTCCCTACCAGCACGGGCTGCCCGACCTTGTTGAGTTCGGCAATTTCTTCGGCAATGGCGTTAAGCTTTTCTTTATCTGTCCGGTAGATGACATCGGCATAGTTTTTCCGGAGCAAGGTTCTGTTTGGGGTGATCACAATGACTTCTAGATTGTAGATTTTGTGGAATTCTGCCGCTTCGGTATCGGCTGTTCCTGTCATGCCTGCCAGTTTTTCATAGAGCCGGAAATAGTTCTGGAAGGTGACTGAGGCGAGGGTTTGATTTTCATTCGCAATCTTCACCCCTTCTTTTGCCTCGACGGCCTGATGAAGGCCATCACTCCACCGTCGCCCTGCCATTAAGCGACCTGTGAACTCATCAACAATGATGACCTCACCATCCTTGACCACATAGTCGACATCTTTCTTAAAGAGGGTATAGGCCTTTAAACCCTGCATGACATGGTGGACGAGGGAAATATTCACCAAATCATAGAGGTTGTCGACTTCCAATAAAAGTTCGACTTTGGCGTTTCCTTCTTCGGTGAGTGTGACTGTTTTACTCTTTTCCTCGATTGTGTAGTCATCTTCAAATTTCAGATGGGGAATGATCTGATTGATCCGGTAGTAGAGTTCTGTCGAGTCTTCAGACGGCCCGGAAATAATGAGAGGCGTTCTGGCTTCGTCGATGAGGATGCTGTCAACTTCGTCAATAATGGCATAATAAGGTGTTCGTTGAACAAAGTGTTTCGGGTCGAACTTCATGTTGTCGCGGAGATAATCAAAGCCGAATTCGTTGTTGGTGCCATAGGTAATGTCTGCGCTATAGGCCTCTTGGCGTTCGGTGTCGCTGATATCGTGTAGAATTTTTCCAATGCTCAGGCCTAAAAAGGAATAGACCTGGCCCATCCACTGAGAGTCTCTTTTGGCGAGGTAGTCGTTCACTGTAATGACGTGAACCCCTTTGCACATCAGGGCGTTCAGATAGACGGAAAGAGTCGCGACAAGGGTCTTTCCTTCACCGGTTTTCATCTCGGCGATTTTCCCTTCGTGGAGCACAATACCGCCAATGATCTGGGAATCGAAATGCCTCATGCCCAAAACTCTGCGGGATGCTTCTCGCACGACAGCGAATGCCTCCGGCAGTATGTCGTCAAGGTTTTCAGTCGCTTCTTCTGACTTTTCTGGCTCGGAGGACGTTTCCGTCTTGAGAACACCTAGTCGTTTTCGGAACTCCAGCGTTTTGCCACGGAGTGCTTCGTCGGATAAAAGTGAGATCGATTCTTCAAAACCAGCGACTTTGAGTACGATCGGTGCAATGCGCTTCAATTCCCGGTCGTTTCGACTTCCCAAGACTTTTCTAACAATACTTCCTAGCACTACCTACTCCATATACAAAACGGTATAGGGACTTCTCCGATTCCGTTTCATGTTCATGTTGTATAAAAAATACCGGTACTCACTCTCCAAATTCCTGATTGTAACATAGGTTTTTTTAGTTTAAAACCGCTTAAAAAAAAACCCCGACAAGCCGAATCTTGCCAGGGTTGAGATATTCTCGATGCTATTAAGTTCTTCTGGCAAGCTGACCTTATCTGCCTGAGGTCCTTTTTCCCCTCAATAATCTAAAACTTGATGGCTTGACCTTACCTTAGAGAATGACCTCCTAATTAAGGATATATTTCATCGGATCAATCGATATTTTATTCACAACGACTTCATAATGGAGGTGGGGGCCTGTGGAGAGACCGGTATTTCCGACATAAGCAATCACGTCCCCTCGTTTCACCTTCTGCCCAACCTTGACTGCTGCTTTTGAGAGGTGTCCATAATGGGTAACCGTACCAAATCCGTGGTCCAGCTTGAGATAACGACCGTAACCCCCGTTAAACCGGTAGTAGCTGACAACGCCTGCGGCCGGCGCGATGATCGGGGTGCCATGTCGTGTTGCGACATCAATGCCCTGGTGCATTTTCAGGTGACCTGTAAATGGGGAAATACGCTTACCGAATCGAGAACTCAGCCAACCGGCAGTCGGCCAGATAGACGGGGTAGAAGCCCAAAGGGAGCGGCGGCTATGAACCACCTCTTCCAATTCCTGAAAGCTCTGTTCCTGTTCCTCAACTTTGGCTTGCAACAAGTCAAGATCCTGTTTAATAGAGGCTGTGATGTCCGGAGGATCAAAAGAAGGACGCTGATCTTCAGAACCACCGATGCCGAAAGCCTGTGTACTTCCGTTGGATGGTCCGATGTCGGTCAGAACTCTCAGTTTCTGGTCAAATTCAACGAGACGGACAAATTGTTCTTTGAGATCCCCGACTGTGTTCGAGAAAGACTGAATCTGGATTTTTTGTGTCTTATTCTCTTTACGCAACTCTTCAAATCCGACCAACCGTTCGCGTAATTGATAGTGCCGAACAGACAAGATTGAGACTGCAAAAACAGATAGGATTGAAATAAAGGCAAATAACTTAAAGGCCCCTTTTCTGACAGAAAAGCGGTAAGGTTCCGATGTCATCGAACCCGGAAAGATGACAACGGTATAAGAACTACGAGGTTTTCCCATGCATGCCTCCAGAAAAAGCGAGGGGAAAATACCACAGGCATTTTCCCCTGTCAAGAAAAATAGAAGATGGCAGCACCTGTGTTAAATCAGGTGCCCATCATCGCAATGTAGGTCTTAACACTTATTATGTCGTCTATTCTAGGTGAGATTGCGGCAACAAGCTTACTTCACTTGTTTTCTTGATTTGTTTCTAAGAAAACGGGAATGAAATCTTATCTTTTCCCTCCCCGTTTCAGGGTACGTTCTGTGAAGTCTCCGTCCTGAAGGCCGATGTTGACCTCAAGACCTTCCACGCCGAAGAGGGTTCGATGGCCGTTCTGCACATTTGTCACCTTGGTTTCTTTCCAGACAAACAGACCACCCACAGTCTGCCAATCAATCGTCTGTCGTTTTAAGAGCTTTTTGTTTCGGTCATAATAATCGATTTTCAGGACAGTCCAGTCCTTTTTTGAGATCCAGGAGATCTTTTTACTGTAGATGCTCGACTTTTCTTTTGGAGCAGACTCTACGAGATAAGTCGGAACACTGTGATAGTCTTCCTCCTTTAAAAAGGTATGAACATCTTCGTCAAGTCGGCGTTGGCCCATGTCACCAAAGGTCAGGTCCGAGCCTAGGAAGGCGTCATTCTGATCCTGGGCCGAGATACGTCTGACCATGCGGAGAGCAGGCAGATAAAGCCAGAGATCATCGCCCTTATTAAGTTTTGAGTAGTCCCAAATCAGAAATGAGATGCCACGGGAGTCCGGCGGAAACTCTGTAATGAGGAGCATCTTACTGTCAACATCTTCCTTGCTCCGATAGTTTTTCCAATACCGGCTTGCGATGATCTTCTTTTTTGAGCCGTCTCGCTCGACCAAGAGCAGGTTCACCGTATTTTTCTGATCCTCTACCTGATAGATGAGATCCCGTGATTTTTTAATGATCTCTTCCCCTGTGAGCGCTTCTGATTGCGCGGGCTTTGTGCCAAAGCCAATGAGGAGAAGCAGGGCAGAAAACAGGGTGATCCTTACCCGGATTCGATTGATTATCATTTCTTTTTTTAGTCTCCGATTTTCGGCTTTTCGCCCATGAGGACAACAAAAGGAGTGGGTTCGGATAGCTTAACCGTCTTGATCTTTCTGAAACCGGCTTTTTCCATCAGATCTGAGATTTCTTTTTCAGAATAGGCTGCACCGCCGGGGGTATGGATGAGCTGATTAACTCCGATCAATGCAGCGAGTTCCGGACCTGTTTTTTGCCTGTTGAGCATTTGGTCCTGTACTAGGATCATCCCGCCGGCATCAATTGCCTTGAATGCCTTTTGAAGGATATTTAAAATGATCTTCGGCGACTCCTGATTAAACATGGAGGAGAGTAAAACACCGTCATAACCCTTACCAAAGTTGTCAGTCAGATAATTTCCCGGACGCCGTGTGATTCGATTTTCCATGCCAAAAGCGGTGACAATCTCGCTGGTAATTTCCAGGGTTTGCGGCAGATCCAGTACGGTGGCGGAAAGGCCCTTGTTCTCCTGACAGAATTTGATATCAAAGGTCCCCGGCCCACCGGCGACATCCAGCAGGTGCTTCCGTCCGGACAAATCAATGTCTTTTGCCAGGAGGTCCCCCTGCCCCATCGCACGATAGTGCATACCGTAGATGTAGTTTTTGAGGGCTTCAGGTCCCTGGTCATGCGGTTTTTCAACGACGGGTTTTCCCTCAGTGACGGCTTCACAGAGATTTCCCCAGGCGGGATACCAACTCTCAAACATGGAGACGATGCCACCCTGAAACTTTTTGCTCCCTTTTACGAGGTAGGTGCTAGAGGTAAGGGTGTTTTGGTAAAGCCCGTTTTCTTGATTCAATAAACCGAGAGAAACGACGGCGATGAGCAGAATTTCCAGTCCTCGTGGATCGGCCTTACAGGCCTTTGCCAGTTGTTTTACCGTCAGAGGTCCATCTTTGAGTTGTGTGAAGACATCAAGCCGGACTGCGGTATGCAGCACTTTCGATTGCCAGTAGGCCGATGCAATGCGCATCACCTCCATGGGATCGGATCCGCTGGTTAAGTTTTTTTTCTGCTGAGCCTCTTTTGTGTTTTCTTTTTTCATGGCGGTTTCCTTTATGCGTCGGGACGAAATGAAAAGCGGTGTAGATTCGGCCATTGGTCACTATATTCAATTTCTGTCATCGAACAGTTTGTAATCACAAGGCGTTTAAAGTTTTCGAGCGGCATGCCGAGGGCCGCGATAACCAGCATTCGGATGGTTCCGGCATGGGCCACGACCAGAAGGGTTTGTTCGTGGTGTTGTGAGGTCAGTTGCGCGACGGTCTTTGAAACCCGTTTAAAAAAATCCATCAAAGACTCACCCCCACCGGGTGCATGGTGCATCTTGTCACGCTTCCATGCGGTCCAGTCTTCCGGGAATTTTTTTTGCACTTCCTCAGTGCTCAGGCCACCCCAAGTCCCGAAACTTCGTTCTCTTAAACCTGTAACTGTCTTAATCTCAATGCCGAGGGCAGCCGTAGCAATTCGTGCTGTCTCCTGTGTTCTCAGGGAAGGACTGACATAGATTGCTGCTATTTCACGCCCATTTTTCAAGCGTTCTTCCCAAAGCTCCGCTTGTTGCAAACCTCGGGGATTGAGTGGCGGATCTTCAATCGCATCGTTATAAAATCGGTGCTTTGAAAAATCGGTTTCACCATGACGAAGAAAGAGGGCGATGTTTGATTTTCTGCCGCTGTCACTATGCATAGGGCCTACTCTGTTTTTTGAAAAATAGCGATTGAAACGGCAACGGCCACGACGGAAAATACGCCAAGCACCCCCATACTCATCCAGAAGGCTTGTGAAAATACGCCGCTATAACAAGCTCGAACGGCCTCGACCCCATAATAGACCGGGTTGATTCGACTGGCATACTGCATCCAGACCGGCATAAAGTCACCAGGAACCAGTGCGGGAGAGAAAAAGAGGAGGGGGAGGGTCAACATATTTCCCATGACGACGAGGGGCTCTTCTCGTTTTAAGGTCATTGCCAGGGCATTCGAGACGGCTGAAAAACCCACGGCTAACATCAATACGGTGATCCAAACCCAGAGCCATCCCATGCCAGTCGGCAGGCCTGCACCGAGTACTGCGGCGACAATGATGAGCAGTGCGACTTGGATCACGACGGTTGTGCCATTGTGCAGCAGGCGACTCAGTACAATGGAACCACGGACAATGGGTGCGACAAAGAGTTTCTCCATGACCCCGTAGCGCAAATCACGAAGCAGGCTGACGCCCGACCATGAGGCCCCGAAGAGGACGGTCATCACGATGATACCCGGCGTCAAGAACTGCACATAGTCCCCCTTTGGAAACTGCGGGAGTTCTGAAAGTCCTTTAAAAAGCTGGCCGAAGATCACAAGCCAGAGCAAGGGCTGGATGAGGCCGAAAAGCGTCCACATCGGCATGCGCCATGTGAGCTTTAGATATTTAAAAAGGAGGTATTTGGTGTCGGAGAAAAAATAGCTCATAAATTAAACTACCACTTTTTATCGGGGTCCCATTTTTGGTCAGAAGGCCACTTTTTTTTATCGGACTCTTTGTTGCTGTCCTGCCACTGATTCGGCCACTCTTCTTTAGAAGATTCTGAAGGTTCTGAACCTTCCTGCCACTGGTCATTCGACTTTCCTTGCCACTGTTTTTCGTCTTTTTCAGTGGACTCTTTTTTCTTCGGGGGCGAAACCTGCTTCTTGCCCTCTTGACTCACTTGGGGCTTCGCTTTCATAGCCTCCGCTTCTTTCATGGGCTGTTCTTGTCCTTGGGTGTTTTCAGACTGTCCGGTTTGATTTTGCCACTGATTTTCCCAATCGCCTCCGGACTGTTCCCCATCCTTGTTCCATTTCTCCCAATCTTCACCAGATTGCCCACCGTCTTTATTCCACTTGTTTTTCCACTTTCCACTGCCTGAACCACCCCAAGCTGAACTATCATCGTCAGTCTTTTGATCGGCCAAAGCCCAGTCTTTTCCCGTATATTTTAAATAGACATCATCGAAAGTCGGGCGGGCAAGCAAGACGGATTTGGGCGACATTTGGTGTTCATCCAACCACTGAATCACCTTTGGCAGAGCCCGCCGACCGTTTTCCAGATAGAGCCGGACAGCATTTCCCTGCTGAATGACCTCGTCGGAGGATGAATTTGATTTGAGCAAGGCGAGTTGTTCTTTCTTCGGGGCTTGCTCAAACGTAAGGTGTATGGCATCAGCACCGAGACTGTCTTTCAGCTCATCCGGAGTACCAATCGCCCGGATACGCCCGGAGTCAAGAATGCCGACTCGATGGGCCAATTGATCGACTTCGTCGAGATAATGTGTCGTTAAGAAGAGGGTCATGCCCTCCTCCTTGTTGAGTCGCCTGAGATAAGTCCAAAGATCTGATCGGCTCGTCGGATCAAGTCCCAGTGTGGGTTCGTCTAAAAAAAGCAATTTTGGTTCGTGTAACAAGGAAGTGGCGATGTCGAGCCGTCGTTTCAGTCCGCCGGAAAGCGCTCCTACCCATTGTCCTTCACGGTTACTCATGTCAAAAATGTCGAGCAGAAACTTGATCCGCTCTTTGATGACTTTAAGGGGGAGGTGGTAAAGCCGTCCCTGAAGAGTGAGGTTTTCCCCGATCGTCATCGCCGGATCAACCCCGCTCTGCTGGCCGACATAACCAAAGGACATCCGAACGGCAAGCGGGTCTTTAGACACATCGTGACCGGCAACGCTTGCCGTACCCGAGCTTGGGTGGAGCAGCGTGGTTAAGACTTTAATTGTTGTGGTCTTTCCTGCCCCGTTGGGTCCAAGGAAACCAAAGACTTCCCCGGCTTTAACGTGTAGGCTGATATCATTCACCACCGGATTCCCGGGGGTAAATTCCTTAGAAAGGTGATCTATTCGGATCATAGGCAGGGTCGAATCATGGCAGGGGTTCAAGGCGTTGATACAATCCCGACTTGCCGCCACTCTTTTCGATGAGACCGATCTGACCGAAGCTGATGCCTTTGTCGATGGCCTTACACATGTCGTAGATGGTCAAGGCCGTGATACTGACTGCCGTCACCGCCTCCATTTCAACACCGGTTTGCCCCGAAGTTTTCGCAGTGGCGATGACTTTAATCGATGCCGGCTTGTTGTTTTCGGATTGGAATATTTCAAATTTGATATCAACGCTGGTAATCAGTAGAGGGTGGCACATCGGGATAAGGTCGGGCGTTTTTTTCGCCCCCATCACCCCGGCCACCTGGGCGACTGCTAAAACATCTCCTTTTGCAATCTGGCCCTCTTCAATTCGCGCCAGTGTTTCCGATTTCATAAAGACGATTCCGCTGGCTATAGCGGTTCGATGTGTGTCCGGCTTGTTCGAAACATCGACCATTCTTGCGCGGCCTTCTGTGTTGAAATGTGTCAGTTTTTCAGTGGTCATCATCCTTCTCCGGTTTATGAAAAAAAGTTTAGCATAGGCCTTAAGAGCTGTCAAAAAAAAGAGATTTATGCCATTTGAAAGTGCATATGAAAGTGCATATTTGAGTTTTAGTTCTCTTGTCTCTCCGGGCAAAGATCGAAAAGTGTACATCCTTCACACAGGGGTTTGCGTGATTTGCAGACATGCCGCCCATGCAGGAGTAGTCGGTGGGCGGCGGAAGTCCAGATCTTTTGCTCCAAAAGACGATTTAAGTCGATTTCGATCTGTGTCGGATCATTTGAACTGCTCAAGCGCAAACGCCTGGCGATACGTCGGACATGGGTATCCACAACAATGGCCTGCCTGTGAAAAACAGTCCCCAGCACGACGTTGGCCGTTTTCCTTCCGACGCCTGGCAGGGTTATCAAGTCTTCAAGATTTTCGGGAACATGTCCGTCAAAAACATCAACAAGCCGCCTTGCGCAAGCGATGACATTTTTTGTCTTGTTTTTGTAAAAGCCGGTCGAATGGATGATAGATGACAGCCGGTCTGGATCGGCCTGAAGCATTTCCACCGGTCCCGGATATCTCTTAAAGAGTACCGGGGTGACTTGGTTGACGCGGACATCTGTGCATTGTGCTGAGAGAATTGTCGCAATCAAAAGTTGGAAGGGACTGTCGTGATTTAATGCCGTATCAGCTTTCGGTATGGAGCGCTCAAGTCGCCGGATGATCTCAGCCGCTCTTGCCTGTGCTTTGGTGTTCTTTTTCAAGGTCTCATGTCTCGCATTGCAATTCCCTTAAAAAAACCAGCTGTCCACCTCATCATCCAATTCGGCTTTGCAGCGTTTGAGTTGAGCATTGTAAGTGGCCGCTTTCCGTTTCACTTTTTTCGCGACCCCTATCAACCAGGCCTTGTTTTTCCAAGTCCCTCGCTTGTATCCCCCTCGACCTTCGTGATAGGCGAGGTATTGTTTGTCAGCATCCCACTTAGAAATACCAAGCGTGCGTTGTGTGTCATGGGTGTACCAGCCCACAAAATCGATAGCGTTTTCAAAATTATCGCGATCCGCCCCCCAATTGCCTGTCCTTCTCACATAGTCTCCCCAAGCCGGATCCTGTGCCTGAGCGTAACCGTAGGCGGTGGAGCGTCGGGGAAGAGGGATGAAAAGAAACCAGTCACGGTCAGGCCGGGCGTCCTCTACAAAACGTGATTCTTGATGTAAGATCGCCATCATCACCCAGATCGGAGTCCCCCATCTTCTATTGGCATTCCGGGCCGCCTCGTACCAGCTTGTTTCTCCCCGAAAAATAGCGCAGACATTATCGACTTGCACCGGACGATAAGTGGCGCAGCCATTGATGACAAGTATGAGGATGATCAATGCAAGTCGCAGCGCTCTGTTGATTTCACGCCCCAAAATACTAGGAATAGACATCTTGGGGTTATCGGGGTTTTTCAAACATTTTTTCACAAAAGCTACAATCATGGAGACTGTCATCCACCTTCTTTACCGTATTTCGCCTGCCGCAAAATGGGCATTTCGGAATATTCGGATCGACCTCTTTCTTTTTTTTCTTCTTCATCGCTTGCTTCTCCAAGTTGGAAAGAAAAGTTGAGAGGAGTTTGTATGACGGTATAAATAAGGCGCAAGATCCATATCCGTCAAGTTATCCTTCATTGAATATATTATATGAGAAAAACAGAATTGACATCTTTTAGTCACTTGGATATCCTTTTTTATATCACATTGATAACAGGTAAAGGAGACAGAGTGATACGAGATTTAGTTCATCGGGATATCGTTTCAGCGGATCCCGAAATGAGTGTGTCAGATGCAGCGAGACTCATGCGTCAACATAAGATCGGCTCTATTTTTGTTAACAGAGATAAAGAACATATTGGTATTGTGACCGAGAGCGACCTCGTCAGAAAAGTACTCACAAAGGGTCTGGAACCTTCGACGACCGTCGATACGGTGATGTGTTCGCCCATTATCGAAATCGATATCGAAAAATCGGTCATCGAAGCCAATCATCTGATGCACTTAAATAAAATTCGCCACCTCGGCATTTCGGAAGATGGAAAGATCATCGGACTGATTTCAGTCCGCGACATCGTCTCCTTTTTTTCGACCTCGACTGAAGGCCCAATGAATGAATTGGGCTCGGTTTTTAATCCACTGGAAGTCCTGATCCATCGAGAGATTAAAAGCATTCATAGTGCCGCCACGACAAAAGAAGCGGCGGAGAGAATGGAAGCCGGTAAGATCGGGGCGCTCTTTGTGACAGAAGGGGGAGAGTATGTGGGTATTGTCAGCGAGTCGGACATGATACGAAAGGTGATCGGCTATGAGCTTGACCCTGAAAGTATTCCTGTCGGTGTCATTATGAATGCCCCCATTATAGATATTGACATCGCTTCAAGCGTGCAATCTGCAACGGAGACCATGGCAAAAAAGGGCATTCGCCACCTTGCCGTGAGCCAGGAGGGTAGGATCATTGGTATCCTTTCGATCAGAGATCTGGTCGGAATGATCTCGGTTCGGGATCTCCCCAGGTTCTTTTCAAAACAACCCTGAAGGCACAGCCCACCCACAACGGTCGGCGGGATATTAAGGAGTCAAGGTGAGACCTCGCAAGATAGAAAAGCGCTTAGATCCGGAATATCTGACGCCGATTTATCGGATGGCTCTGCTTCAATTTGAACAAGCGGCTGATAAATTGGCACTCGATCCGAATGTGCGAAAACGCTTCACCGATCCAAAACGGGCGATCATGGTCAATATTCCGATACGGATGGACGATCACAGTGTCGAGGTCTTTCATGGATACCGGGTGCAGCACGATACGACGCTCGGCCCTTCTAAGGGCGGCATCCGTTATCACCCCGATGTCAATTTAGGAGAAGTCTCAGCCCTGGCGATGTGGATGACATGGAAATGCGCCTTAATGGGGCTTCCTTTCGGGGGCGCAAAAGGAGGAATCCGTTGTGATCCTCACGCACTTTCCCGCAATGAACTGCAAAGGCTCACCCGGCGTTATACTGCGGAAATGATTCAATTTATCGGCCCGGAAATTGACGTGCCTGCCCCTGATGTCGGGACAAACGAGCAGATCATGGCCTGGATGATGGATACTTACAGCCAATTTCGAGGCTATTCAACACCTGGCATTGTGACCGGAAAACCCATCAGGATCGGTGGCTCGCTCGGACGCACAGAAGCCACGGGTCGCGGTGTTGTCTACTGCATCATGGAGGCGATGCTTCACCTGAATATGCAAGCGGAAGGAAAGCGCGCTGTGATTCAAGGCTTTGGAAATGTCGGTGCAAACGCCGCTGCCATTCTTCATAAGGAAGGCATCAAGGTCATTGCGGTGAGCGATGTCAAATCAGGCCTTTATAATTCAAATGGCCTCGACATTCCTGCACTCCGGAAACATCTCGAAAATAATCATTTTGTTGAAAGTTTCCCGGAGGGCGACCGTGTAACGAATGCGGAGCTTTTAGAGTTACCCTGTGATGTTTTGGTGCCTGCGGCGCTTTCAGAACAAATTACAAAGGAGAATGCCGAGCGGATCTCCTGCACTATTCTGGCGGAAGCGGCCAATGGACCCACAACACCTGCGGCCGACGAAATTTTGCGTGCGCGCGGTATTTTTCTTGTGCCCGATGTCCTGGCAAACGCCGGGGGTGTAACGGTCTCCTATTTTGAATGGGTTCAGGGCCTTCAAAATCTTTTCTGGACAGAGGAGGAAGTGAATAACCGCTTGGAGAAAATTATTAAAAAAGCCTTTCAAAGCGTGCTGGCGCTTTCTCTTTCCGAACAGGTCGACATGCGTTTGGCGGCATTGATGCTTTCAATTCAAAAAATCACCGAGGCCAAAAAAGCGCGGGGGCTCTTTCCTTGATGCACTTGTAAAAGTCAGCAAGATTAAAATAATGCATCTATGGTCACTCTATCTCCAGCCGGTTCTGTAAAATCCCTTTTAAACGTGCAGCATCCATTTCAATATAAAGCGTCTTTTCCTGGGAACAGATGACTGAGCCGGGTTTCCCTTTTTTCGGCTTCCGAAGGTATTTCCTGTAGGTGTAGAGTACTTCGCCTTTTCCCGCTTTTTTATATCTGCTGAAGTGAAGTGCCAGTGTTGCCGCATCCAGCAGGGTTTGATAGGGGATCTCCTTGCGCCTTTCCATGCGAACAATCAGATGTGATCCGGGTACGCCCCGTGCGTGAAACCAGAGGTCATTGCCTCGCGCCAGCCGAAAGCTCAAGTTGTCATTCTCAAGGGCATTTCTCCCGACCATCAAGCGCATCTGATCGGAAGAGATGTAAATAGCCGGATTGTGGCTCGCTCCAGCCTGCTTCCGCTGCCTCGTTTTCTCTTCCTTCTTTTTAAGGAGGGATGTGGTATCGGAAGTGATTTCACCTGTTTCTATAAAACGGTTTTTTTCGGATTCCAAGTGATCAAGGCGAGCGTGTATCTCATCAAGAACCTGCTTCAAGGCCACTTTTGCAGACTCCCCCTTTTTCCAGCGTTTAAAAAAACGGGCCATATTCTGCACCGGCGTCAGTGTCTTATCGAGTGAAATGACAATCGTTTTTTGAGGATCAAGTGGATCAAGGGTTTCAATGTGTGTCATTCCTGGAACAATTTCGTGGAGATGAGCCTTAAGCATCTCTCCCTGCCGACGGTAGCCCTGTGATTTTTCCGCTTCACTGAGAGCGACAGCCAAGTGTTTCAATCGCTTCCTGTGTTTTTTGATTTCCTGATCAAGACCGGAAAGCAGCGTTTTCTTCCTTGCTGCCTCATCTTCCCGCGCTTCCAATTCCCCGTAATAATGCTCGACGGAAGCACTCAGAGGGTGGCTGTCCACATCAACACTGGGAATCTCCGTTTTCGTAAAGGACGAAGTATGGTGGTGCTCTGGAGGGCGATAGGGTGTGCCGGGACTAAGCGTGCGCCCGCGTGATCGAAAGAGGGAATCAATGACTTGTTGGTTCGCATCCAGCAGAAAAAAATTGGAAGCCGGGCCACAGAGCTCGGCAACAAAGGTTCGTTCCCCTGAATCACCCTCCGAGGTCCAAGCGGCCTTGAGCATAATGATACGATCTCCGGGAACTTGTTGAAGAGAAAAAAGCCGTTTGTGGCGAAGATGGGCGCGCAGTAGTTGGCAAAACCGGGGCGGGGTTGTTGGTTTTTTATATTTTCTTGTGGAAAGATGACAGCGAGATTGCGCAGAATCCGCCGAAAAAAAAAGTCTGCGGCGTACGCCGCTTTGAACGATTTCAAAAAGGATGCTACAGGCTTGAACTTGATCAATACTCTGAATATTCCCACTAATGAAATCGCCCTCGATTTCACCAGTGACCTGTTCAATCTGTTGGACACTTAAACCCATCGCTCTTATCCGTTCACGCTATGGAAAGCATTCTTTGGGAAAACGACGGACTCAATTCCTTTCCAAACTGCATCCCGGCCCTGTTTCTTCGCGCTTGAGGTTTGAATCAAATCCGATGTGTCGAAAATTTGCTTAATTGCGTCGGCCTGTAAACGTCTTTTCCCCTGTTTGAGCTTGTCTCCCTTGGTTGCAATAAAAAGGGTGTGAAGTTGGTGCTGCCTAAGCCAATGTGCCATTTGGGCGTCAAGAGGGGTGTCGGGGTGTCGAATGTCGATCAAGAGAGATACCCCGGCAAGTGTTGTGCGTTTGAGCAGGTAGTTTTCAATCATCGGTCCCCAGGATTTTCTTGTTGTCTTCGGGGTGCGGGCGTAACCGTAACCGGGAAGATCAACTAAATAGAAGGACTGATTGATTAAAAAAAACTGAATCAACTGTGTTTTTCCAGGTGTCTTGGAAACATAGGCGGCCTTTTTCCGATTCAACAAAAAATTAATGAGGGAAGATTTTCCTACATTGGATCGACCGATCATCGCGATCTCGGGCAAGCCATCCGTCGGCCCGTCATCCCAGCGTGTTGAGGCTTTTATATATTCAACCGACTTAATTTTCATGTCTTGAGTATTTCCCTCTCTGGCAGTTTAGTTCAAACCGACTCAATCATAGTGCCTCTAAAAAACATAGTGCCTCTAAAAAATCTGAGCGCAGATCTAAGACGGCTTTGTTGCAAGAACAAATCTTTTGCATGAGTTAATCAGAGCTTTATTAAGCACCCTCAGGTTGCATTATCGCTTATTTCCAGAGCAAATTCATACAATGTCTTAAAGGGCATGCTTCTTCACCTTATGACGGTTTTATAATGGACTAGATCAAAGTATTAAAGCCTACATCTATCTGTCAGATATCGGCTTATTATCACACTCGTTCGCACGAAAAATTAACCCGATTCTCCAAGATTAGCTGGCATCTCAAGCGGCATGACATCTCTTGACAACTTGCTACAAATGAGGGAGACTCAAACATTAAGGAGCACAAATGCACACTGAAAAATCTGAAGAAAAAAATACCGGAAAACAACAATCTGGCATCGGAAAATGGGTTCTGTTCGGCACTGTTATTGTGAGCATTACCCTCTTTTTTATTTTTGATCTCGGGCGCTATTTCACTCTGGATGCCCTTAAAGACAATAAAGACGCACTTAGGCGCTTTACCGAGACAAACTATGTATTAACGGCAGCCCTGTTTGTTTTGATCTATTGTGTTCAAACGGCCTTATCATTGCCGGGCGCAACGATTTTGACCCTCGCAGGAGGATTTCTTTTCGGCACCTTCACTGGAGGATTTTTTGTCAACATCGGGGCGACTTCCGGGGCGGCGCTCGCCTTTCTGGCTTCCCGCTACCTTTTTAAAGAAACGGTCGAACGTAAGTTCGGGACAAAATTGAGTTCAATGCAGGAAGGCTTTGCAAACAATGCCTTCAACTATCTTCTAACACTACGGCTCATTCCCCTTTTTCCCTTCTTTTTGGTCAACCTGGCCTCAGGGCTGACGAGGATTAAACCCTCAACTTACATAAGTGCAACGGCAATCGGTATATTGCCGGGAAGCCTTGTCTACAGTAATGCGGGGAAACAACTCGGCACAATCAACTCCCTGAAAGACATCGCTTCACCCGGAGTGATGGGCGCATTTGTTTTGCTCGGGCTCCTGTCCATGGTCCCGGTGCTATATAACAAATGGAAGGGTTCGGCAGTGCAAAAAGCGAAAGTTGGCCACAAAAACATCCCTTCAAAAATTTAACGTAAAGATTTATCCCAGTAAACAATAAGGAGAATACATGGAAAGCTTTGACTTAGTTGTCATCGGTGGCGGTGCGGGCGGATTGGTGACGGCCAGCGGGGCAGCTCAACTTGGAGCCAAGGTCGCCTTGATTGAAAGAGAACGCCTCGGAGGCGAATGTTTGTGGACGGGCTGTGTCCCGAGCAAAGCCCTGATTGAAGCAGGGAAAACCTTACGGCGTCTCAATCGCGCTCAAGGCAAAGGTTTTACCTTCGGAAAGGTCAAGGTTGATTTTTCAGGCGTGATGGATCAGGTGCATGAAACGATCATGTCAATTCAGCCGCATGACGATCCGGACCGTTTTCGGAAGATGGGAATCGATGTCATTGAAGGAACAGCAAAGTTTAGCGGTCATGACAGGCTGGAGGTGAATGGTCGTACCTTAGTGGCCGGACGCTTCTGTATCGCCACCGGGGGGGATGCGCTCGTCCCGCCGATTGAAGGCATCCGGGGTGTTCCCTTTTTGACCCATGAAAACTTTTTCGACCTCCGCAAGCAACCTGAGCATCTGATCATCATCGGTGCCGGCCCGATCGGCTGCGAATTAGGTCAAGCCATGAACAGTCTTGGCAGCAAAGTCACGCTGATTGAAACCCTGGACTGTGTCATGCATAACGATGATAAAGAGTTGGCCTGTATGCTTCATTCCTTTCTTGATGAAGAAGGTCTTGACATTCATGTCAGTACACGGGCCTTGAAGGCTGAAAAAATAATGACCGAAAAAGTAGACGAGAAAATTCGACTCACTTGTAAAAAAGGAGATGAGACTTTCACTGTCGATGGTGATGCACTCTTACTTGCAACAGGAAAACGACCACGAACCTCTGGAATGGAACTGGAAGTTGCCGGTGTATTGACCGGCAAAAGTGGCATACAGGTCGATGCCACCCTGAAAACAAGCAATCCCAGAATCTATGCCTGCGGTGATGTTGCAGGGCCCTATCTCTTTACCCATTCGGCGGAGTATCAGGCAGGCATCGTCATCAGTAACGCCCTCATTCCCTTACTGAATAGAAAGGTCGACTACAGTGTCCTTCCCTGGTGTACCTACACGGAACCGGAGCTGGCTCACGCCGGCATGTCGGAAGCTAAGGCCCGAAAAACATTTGGAGATGACAAAATTTCTGTTTTCCGTTACGAACTCAAAGAAAATGACCGGCACATTATTGAAGGAGCAAGCAAGGGAAGGATCAAGCTCATCACCCGGGGTAACGGCAAAATCATCGGCTGTGATATTTTAGGCGCACATGCAGGGGAGCTGATCCACGAATATGCCCTGGCAATCAAAAAAGGTCTGTCGGTCGGAGCGATATCAGGTCTCATCCACGCCTACCCGACCCTGGCGCAGGCCAACAAGCGAGTGAGCGACCGTTACTTCGGAGAAAAATTTTTCAAAGGGAAGATCCCGAAGATGGTACAATGGTGGCTTGAGAGAACCCGACCGAAGCATTGATTGGATGTGCTTTGCCCGATATACTTGAGATGCAAACACTTGTGAGAAGATCGGAGGGCACATGCAGGAAAAAGTCCTTAATCAACAAAATGAAGATGCTGCCGAGCAGCAACTTCAAAAACTAATAGAACAAGCCGGCGATGCAGCACGTAAACGGAAAGAACTCGCAATGAAGAGCCATCTCGAAAAAATTGGAGCAGTGCTTTCCGAACACTGAATCAAGTACCACACTAGAAGCCTGTCTGATAAATAAAGAATCTACTGCGGTGATGGCAAATAGACCCATTTTTCAGGTAATTTTCGTTAAATAGCGATGCTATTCGCCTCGAATGATCTAAAAACTTGTTTCTATTTTCCATTCACCTCGTGACGATCCTATTTCTCAGACAGGCTCCTAGATGAAAACACAAGAAAAACCGGTTTTAATTGTTGTCGCGGGACCAAATGGTTCTGGAAAAACGACAATCACGGAAAAACTTCTCCGCCATCAATGGATGGAAGGATGTGTCTACATCAATCCGGATATTATTGCGCAAGAAAAATTCGGTGGTTGGAATTCAATGGATGCCGTAATAAAGGCTGCGAATTATGCGCAGAAAAAGCGAGAAGATTGTCTTGCTAAAAAGCGGAGCATGGTGTTTGAAACTGTATTTTCAAGCCAAGAGAAAATCCAGTTTCTTCAACGAGCCATTGGGGTCGGTTTTTTTGTCCGGTTTTTTTTTATTTGCACAACCCACCCGAGGATTAATGGAGAACGAGTAACCCAGAGGGTTACAGAAGGGGGGCATGCTGTTCCAATCCCTAAAATTATCAGCCGATATTATAAATCCCTGGAAAATTGCAAACAGATACTCCCACAGCTTGACCGAGCGTATTTGTATGATAATTCTGAGGAAAACTGTGATGCAAAACTCATGTTCCGGATTTCCAATGGAAAAAACATAAAAAAATATAAAAAATCAGAGCTGTGGGCAACAGCAATCCTTGCTTCCCTAAACCCTCCAAAATCAGCATGAATATTTACGACATCACCCTCCCTTTATCTGAAGACCTTCCTACCTGGCCGGGAGACTCTTCGCTTTCGATGACACGCTCAAGCGACCTTGCCAAGGGTGATATCGCTAATGTAAGTAAACTAGCCCTAGGCGTTCACACCGGCACCCACATCGATGCCCCTTGTCATTTTGAAGCAGAGGGTGTCGGCATTGATCAAATACCGCTCGACATATTAATCGGTCCTTGTCGTGTTCTTGAAATGACCGCGCTGAGCGAGGGCCAGGAGATTGATCGCCCTCGCCTGGAACAACTAGAGCTTGGAGGTATCACACGCCTTCTTTTTAAAACACGGAATTCGCGCTGGTGGATGCAAAAGGATCAAACCTTTCATGAAGACTTCATCGCTCTTGCTGCAGATGGCGCATCCTATCTTGTTGCTCAAGGGATCAAACTGATTGGAATTGACTATCTTTCAATCGAAAAATTTGACAACCCGGGCCATCCCACCCATCATACTCTTTTAAAAAACAATGTCGTGATTCTTGAAGGTCTCAACTTAAGCGATGTTCCGGCAGGTGACTACGAACTCATCGCCCTTCCGCTCAAGCTCAAGGGGGCCGACGGTGCACCCACCCGGGCCGTCTTACGGAAATAAATCAACCAGAAATAAGACAAAGCAGGAGACAATAATTTATCCTATAATAATTAAGTTGCCTGTCTAAGAGGTTTATGGAGAAGAATGAATGATCATTGATCAAAAAAGCCCTGATGCCCTCCCAATCAATACGATCCGTATGCTTGCTGTCGACGGAGTCCAAGCCGCTAATTCGGGCCATCCGGGCACACCGATGGGATTGGCCCCGCTCGCCTATCTGCTCTGGAATCAGTTTTTAAAACACAATCCACGCAACCCGAATTGGCCGGATCGTGATCGTTTTATTTTATCCGCCGGTCATGCCTCTATGTTGCTCTACTCCTTATTACACCTGACAGGCTATGACCTAAGCCTTGAGGATCTGAAAAAATTCCGCCAATGGGGAAGCAAGACGCCGGGACATCCCGAATATGGCCATACGCCCGGAGTCGAAACAACGACCGGTCCACTCGGCCAGGGTTTCGCTAACGCCGTCGGCATGGCCTTGACCGAACGCTTTCTGGCCCAGCAATTCAACCGGCCCGACCATGACATCGTCAACCATAAGACCTATGTGATTGCCGGGGACGGTGATTTAATGGAGGGTATCTCATCAGAAGCAGCTTCACTGTCCGGACATTTAGGCCTCGGCAAGCTCTGCTGCTTTTACGATGACAACAAGATTACGATTGAGGGCGACACCAATCTTTCGTTTTCGGAAGATGTCGGGGCGCGATTCACCGCCTACGGCTGGCATGTCTTAAATGTCGGAGATGTTTCAGGCCCGGACGATCTTGAACGGCTTTCCGAGGCCATTCGATCGGCTCATGCGGAAAGCGGCCGCCCTTCCCTGATCATCGTTCAAACCCACATCGGTTATGGCAGCCCCAACCGCCAGGATACGGCTGCAGCTCATGGTGCACCATTGGGCGAGGACGAGATACGCTTAACCAAAGAACGCCTCGGCTGGCCACTGGAACCGCTCTTCCACATCCCTGAAGCCGTCAAAAATCACATGCTAAAAGCGGTAGAACGCGGTCGGACTTCAGAAGCGGTCTGGCAGGAACAGTGGGAAACCTATACGGCACAATATCCCGAACTGGCAAGACAATGGGAAGAAGTCATCGACAGGAAACTACCGGTGGGATGGGATGAAGCCATCCTGTCCTTTCAGCCGGAAGGTGAAGCAGCAACCCGAAAGAGCTCCGGGCAGATCCTGAATGCGATTGCGCAAAAACTACCGACCTTAATTGGCGGTTCTGCTGATCTCGCACCTTCCAACAACACAGAGCTTAAGGGGCTCGGTTCAATCAGCAAAAAGAATTTTAGCGGTCGGAACATTCATTTCGGCATTCGGGAACATGCGATGGGGGGCATCTTAAACGGGATGGCGCTGCACGGCGGTGTAATGCCTTTCGGTGGCACCTTCATGGTTTTTTTAGATTATATGAAACCGGCCATCCGACTGGCCGCCCTTATGTACCTGCAGGTGATCTATGTTTTTACCCACGACAGCATCGGACTGGGCGAAGATGGCCCGACCCACCAGCCCATTGAACACTTGGCTGCATTACGGTCAATTCCGAACCTTCGTGTCATCCGCCCCGCCGATGCAAAGGAAACGGCGGCCGCCTGGCATTTGGCCATAAAACATTCCGGTGGTCCTACGGCCCTGATTTTGTCTCGACAGAATCTACCTCAACTCAATACAAATAAGGAAACGGCGATAAACAGTGTTGAGAAAGGCGCTTACATTCTCAATGAAACGCCGGACAAAGATCCGGACCTGATCCTGGTCGGCACCGGTTCAGAGGTACACCTCGCCTTGGAAGCGGGCAAACAACTTCAATCGGCAGGCCATGCCATTCGTGTTGTCAGCATGCCCTGCTGGGATTTATTTGAACATCAGGCAACAATCTATCGTCAGACTCTTTTGCCAAAAGACGGACCACCGATCCTCGCGATTGAAGCCGGATCTTCATTTGGATGGGAACGTTATGTCGGTTCTAAGGGAGCGATTATCAGTATTGACCGTTTTGGGGCTTCTGCCCCGGCTGATCGACTCATGAAGGTTTTTGGTTTCACAGTCGAGAATATTGTTACACAGGCCAAAACACTGCTAAAAAAAGAAAGTGCCGGGCTGGATGTCATCTAGTTAGCGAAGGTAGAAGGAGCAAAAACATCATGAATAATAATCCTATTAAAGAACTACGCACATACGGCCAGTCCATCTGGCTTGATAACATCCGCCGTGATCTGATTACATCGGGCGGACTTCAAAAACTGATTGATGAAGACGGCATTCGCGGCGTCACCTCCAATCCGACTATCTTTGAAAAGGCTATCATCGGTAGCAGTGATTATGATGATTCCCTGATGCGTCTTCGTGCCGAAGGCAAGCTTATCCCGGAGATACTGGAGGGACTTTCCATTCAGGATATTCAAATGGCAGCGGATATTTTCAAACTGGTTTTTGATGACTCAGAAGGTGAAGACGGTTTTATTTCTCTGGAAGTCAGTCCCCTGCTTGCCAACAAGGAAGACGAAACCGTCGAAGCAGTGCTCGATCTTTACAAGCGTGTCGCACGGGAAAATGTCATGATCAAGGTTCCGGCAACGGCAGCGGGCATCCGGGCACACGAACGACTCACCGCAATGGCGATTTCAACCAATATGACCCTCATCTTTTCCCTTGAGACCTATCAAGCTGTCGCCCAGGCCTACATCAATGGCCTCAAACAGCTTGATGATCATCGTCAGCCGCTTGGAGTGGTCCGTTCCGTCGCCAGCGTCTTTGTCAGCCGTGTGGATACAGAAGCCGACAAAGCGATTGCAGTGACGCTGGAAAGTGAAAAAGATCCAGCAAAAGTCAGCAAGCTAAAATTGCTTGAAGGGAAGATTGCCGTCGCCAATGCCAAGATGATCTATGCGTCATTCAAGACACTTTTTGAAGCCGATTCTTTTCTTGAACTCAAAAAACGGGGTGCCCACTTTCAACGTCCCTTGTGGGCGAGTACCGGCACCAAGAATCCCGCCTATTCCGACGTGCTCTACCTTGAGGAATTGATCGGGCCGCATACTGTAAACACCGTCCCGCCAGCGACAATGGATGCCTTCCGGGATCACGGAAAAATCCGCTCAAGCATTGAAGAAGAGGTCGATGCGGCCAAACGGACCCTGCAAACACTTGCAGAGAGCGGAATTGATCTACAAAAAATAACAGCACAGCTTCAGGATGCGGGAGTCATGGCTTTTGCCGACTCCTATCGTAACCTTATTACAGCACTGACCGAAAAACAGGAGAAACTCGTTGATAGCCACAGAATGCACTTTGGATGACCTTGGAGAGTACAAGTCCGCAGTTCAAGATACGCTTCAAACACTTAGGCAACAGCGCCTTCCGGAACGGATCTGGAACAAAGATCCCTCACTCTGGAAAAACGATCCTGAAATTCAAAAGAAGATCTTAAACCGCCTCGGATGGCTGAATATTCCGGAGGCCATGCTAACGCAAGTCACAGGACTTCAAACCTTCGCGACCTTAATCAAAGAAGCCGGTTTTAAAGATGTGGTCTTGCTCGGAATGGGCGGCAGCAGTCTCTGTCCGGAAGTCTTACGTTTAACCTTTGGCGTCGCAGAAGGGTATCCGAAACTCACCGTCCTGGATACGACAGACCCCGCAAGCATCCTCAAGGTGGCAAAAAGTCTCGACCTGAAACAAACGATGTTTCTCTTAGCCAGCAAATCCGGCTCAACAATTGAAATGAAGTCCCTTTATCAATACTTCGCCAATCTAATCAGAGAAAACACGGAAGACCCCATTGGAGACCACTTTATCGCCATCACCGACCCGGACAGCCCATTGGCGGATCTGGCACGGATAAATCAATTTCAAAAAGTTTTTATCGCTCCGCCCGATGTCGGCGGACGCTTCTCGGCCCTCACCTATTTTGGTCTGCTGCCCGCCGCCATCATCGGAATCGATGTCCAGAACTTTTTAAACCGTGCCATTGAGATGATCAAGGATTCATCTGCACCAGTCTCTATTGAAAAAAATCGATCCATGAAACTCGGCGCCATCCTCGGCACGCTTGGCCTGGCCGGTCGGGACAAGGTCACTTTGGTGACCTCAGAATCAATATCCAGTTTTGGTCTCTGGGCAGAACAGCTCGTTGCGGAGAGCACTGGAAAAGAAGGCTTAGGACTGGTGCCGATTGCCGGGGAAGACATCGGAAAACTAGAAGTCTATGGAGATGACCGACTCTTTGTTTATCTGCGTGTGGATGCCGATGACAATACGCTCCTCGACAAAAAAATGGATCAATTACAAAAAGCGGGCCATCCCCTTGTCCGCCTCCACCTTAGAGACAGACTCGATCTGGCCGGAGAGTTTTTCCGCTGGGAAATGGCGACGGCCGTTGCCGCTGTGATTTCCAAGGTCAATCCCTTTGATGAACCCAATGTTTCTTCCAGCAAGGCTATTACAATGAAGGTACTGGAGGAACATAAACGGACAGGACAGTTTGAGCAGCCGCCGACCATTATGGGAACGGATGACATCTCTTTCTGTGGTGTCTTAACATCGGTATCAACTTCGGCATCAACTTCGACCTCTCCGACAGCTCAGAGCCTCTCGGAAGTGCTGACGCAATTTTTAAAGCAGTCTGTACCGAACGACTATGTGGCTCTGATGGCTTATTTTGAATGCTCAGATCAACATGAATCCTTGCTTCAAGCTTTTCGACTCAAAATACGGAATCGTTTTCATCTGGCAACGACACTCGGATACGGGCCAAGATTTCTCCATTCAACCGGACAACTCCATAAAGGCGGACCTGCAAACGGGCTTTTCATCCAGTTGACATCCGGGGACAAAGAGGACATCAATATTCCCGGATTGGCCTATAGCTTTGGTGTACTGAAAAGAGCACAGGCTTTAGGGGATTTTAAGGCTTTGTCAGAGAAAGGCTTACGCGTGATTGAAATTCGGCTTGCTGCAGATATTGAGTCGGGTTTGAGACGCTTGTTGAGTCTTGACCGAGTCTGATGGCTATTTCGTGTCCATAGTGAGTGAACAGGCAAACTAAGAAGTCATTCTCCTAGAGCATCAAGGTCTCCACTTTGTAGTATCAAGCAATTTCATCAAATTCCGTTTACGTTTGTAGCTTGTGCGAATCGATTGCAAATATCCAAAAAACTCATCCCTACGCTCAAGTCGATGCATCAATTTACAGATTTTAATGAGGAGCCGGGTGGCCTCTTCGTAGGCCTGATTATTTGTCAGGTCAATAAGGGGCGCAACCTGGTAGCGATAAATAATCAGGGATTCATCGGGATGGGCTTTCTCGCGGATATCGGCCAGTTTCATCCAAAGCGCATCAGAACATTCCCCCTCTTGCGCTGCATCCCAGGCCGATTCAATATTTTTCTCCCAGAGAAAGACTTTGACCAATTCAGAATAGTCAGGACGATGCCATCCCCAAGTGGATTTTCCCGCTTTTTTGATGGCGGCATCCAGTTTTTCTCGTAAAAGCGTCAGTGCCTTTTCGCGATATGACGACCATTGTTTGTCCCGGTCTGCATGTTGCTGAATGCGCTGGTATTCCGAAAGAGAGGGACTTTCCGCATAGCCTGTCCAGATGAGTTTAATCGCGTCATCGTGACGTTTTCTCCGGTGATATTCCTCTGCCAGAAAATCGATAAGCCGGGAATCGGTTTTTATTGGGAAGGCAAGGAGGCCCTGCTCCGCCCAATGCAGGGCCTGATCGTTTTGTTTGTCTTTTTTGTAGATCTCGGCGATTTCAAGAAAATGGTAAGCCAGGGAAAGATCTTTTTGTTTGATAGCAATCAGAGCTTCTAGATCACCGGCTGCTTTCGCCAACGTTTCCATGATGTGGGTGATACGAAATCGTTTGCCATACCTGTTCGGGTCATCTTCTCCCGGGCCAAGCGCTTTAATCTTAGACCATTCCGCTTCTGCACAGCTTCGGTATCGGTCTAAGCCGCTCTGAGCCAGAATCTTTGCGTAGGTCAATGCTGCGCCGGAAAAGGTGTCGTAATCGCCTTCCATCTCCCAGCTAAAAAGTCTAGCTGCCAAGTCTAGGGGATCAGGCTTCCCTAACTTGCAAGCGTTCAAATGGATGTCTTGAAGTTGGTAGAGAAGTTCACACACACTCCCATCAGAATCATCAACAGATTCGATGGACTGCTCGACCGCATTGAGGGCATATTCACATAATACGCCTACATCATCGGCATGGCCTGTTTCCAATAGTTCTGCAATGGAATTGATGACGGAACCGACTTTTTGGCTATAATCATATGCGCCATAATAATCAACAAACCCTCTCACTTTGACGGCACGGTCAATTGCTTTTCGATAGGTCTCCAAGACCGAGCCTTTCGGAGAAGCGGTACTCGCTTTCATCAAAAGTCGCTCGCGAAAGGATTTGTCCTCCTTGACCTGTGACATGAGTATAGAGATGAGATCTTCTTTTTTCTGGCCCTGGAGGTAGGTCTCAATATCCTTTGTATTCAGGCCGCGTTTTTTTGATGAACCGGATTTTTTGGGTAGGGATTTTTGCTCGGCAAGCCAGGCCAGGCCGGTCGCCACACAATGCTTGCAAAACAGGTCTTTATCGCCCACCGGGCAGGAACAGTCGTAGGCGAGTCCGCCATCTTCTTCCCGAAAATCGACAAGGTAGCATTCCGTTCCTTCAACCTCTGCCGCGATGACATCCTTTTCTACGCTCGTCAGTGTGACGCGCCCATCATTAAAATAATCCTCACCTCGTTTAAAAAAGCGATCACCGGCAATGCGTTTGAGAAATGATCGGGTGATGAATTGTGATAAATCTTGAACAGGCATCAAAGTTGGGACCCTTTTTTGAACACAGAGTGTGTGTAAATCAGAAAAAACCAATACTATCTATATTTCCATTTTTGTACAATCCCGCGAACTGAGGATTTTAAATCCGGCTCACTCCTTGTGAAAGCATAAAATCTGTGCTAAAAATCCGCTACGCATAAACGAGGTGAGACTTCTAAAAAAATGAAAAATGTTGCTGCCTTATTATTTTTGTCCGTGATCATATTTGTTTCCTTCGGTCCGAATGCCCACGTCGCAATAGCCGCCAAAGCCGACGAGAGCCCCACACCCACAGTTCCCGACTTTGAGATGGTGTCACTTGACGGAAAGCGCTTTACACAGGACGACATGAACGGAAAAGTAACGCTCTTTATTTTTTGGGCCCCCTGGTGCGGAGTCTGCCGGCATGAGCTACCCAAAGCGCATCTACTGCAAGAGGAAATGGCGGGAAAGGATTTTCAGGTTATTTCCGTTGGTTTTCATGATTCCAAAACGAATGTCAGCGAATACGTTAAACGACATCCCAAGGTCTTTACTTTTCCTGCATTCCACGATAAGAAAGATCAGCTTGCCAACAGTTTCGGAGCCAGGGCGACACCGACCTTCTTTCTTTTTGATAAGAACAGGATGCTGGTGGTGCCCTATCGCGGGGGAGGCCTTTTTGAACACCCTCAGTTTAAAAAAATTCTCAATAAACTGCTCTGAGAAATAATAAGTATTGTGGATTCCCGCCTTCGCGGGAATGACCCTGGCCTAAGGTCAACCACAAAAAGAGCCGGAGGTTCCGATTCCAGATTACAAATACATCACCCGACCTCAAGAACGGGATGAAGCGATTGCCCAGCTTGAAAACTGTTCGGTCATCGGTGTCGATACCGAGGGCGATTCCCTCCACACTTATCAGGAAAAAGTCTGCCTCGTTCAGATTTCCGGCGACGATCATCATTATATTTTTGATCCTTTGCTGCTTGATACGCTTAAACCGCTTGCCCCCCTTTTTGCAAATCCAGATATTTTAAAGATCTTTCACGGCGCCGATTACGACATTGTTTCTCTGAAGAGAGACTATCAATTCAAAATCGGGCCCATCTTCGATACCGCCCTGGCCGCACGCGCCGTCGGGATTAAACAGTTTTCATTGCAAAGTCTCATCCAGCAATACTTTCAAGTCATGCTCGCCAAAAAATATCAGAAGGCCGATTGGGGCTTTCGTCCTTTGTCAAAAGCGCATCTCGACTACGCTTCTCTCGACACAGTGTACCTTGATCGCCTTTACCGGATTTTGAATAAAGCTGTTCAAGAAAAAGGACGCTCTGATCAGGTAGAGGAAGAGTGTGCTTTACTGCAAGAGATGTCCTGGAATGGCAAGCCTTTTGATCCGAATTCTTACATCCGCATTAAAGGTGTGCGTGTGCTTTCTCTGAACGATCAGAAGGTACTACGGGAACTCGTGACCACTCGAGATCAATTGGCAAGGCAAAGGAATGCACCCCCCTTTAAAGTCATTTCCAGTTCTATCCTCATTGAGATGGCGAAAGCGCATCCTGAAGATGAGGATGCGATGAACACGCTTTTCCCGAAGAAAAACCGTAGCATCACAAAATATCTTCCGATGTGGCTAAGAGCCATCTCAAAAGGTTTAAACAGCCAGGTTCCCCTCCCTGAAAAGGAAAAACGCTCTGGTCCGCCCATGACTGCCGATCTTGAAAAGATTTTAAAATCACTGAAATCCTGGCGAAATACCTTGGCCGAGGCTGAGGGACTTGAACCGGCAATGATACTCACCGGGAATGCACTCACAGAAATTATCCGACTAAATCCCGGCAGCATTGATGATCTCAAAGCGATTCCGCTCATCAGAGCATGGCAGATCCGCCGTTATGGCGAGAACCTTTTACAGGAAATCGCAAAGGCGAAAAATTGCCTGAAAAACCCTTAAAATCCACACCCCCTTCAAATTGACAGCCTTTACAGCTTCTCTGTAAGATGAGGGCATGATTAAGCCCATCGTAATTTGTGCAAGCGTCTTTTTTTCTCTTTTATCCTTTGGCTGCACCACACATCAACTCCACCCTGCGATGCATTCAGCCGCACCTCATGATGTGAACGTAGTAGAGGACACTGCCCCCTCAAAAACAGAACCAACAATCTACTCTCCGGAATCTCCTTATCAACAGATTGATCACATTGAGGCGGGGAAGATCATTCACCTGCGCACCGGGCTTGAGGTTTCTCAGGCAAACTTGATAGCGCTGCTCGCGCCTGCACGGATTATTTATGTCGGAGAAGTGCATGACAGTCTGGAAGACCATCGGGTGCAATTAGAAGTGCTTAAAGGACTTTTCAAGCGCTTCCCCGGCAAGATTTCAGTAGGCATGGAGATGTTCCGAAGCCCTTCTCAAGCCTTGCTTGATGACTGGATTTCAGGCAAACTCGAAGAAAAGGCCTTTATCAAACGCTGGTATGAAGACTGGGGCAGTGATCTCGCTTATTACAAGACCCTGCTCGACTATATTAAAGAAAATAAAATTCCTTTGATCGCCCTGAAACCTTCTCAAGAGATGGAAGTGAAAGTCGGCATGAAGGGCTTCGATAAGTTGTCGGAAAATGATCAACGAGGCCTACCTGAAATCGACCGGAATGATCCCTACCACCGTACGGCACTTGAGGCGATTTTCAAAGGACATGGCTCTGGCTCAAAGGGTTTCGTTCGCTTTAATGAGACCATGCTGCTCTGGGACGAGACAATGGCGGATCGTGCGGTGAACTATCTCAACTCTCCAGAAGGGACCGACAAAAAGATGCTTGTTTTTGCCGGGGGCTTCCATGTGGGTTATGGCTACGGGATTCCGCGACGCGTTTTTCGACGCCTTCCTGTGCCCTACCAGGTTGTCATCCCCTATTCAAAAGATTTTCCGGACGAGATGAAAATGAAAAATGTCGAGGCTCCGGATCTGCCGATGCCTCTTGCTGATTTTGTCTGGGGAGTGGCCTACAAACCTCTTAAAGAAAAAAGGGTTCGTTTGGGGGTCTTTATCGAGCCCTTTCAGGCAGGCGTTCGTATTAAGGAGGTTTTTCCGAACACTCCGGCAGGAAAAGCCGGACTGGAAGCGGGAGATATTATCGTTTCATTTGACGGCAAAACGATGAATGAACCCTTTGACCTCACTTATGCGGTTCAGGCAAAAAAACCGGATGATCAAGTGAAGATTGTCATCATTCGGAATGGCAAACAGATAGAACTAAGCGCCGAACTCAAGACATCAAAACATCAATAAGACACCTCCCGGACCGACCAATGATGAAACCTTCTGATCATCAATCACAAGAAGCTGCGCCCCTTTTAAAACAACATCTTTCTCGTAAGCCACGCGGTAAGGCGCTCGATATCGCCTGCGGTTATGGCCGAAATGCCCTCTATCTTGCTGCTCAAGGTTTTCAAGTTGAGGGCTTCGACCGTAATGAGTCGGCAGTCCACTTTTGCAATGAAAAAGCAGAAAGCTCAAACCTTTCTTTTACCGCCAAAACCTGCGACCTTGAAAAAGGCCAGCATTTCCTAGAAAACAACTATGCATTGGCGACCTGCTTTTATTACCTGGATCGAAACATCATCCCGCAGGTCAAAAAGGCTTTGCAGATTGGTGGTCTGATGATTTATGAGACTTTCCTCATTGACCAGCACAAACGCTATGGCAAACCCTCTCGAACTGCATTCTGCTGGGAGCATAACGAACTCCTCAGTCACTTTCTCGACTTCCGTCTTCTCTATTATTACGAAGGACCCATTCTTTCCGAAGGTGAAAAAGACCTCGAAAAAGGGACATGGGTGGCACAATTGATCGCTGAACGACTGTTGTAAGGAAAAAATGGTAAGGCTGGCAACACATGCTGAAAACAGGCCATGAGGACTTTAGTTCTTGTGGGCCTCGGTGGATTTCTTGGAGCCATTCTGCGTTACCTGCTCAATGGCTCGGTTCAGCTTTGGACAAGGAATAGCGCCTTTCCTTACGGAACGCTTGCCGTCAATCTACTTGGATGCCTCCTCATCGGTCTGCTCTCCCAACTCGGTGAAAGTCGTAACCTCTTCAGCCCCGAAATTCGCAGCTTTGTTTTTGTCGGTACGCTTGGGGCATTCACAACTTTTTCGACATTTGGCAATGAAACAATGCAGCTTCTACGCAACGGAGAAACAGCCCTTTTCTTCGTGAATATCGGGACTCAGCTTGTCTTCGGCCTTACTGCGGTCTGGTTAGGTCACAGCCTCGGGCAGATGATTTGGAAGTAGGATACGCGGCACAAGCAGAGGAAAATCAGCCTTGATCAGACTCAATCAAATTGATGATTATATTTGGGAGATTCCACCCTCCGAAAAAAAGGGGATGCGGGTGCCAGCTCGAATTTATACGAGCAATACACTTCTTCCGGGGTTTACTCAGCCCGTCCTTGAACAGCTCAGCAATGTTGCCTCTCTTCCGGGCATCCTTAAACACACGATCTGTATGCCGGACGGTCACTTGGGTTATGGTTTTCCGATTGGCGGCATTGCTGCATTTTCGCTCGAAGAGGGTGTGGTCTCTCCCGGAGGCATTTCGCCCGATTGGAAATATTAAGGGTTAGTTGAGTCCCTGAATACTTAGATCATCATTCCGGTAATCTAAGAGCCGGAATCCATAGCCTTCAGCCGATAGATTCCCGCTAGCAAGATGCGGGAATGAGTCTTAAGGTCATCTAATCAAAGTGACCACAGTAACAGCATCTCCCCCCTCCCAAAGCCCCCCTGCGCGATGTTCTGAAACATAGGCTGAGGTCCTTAGGTGCAGTCGAACCGCATTCTTCAGCTTTCCGCTGCCATGACCGTGAATGACAGTCACTTCCATTTCACCGGATAAAATAGCCCGATCCAGAAAACGCTCCAGGAGTTCGAGTGCGTCCTCGATATTGTTGCCGTGCAGGTCGATCTCCGGAATAAAATCGTCGATTCTCATTGATGGGCTGTAAAGTTATTTTGGGGGGATGCCTATATAGAATTGGGGATTTGGTGACGTTTTAATTTGTTGTAAAAACTGGCCCGTGATATACCGAGAGCGCGGGCAGCCATCGATTTATTACCACTGTGTTGCTGAAGCGATTCGATGATTCGCACTCGCTCCACCTTTGATTGCGCTTCCTGAGTGGAAGTGAAGAGCGATGTTGAAGGGGAATAACCCAGAGAATTAACCTCCTCCTCAATAAGAAGCGACTCAAGGGAAATTTCAGAAGTCTCCGAAACCAAAACACCCCGCTCAATCACATTTTCCAGTTCTCGGACATTGCCCCGCCACGGCATTCGCAGGAGCAATTCAGCAGCCTCCTTAGAGAGTGCCATGGGCTCCTTTCCGTTTTGGGTCGTATATTTTTCGATAAAATACTCAGACAATAAGGGGATATCGTCAAGGCGGCCTCGAAGCGGGGGCAGCATAATCGGCATTACAGCTAAACGGTAATAAAGATCTTCTCGAAAGGTCTTTTTTGCAATCCCTTCTTTCAAAGAACGATTAGTCGCTGCAACCAGCCTGACATCAATTTTCACATTTCGCGTGCCACCGACAGGACGGGCTTCACCTTCCTGTAAGGCCCGAAGCAGCTTTGATTGAAAAACCACACTGGTATCACCGATTTCGTCTAGAAAAAGAGTCCCGCCTTCCGCCTCTTCAAACAGGCCCTTTTTGTTCTGAAAAGCCCCGGTGAAGGCCCCCTTCACATGACCGAAAAGTTCACTTTCAAGCAAGGTTTCCGGTAAGGCACCGCAGTCGATGGCGACAAAAGGACGATGCTTTCGAGGACTCATATCGTGGATGGCCTGGGCGACCCGTTCCTTTCCTGTACCGCTTTCACCATAAATCAGGACAGTGGCAGAGCTCGGGGCGACAATGCGGATCATATGGAAAAGCGAGCGCATCTTTTTGCTATGCCCGATCATCCCGCAAAAGGAAGTACTTTCTTCATCAACAGGCACACCCTTAGAGACACCATTGCTCTTTTGTGGAGGTTTTTCCGGCTGAACCTGCATGTCATGAAGCACTTCAATGGCTCGAACAACCTGCCCGCTCTCATCAAAAATGGGATAGGCCCTCAGTTCCTCCTGGGGAGCTGGGCGCTTGCTGCCTCCCTTCCGAATGCTACGGAAGTGCTTACCGTAACTAAAGACGCGCCTGCAAGGACAATCTTCGCAGGGGGTTTTTCTGTTGTGCAACAAGGCATAACACTTTTCCCCGACGGCATTGCCACTTGCTTTCCCATCCTCTCCACACAGAACCGCCTGGTTTGCGTAATCAATCGTGTAGTCCCGATTGATTACGATGAGCGGTTCTGAAAGGCTGTTAAGAACAGAAAGATAAAAATCGGGGGATTGAGGATCTGTGGAAGAGACCATGAGAATGACCTGTAATCAGTAATAATAGACGACAGACTACAGGATCACTTTCCCGTCTATCAATGATATAAAATTCATATAAAATTGATATAGATCAACACTTAAGGGCTGTCCGCGCAGACGCCAAATTTTCCGGGGTATTGATGTTCACCAGCGACTGGAGTTGAGGATCAAGTCGGCGAAACAGGTCTTCTCCAAAAAACAGACAGTGCAATTCATCAGGGAGGGAACGGAGTGCAAGGTCTTTTTTTTTGATATGATCTGCGATGACAGGAAGACATGTCGGGTTGTAGATCGCATGCAGAGGATGCAGGCGACCTGCGATTTGCGGGATGACGAGATCATAATCTCCGGATAAAGCAAGCATGGACCGGACGACATCAGGGTTCAGAAAGGGCATGTCACAGGCAACGACAAACAAGCCCTTTTGAGGAATGCCCCGGAGTGCGGATTCAATTCCACCAATGGGGCCAAGTTTCGGAAAACGGTCCGGGAGGCATCGATAAGGAAGATGAGAAAATGGATCGACCTCATCGGCAACAATCACCACTTCTGAAAAAATATCTGTCAGTAAACGACAGACCCGCGTAATGAGCGTTTCTCCGCCTAATTGAACAAAGGCTTTGTTTCCCCCGATGCGTCGGCCGCGTCCACCGGCAAGGACGACACCGCAGATCAAGTCTTCGTAAGGACTCCCGCAAACCCTCTGCAATCTACAGCACACCCTTCTTTTTCAATTCTCTCAGCACCTCGGCAATATAAAGGAGAATGGCCAAAGCGACCAAGGGCTGCGCCACAAAGACAAAGAGAGCCATCTGAAACGGGTCCGGGCTGAAGATAAACCAGGCGCTTAAAAGATAAGCGACAAAAATGATAATCGTTTTTGGATGTTTTCTGCTATTCATCGTTTTTCTGCTATGCATCGTATCGATCTAAGCCTATTTAAGCTAAGCCTATTTAAGGGATACTGTCTGCGCCTCGCCGTGATGCCTCTCTATCGGGTTCGGATGAGGGAAGCCGTGGCAGTGGGTACAATTTGTTTTGTTCGATTCAAGACGCTCCCGAAGGGTGTGGTGGCTCTTGATTCCTTCAAATTTCTGCGTACCACGATGGCACTCAAGGCAGTTCTGATTATTGAATCGCCCCCGGAATCGGACCGGCAACGTATAGCTGCCAAGAGAATATTTTACGAGATGGCGGAAACCATCAAGTTTTGCCTTAATAGTACCGTTCAGACCGTAATCTTTATGGCAGGTAAAACATTGTTTTTTTGCAATCCAGCGGTTTTTGTAATGGCGTGCCGCAAGGGTCGTGCTTTCGGGGTTGATCATGTCCATTGCCATCGGGGCCATCACATGGCAGCGCAGGCAACTTGAGACCTTTTGAGAACCCTCGAAAACATGGTAATTCCCCAAGACGATGACCAAAACCGGAAGCACTAAAAATGTAAGTGGCGCAATGCGTTTATAAACAGGCGAATAATAGTCTGAGCGCATGATGATCAGACACAAAACCATTCCCGCTAGAATCACGGCAAAGCCTGCTATCTTGATAGTCGTGACAATATCCATAATTTACGCCAACACTTTTTCCAGGCGAACCGCCGTTACCTTGAACTCAGGTTGTTTGGAAAACGGATCAAAATGGGGAGCGACTACCTCGTTGATCAAACGCTTTGAGTCAAAAAATGAAGCAAAAATCACCCCGGCCTTCGGCCCGTCTGATACGAAGGCCTCCATCGTCAGTTCACCAAAAGCTGAGACAACACGGACTCGCTGACCCGATACAATGTCGTGGCGATGGGCATCCTGCAGATTGATCTCAAAGCGTGCCCGGCCACTGGCTCGGGAAAGTTCAGGCACTTTATCCGTGATCGTTCCGGAGTGCCATTGTTCTAAAACCCGACCCGTCGTCAAGAAAAGGGGGAATGCCTTGGAGCGACTTTCCGGCGTAGGTTCGTAGGGTCTTAAATAAATCACCGCCTTATGATCCGGCTTGCCATAAAACGAAATCTTCTTTCCCTTGGGCACAAGCGGGTCATCTCCCCCCACAAAGCGCCGCTTTGTTCCAGGATGATCCTCAGTCGGGCAAGGCCATTGCAAACCTCGCTCTTTCCTGAGCCTGTCGTAAGTCATGCCACTGAAATTATATTTGCTTGTTGCTGAAAACTGCCGCCATTCATCCCAAACCGCCTCGGGTGTTTGGGCCGAAATCAAGTCTGCCAAACCCAGGCGCTTTGCCAGATCAACCAGGATGTCGAGATCGGATCGCGCCTCTCCCGGCGGATCAATCAGCTTTTCGAGAAGCTGGTAGCGCCGCTCAGTCTGGCCGTAAACCCCCTCTTTTTCGACCCAGAGGGCCGAAGGAAGCACGACATCGGCAATTTCAAGCGTCCGTGCATCTGCAAAAGGTTCGGCCACGCAGATAAAACAGTCTTTGACCTTTTCCCGGAAGGCTCTTAAGTTCGGCAGGGTCTGCATCGGATTGCTTGCCATAATCAGGGCACAACCCACGCGCCCATCCCCCATGGCCTTAAAGAGTTCCATGGCATGAAAACCCGGTTTGGGTGAAATTGTGCCGGGTGCTACCTTCCAGAGTTTTTCAACGATGGCCCGGTGCGCAGGTTTTTTGATGAGTCGACCCGCCGGAAGCAGGTGAGACAGTGTGCCGGTATCGCGCACCCCGCCGCAGGCATTGCCCTGTCCGGTGAGGGAAAGCGGAGTAGCTCCGGGGCGACAAATTTGACCTGTCATCAAATGAAGATTGTGCAGGGTATTGTTCAGATACGTCCCCTGCGTCCGCTGGTTGATGCCCATCGTCCAAAGCGACATCGTCGCTTCAGAGCGCGCAAAAAGATAGGCAATCTCTCGGATTTGGGAGGGGGCGATTCCCATCCGTTCCGCCACTTTTTCAGGCGCATAATCAGCATAAAAGTCCTGACTCCCGGCAAGATCTGAGGCACCGCCATCTCCACTAATACGGCAATGCTCGGCAATAAAATCCCTTTGAATCAGACCGTCCTCAAGCATCACATGGATCATCGCATTTAAGAGGAGGAGGTCGGTTCCCGGAAGCGGTTGAATAAAGTGGTCGGCATAGCCCGCTGTTTTGGTACGCCTGGGATCAATGACAATCAGCTTCACTCGTTTATCCTGACGCTTACGAAGCAGAATCCGCTCAAAGAGCACGGGGTGACATTCATAGGCATTGGCTCCGATCAGGAAGAAGCAGGTGGCATGTTCGATATCTTCGTAACAGCCCATCGGTTCGTCCTTGCCATAGGTCTGGACGTAACCGACGGCGGCGCTTGCCATGCAAAGCCTGGGATTGCCATCCACATTGTTGCACTTTAAGCCCGCTTTGAAGAGTTTGTTGGCGGTATAACTTTCCTGAGTGTAGAGCTGACCCGAACCGTAAAAAGCGAGACCGGTCGGCCCTAATTTTTGTCGGGTACTCTGAAAGGCATCGGCCACCCGCGTCATGGCCTCATCCCAGCTGGCCTGCGTCAGTTTGCCGTTTTTGCGGATGAGAGGATGGAGAAGGCGATTAGGGAGGCCGGGGAGTTCTGCCAGCATAGAGCCTTTGACACAGAGTTTTGCTTTATTGTGGGCGAGGTCATCGCCTTTTACCTCGACGACCTTTCCGTCACGGAGACCGATCATCACCCCGCAGCCGACCCCGCAAAACCGGCATACCCCCTTATGCCAGGTTTCAGCCAAGGCAGGGGAATTCGAGGGCAGACAGCCGGGAAGAGTGGCAAGGCCGCTCACACCCAATGCACCCATCCCGCATAGTTTCAGAACTTCTCGACGTGTCAGATCCACTCTCATTTCTCCGAGTCTTCAAAGAAAATTATACCACCAGAAGGAAAAAAGAAGTAGTGATCTAGAGAATAAGAAAGACTACTTTATAAATGATGACAATGGATTTGAGTACCTAGAGAACCAGCCACCTGTGAGCTGATTAGGGTCTTAGGCATCAAGAATAAATCGGACGATATACCGAGCTTATGGTGAGAAAAAAATCGGTGCTACTTGATGACCTTCCTTTTCATCACAATGAGCGCCAGCAAGCCACTTCCAAGTAACACCACGCTTGCAGGCTCAGGAACCGGTGCAGGGGAAGGAGAAGGCCCAGACGAAGCAAGCACTTCGACAAAACCATGTCTCAAATCGAATGGGATAGAACTTACGGGGAATCCCGAACCCTCAAGAGCGGCACTCTCAAGAACAATGGAACTTGTTCCTACAACAAGTGAATCAAAAGCAATACTCGCCAAGACGCCGGTTCCGTTTACTCCCGGCCCAAACCCAAGCAGATCTCCAGAGATTAAACTCACCTCACCTGATGCGAATGAACCCGGATTAAAAGTAGAACCACCACTCGGAAAAAAATCGCCCCGCGTAACACTTGAAACAGAGAGAATCGCGGAGTCAAATTTTACGTCAAAAACGAAAGACGCCAGATCAGTGACATCTGTGATAGTGATATCAAGCGTAAAACTGTCTCCTAATGTTACTGTTTTGCTGTCTGGAGTCACTCCCAGGATCGGGAGGGCATGGGAAATGAGAGGGTTGAATATGCCACCAAGAATGACGATGACCGAAATAAATATTGCTTTGCTGAAATATTTCTTCACAAAAACCTCCTGCGTTAAAATAGATCCGGACGTTAAAATAGATCTGGAATGGCTATTTGTTTGGCTGCATTGCTCCGCCTTCATGCTTCCAAAGAATATTTAATTTTAGCATAGATTTCAATACTATTTTAACATAAAAAGCAATTTTTACTCAGACAAAAGGCTCTATCTTGGAAAAGCGTCCTTTATTCCCCCATCAACCGGAAGAATCGCCCCGGTTGTTTTTGCGGCGCGATCAGAAGAGAGAAAGAGTACAGCTTCCGCGACATCACTGCCCTGAATTTTTGTTTGTAGGAGATTTCGTTTGGCGTAAAAATCTTCAATCTCTTCAACCGGAATCTTGTGCGCCTTGGCCCGCTCTTCCCGAATCGCCTTTGACCAGAGTCCGGAACCTTCAAAAATGGCATCGGGCATCACCATGTTCACACGAATGCCATCGGCTGCATTTTCAATGGCCATGATTTTTGTCAGTTGGCTCTGGGCCGCCTTGGAAGCGGAATAAGCCCCGAAGTCCTTTCCAGGCGAGAGTACATTTTTTGTCGAAACCACCACGACGGCCCCACCTAAACCCTGTGTCTTCATAATTTTAAGCGCCGCCTGCGATGTCAAGAAATGTCCAGTCGCATTCACAGCCAGGGAGCGCTCCCAATCGGAAAGGCTCAAGTTTTCGACTGAAGCCGTTCGTGCAATGCCTGCATTCGAGATGAAAATATCAAGTCCGCCGAAAATCCGTGTTGCCGCTTCAAAAGCGCGATGGACATCACGCTCGTCGCTCACATCCATTTTGATCGCAGCGGCATGATTGCCGGCTGATTGTTGATTCAGGTTTTTTGCGAGTTCTTCAGCTTTTTTAAGATCAATGTCGGTTAAAATTACGCAGGCCCCTTCTGCAATAAAGGCCTTCGCAATTGCTGCACCAATCGCACCGGCTGCGCCGGTAATCAGAACAATCTTGCGTGAAAAGGTCTTTTCCGGGGGGAGCAGGCTCAGTTTGAAATTTTCCATCGGCCAATATTCAAATTGACAGATCTCTTCAATCGGAATGCTGCGATAGGCATCAATGGCCGTAGCCGCCTCAATCACCGGAAAGGTGTGCAGATACAAATCTCGCACAATGGAGGCCGCCCGTACATCTTTCCCTGTTGTAAACATCCCAATGCCCGGAATCAAAATAATACGCGGATTTGGATCGAGCATTGTTACGCCTTCAGGTTTGTATTGATTAAAATAATCTGTCGAGCGTTTTCTGTACTGTACACAGCCCTTTCTGACCGCCTCTGCCAATGCGACCGGATCATCGGGATTCTTACATTCAATCAAAAGGGGCCATGGCTTGGTATGCATCAAATGGTCGGGGGTGAAAGGACCGACCTGTGTCACTTTTTTTGCCTTTTCCGAACCGATAAATTTGAGCAGGTCGGAAGCATCTTCATGCAGTAAAACCATGCGTTTATTACGGCTGAGCTCCCCTCGTAAAACCGGAGCGATTGCTGCTACAGCGGCCTGACGTTTTTTAAGTGGAAGCGGTTTTACCTGTAGCGGGCCTAAAACCGCCTTGCCCTTCATTTGAGCTGTAGCAAAACGCTCTGCGGTACTGACCATCTGAATCGTCATTTCGTAAGCCGCTTTTGCCGTTTCTCCCCAGGTGATCAGGCCATGTTTGTCGAGAATAATCGCCTTCAAATCGGGATGGTTCTGATAAACCTCAAAGACCGCTTTCGAGAGCAAAAAACCCGGACGCACATAATCCACAAGCGCGACCGAAGGACCGAAAACCTTGTGGATCAGCTTTCGACTGTTTCGGGTATCGGTCAGGGCACAGATCGCATCGGCATGGGTGTGGTAGATGTGTGTTGCAGGAAGGAAGGCATGCAATAGGGTTTCGATTGAAGGTTTCGGCGCTTTCGGATCAAGAACCGATTTCATCTGATAGGCCACCATCTCTTCGTCCGACATCTTCTCCCGTGTTGCCAGAGGGAGCAAGTCATCAAGACGGAGAGGCGTGAAATTTTTCGAAGCGATGGTTCGCATATCCGATCCGCTGCCCTTGATCCAGAGGATTCGACATTCATCGCCTTTGTGGTCCTGTCCGACTATTTTAATAGATGAGTTTCCCCCGCCCCAAAGCACTAGATTGGTATTCGCCCCGATAATTCGGGAAGTGTAAACCACTAAATCTACTCCAGACAGATCCTTAGCTTCCTTGTTCGACCACAAACTTTTCATTCCATCTCCTCTGCTGTCACGGTAAAAACCTCGCCCTCTTGCTCAAGGCAAAATAATGACTCCGGGGTGAAGAGTTCTTCGAGGTCGTCGATGAAGAGATCTTCGATGGCCTGAATCACAAATTCTTTTCCCATAAGCGCCGCATGTTGGCTCACTCGATCCATATTGGGTCCCGGCGGGACAATGGCAACCCCCAGGGCATTGAGGGCTTCGATGTTACCGAATTCCAATTCCTGTGAGCCTCCAAATTCCTCAGGCAGATCAAAACCTGTAAAAATAATACGGGCTTTGATGAGCGGTTTGATTTTTTCGATCAAAGACTCGCCGATCCGGTCCATGGATAAAACGATTTTTTTTGCCTCTTCGGGCATTTCGTGACTCATTTTTTAAGGCCCTCTAGTGAGTGAAGTTGTCGGTTTTTATACCTTAGTTCTTTCTTTGAGTTCAAGAAAACTGCCAGTGTACATGCCCAATAATATGCATGCCCTATCATATTTACAGAATTTTCCAATCAGCATATCATGGCGCATTCCAGAGAAGATCCTGCAACAATGCACCTTCATTCAAGAAGAGCTGATCGGAATGACTTCTGCGAGTGATCGAATGGCTGGGGGAAACTATATGCTCGTTCTAAAAAAAGCCCTCCCCTATTTTCTCCCCTTTTTTATTCTGGCGGGTCTCATCCTTTATGTGTTTCAGGCACAAAAGAGCGAAGAAGAAAGAACGCTCGTTGAAGCAAGGGAAAGGCTTCATTTAGAGATGATTGATGAAGCGATCTCCAACCTGCTGAGGGGAATTGCCGTTGATTTAAAGATGCTCAGCGCCCACCATGAGATGGAAGCGGCCCTTCAAACAAGCGATGTCACAAGCAATTCCATAGACAAGGCCCTTCATCTTGCCCCCCTCACCAAAGAGTTTGTCACCTTTTCTGAAATAAAGCGCTTCTACGACCAGATCCGTCTGCTCGATCTTAAGGGGATGGAACGTATCCGAGTGAATCTTGTCAACGGACGAGCTGTGGTCGCCCCCCCCGAGGCGCTCCAAAACAAGTCTCACCGCAGCTATTTCAAAGCGGCCATGCGTCTGACGGTATCGATTGCAGTATTTCAGTGAACCTGTCGACCCGTCAATTCAAGTATAATGGATTCTTGGAATCACTCACTAATGCACTGGAGCAGAGCGGTCTTTCCCCGGCATCGCTCACGATTGAAATCACCGAGAGCCTGATGTTCAGTCCCCTGGAGGAGATGATTGAAAAGCTGGAGGTCCTTAAAAAGGTCGGGATAAAACTCTCAATTGACGACTTCGGGACCGGCTACTCCTCACTCAGTTATCTCTCCCGCTTACCGGTCGATCTATTGAAGATCGACAAATCCTTCATCGACAACCTGACAAAGCAAGCGGAGAAAAAAACAATGGTTGAATCCATTGTGAAACTGGGACAGAGCATGAAATTGAAGGTGATTGCGGAAGGGATCGAAAAACACGAGGATTTGAATTATCTGAGAGACCTCCGTTGCGACATGGGTCAGGGCTACTACTTCAGCAAAGCGATTCCAGCCGAAGAATATGAAAAGATTTTGAAGAAACAAAACCCGAAACCTTGAACCGGACAATCTGAATTCTTAAAAACCGCCTGAATTCTTAAAAACCGACTGAATTTTTAAAAATGGGGGTCCTCGCAATGCGCACCCCGAAAAATCAGGAAGTAAAAAGTATCAAGTAATTTAAAACATCTTGAGTTGATTCTCGCTTAGTTTTTCTTTGCATCGACTGTGCAAACGAGAGTGAATCCAGCTAACGGCGCTCAGACTACCCTTTTTTCTGTAATGCCGACAGTGCATTGCGCAAGACAGCACCAGACTTAGACATCGCGTCCAGTTCTTCCCCCGACAGCTTAGCCATGACAATACGCTCGACACCTTTTTGGGAAATGGTGCAGGGGACGCTCAGACACACATCTTCCTGTCCGTACTCTCCTTTAAGAAGCGTTGAGACGGTGAACACACTTTTTTGATTACGCAGAATTGCTCCAACGATCAGCACAAGCGCCAGGCCAATGGCAAAGTAGGTCGATCCTTTATGGTCAATGATGTGATAGGCCGAGTCTCTGACTGCCTTCTCAATTTCGAGGCGCTCTTGTTTCCAATCGGCATGTTTTTCATCGGCATGGCAATATTCGTCAATGGGAATGCCCGCAAGGTGCGTCATGGACCAGGCGGCGAACTCACTGTCACCATGTTCCCCCAGGATATACGCATGAACATTGCGCACATCTATGCCGCAGTGCTTGCTGAGAAGGTGGCGGAAGCGGGCGCTGTCTAATACGGTTCCCGATCCAATCACGCGTCCCCTGGCCCAGGCTGACCGCTTAAGGGCAACATAGGTGAGGATATCGACTGGATTGCTCACGACCACAACAACGGCTTCTGAGGACTGCCCGACAATGTCATCCATGATGCCTTCAATCATTTCGGCATTCCTCTGAAGCAAGCCAAGGCGAGACTCCCCGGGCTGTTGTTTGGCCCCGGCGGTAATGACAATGATCCGGGCATCTCCATAGTCACGCTTCTCTCCACAGTGTATCTCTACCGGAGGAAAGAAGGCTTGACCGTGGGCCAGGTCCATGACTTGTCCCTCCATCAACTTGCGGTTGCGATCATTCAGGACAATTTCATTCGCCAGGCCGCTTTGTGCAAGTGCATAGGCGAAAGTCGCTCCTACTGCACCTGCACCCACGATGACCACTTTCCCCGGCTTCGACTGCTGTCTGTTTTCCATCTACTCCTCCGTATTAATGTCCAAGCGTATTAATGTCCAAGTCAGGCTTTGAGTACGGTTTGACCTAGCCAATCTGTCACATATGCTGCAATCTCATGCTCCAAATCTTCGATATTATCCAAGAGACTCCTTGTTCTGAGTCGGGAATCAGGTACGTCCTTTGGATTCATGTCGAGAAAACGCAAAGTGGTCGTGATGCAGTTGTAGCCTTTTTCTTCAAAAAAGCCCTTGTCATTGTTCCAACAGGAGGGTCCAGCCCATATGACGTGAATCATAAAGAGGGTCTCAGTCATGACTTGATCAGCGCTTCCTTAATAATACCTTTTTTTCTTTTTTTCAGGGCATTATAGTTGTCGTTGATCACACTTCATTGAAAAAATTGACCCAAAAGATTAAAGTGTAAATCAAGTACCTTGTTTCCATCATCTTCCATCTTTTGATTCAGGAGGCAACCATGGCCCGCCCCGCCCCGGCGCCCCCCGGAGGCGGGAGAA